>NZ_WQPN01000100.1:596-12323 GCF_018785315.1 Clostridium sp. MCC353 | reverse complement strand
CAATTCCTCTCATCCACGGCCGCCTGCCCCAGATTCCCCGTCTTCATGGCGTCACTCCTGCCAACTCGTTAAATAAAGATATACCTAATCACTCCTCCAGCGTTTTGATGTCCATATCCTTTGGCAGCAGAAGGCTTAACACAACGGAAATGACGAACACCACAGCCACCACATTGGAGGAAAACACCGACTGCACCAGCGGCGGGAAAATATCCCAAATACCGATTTCACTGGCGGTTGTAAATCCGATGCCGATTGCCAGGGACAGGGAGATGATGACAATATTCCGCTGGGAAAACCCGCATTTTGCAATCATCTGGACTCCTGACGTCAGAATACTTCCAAACATCATGATGGTGCATCCGCCCAGCACAGACTGGGGAAGGGATGCGAAGAAATTCCCTACCGGCGGCAGAAGGCCCGCCAGGATCATGCAGACGGCTCCTGTCATAATCGTAAACCGGTTAACCACTTTCGTCATGGCGACCAGCCCCACATTCTGGGAAAAGGAAGTGACAGGGGGACATCCGAACAATGTGGAGAATGAGGATGCATATCCGTCGCAGGCGAGAGAACCTGAAATCTCCTTTCCGGTAATTTCCCGGTTCAGACCACCGGAAACCAGGGCGGAAGTGTCGCCTATGGTCTCAGCCGCAGACACCAGGAAGATGATGCAGGCTGAAATGACAGCACCTGCATGGAACTCCGGAATAAAAGGAAGAAGCTTGGGAAGAGCGATAAAGCCGCCCGACAGAATCAGGCTCAAATCCACCTTGCCCAGAAAAATGGCTATCACATAGCCCACAACCAGCCCCGCCAGCACGGAAAGTTGTTTTAAATACCCCTTCGCAAAAATATTCCACAAAATACAGGTGATCAGAGTGATAAATCCCAAAATCAGGTTCTGGGCAGACCCGAAATCATCCGCATAACCGCCGCCAAATGACCTGGCCCCTACGGTGAACAGGGAAAATCCGATGGCCGTTACCACAGAAGCGGCCACAACAGGAGTGATGATCTTTCTCCAGTATTTCGCCAGCAGCCCCAAAGTCCCTTCGAACAGACCGCCGATCAGCACGGCCCCGATTACCGACGGATAACCGTAATTTGCCGCAATGGTGCTTAAAACGGTCACGAAGGTGAAGCTGACCCCCATCACCACCGGAAGTTTGGAACCAATCCTCCAGACCGGATATAGCTGGATCAGCGTGGCAATACCGGCCACGAACATGGCATTTTGAAGCAGGACGGCGGTCTGGGCCTGGCTCAGGGCCGGCTGGGCCGCTCCCGCTATAATCGTAATCGGAGCAAGGTTTGAAACGAACATGGCCAGGATATGCTGCAGGCCAAAGGGTATTGCTTTCCCTAAAGGCACCCGGCCGTCCAGCTTGTAAATATTGGTGATGCTGCAGTCCGCGCCCCTATTCATTTTTATTTACCTCCCTGTACACCTCCTCTACGATCCGCTCCATGGCGTTTAAAATATTCTCGTATCCCGTACATCTGCACAGATGGCCGGAAATCAGCTTCTTTAACTCTTCCCTGTTGTATTTTTTTCCGGTTCCCACGATCTCTACAGCGCTCATGATCAGGCCCGGGGTACAGAATCCGCATTGAACGGCGGCTTCCTCAATAAATGCCCTCTGAATGGGGGACAGCTCCCCATTGGGGCCTTTCAGCCCTTCCACAGTCAGAATGCTCTTTCCTTCCGCCCACATGGTCATATAAATGCAGCTGTCCACGGCCTCGCCGTTGACCAGCACCGTACAGGCTCCGCACTCTCCCACTTCACAGCCTTTCTTCACAGAAGTCAGGCCGAATCTCTGCCGCAGCGTGTCTAACAGGGATTCCCTCTCGTCCACCGCTGTTTCTACCTCTTTACCGTTCACTTTCATATGCACAATTTTAAGCATTGACTTCACCCCCCGCTTTTTTCACCGCTTCTTTTAATGCCCGTTTGGACAGTTCTTCGATCAACTGAAGGCGGAACTCCTTAGAAGCTCTCCAGGAAGAACGGGGATTGACTTCTGTTAACGCCGTTTTTCCGAATTCCTCCATGGCCTCAATATCCGTAACTTCACGGCCTTTTAAGCCCTCTTCCGCCTTTTTGCAGCGGAGAGGAGTAGGCCCGGCCACGCCGTAGCCCAGGCGGACATCTTCGATCCGCTTTTTATCCTCTGAAAGCTTCACCCTCACCGCGCAGCCCAGAGTTGCGATCTCCATGGCTTTCCGTTTGCCGTATTTGATATAATGGCCTGCCCAGCCCTCATAATTTTCTTTGGCGATTATAAAATACTTGCATACCTCGCATCTGTCGCGGACCGTCCTTCCAGGGCCGGTATAGAACCCGCAGACAGGAACCGTCCGTTCCCCATTTGGCCCTTCCAGCACAGCCAGGGCGTCCAGAGTCCACATGGTGGAAGCGGAATCCGCCGATGTGGCGCCGTTGCAGATATTTCCCCCGATGGTTCCGGTATTTCTAATCTGGGGGCCCCCCACCTGGTCAACCGCCTCACCCAGCATCGGGATATATTTCTGGATCAGCGGATCATTGGTAATATGGGAAAATGAGGTGCCCGCCCCGATCCACAGATCGCCGTTTTCCAACAGCTTTACCCCTTTCAGTTCTTCAATATTATGAATGGAAACCACTGACTTTCCGGCGTCCTTTCCTTCTCTCACCCGGATCAGCACATCCGTGCCCCCGCTTATGATCTGGGCATCGGGATCTCTTTCCAGGTATTCTATGGCTTCCTTTACACTTTTCGCATCATAAAATGATTTTATATCAAACATAACCCTTCTCCTTATATCAGACCGTTTTCTTTGAATTTGGCAATCAGCCGCTGAGCTGTCATGGGCAGCACGTTCATGTGGACTCCCGTCGCATTTAACAGGGCGTTGCGGATTGCAGGCGCTACCGGGATTGCAGGCGGTTCTCCCAGGGATTTGTTGCCGTAAGGGCCGGTGGGATCATCCAGCTGGATAAATTCCACGTGCAGGTCCGGTGTATCCATGGCAGTGGGAATCTTGTAATCCAGCAGGTTGTCATTCAGCGTCCTTCCCGTCTTTTCATCCACTAAAATCTCCTCCGAAAGGCCGTATCCCAGCCCCATGCTCATGCCTCCATGCACCTGGGCGCGGGCCAGTTGTGGATTGATTAAGATGCCGGAATCATGGACATTGATGATGTCTTTTACAGTCACCAGGCCAAGGGGCATATCCACTTCTATTTCCACAAAACAGCAGCCCGAAGAGAAGCTGTTGTCCTTACACTGGTTCGATACTTCGGCAGTAATATGTACGGATCGGTCCAGAGAATAAAATGCGGTATCCGCCACCACGGCCACGTCAAACAGCTCCGGTTCTCCTCCGTTAACAACTACCCTGCTGTCCACAATATCCAGCATATCCGCAGTGACTTCATCCTCTTCGTCCAGCCCCAGGGCCTCTTTAATCTTCTCAGCCGCCTCTTTTACCACATCGGCGTAAACTGTCTTTGAAAGGTCGCTCACATCATGATTCAGCATGTAAGCCGCATACTCCAGAATCTTACCCCGCAGCTCTTCCCCGCACTTTTTACAGGCCATGCCTGAAACGTAAGTCTGGCGGGACGCGTAAGCGCCGGTGTCAAATGGAGTGGTATCCGTATCCTGGGTGGACACAATATAGACCTTATCCGTGGAAATGCCCGTGGTCTCAGACGCCATCTGGGTGAATACAGTATCCGCACCCTGGCCGATTTCGGTAGCTCCCATGCATACCTGCATGGAACCGTCCTGGTTCAGCACCATCCTGGCGGACGCGGTCTCCAGTGATATTGGGTGGACGCCGGTCTTATAGCAGAAAATGGCCATGCCGATCCCCTTTCTCACAGGGCCGGTCTGGTTTTTATACGCGCTCCATTTTTCATCCCAATGGATATACTTTCTGCCTTCTTCGATACATTTTTTCAAACCGTAAGAGTGGAAAGTGATGCCGTTGGCCGGATCCACAAACCCTTCTTCCATACAGTTTTTCAGACGGAACTCACAGGGATCCATGCCTATGGCATCCGCCATATCGTCGGCCAGGCATTCCGTAAACCAGGCCGCCTGGGGAATGCCGTAGCCCCTCATGGCGCCTGCGGTCGGAGAGGACGTATAGACGGTCCAGCAGTCCACTTCCGTATCCAGTTCATCCCTGTACAAATCTTTAAATACATTGCCGCAGTTGGCGCAGATCGCATGGCCGTGGGAAGCGTAGCCGCCGTTGTTGGCATAGGCTTCCAGCTTTCTTGCCAGGATACGGCCGTCTTTTGTCATAATCCCTTTGCATTTTCCCTGAATGGCGTGACGGGTTCTGGTCCCTGTGATCGTCTCCTCACGGCTGATTTCCAGCCTGACAGGGCGTCCGCCCACCGATATGGACAAAAATGCGTTCAGCGGTTCATACAAAACATCCTGTTTATTGCCGAAACCGCCGCCTATATAAGGCTTGATCACCCGGACTTTTCCTACGGGCACTCCCAGGGCCTGGGCCGTACACCGCCTTACGATATGGGGGATCTGGGTGGAAGAAGTGATGGTGATCTTTCCGTTGGTATCCACATAAGCCCAGGAAACCGGAAGTTCAATATGGCAGTGTGAAATGCGGGCCGTATTGTACTCCTCTTCCAAAGCGATAACATCGGCTCCATATGTATTTCGGGCCTCTTCCATTCCCTTTTCGTAGGTAAATTCACTGTCTTTCATGGTCATATGGGTATGGGCAATCACATTATCCCGGCGGATATCCGGGTGCAGCGCAGATGCCTTCTCATCCATCGCGGCTTCCACCGTCACAATCGGTTCGTATTCCTCATATTCCACCTTGATTAACCGGGCTGCCCGGGCTGCCGCAACTTCATTTTCCGCAATGACCGCTGCAATATCGTCCCCATACAGACGCACCCTCTGATTTAACAGTTTCCGGTCGCTGATGTCCTGATGTTTCGTTTCCACACTCCACGGATGTCCTGCCGTAGGAAACTGGCAGTCCGGCACATCGAAGCAGGTGACAATCTTCACCACTCCCGGCACTTTCTCCGCTTCGCTCAAATCGAAGCTCTTTACCAGCCCATTGGCTATGGAAGAATGGACAACCCTGCCGTGGAGAATATCCCTGGGTTCCAGATCCGCGGTGTATTTGGCCTCCCCGGTCACTTTTCCATAAGCATCCACACGTGTCATTTTCTGACCTACAATCTTCATTTTGACTCCTCCTTGATTCGCTCAACCAATCCTGTTTCCCGGTTCTTTTGCCGGCAGGCAAAAAGTCTGTCAGCCCCCATGCCTGATCATATTCCTGCATGATAAGTTCAATTCCCCGGGGCCAAACAGACTCTCTTCCACCTGATCCGCCATCCCTTCTGTTCCGAAAAAATACAGATTTCGACGAAACAAAAAAAGAGCTGGCTACATAACATATGTAGTCAACTCTTTCGGTAGTTGGTAGAGACTCTGGGCCAATCCCCAGGATATACATAATTGGTTCACGATTTGTTCAGTTGTAAATATTATAACATTGAACCTTTTGTTAGTCTATTATTAAAACTGTGCAAAAACAAGATCTGGTTTTGTGCACTTTGTACTATAAAAGATCATATTTTCCCGTTTTCCCAACGACTGCAATATTCTCACAAATGGATAATCTGAGACAGTATATAAGGGTCTTTTATTTTCTTGTCCTCTGCAAACAGCACAACCTTGGAAATAATTTCCGCAGTCTTGGGGTCTTCATCCAAAAACGGCAGGAACAATTTTCCTCTTCCCTGGGAGTGCACAGGCAGCACGTTGATCTGGTGGCCGCCCATCTGGTGGATCACTCCGCTTCCCAGATGAATGCTGTAGCTGCCCCTGCTTCCTTCCACAAAGGCATGGCTTCCCTCCAGACGGACATTGGAAAGCTTAAACAGCGGCAGGGAGAATTCCAGAATTGCTTTGCGCATCTCGACCGTTGAATGGCTGGTTTCCGGATCTACGCCTCCTGCATGGGCCACGCTTACGGCCAGATCCACATCCCTCATGACCTCAGAATAGACGATATCAGGGATCTCTTCGATCTTCACATTCTTAAATGTCTTACGGTCGGTAAACTCCACCCATTCCAGCGCAGGCGCTTCGATATCGCTTGGCGAAAACCAGTCGGCCAGCGCATAAATATGAGCGATTAAATTCTCCTTGTAATAGACTTTCTGCAGGCCCTCTTCATAGTCCGCAATCCATCTCCTGCTCTTTAAGCAGGCCACGGTTTTGGACGGCTGGATCTGGTTGCCCGCAAACATGGTGGAACGCTCTTTATCCAGCTCCTCGGGAAGTTTTACATAGAGTTCCCGGAATACCTGTTTAAACGGCTGCTTTTTGATATTTCCTTCCCCGGCTCCGGCGAAGATCATCTTCTGGTATTCATGCCAGCAGCCGGACCGGTAGAGGTCAAATGGATGGGCGATTCTGATCTGTGCGTCATCAGGCAGAGAATGAATCTCCCCGAAACAGTCCACAAGCCCTTTTCCCTGCATCCATCCATGGACCGGATTCTCTCCCTCTGTGATGAATACCAGTGAAGTGACCACCGGCTCAATCACCGGATTTTCACAGAGCAGTTTCAGTTCCTGGTACTGGTACAGTTCCCGTTCCTCCATAGATTGTTCAAACATTTTAACCGTCCTGGAATACTGGTCCTTCAGCTTCTTTTCGGTCTCTTTCAGCTTCAGGTAATATTCCTGCTTTTTAAGTTTTGCCGGAACCGACTTCAACTGTTTCCCGCCCTTTTGGCAGATCACCTGTGTCCTCCCGTTTTCATCCGTATGGAGATTTAACATTACGCCGTCAATCTCCTGTTCCTCAAAATACGGCCCGTATGATTTGACCAGTTCCGATTCCATAGCCAGCGTCAGCCGGGTCACATCCGTATATCCAGCGGTATTGGCCATGTTTTTGAGGGCCGTGGACACAGCCAGGGATTCGCTGGCCCTTCTCTGGGCGCCGAACTGCTTACTTTCTTTTAAAAACTTCTGCAAAAATTCATACCGGTCCAGGAGATCCTGTTTTCCCTCAACGGGAATCAGGCCATAGCTCATCAGAAGGTCTTTGTTCCGCTTGTCCTCAATCACCGGCCTCAGTTCATTTGAGGTAACTGTCCCAAGGGCCGCATCCGCATATTTTCTCGCCCTGGCATGTTTGCTGCCGTCGGAAATGTATTTGGCCGCATCATAAAGCCGTTTAAACCGCTCCTCGCCCAATAGCCCGTAAGCCTCCTTAAACCAGGCCACGTCAAATGCCCCGTTATTCAGTTCTTCCGGCGAAAGCGGCGTATATCTGGCGATCATGGCCGCCTTTTTATCATCAAACCGCTCATTCATATGGGCCATAAAATAATAGCATCCGCTTTTCAGCCCCGGCCAGCCCAGATATTCTTCAATCATGGAAAGCCACTGGGGGGCGTACATGGCCGTTTCTATAATTTTCTGTTCTTTGATGCTGGACTGGCTGAATAAGCGGCCCATTTTTTCAGAATTATCATCCTCCAGGGGATAGCAGATCTGGAGAAGATAGCTCAGACACTCTTTTCTTCCCGTCCTGTTTCCCGACCAGTAATAGTAAGTTCCCCTATCCAGCTTTTCATTGCCCAGGGCCTTCAGAATCTGGGCCAGCCGCTCCAGGCCGAAAATCCGCTTCATGGAAGATATGCTGTCGGAAAATTCCGTTGCCATCTCTCCCCGCTTCAGCTCCACATCCAGTATCATGTCCGTTATCCTGAAATAAATCTCCCGCCCCATCTTCACAAATGGGCTGTTATCATCCAGTTTTTCCTCTTCCAGCTCTTTTGCGGACAGAAATCTGCTCAGACATTTTTTATCCCTGGCATTCATGCTGTCCATAACCAGGCGAGACAGATCCTCCAGCGCATTTCTCAGGTCGATTCTCGTGAATATGGACTGATACACCAGCTCTATGGGAATCAGGCCCAGGACACAGGCTTTTATATAATGATAAACCGTCAAAAATGAAACCGCCCGGTTGTTGTAATAATTCCCGCTTCTATCGTTGTGTTCAATGAACTTTAATTTGTCATCAAGCAGATACATGGCAGTAAAATTCTGTCCAAACTCATCATCATTGGCCCAATCCTCTAACGTATCTAAAAGCCGGGAAATCACCGGAATATTGATCAGAGGATAATCCTGCACCGAATTATAATAATATCTTCCGTCCGGTTCGACCTCATACCACAAGTCTTCTTCCGGTATTTTATCCATAATTTCATATACCAGTTCCAATGCTGCCTCTCTTGTGCCCTGTTCAGGATAAATGCTTTCAAGAATCGCGAAAACAGTATTGACCGTACTGCTGTATCCCCCTTTGGTGTACCGGCTGCTGGGCATCCGGTAGTCCGCCAGATCTTTGCCAATGAGCATTTTACCATACTGCTCCAGCTTCTCCCTCTCTTTGAGTTTGCCGCCGTAAACGTTAATGATATTGAAACTGCCGAGAATAAGCAGCTTTAACAAATGGGGGTCCCGGATTTCCTGTTCATAGAAGTTAACCCACAGTTCTTTAAAAGGATAGCGGTCCGCTATGGGCGCATTGCCATAAGCGGTGGGAACCAGGCTGTTCCCCAAAAGCACTTCATTGCCCAGGCTGTTCTTGTATTCCGCCCCGGCATGTTCCTCTATCAGTGCCGCCAGTTTTTTGACGATGCGTTCCATCTCTTTGGGAGAAATGGAAAAATAATCTCTGATCACGCGGGAATCGGGCTTTCTGACAGGACAACGGAACGAAAATCCCGGCGTATACAGCCCATATCCCTCTTCTGCCGGCTTTTCATCTTCTGTAATTTCACTGATCAATATCTGCTCTTTATCCGAAGTTGTCTCTAGTTTTCCTGCTTCACTGACCAGCTGTGCTTTTACCAGACCGCTTCTGTCCGACTTTTTCGCCTGGATGACCAGAGACAGCCCTCCGTCCCGGATCTCTTCCACAGGGGAATTGAGAAGGCGTTTTACGGAAGCCAGCAAAAGCTCATCCGGCTGTTTTTCCAAAAGCTTTAACACATTTCTGCGGATATTTCCATTCTTATATTTCAAAAATCCTTCCAACTGCTCATAATCATCCGCGGAAAATGTGAGCCTGTCCGCGATCCGGCAGGCAGTATCCCTGGCTCCGCTCTCCTTATCAGCAATATAACTGATCAGCAGCTTTTTCTGGCGTTCATTGGCCGGGTGATGAAGCAGCAGTTCCACCCAAAGGCCCCTGGAAGAATAGCCCTCGCTGGTATCTATCATGCTCAGTTTTTCAGCCATTTCTTCCATGTACGCTTCATCTTTCAGGGCATAGGCAATGATGCTCATCCGCTTGATGATCTGGGTTCTGGACAGGGTAATCCCATACCAGGGAAAAATACAGGGGAAAAACTCCCGTTTTTTCTTAGTCATGCCATTTAAAATACCCCTCAGAATCCCATAATGTTCCCGCGCCTCCTCTTCGCTGTCAAACAGCCGGGAAACAGGGATCTCTTCATACACTTTCTCCGTCTTATTCCTGTTTTCATTATAATTCAGGGCCTGATATGCATACGTCTGGGCAGATTCCAGATAAGTGGGGAAAAATGCAGCGATAATCTCTTCATCGTCCGCAAACTTTTTAACCGCCGCTTTTGCGGTCACGGATGTGATCTTCGGCCATTGCAGGGTGCGGTTAAAATAAGACATGGTGAGAATCTGGTTTCTGGTTCCATGTTCCAGATATTCCTGCATCACATCCACCGCGTCCTGAAGCTCATAAAATCCAAGGGTCCACAGCCCAATGGCAATCTGTATGGTGTCATTGGTCTTTAAAAACTCTCTGGCCGCCGCCGGGTCTTTGATGGACTGCTGCATCAAGGACACCATTTTGTCGGTAATGCGGTCCACATGTTCCAGATCACAGATTCCCGTCCATGTTGCCACAGCCCGTTTTACGGCTGCAAAACGGGTCAGCCCATTCTCGCAGATCGTATCAAATATCCGGATAAATGCCTCCACGGTTCCGCAGTCCGCATTTTCGCACACAGCCTGCCGCACCCCTTCCTGAAGCCTGGCAGCCAGCAGAAACTCAGCCAGAAGTTTATGCAGGCTTTCATCGGAACTCTTAATGATGCCCCGGATCACGTTCACGGTCAGAACAGCCGTGTTGTTTTCGCTGAGAATCAGCTCCCGGACCGCCCCAATCACATCCTCGTCTCCCAGGTCGATCCTGGCCGCGATGATGTCGTCAAAATGTCTCATTTTGAACCCGAAGACGGAATTGTGTTTATAATCCAGCTTTTCTGGTTCCATCTGGTCCAGCAGATAATCCGCCACACTGCACTCGAAAAACTGCAGCACCCGGTAATCCCTCAGAAGAGTGAAAACGTGTTCCACCTGGGGAAAATACCGTTTCGTCCGCACCGTCCTCCGGTAAATGTTCTCAGCATAAGGAAATTGATTCAATTTGTCTATGATGTAATAATAATCCTCTTTCAATTGTTTCCCGGTAAAATATTCCGTCAGTTTTTCATAATGCTTTTTCATCAGTTCGGAATAGGTTCCGATCTTTTCATTCCTGCAGAATTCCATAGCCTCTTCGGTGATGGTAACCGGCTCCGCCCGGTATGCTCCTATCCGCTCCACTTCTTTCACCTGATTTTTCAGGCCATTTCCCGCTAAAAGCAGCTTTTTATCCCATTTCTTCTTAAAGTTATCCACCAGCTTCTGCCGGGATTCCATACTGTACTCCATATCCCTTCCCTCACCACATTCTGCCGGCCAGCATGGTCATTCTTATGAATGTCAATTCACTCTCTTCATGCAGCCCCACCGGCGTTTCCAAGTTTTCCAGTCTCTCTCCATCCACAAATAAGGCGGTGATTCCATCTTCGAAACACTGCCATGCATTTTCCACCGCTGTTTCAAACTCCGTCTCATTTGTATTATAATGGATTCCAAAAGCAATTTTTCCCGATTCCGCCTGGTTTTCGATCTCCTCTTTCGTGAGCACGCGGGCGATGTCCGTATCCCGGCTTCCTTTTTTATAAGCCTCTAAATTGATCCGCACCGTCTCTTTCAACAAATCTTTTACCGTACGGATGGAAGCCGGATAATCGTAAGTTATGGGAACCGCTTGAGGGCGGTTTCTGCCCAGCTTTTTTACATAAATGTTTACTTTCACATGCGCCTCCATTAGTAATTTCGTTATGGTTTTATTTTACATTGAGGAGGGGGGTTTTACAATAGAGATGGGGAAATCTTTATTTAGTTGATTCGTAAAAGTAACGCCATGAATCCTGGGAACGGGGACGGACGGGGGCGGAGGCCTGCTTGGAGGTTTGACGCCGGGCGGAGCGGAAACCGTTGGCGATGAAAGCCGGCTTCCAACCGTAAGTGAAACTAAGGCTCCAGGGACGGAAAAAGACGGTCCGATGCCCATTCACGGTAAACTCTTTATAGGACTTTACCGTTCAGTGGGCATCTCAGAAACTGATTTGGTTTTCAGTTTCTGCCCGTCTTTTTCCGTCCCTGAAGCCTAAGTTTCACTAACGGTTTCCAGACGGCTTTCATCGCCAACGGTTTCCGCTCCGCCCGGCGTCAAACCTCCAAGCAGGCCTCCGCCCCCGTCCGTCCCCGTTCCCAGGATTCATGGCTGTGTACTGGCCTGATAAAGGATAAATAAAGATTGGGGGAAGGGAAGG
>NZ_WQPN01000100.1:0-353 GCF_018785315.1 Clostridium sp. MCC353 | reverse complement strand
GGGTGAAGCCATTTTCGAAAATGCCTTGACCCTTTATTTTAAATTTACTTTTAATTACTTTAGCCAGAGAAAACCAGCAGAAAAGCGGGAGGAGGTGGCGGACAGACGGCCGGATTTTTGGAAGGGGCCAGGCCGAGGGGCATCCGTCGGGGATGAAAGCCATCTGGAAACCGTTAGCGAAACTTAGGCTCCAGGGATGAAAAAAGACGGGCAGAAACTGAAAACCAAATCAGTTTCTGAGATGCCCACTGAACGGTAAAGTCCCATAAAGAGTTGTAAGCGATACAAAACAGACCGTAGTGTACAACTGATAACCATCTGCTATACTCTTTTCAAAAGATTGAAGGAGGATA
>NZ_WQPN01000099.1:5166-5873 GCF_018785315.1 Clostridium sp. MCC353 | reverse complement strand
ACCGTAGGTCTATTAAAGTTACCCTTTTCTTAAAAAATCTTTTTCATTTTCTTCTTGACATATTACCAAATGGCTTTTTCTATCCCTGGAGCCTAACTTTCACTAACGGTTTCCAGATGGCTTTCATCCCCGAAGGATTCCCCTTGGTCCATCCGCATCCAAACATCCAGTCCGTCCCCTCGTCCCGCTTTCCTGCTGGTGTTCTCTAGCTCAACAAATTAAAAACAATTTAACATCAACCCTCAAGGCATTTTCGAAAATGCCGTCACCCTTTGATGTAAATCCCCTCACCCTTTACATCAAATCTCCATGTCATATTCGCCAAAACCTATACCAATTACCAAATACCTCCTTACTGAAACGCTTTTTTACTCTTTCTATTCCTCTCCCCCAAAAACTTTTTATTTCCAGGCGTAACTTTGGCCAAACACCCAAATAAAGATTTGGAGAAGGGAAGTAGATAAGGCAAAGAAGCGTTTGGTTGAGACGTTGTTTGGTATTTAGTGCAAATTATGACATAGAGGTTTAAAGTAACTGACCTGGGGATTAACAGTAAAAGGTTAAGGCTTTTTCGAAAATGCCTTCACGTTTTATTTTAATTTCTTGCTCCAGAGAAAACCAGCAAGGAAGCGGGGAGACCGGATGGCGGGAAACCAGGCCGGGGACCGGGGCAGGGGAAACAAACGATACAGGGGTCGTGTGGAAAC
>NZ_WQPN01000099.1:664-4980 GCF_018785315.1 Clostridium sp. MCC353 | reverse complement strand
GAATGGGCATCGGACCGCCCTCTTTCATGCTGGAAGCCTTAGTTCAACTTAACGGTTGGAATCAGATCCCTGTATCGTTTGTTTCCCCTGCCCCGGTCCCCGGCCTGGTTTCCCGCCATCCGGTCTCCCCGCTTCCTTGCGTATCTTTCACCAATTAAATCCCAATTTTCATCTCATTTTATTTTTCCTGATGCGGCAGCCGCCCCCTGGTAAATCTGTTTTTCAAAGCTTTGAAATTAAAGGGGATCAGAGGATAAATATAACTCTTTCCTGCAATGGTTTTGTTAAATACAATTGCGCAGACAGAGATGATGATTCCGGCGATATATCCGTAAATGTTAAATATGGCGGTCAAAATAAGCAGGATAATGCGCATGAATTTAAGGGCATAACCCAGCTCAAAACTGGCCTGGGAGTAGTTTGCCACCGTAACGAACGCCATATACAGCATGGTTTCACTGTTAAACCAACCTGATTTTACAGAATATTCGCCCAAAACAATACCGGCTATTACACTCAGGGGCGTGGTCAGCATGCTGGGGGTGTTGACTGCGGCCAGACGTAGTCCGTCAATGGCGAATTCCAGAATGAGAAGCTGGAAGATCAGCGCAACATAAGAGGGATCCGACAGCTTGATGAACTCCAGCCATGGCGGTATGATGTCCGTATTCTGCATGAGAAGCAGCCAGGTAGGGGTGAGCAGCAGGGTTAAAATGGATATAATCATACGGGACAGCCGCAGATAAGTTCCTGTTATCGGCGGAAAGTAGTAATCATCCGCCTCTTCGATGATGTCAAATACGGAGGACGGAAGAATCATGGCGGATGGGGAATTATCCACCAGTATGATTATATTTCCCTCCAGAATCGACGCGGCTGCGGTGTCGGGACGCTCGGAAAACTTGAATTTAGGAAATGGATTGTACCATTTTCCAGGATAGAGGCATTCGGCCAGGCTCTCCTGATTCATAGTCAGCGCGTCCACATGGAGTTTTTGAATCCGCGTTTTTATCAGGTCTAAAAGTTTGCCGTCCACCCGGTCTTTCATGTAGCAGACAGCAATATCCGTATGGGAACGCTCGCCTGCATTCATGATTTCCACGGTCATTCTGGGATCGCGGATTCTCCGCCGGATCAGCGCTGTATTGAATATCAGGGTTTCCACGAAACCATCCCTGGAACCGCGCATTACCTTATCTTTTTCAGGTTCGGAAACGCCTCTGGACGGATAGGTGCGGCAGTCAACAGTCAGGCACCCTGCATAACCGTCAATGAACAGGCAGGATACGCCGGAAAGGAGCTGGAGAATCATATCCGCATCATTGTCCACAATGCCCACTTCCCCATAAGGGATAAACATTTTTGAAAATTCATGTATATCTAAGGGCAGATCCTCGGGCTTCAGCGCAAAGAAGGACGGGAAAATTTTCAGCCATACCTCATCCTTTGTAAAACCGTCAATAAAATAAAGACAAGCTTTGCGTCCCCCAAAATTTATGACACGATAGACTACATCAAAGTTGGTATCCACGTCCAATTTTTTACTCAAGTAGTCCATATTATCCGATAACTGACTGGAAAAATTCATAATAACCTCCATTTCATGTTAATATTGCGATAACAGAAGTATGCGCAGTTTTTATCAAAAATATGAAAGCTATGGGGAGAAGACAAATGTCTTTGCTGTAAAGACTTCTATGGTAAAGATTCATAAAATGAATGTCGATTTATTGTCACTTATGCAAAAATGCACAAAAAAAGTTGACATCCATAGATAAAAGTGCTATATTGTCCATGTGAGAAGCACAAAGGGGTGCCTTGCGAATTTCTCCGGCATGGGGATGCCGGGATACATAACTAATAGTGTGACGGTTTTGATCGTGACCAAAGAGCTGCTTTCTGTGGGGGAAAGGCAGCTCTTTATTATTCCATAGGAGAGTTGCGGCTGGGGGGCATTGAAATTCTCAAATGGCGGAAAGCCTATATAAAACCACAAAAGATCGGAGCGTAAAGATGGAATGCAGAGTATTTCCTCTCAACACATTGGAACATTACAGATATGTTGTTATTTTATCCATATATAAAGAAAAAATAATGCTGAGCAGGCATAAACAGCGGACCACCTGGGAAACCCAGGGAGGGCATATAGAGATGGGGGAAACTCCTGAAAAAGCAGCCGAAAGGGAATTGTTTGAAGAATCGGGTGCGGTAAAGTACCGCATAGAACCCATATTTGACTATTGGGCAGGCGATGAAGGATCGGGCGCCAATGGCATGGTTTTTTTAGCGCGGATCGACGAGGTCGGAAGCTTACCTGAGAGTGAGATGAAGGAAATTTCTTTTTTTCAAAGCCTGCCTGAAAATCTGACCTATCCTGATATCACACCTGTGCTGTTTCAAAATGCATTTGGTTCGGTATGATGATAAGCATTATAAAAGAACGGGTATTGGAGTTGAGTTAAATCTGCCGTTGAATGAGGTACTAAACAGCCCTTTAAGCAAATATCCGGGATATCATAAATGAAAAAACAAACAAGGGGGAAGAAACATGATACTTTCTGACAAAACAATCCGCTCCATGCTTTCTCAGGGAACCCTGGGAATCACTCCATTGGAGGAGAATCAGATTCAGCCGGCCAGCGTTGATATCCGTCTGGGAAACACGTTCAGCATTGTGGAAGATGACTGCAATTCCATCATGCAGATGGGAAAAATGGTGGCGTATAAGACCATTGAAGCTGATCATTATATCCTGCTTCCGGGGCATTTTGTGCTGGCCACCACTATGGAATACTTCCGCATGCCGGACGATCTGACTGCTTTTGTGGAGGGTCGCAGTTCTGTGGGCCGCATGGGTTTGTTCATCCAGAATGCGGGCTGGGTGGATCCGGGATTTGAAGGTGAGATCACGTTGGAACTTTTTAATGCAAACCGCTGTGCCATTGAACTTCAGACGGGCAGGAGAATCGGCCAGCTGGTATTTGCCCAGTTGGATCAAAAGGCAGATAAACCATATAGGGGAAAATACTATGGACAGCGTGGTGCAACCGGCTCCAGAATCTATCTGGACAACGAAGTCTCTGCAAAATAGGTTTGGTAACAATAGAGCAGGAGCAAATAAGAGGGTATAATTGCAAATTACAATGTATTGAAGAATAAAATCCAGGAATACTATTCCATACGGCTATTCGGCTGATAATAAAAAGAATGGAATGACTGGTTATGGGAAAAATGACAGAATGGGAAAATACAGAAGGTGGTTTTTTATCGTTAGTCACCCTGATGGCGGTGATTGCCTCGGCGGCGCTGCAGGCTTATGCTGTTCAGGCGTTCATCCAGCCTGCCAACCTTGTTTCCGGAGGTTTTATGGGACTGGCGCTGTTGGTTAACCGCCTTGGAAATATGGTGGGAATTCCCTTATCCACCTCTCTTGCGCTGCTTTTATTTAATCTGCCCGTGGCGTGGATCTGCAGTAAAAGCATCAGTATCCGGTTTACCATATTCTCTTTAATACAGGTACTGACAGCCAGTATCCTGCTGAAGGTGTGCGATTTTACACCTCTGTTTGATGATGAGATTCTGAATGTTATTTTCGGCGGTGTTGCCTTCGGTTTTTCAACAGTAATCGCCCTTAGAGGCAATGCCTCGGCAGGCGGAACCGATTTTATCGCTCTATATGTGTCCAATAAAAAGGACCGTTCTATCTGGGAATATGTATTTGCCGGAAATGTGATTTTAATAGCGGTTTACGGCGCTTTTTTCGGATGGGAATACGCAGGCTATTCCATTGTATTCCAATACATTGCGACTAAAATCATATCTGCGTTTCACCACAGATATGAACGTCTTACCCTTCAGATCACCACAGTGCTGGCCCCGCAGGTCATCGATGCCTACATTAAGCAGTTCCGCCATGGAATTTCCTGCGTAGAGGCCATGGGAGGTTACAGCAAAAAGAAAATGTACCTTCTCCATACGGTAATTTCCTCTTATGAACTGCAGAATGCGGTACAGCTAATCAGGCAGATTGATAATAAGGTGATTATAAATGTTTTTAAAACAAATGCATTTTACGGGTCATTTTATAGAAAACCTATGAAGTGAATCTTTATTTAGTTGAGGAAGTTACGCCGTGAATCCTGGGGATGGGGACGGACAGGGGCGGAGGCCCGCTTGGATGGTTGGCACCGGGCGGAGCGGAATCCGTTGGCGATGAAAACCTGCTTCCAACCGTAAGTGAAACTAAGGCTCCAGGGACGGAAAAAGACGGTCCGATGCCCATTCACGGTAAACTCTTTATGGGACTTTACCGTGAA
>NZ_WQPN01000099.1:0-585 GCF_018785315.1 Clostridium sp. MCC353 | reverse complement strand
TCTCAGAAACTGATTTGGTTTTCAGTTTCTGCCCGTCTTTTTCCATCCCTGGAGCCTAAGTTTCGCTAACGGTTTCCAGACGGCTTTCATCGCCAACGGATTCCGCTCCGCCCGGTGCCAACCATCCAAGCGGGCCTCCGCCCCTGTCCGTCCCCATCCCCAGGATTCACGGCTGTGTACTGGTCTGATAAAGGATAAATAAAGATTTGGAGAAGGGAAGGAGAAAAGGCAAAGATGTGTTTGGTTGAGACGTTATCTAGTATTTAGTGCAAATTGTGACATAGAGGTTTAAAGTAACTGACGTGGGGATTAACAGTAAAAGGTCAAGGCTTTTTCGAAAATGCCTTCACGTTTTATTTTAATTTTTTGCTCCAGAGAAAACCAGCAGGAAAGCGGGACGAGGGAGCGGAGGCGGGATTGGATGTTTGGAGGCGGCCCTGGGGAGCGGAATCCGTCGGGGATGAAAGCCATCTGGAGACCGTTAGTGAAACTTAGGCTCCAGGGGTGGAAAAAGACGGGCAGAAACTGAAACCCAAATCAGTTTCTGAGATGCCCACTGAACGGTAAAGTCCCATAAAGAGTTTA
>NZ_WQPN01000098.1:776-37450 GCF_018785315.1 Clostridium sp. MCC353 | reverse complement strand
GGTGGGGATTAACAGTAAAAGGCCAAGGCATTTTCGAAAATGCCTTCAGGGTTGATGTTAAATGGTGTGGGGATTTACATAAAAAGGCGAAGCCATTTTCGAAAATACCTTCCCCCTTTATGTAAAATTTGCTTTTAATTACTTTAGCCAAAGAAAAACCAGCAGGAAAGCGGGCCTCCACCCCCGTCCGTCCCCATTCCCAGGATTCATGGCTGTGTACTGGTCTGATAAAGGATAAATAAAGATTTGGAGAAGGAGTGTAGAAAAAGCAAAGACATGTTTGATTGAGGCGTTGTTTGGTGTTTTGTGCAGATTATGGCATAGATATTTTATGTAACTGACCTGGGGATTAACAGTAAAGCGTCAAGGCATTTTCGAAAATGCCTTGAGGGTTGATGTTAAATGGTGTGGGGATTTACATAAAAAGGCGAAGCCATTTTCGAAAATGCCTTCACCCTTTATGTCACCCTTTATGTTAAATTTGCTTTTAATTACTTTAGCCAGAGAATACCAGCAGGAGAGTGGGACGAGGGAACGGAGGTGGAATTGGATGTTTGGAGGCGGCCAGGGGAACGGAATCCGTCGGTGATGAAAGCCATCTGGAAACCGTTAGTGAAACTTAGGCTCCAGGGATGGAAAAAGACGGGCAGAAACTGAAAACCAAATCAGTTTCTGAGATGCCCACTGAACGGTAAAGTCCCATAAAGAGTTTACCGTGAATGGGCATCGGACCGTCTTTTTTCATCCCTGGAGTCTTAGTTTCACTTACGGTTGGAAGCCGGTTTTCATCACCGACGGATTCCGCTCCCCCTGGCCGCCTCCAAACATCCAATTCCACCTCCGTTCCCTCGTCCCACTCTCCTGCGTAACTTTCTCACCTAAATCTCAATTTACAAAATCCACCAGTTTCGCTGCCGCATCCTGGAGCATTTGATAAAAGGCCTTTTCGTCGGACATGGTTTTGCCTTTTCCACTTTCGATAATCTCAACCAGTTCTTTTAAATCCTGGTTTTCAGGGTTTTCTGCCAGCATCAGGCGGCACAGCCTCTGGGATGCCTCGATCATGCGGAGAGGGCCGTAGATTCTGGGTTCGCCTTCTAATCCGGCGGCGCTGGTTATCATGTAAACCAGCAGTTCAAAATAATCATTCTGATTCATTGTTATCCTCCCATGCGTTAAAATGTACGATCTCTTCCAGGGACTTCCGGCGGGCGGTTCTGGGTTCGCTCTGGGGATAGCCGATGGAGATGAGAAGTTCCAGACGGTAATATTCCGGCAGTTTCAGCAGTTTTTTGACTGCCGCCGCGTTATAGGATTTAATGGCACAGGTGCCGAGACCCAGTTCCACGGCTTCCAGCATGATGTTTTCCGCTGCCATGGAGGCGTCCATCATGCAGCCGTAGACTTCTGAGTTGGGGGAACCGTGTTTTAAGGCGTAGTCCATGTCGGAACAGACGGCCAGGATTACGGGCGGCCTGCCGCTGAGGCCGGGGCTGAAAAGGTCCACTTTGCGGACCAGATCAGGATCGGTCAGGAAAAAGAATTTCCAGGCCTGAAGATTGCTGGCGCTGGGGGCCAGCCTTCCCGCTTCCGCCAATTTTAACAGCAGGTCACGGGGGATGGGGCGGCTGTCAAATGAGCGGATACTCCGCCGCAGTTTAATTGCTTCTGATACATCCATATGCAGTTCCTTTCCTGAATGACCGGAGAAATAAATGTTCCGGCATTCATAAAAAATAAATAGTTCTTGCTCATTTACAGAATTGTATTAAAATTGAAAGTAATAGTTCAGGATAGGGGAAAACATGTCCTGGGCGGTTAAACGATTTAAAATATTGACAGGAATAAAAGGAGAACAGCCGGGATGGATTATTTTTTTATCATATTTCCCAAATTGCTGAGTTTTTTAATACTGATTTTAATGGGGTACACGGTCTCAAAATTGGGAATTGTGAAGGAATGCAGTTTATCTTCCATTTCCGGGCTCCTGATTAAGCTGGTGCTTCCGTGCCTTACTGTTTCACTTCTTTATGAAAATAAGACCACATTTGCGGGACTGGCTGAATATCACAGGGTGGTGATCTGGCAGGTGGGCACGTACTTTCTGATGGCGGCAGTTGGAATCCTATGCAGCCGTTTGGCTAGTCTTCCTCCGCTTACGGCTTGTGTCCATCAGGGGTGTATGGTGGGAGGCAATTATGGGTTTGTAGTGATCCCCCTCATTATGGCGCTGTTTACAGAGGCGTCCGACAGGCAGTATATTCCGGTCTGTTCCGCTGTGGATACCGTAGTGGTGTGGACGCTTGGGCTGACCCTTTTTACGAGAGGCAAGGCGGGATCTTTTAAAGAACTTGGAAAAAAGCTGCTGAATCCTATTTTGATATCCATATTTTGTGCCCTCATCATCAATTCCCTGAATATCGTTTTGCCGGAGCCATTTGTATATGTGATCGATTCGGTAGGAAGCGTCAGTTACAGCATGGGGTTGGTTTATCTGGGGTGTACAATCTGTTTTTTGAAAAAGCCGGGGGTGTCGGAGATCAGGAGTATTTCCATGATTGTAGGAACTAAACTGGTTCTTATTCCGGCGGCTGTATTTTTAATATCTTCACAGTTTCTTCCTTTGACGGAAAGCCTGATACTGATGCTGATTGCAGGAGCGCCGTCTATGACAACCTCCAGTATGATTGCGAAGCAGTACGGACTGGATGAAGGATACGCATCTACGGCGGTATTTGTGACTACCATAAGCTGTATGGGTACAATTCCGTTGATTTTTCTTATCACATCCTGGATCAGATAGAGGAAAAGGCCGACGCAGTAAGAAAACGCTGCGGCGGCCCTTTTTATGTAGTTGATAACTGTTATTTCTTCTTCGCCAATCCCAGCGTGGCTGTAAAGAAACTGTATACTGCGGCTCCGGCCAAAGCACCGGCGCCCAGGATGTTGAGGATCTGCTCATTCGCTTTATTGCGTTTCACTGCGATATAGCGGATGATAAGGCCGACGATAATGGTTACACCATTCATGGTAGTTCCAACCAGCAGACCTGTTGCAAACAGGATACCGATCTGTCTGTTACCGCCGATTAACTGAATGATGGCTCCTGGGATTGCCCAGATGAGAAGCCATTTTGCAACTTCAGTGTTGGTGCCTGCATCGATGGTGGTAGCAAATGTCTTGCTGACAGGTGCGAATAAGCCCTGGTCAAAATACTTGGTAGCAAGGAATGCAACCATGAGGAATGCGATGACAAATGACATCATTTCAGCGTAATACTGCTGTTTTCTTCCCTCTTTTTCTAGCTCGGGGTATTGGCCTGAACCTCTCAGGATATAGCCGCATTTTAAATCATATGCCATATCGGAGAATGCAGGGCCTGTAGCTGATGTAAAACCGACTAATACAGCTAAAGCTAAAGGCGGGAAGCCTAAAAGCATACCAACGATCAGGAAAATAAGGGCTGTTGCAAATCCCGGGAACCATCCGGAATACATGGCGGAAATACCAACGATTAATTCTGATGAAAGTGCGGCAAAGGCTGCGAAAATCAGCCATACAATGAACATTCCAACGCTCATATCAGAAATAATACCGCAGATCACAGCCAGGAGAAGGGCTACTGCCATATAGGCTACGAAGCCAAGGCCCAATGTTTTCTTTAAAACAACCATACTGCTTGTAAATTTGCCTGCAGCCGTATCATCATTACCGCTTTTCTTAAACAGCATGCGTGCGCACTGAAGAAGGGATACGGCGCCTGCTCCGATCATAACTCCATGGGGCATGTAATTAATCATTGCATAATCACTGAATACAAATTCTGCTCCGAAGAGATTGCTTGCCAATGTTGCCGTATGTCCAAACAGAGAAAGTGAAATACTGTTTGTCTTGATAACTCCGATGATGATAGATCCAACGCCAAGAGCTAACATAGCAAAGAAGTCGCCGAACCAGGAAACACCAAGAAGGTCTGTAGGAATACCGGCTATCTTTCCAATCCAGCCAATTGCAATACCAATGATTAAAAGGAAAGCTTTCCGTCCTTTTTCAACAACTGCGAGAATGGATTGGGCGGCAGCTACTCCGGGAGGCCATGCACCTTCTGCCGGATACATCTCTGAATCAAAGGTTTTGTAAAGGATAGTAGCGTCGATGCAGGTAGCTAAAAATACACCGATCAGCATAGGGAACATCAGTTCAGGTTTCCCCATAACAACAGGGATACCGATTGGAAGAATCAAACAGTTGGCAGCAGAGAAGGTAGCGCCGGAAATTGCTGTTTGAATCAGGTTCTGCCTATGTACACTTCTGTATTTTTTAAGAAGCGTAATCGGGATTCTGGAAATCAGAATTGCGAACAGCGCACCTACAATCGAAGTATTAGGAGTAACACCGGTTCTTACAATCAACTCCAATCCGATAATGGCGCCAAGAGCACACATGACTACGTTAAGGACTAAAACGGTAGGTTCATATGCCTTTGGGTGTTCTGATGCAGGAATAATCAGTTCCTGGGGAATTTTTTCTTTCTCCATATTTCACTCTCCTTTTTAGAATAATATTAAGAAAGATGACCAAATATTAGTTATGGTCATCCATATCTTTATAAAGATTTTATACAAAAAATAAAAAAAAGTCAAATAAAATAAAAATTTCATAAAAATGAGATTGAAATGCATTGCATATAAATAGCTTATTCTATATAATTTAGATAAAACCGATAAACATTGCAAATAATTTGATAAAAATGGAGGTAGTGAGATGTTGATTAAACAAGTGATTGAAACCTTTGATGTATTAGACAGCAGTACGGTTACTGGAAAAGATGTGGAAAACTATCTGAAGAGTATTAAACCGGATGCTAATATTGAAGTGTATGAATTAAAGGGACCAAAAGGCAGCACAGATATGGTTAAAGTACGTATTCCCGGACTGCATGGTAAATCTTCCGGCGGCAGTGCGCCGACTATCGGAATTTTGGGACGTCTTGGAGGAATTGGCGCTCGTCCGGAGATGATTGGATTCGTATCGGACGGGGACGGAGCCCTGGCAGCGATCAGTGTTGCTGCAAAACTGCTGGATATGCAGATGAAAGGGGATTTCCTGGAGGGGGATGTATTTGTCTCCACACAAATCTGTCCTCATGCTCCCACTGCGCCTCACTTCCCGGTACCATTTATGGGATCACCGGTTGAGATGTCACAGGTGAATAGAGAAGAGGTTTCTCCTGAGCTGGATGCCATTCTTTCTGTGGATACAACAAAGGGAAACAGGGTGATCAATACCAGAGGGTTTGCGATTTCACCAACTGTTAAAGAGGGATATATACTGAAAACCTCAGAAGATCTGCTGGAGCAGATGCAGATTACCACGGGACGGCTTCCATATGTATTCCCGCTGGCAACCCAGGATATCACGCCTTATGGCAATGACGTCCATCATTTAAACAGCATCCTTCAGCCGGCAACAGCTACCAATGCTCCTGTAGTGGGAGTTGCGCTGACAACAGAAGTTATGGTTCCGGGCTGCGCCACAGGAGCCAGCCATTTTGCGGATGTGGAAGAGGCGTCCAGATTTATGCTGGAAGTTGCCAAATATTTTGGAAAAGGAACACTTAAATTCTACGATGAAGATGAATACGCTCTGATACAGAAATTGTACGGGCCTATGAATCACCTTCAGACGCTGGGCAAAAAGGATTGATGATAAGGAGGTACCGGATATGAAGATTGGCGCGGTGACCATCGGACAGGCCCCGAGAGTTGATGTAACATGTGATATCATGGATATTTTTAACGGAAAGATCGAACTGCTGCAGAGAGGCGGCCTGGACGGCCTGACAAAAGAGCAAATTGCGGAGTTTAAGCCGGAAGAAGGGGATTATGTGCTGGTTTCCAGGCTGACAGACGGTACATCCATGACATTTGCAGAGCGGTATATTCTGCCCAGGCTGCAGGAGTGTATTGATGAACTGGAAGCAGAAGGGGTGCGGTTAATCATGTTTTTCTGTACCGGGGATTTCCCCGACAGCCTGACCGCTCATGTGCCCCTTGTATATCCCTGTAATATTTTAAATAAAGTCGTTCCGCTTTTGACAAAGGATTCCAATATTGTGACTGTCACCCCATCACCTCTTCAGGTGGAGCAGTGTGAGAAAAAATGGTCGGAATATGTGAAGAACGTGAAAGCGATTCCCGCATCTCCTTATGGGCCGTGGGAGGATCTGGAACGGGCGGCAAAAGAGATTAAGGACATGGATGCGGACCTGGTGGTTCTGGATTGTATAGGATTTACCCAGGAGATGAAAAATATGTTTGCCAGGGAAACCGGAAAGCTGGTGGTTCTTCCCAGAACCCTGCTGGCGAGAGTTATTTCAGAATTAACAGATGTGGAATAGGAGCATTATAATGAATTTAATCGATATATCAAAAAATATCCTGACCTCATGCCTGGACGCAAAACCAGGCGAGGAGGTGTTTATTGTTACGGATGATACGCGGGTGCCAATTGCTGAGGCGCTTTATGAAGGAGCAAAAGAGCTGGGCTGTGAAGCCATGATGACAATTATGAAGGAGAGGGAGCTGAACGGACAGGAACCGCCGAAAGCGATTGCGGAAGCTATGAAGGCCGCTGATATTGTGATCTGTCCGACAGCCAAATCACTGACCCACACCAATGCCAGAATCAATGCGGCTAAGGAGGGAACCAGAGTTGCCACCATGCCGGGTATTACCGAAGCCATGTTTGGCGCAGGGGCCATGACCGCCAATTATGATGAAGTGGAAAAGCTGACGGCCAAAATTACTGATCTTTTGACTGAGTGCAGGACGGCCCGCATTGAAAAAGACGGATGCGTTCTGAATCTGAAACTGGAAGGCCGGAACGGAATCCCCAGTCCGGGAATCTACAGAAAACCGGGACAGTGCGGCAATCTGCCGTCGGGTGAAGCGTATATTGCACCACTGGAAGACGGAGTGGACGGTGAAATGATCATTGACGGTTCCATGGTCGGGATCGGCAAGCTGGAATCCCCTCTTCATGTTGTAATTGAAAAGGGCAGACTGAAAAAAGTCAGCGGACAATACAGTGAAAAACTGGACATCCTGCTGGCTAATGAAAGAAATGCCACAGTTGGAGAGCTGGGAATCGGAACCAATGAAGCCGCGGTTTTAAACGGAATTATCCTGGAAGATGAGAAGGTGTACGGCACGGTCCATATCGCGTTTGGAACCAATACTTCATTTGGCGGAGTGAACAAAGCGGACTGCCATATGGATGGGATTATACTGAATCCAACCCTTTATTTTGACGATAAACTGATCATAGACAAGGGTAAATTTGTAGTTTAGCTGTAACAGTTAAGACCTGTCTGAGCTGTTACGTTTAGCCTAAAGCGGATTGGAGAAGGGAGTGGGGCAAATGGACGGTAAATTCAGAGTTGGGGTGATCCGGGTTTTGACATCGGATGACCAGGAATTTGTAGATATGCACGGAAAGATTATTGAGGAACATTTTCCGGGTATTGAGTGTATTTCAAAGTGCATTCCGGATCAGCCGGAAGGGATACACAGCCATGAGCTGGAGCAGATTGCGGTTCCAAAGATCGTGGAAACGGCCAAATCATTTGAAAATGTGGACATGATCATTGTGAGCTGCGCGGATGATCCGGGGGTAGCGGAGATCAGGGAAGCGATTCCTGGAATTCCTGTTACAGGCGGCGGTGAGACAACGGTTGCCCTGGCCACAAAATACGGACAGAAAATTGCGATTCTTGGTATCGTGGATTACGCTCCGAAAGCCTATCTCAGGATGATTCCGGATAAGCTGATTGCGGTTGGAAAGCCGGAAGGCGTGGAGAGCACGTTGGATCTGATGACGCCGGAAGGAAGGGCCAGCTGCCTCAAAAAGGCACGGGAACTGAAGGAGATGGGGGCGGAGGTAATCGCTCTCGGATGTACCGGTCTGACCACCATTGGAATTGCGAAGGAGATTGAAGAAGAGGTTCAGATACCGGTGATTGATCCGGTGCTGGCGGAAGGGGTTTTTGCTTATTTTGAATCGATTCGGAAGTAGTGGGGAATAGGAAGATATGGGAAAAACCGTCGGGCGGATGGAATGCCGGGCGGTTTTTCTATATAAAAATTATATATCTAATTTTTCATTTATCTTGTGAAGAAGGGATATTATTTCACTGAAGCCCATAAATAGAATACCTACTGCAACAGAATTTATTATAATAATCAGTCCAGATAAAAAACTATGAGTCATGACACCAATACAAAGCCCGGAAATAATACCAAAATATAATATAATCATACCTACTATATTCATAGTTACTGCGTTAGAATTTTGTTTAATGTCTTTTTTATTCTTCAGGCGATGTGTAAAAAAATTATTCAGGTGATTGAGAACCTGAGTTTCAAGATCTGGATTCATTATTGTTTCCGAATCCTCTTGTATATCCGGTTTCTGTTGTAAGCTAAGGCCACAGTTTTTACAAAACTTGCAGTTATCTGGGTTTTCAGTATTACATCTTGGACAGTTCATATAAATTCCCCCTTAATTTTCCTTATATGAAGATAATATCATAAATATCGGAGAATATAAAATAAAAACTTAAATAAAACTATAAGACCGGTCTTTACATATACCGGCGTTATGTAAAATCCATGTTAAATATAGGTTAAACCTCAGCCAACCCTATTGAGATTTTCCCCATTTTCTGTCTATAATTGTAAAGTCCGGTTAACAATTATATTAATGGAGGAATTTTATGGGAATAACACAGATTATGAATTTATTTGGAGGGCTGGCTTTATTCTTATATGGAATGCAGATGATGAGCGGCGGCCTGGAGGCGGCGGCCGGAAACCGCATGAAGCAGATTCTGGAGAAGCTGACGTCCAACCGGTTTTTAGGTGTGGCGGTGGGAGCGGGAATCACTGCGGTGATCCAGTCTTCTTCTGCAACAACCGTTATGGTAGTGGGATTTGTTAACTCTGGAATGATGACGCTGCGCCAGGCGGTTTGGATCATCATGGGCGCCAATGTGGGAACTACCATTACAGGGCAGTTAATCGCATTGGACGTGGGAGCGATTGCCCCTTTATTCGCATTTTTTGGCGTTGCTATGATTGTATTTGTAAAGAAACTCCATATTCAGCATTATGGGCAGATTGTTGCCGGGCTTGGCATCCTTTTTATCGGTATGGAGATGATGAGCGGTTCAATGGTTCCACTCAGGGAATCTCCGGCATTTGTAGATTTAATGACTAAATTTTCTAATCCGCTGCTTGGAATACTGGCAGGCGCGGTGTTTACCGCGGTGATCCAGTCTTCTTCCGCCTCTGTCGGAATTTTACAGGCTCTGGCGGTGAGCGGGGTGATCGGGCTTCCAAGCGCTGTTTATGTGCTGTTCGGTCAGAATATAGGTACTTGTATTACCGCGGTTTTAGCAGCCATAGGAACCAGCAGAAATGCAAAAAGAGCAACGATCATCCATCTGATTTTCAATGTATTTGGCACGTTCTTGTTTACTGTGATTTGTATGCTGTTTCCGCTTGCTTTGGCGGTGGAACATTTTACACCGGGAAACCCGGCGGCGCAGATTGCCAATATGCACACGCTGTTTAACCTGGTTACCACTGCGCTGCTTCTGCCATTTGGGACGAAACTGGCGTCGTTGGCGGAACGGATTCTCCCGGAGCAGGAAGGGGAAATCTCAGAAGGATTTACTCTGGCTTATATGAAGCCTGTGGATTATAATGGTGAACTTTCAATCGGAGCGTCTGCCATTGCCATTACCAGTATACGCAATGAATTGGTGCGCATGGCGGATATGGCCAAGGAAAATGTGGATCTCAGTTTCCGGGCGATTTTAGACGGTAATCCCGGATATATGGAGCAGATTGAGAAAACGGAAGACTATGTGGATTTCCTGAATCAGGAGATTGCAAAGGGAATTTCCAGAGTAATTGTAAATGAGGCAAATGATGATGATTCCAAGTTAATCAGCGCTCTTTTTAAAGTCACCGGCAATATTGAACGAATCAGCGACCACGCCATGAACCTGGGCGGATATGCGAAACTTCTGGATGAACTTCATATTACCCTTTCGGAAGAAGCCAGAAAAGAAGTGGAACAGATGCATCAGATGAGCATGACCGCTATGGACTATATGTCCTGTATTGAAAATGAACCGGAATCCCTTTATATGAAGATAGAGGAACTGGAACAGCAGTTTGATGATATGACGGTATATTTCCGCCAGAGCCAGATCGGGCGGCTGAAGAGCCAGAAGTGCTCGGATGAAGCCTGTGTGATCTATTCTGAGATGCTGACGGATTTTGAGAGGATTGGAGATCATATTTTGAATATCGGACAGGAGATGAGGAGCTGTCCGGCGGGCGTGTAAGGGTGAATTTAACATAAAGGGTGAAGGCATTTTCAGAAATGGCCTGACGTTTTACTTTAAAACGTCAGGCCATTTCTGAAAATGCCTTCACCCTTTATGTTAAATGTTTTCCTGGATCTTAATGGACGCTTCCGTATACTGCAGGGGGTCTGCCGGATAAACCCCGGTAGACAGATAATCGAACAGCAGTTTAACTGGCCGTGAGCCCTGCTGGAATGGCTGCTGGCAGATTGTGGCTGAAATAACCCCGTCGCGCAGCATCTGCCTGGTGGTTTCTACCGCGTCGAAAGATATTATCTTGAGTTTATGTTCTTTATGGTGGTCTAAAACAGCCCGGCAGCCGCCATATACTCCCGCAGCCGTAAAATACAGCGCATTCATATCCGGATACTTGGTAATCAGTTCAGAGGTGGCTTTGTAACTCTGGAATTCATCATCCTGGTTTTCCACGATCTCAAGGCTTTCCATCTGGGGGAATTTTTTCCGGATCGTATCTAAAAATCCGTTAATCCGTTCCGTATGGCATAAAACCAGAGGGGATCCCGTAATAATGCCGACTTTCGCCACGCCGCCTGTGATCAGTCCCATGAGCCCGCCGGCTGTACATCCGCACTGATAATAATTGCTGCCTACATAGGCAATGCGTTTGGAATCGGAAATATCTGTATTGGTGGTGATCGTCGGAATGCCCATCTTAAACAGTTCGTTGATCTTGCGGCTGATTTCCGGAGCGTTATAGGGGGAAAGAACCAGTCCATGGATGCCGGATTCCAGGAGCGAATTGATGGCATCCAGCTGCGCCTGTATATTAAAGGGAGTACGCTTTATTAAAATTGTACAGCCATATCCCTCCAGTTTTTCCCGCTGGTATTCCACTCCTTCCACCACATCGTCGAAATATTTATTGCCGTTATTTTCGCCAAAAAGCAGAACACCTAATGTAATCTTCTTTTTTTGGGCAGCTAAAGCGAGGGCGGCCTTGTTTGGCTGATAGTTCAGCGCCTGGACGATTTCACGTATTCTTTTTTCTGTTTCAGGATTGACTGATCCTCGGTTGTTCAGAACACGGTCTACTGTGCCTCTGGAAACTCCTGCTAATGCCGCGATCTCTTTTAACGTTGTCATAAACTACCCCTTCAAGTGATAAATTAACCCTACAAGATTAGAATAGCATGTAATGTTTACAGTGTCAAATCCATTTTTTGTGCCCGTGATTAATATGTCGATAGAAGGGAGAAAACGTGTTGATATCAGAAAAAAACGAAAAAAATCATGTAATAATGTTTAATAAAGTATTAAAAACAAAAAATATATTGACTAAATTTACCAAATGTGTTAATGTGGGATTAGTTGATAACGTGCACGAGCACAATTGGATACATATAAAAGGGGGACAGATATGTTATTTGCAGGCATTGATTTGGGCACCTCCTCGGTAAAGCTGCTTCTTATGGATGATATGGGAAAGATTGTAAAGGTGGTCTCAAAAGAGTATCCGCTGTATTTCCCTAATCCCGGCTGGTCTGAGCAAAGGCCGGAGGATTGGTATGAGAAGTCAATCGAGGGATTGAAGGAGCTTTTGGAAGGATGCGATAAGTCACAGGTGGCGGGAATCAGCTTCGGCGGCCAGATGCATGGACTTGTTATCCTGGATGAAGAGGATCAGGTGATCCGCCCGGCTATTCTCTGGAATGACGGAAGGACCGTTGAGGAGTGCGATTACCTCAATCAGGTGATCGGCATGGATAAGCTTTCCGAATATACGGCTAATATTTCATTTACCGGTTTTACAGCGCCTAAGATTTTATGGGTTAAGAATAAGGAACCGGAGAATTTTGCAAGAATTAAGAAGATCATGCTTCCAAAAGACTATCTGGCATATAAATTGAGCGGGGTTCATTGTACCGATGTGTCGGATGCTTCGGGAATGCTGCTGTTTGATGTTAAGAACCGCTGCTGGTCTGATGAGATGATAGAGATTTGCGGAATCAGGAAAGAACAGCTTGCGAAGATTTATGAGAGCTACGAAGCGGTGGGAACCTTAAAACCTGAGATCGCGGAGGAATTAGGACTTTCCGGTCAAGTGGTGATAGCCGCAGGAGCGGGAGATAATGCGGCGGCGGCCGTAGGAACCGGAACCGTAGGAGATGGAATGTGCAATGTTTCCATCGGAACCAGCGGAACCATTTTCATCTCTTCTGATAAATTTGGGGTGGATCCCCATAACGCCCTTCATGCATTTGCACATGCGGACGGGCATTACCATCTGATGGGATGTATGCTCAGCGCGGCGTCCTGCAACAAGTGGTGGATGGATGAGATTTTAAAAACCGACGAGTATGCGAAAGAGCAGGCGCAGATTCAAAAGCTGGGTGAAAACCATGTATATTTCCTTCCTTATTTGATGGGAGAGCGTTCCCCGCACAATGATCCGTTTGCAAGAGGAACATTTATCGGGATGACCATGGATACCACAAGGGAAGATATGACGCAGGCTGTGCTGGAAGGCGTGGCATTTGCATTCAGGGACTGCCTGGAAGTTGCCAAGAGCCTGGGAATCCAGATTAAGAGAACGAAGATATGCGGCGGCGGCGCCAAGAGCCCTCTGTGGGTGAAGATGATTGCCAATGTATTAAACCTGAAGGTAGACCTTTTGGAGAGCGAAGAGGGTCCGTCTTTGGGAGGCGCGATGCTGGCGGCCGTGGCATGCGGAGCGTATGACAGCGTGGTTGATATCGCGGATAAGCTGGTTAAGGTGGTTTCCACCGTGGAACCGGAGCCGGAACTGGTTGAGAAGTATGAGGAGCGGTATCAGCAGTTTAAAGAGATCTATCCTGCATGTAAGGAGTTGTATAAAAAGATTGTGTAAACATCGGGAAAGGAAATGTCTATGAAGATATATCAGATAACAGATGCTGAGTTCAGAAAATATGGAAGAAAAGTGACAGGAGTTGACTGGGAGCCCTTATTAAAGGCCATGGAAGCCATACCGGTAAAACAGGAGGTTGTCTATGAACCGTCCGTACCGGAATTGGAAGCGGTTCCGGTTTATGAAGTGCTTCGGGACAGGATTTACGGGGAACTGCCGATTCAGATCGGATACTGCAATGGACACAATTATCTGCTGAACGCTGTGGAATACCACCGCAGTTCAGAGATCAATGTGGCGGCCACGGATTTGATTCTTCTGTTGGGCAGACAGCAGGATATCACAGATGATTTTACATATGATACCTCGCTCATCGAGGCATTTTTCGTACCGGCAGGAACGGCGGTGGAGCTGTATGCGGACACCCTCCACTATGCGCCGTGCAATGCGGATGAGAACGGATTTAAAGATGTAATTGTACTTCCTAAGGACACCAATCTGCCCCTTGATAAAGAACATAAGGGCGGAGAGGACGGGCTTTTGACAGCCAAAAACAAGTGGCTGATCGGCCATAAGGAAGCAGGGCTTCCTGAGGGAACCTGCCTTGGATTAATCGGTAATAATGTTTCTGTTAAGGAATAGAAAAATGTGAGCTGTCGAAGACAGCAGAATGGAGGAGAGAAGATGGAAAATATTCCAGTAGTAAAAATTGGTATTGTGGCTGTCAGCCGTGATTGTTTCCCGGAATCTTTATCTGTAAACAGGAGAAAGGCTTTGGTGGAGGCGTATGAAGCGGCATACGGAAAAGAGGATATTTATGAATGTCCAATCTGCATCGTAGAGAGTGAGATCCATATGGTTCAGGCATTAGAGGATGTTAAGAATGCCGGCTGCAATGCCCTTGTGGTTTACCTTGGCAATTTCGGACCTGAGATTTCCGAAACACTGCTTGCAAAACATTTTGACGGACCTGTTATGTTTGTGGCCGCCGCTGAGGAATCAGGAAACAGCTTGATTCAGGGACGCGGGGATGCGTACTGCGGTATGCTGAACGCCAGCTACAACTTAAAACTGCGCAATGTAAAAGCTTATATTCCGGAATATCCGGTAGGTACGGCAAAAGAATGTGCCGATATGATCCATGAGTTTGTTCCGATCGCAAGAGCTGTAGTGGGTATTTCCCAGTTGAAGATCATCAGCTTTGGCCCTCGTCCTATGAACTTTATGGCATGCAACGCGCCGATCAAACAGCTTTATAACTTAGGCGTTGAGATCGAAGAGAACTCAGAGCTGGATTTATTCGAAGCTTATCATAAACATGACAATGATCCCAGAATCCCGGATGTGGTGAAAGATATGGAAGCAGAGCTGGGCGAAGGCAATATGAAACCTGAGATACTGCCTAAACTGGCTCAGTATGAACTGACGCTTTTAGACTGGGTGGAAGCTCACAGAGGTTATAGAAAGTATGTGGCAATCGCCGGTAAATGCTGGCCTGCATTCCAGACACAGTTTGGATTCGTTCCATGTTACGTTAACAGCCGTCTGACGGGAAGAGGAATTCCTGTTTCCTGTGAAGTTGATATCTATGGAGCTCTCAGCGAGTTTATCGGAACCTGTGTCAGCGAAGACGCGGTTACCCTTCTGGATATTAACAATACGGTTCCGGATGATATCTATGAAGAAGACATTAAGGGCAAATATGACTACACCCATAAGGATACCTTCATGGGATTCCACTGCGGCAATACAACTTCCAAGAAATTGTCCTTCTGCGCTATGAAATATCAGCTCATTATGGCCAGAAGCCTTCCTGAGGAAGTGACACAGGGAACGCTGGAAGGCGATATCACACCTGGAGACATCACATTCTACCGTCTGCAGAGCACAGCGGATAACAAGTTAAGAGCTTATGTTGCAGAGGGAGAAGTTCTTCCGGTAGCCACCCGCTCCTTTGGAGCCATCGGCGTATTCGCAATTCCTGAGATGGGAAGATTCTACCGCCATGTATTGATTGAAGGCAATTATCCGCATCACGGCGCAGTTGCATTCGGACATTTCGGTAAGGCAATGTATGAAGTATTTAAGTACATCGGGGTTGACACGGAAGAAATCGGATTTAACCAGCCAAAGGGTATGAGATATAAAACAGAGAATCCATATGCATAATTGGGGGTATGTATCTTAAAGGGTACATTTTATATGGGTTTATGCTTTGACAGGGCCGTATTATTCAGCACATAAAGGGTGAAAGCTCTTGTGAATAAAGAAAAAGGAGAAGTAAATTTATGAAAAAAAGAAGCTTGGCACTATTGATGGCAGCAGTAATGGTAGCCGGTAACCTGGCAGGATGTTCAGGCGGCGGCAGCACTCCTACAACAGCAGCAACAACAGCGGCAACGACGGCAGCTCCTGCGGAAACAACAGCAGCTCCGGCAGCAGACGCTACGACGGCAGCTGGTGAGGCGGCAACAGAAGCAGCAGGGGGCAGCGGAGTTGAACTCACCAAAGATAATATTGAATTGACCGTATGGCATATCGCTATTGATGAAAAACGTCATTCTACAGTAACCAATGCTATGAACAGATTCATGGAGAAATATCCGAACATTAAGGTTGTGGATGTTGTTAATGAAAACGACCCTTATAAGACAAAACTTGCAACCGCTATGGCAGCAGGCCAGGAACCTGATATCTTCGTATCCTGGGGCGGCGGCTGGCTGGAATCCTTTATCGATGAAGGAAAAGTTCTGGATATCGATGATTGGGTAAAGGAAGTTGCTGATGAATATTATCCTTCAGCATTGAGCTTGTTCCAGATTAAGGGCAAAAATTATGCTCTTCCATACTCCTGCGGACCTACACCGGTTTATTACAACAGACAGATCTATGCTGATTTAGGACTGGAAGTTCCTAAAACACTGGCTGAGTTTGAAGCTAACTGCGATAAGATCAAAGAAGCGGGAATCACACCATTGGCACTTGGCAACGCAAGCCAGTGGCCGGGCGCTCTGACCTTCATCTACTTATCACTTCGTGAAGGCGGCAAAGATGCGTTCCTGAACGCTTACAACCGTGAAAACGGCGGAACATTTGAAGACGAGAGCTTTATCAAAGCAGGCCAGAAGATCCAGGAATGGATTAACAAAGGTTACTATCCGGATGGATGTAATGGTATCAACTACGATACAGGCGGTTCCCGTATGTTATTCTACAGCGGACAGGCTGCTCACATCGTTCAGACCAATGGTATGTTCTCCAACTGTATGTCAGAAGCTCCTGAGTTCTATGAGAACAACTTAGGAATCTTCAACTTCCCGGTTATCGAGGGCGGAAAAGGTACTGATAAAGAAATCGTAGGCGGCGGAAATGCTTATTCTATCTCCGCATCCTGTAAGTATCCGAGAGAAGCATTTGAATTAATCCACATGCTGACAGACAAAGAATTCAGCCAGGACAGTGTTGACAACGCAGGCGTTATCACAGGTGCCGTAGGCGTTACTATGCCTAATGAATTAACACAGGCTGCTGATGACTTCATTCAGAACGCAGATTATATTCAGAACTTCTATGATCAGTTCCTTCCTACAGATATGGGTGCGCTGCACAAACAGACTACATATGATCTGTTCGGTTTAACCACAACTCCAGAAAAGGCTGCTGCTGATATGGAGGCAAAAGCGAAAGAAGTATTGGACAAATAATAACTAAGTTTTAGGGGAATTTGCACAGGCAGTGTTCGGCAGACGGTCTGCCTGTGCATTTTTTAACTCTTTTTAGAGGGGGTTTTTGAATGGATAAGACAACAGCAGCATCAAAACGTTGGAAAAAAACCGGATTAGTTTTACTGTTTGTCCTTCCAGCGTTATTCTTTTACGGGACTTTCAATCTTCTTGGTATCGCCAGGACATTCTATTACAGTACCATGGATTGGAAAGGCATCAGCGCCAACAAAACATTTATAGGATTATCTAATTATATCGCGGTTGCCAAGGACATGAGTTTTTGGAATTCCCTGAAAAACAATTTAATATTGGTAGTTGTTTCAATGTTTATTCAGATGCCGGGCGCTTTGCTTCTGGCACTCTTAATCAATAGTAAAATCCGTTTTACAAAATTCTTCCGTACCGTATTTTTTATGCCTATGCTGCTTTCAACGGTAGCAACCGGTATCATGTGGATTTTGTTTTACGATCCTAACTTCGGTTTACTTGCTAAGCTTATTAAGGCGCTTCACATTCCGATGTCTACCGCGTTCCTCCAGGGAGGTTCGGCTCTGCCGTCCATCCTGTTGGTTATCTGCTGGCAGTTTATTCCGTATTACATGATCATCTTTAAAGCAGGTTTGACGAACGTTCCAGAAGAACTGTATGAAGCGGCCAGAATCGACGGAGCTAATTCATGGCAGTGCTTTACTAACATCACCCTGCCTTTGATTGTACCGACTATGAGAACATCTGCGGTCCTGCAGCTGGTTGGATCCTTAAAATATTTCGACTTATTCTACGTTATGATGGGCGGTGCGCCTAACGCAAGTACAGAACTTATGGCAACCTACATGTATAAGAAAGGCTTTACGGAGTTCCAGATGGGATATGCCAGTACCATAGCGGCCTATATGTTCCTGATCTGTTTCATATTCGCCTGCGTCTTCTTATATATGACTTCCAGGAAGGGGGATAAAGCATGAATCCAAAGGTAAAGAGAAATTTAGTAAAAGCCTTATTATATGCGGCCTGCATACTTATCCTGATCATAACGGGATTTCCGTTTATTTTCCTGTTGGTAAACAGCTTTAAGGATATGGCTGAGTATCTGAAAAACATCTGGGCTCTTCCAAGTAAAGCGTTCTTTGGAAACTACAAAGCTGTATTCAAGCCGGATTTCCTGCGTTATTTTCTCAACAGTGCATTTGTTTCGGCTGTCAGCGTATCCTTGATTGTTTTGGTTTCCTCCATGATTTCTTTTGCGTTTGCAAAGATGAAATTCAGAGGCTCCAACGCGCTTTACTTTTTAATTATCGCAGGTATGATGATTCCGGTACATACAACGTTGATTCCTACATTTACGTTATTGAGTTCTATGCATTTGAATGACTCGCTTATCGGACTTTGCGGACCGTATATCAGCTATAATATTCCGATTTCCGTATTCATTTTGACCCAGTTCTTTAAGGAAATACCAAAAGAGATCGAAGAAGCGGCCATCATTGACGGATGCGATACCGTCGGTATTTTCAGAAAGATCATGATTCCTCTGTCAGGAGCAGGTCTTTCAACGGTAACTGTTTATACATTCTTAAATATCTGGAATGAATTTATTAATGCCAATGTTTTGATTAACACAACAGCGAAGAAAACGCTTCCGTTAGGTATCCGTGAGTTCTACGGTTTCCAGTCGGTTAATATCCCGGCAATTCTTACTGCAATTTTAGTTGGTTCTCTGCCGGTTATCCTTTTATATTTCTTTGCACAGGAAAAGGTTGTTAACGGTTTGACACAGGGTGCTGTTAAAGGTTAAAGAAAAGGAGGAAGATTATGGGTGTTGCTCATAACCCTATTTTAAAGGGATTCAATCCGGACCCGTCAATTATCCGGGTTGGAGACGATTATTATATCGCCACATCTACATTTGAGTGGTTTCCCGGCGTACAGATTCACCATTCCAGGGATCTGATTAACTGGAAAGTAGTTGCCCAGCCTTTAAACAGGAGAAGCCAGCTTGACATGGTTGGAGTGCCTGATTCCGGCGGTGTGTGGGCGCCATGCTTATCCTATTGCGACGGAACTTTTTATCTGGTGTACACCAATTCCCATACCAAGGACCGGTTAAAGGATACCCATAATTACCTTGTTACCTGCGACAGAATCGACGGCCAATGGTCGGACCCTGTTTATATCAACAGTTATGGATTTGATCCGTCCCTGTTCCACGATACGGACGGAAGAAAATGGTTTGTGACCATGGAAACAGACTTCAGGGAAGGCCGGAACCGTTTTTCCGGTATTCTTCTGGAGGAATATGATGAAAAACAGCAGAAATGCGTTGGGCCAGTGAAGAAGATCTTCTTAGGATCGGACATTGGAGTGACGGAAGGGCCGCATCTCTATCATTTGGGAGAATATTATTATCTGATTGTGGCAGAGGGCGGAACGGAAAAGGGACATGCGGTAACTGTGGCCCGGTCAAAACAGATTGACGGGCCTTATGAGATCGATCCTGAGAATCCGATGCTGACTTCCAGGGATAAACCATGGGCCATGCTGCAGAGGGCCGGACACGCCAGCATCGTGCAGGCTCCCGGCGGCCAATGGTTTATGGTGCATCTGTGCGGACGTCCCATCGGACCGGATGAGGGGTACTGCGTGCTGGGCCGTGAAACTGCCATTCAGAGCATTTATTTTAATGAAGACGGCTGGATCCGGCTTACGGGAGGCGGCAATGAGCCGTTTGAATCGGTCACTGTTCCTTATAATGGGCAGATGCCGAAACCTATACATAAGAAATACACATTTTCACCGGACGCTCCATGGGATATGGATTTACAGTTTTTAAGAAGGCCCATGGAAGAGGACACCATGTCTTTGACAGCGCGTCCCGGCTATATGAGACTGTATGGGAAGGAAAGCCTGCTTTCCAAGTTCAAACAGGCGCTGGTGGCCAGACGGCAGCAGTCCTTTGAATTTGAAGCGGTTACGGCCCTTGAGTTTGAACCGGATTATTTCAAACAGATGGCCGGACTTGTTTATTACTATAATACCACCCAGTACTATTATCTGAGAGTCAGCTATGATGAGGTGATGGGAGGCCGGATGCTGGCGATTTTAAGCTGTGACAACGGGGAATATTTGGAGCCGTTTGAATATGTAAAACTGCCGGATACGGGAAAAGTGTGGCTGAAAGCGGCATGTGATTATGCGGTTGTTAAGTTTTATTATTCCCTGGACGGAATGAACTACACACAATATGGAAAAGACTGCGATGCGCTCAGAATTTCAGATGAACATATCGACACATCCGCGTTTACAGGGGCATTTATCGGTATGTGTGCCCAGGATATGTCGGGATTTTCAAAGTATGCGGATTTTGAGTATTTTGAATACATAGAAAAATAGTAACTGCGAAGTTGATGAGCGGTTACGGAAAGTAAATGATAAAAGGGAGGCGTTAGTGATGGATTTTGAAAAACAGGCAAGGGAACTGGTCAGCAAGATGACCCTGGAGGAACGGGCGGGACAGCTCCGTTTCGACGCAATTCCTGTAGAAAGGCTGAATGTGCCCAGATATCACTGGTGGAATGAGGCTTTACACGGACTGGCAAGGGCCGGCACAGCTACCATGTTCCCGCAGGCCATTGGTCTGGCGGCAATGTTTGATGAGGAAGAGATGCATAAGGTTGGAGATATTGTGGCTACGGAAGCGAGAGCCAAATACAACGCTTATGCGGGAGAGGATGACAGGGACATTTACAAGGGCCTGACCCTTTGGTCTCCCAATGTCAACATTTTCCGTGATCCAAGATGGGGAAGAGGACAGGAAACTTATGGTGAGGACCCGTATCTTACCTCAGTTCTGGGCGTGGAATTTATCAAAGGCATTCAGGGTGACGGCAAGTACTTAAAGGCCGCGGCGTGTGCGAAGCATTTTGCGGTTCACAGCGGGCCGGAAGAACTGCGCCATGAATTCAACGCGGTGGTTTCGGATAAGGATCTTTGGGAGACTTATCTTCCTGCGTTTGAAGCCTGCGTGGTTGACGCTAAGGTGGAAGGCGTGATGGGGGCTTATAACAGGACCAACGGAGAGCCCTGCTGTGGAAGCAAACTGCTGATGCAGGACATTTTGAAGGATAAATGGCATTTTGACGGTTATTATACGTCTGACTGCTGGGCACTGAAAGATTTCCATGAAAACCATCATGTGACCGACACGGCTACGGAATCGGCTGCCCTGGCACTTAAAATGGGCTGTGATATCAACTGCGGAAACCTCTATCTGAAGGTGATGCAGGCATACCAGGAAGGGCTGGTGACAGAAGAGGATATTACCGAGGCGGCTGTGCGGGTGATCAGAACCAGGATGAGACTGGGGCTGTTTGCGGATGACTGTGAATATGACAACATTTCCTATGAAGTGATCGGATGTAAGGAGCACAGGGAAGAAGCCATTAAAACAGCGGAAAAATCCATTGTCCTGCTGAAAAATGACGGAATTCTGCCGCTTAAAAAAGATACAAAGAAACTGGCGCTGATCGGACCGAACGCGGACAGCAGGTGGCCGTTGATCGCCAATTACCATGGCACGTCACCAAGGTATGTGACTGTGCTTGATGGAATTGAAGAAGTTGCCCCGGATGTGAGAATCCATTATTCTGAGGGCTGCCATACCATGAAAGACCGGGTTGAGCGCCTGGCTCTGCCGGATGACCGGGTATCCGAGGCAGTCATCGTTGCAAAAGAGGCAGGACTTGCAGTTGTCTGCGTAGGTTTGGATGAAAGATTTGAAGGCGAGCAGCAGGATACGGGAAACCGGTTTGGCGGTGATGAAGTCAGCATGGCGGATAAACCGACCACAGCTCTTCCTGACAGCCAGATTCATATGCTGGAAGCGGTCATTGCTACAGGAATTGATATCGTAGTCGTAAATATGACGGGCAGCGCGGTTGAGCTGAAATGGCTCCAGGATACGCCTAATGTAAAAGCTATCGTACAGGGCTGGTATCCGGGCGGAGAAGGCGGGCTGGCAGTTGCAAGAATCCTGTTTGGGGATGTGAATCCATCGGGTAAACTGCCGATCACATTTTATGAATCCGCAGAAGGAATGCCTTCCTTTACCGATTATGCCATGAAGGGCAGAACTTACCGTTACATGGAAGTTCCGGCATTGTATCCATTTGGCTATGGCCTCAGCTATACGGACTATGAATACAGTGGTTTGAAGGCGGAAGAGGCTTCAGACGGCGTTGATGTTACCGTAACGGTAGAGAATAAAGGTTCCCGGGATGGAGAAGAGATCGTTGAACTCTATATGAAGGATCTGGAATCTGAATATGAGGTCAGAAACCACAGGCTGGCGGGATTTAAGCGTGTGGCGTTGAAGGCAGGAGAGAAGAAGACAGTTACCCTTCACTTAGGTGAAAAGGCATTCCAGATCGTGGATGACGGCGGAAACAGGCGGAAGGACGGCGGCAGATATGCGTTTTACGTGGGCGGAAGCCAGCCGGATGAGAGAAGCGGGGAGCTGTTAGGCAAGAAACCGTTAATGGTTGAGATAGAGCATTAGAGGATGCGGTTTGTGCGAAGACATTTGTTTTTTTTAACATCAAGGGTGAAGGCATTTTTAAAAATGCCTTCACCCTTAATGTAAAAAAAAATTCGAGAGGAAACCTATTATGGAACAGAAAAGTAAAAAAGAACGTCTGCTTTGGGCTCAGTTTGATTCTTTGCAGCTGGGCAGCGGCTGGTCGGAAGAGGATATTACAAAGCCGCAGATTTTGATTGAAGATGTATATGGAGATTCCCACCCGGGAAGCGTTCATTTAAACCAGGTGACGGAACAGGTGAAATGGGGAGTTCTGGAAAAAGGCGGATATGGGGCGAAATACCATATCACGGATATTTGTGACGGCTGCGCCCAGGGCCATGACGGCATGAACCTGGTGCTGGCATCCAGGGAAGCGGTCTGCGACATGGTGGAAGTACATGCCAGCGCTGTGCCATGGGATGGAATGGTGCTTTCCAGTTCCTGTGATAAGTCCATACCGGCGCATTTGAAGGCGGCGGCCAGAATGAATATTCCAACCATATTCCTTCCGGGAGGAAGTATGAGGCCGGGGCCGGATATGACAACCTCATTGGTAGCAGGCGATATTTCGCTGAGACAGAAGCGCAAGGATGAGATAACAGAGGAAGAGATCAGGGAATATAAGATCACCGGATGCCCGTCTGTGGGAGCATGTACGTTTTTGGGAACCGCATCTACCATGCAGTGTATGGCGGAGGCATTGGGAATGGCCCTTCCTGGAAGCGCCCTTGTTCCGGCGACCATGCGGGATATTCTGGAATATGCCAGACTGGCGGGAAGAAAGATCATGGAATTGGCTGAGAAGGAAATCACCCCGTCTCAGATCATCACCCCGGCAGCCATGAGGAACGCCATCGTGGTGCACAGCGCCATCGGCGGCTCCACCAACGCTACAATCCACCTTCCGGCCATTGCCCGGGAAGCGGGATTTGAACTTCCAATTGAGTGGTTTGACGAGATCAACCATCAGATCCCCCACCTCTGCAATGTGAACCCCAGCGGTCAGCATTTGACGGAGAGCTTCTGGTTTGCGGGCGGAGTGCCCATGGTTCAGTGGATGTTAAGGGATTATCTGGATTTGGATGTGATGACCGTAACCGGCAGGACGTTGGGAGAGAATCTGGAAATGATCCGGAAAGACCGGTTCTTTGAACGGAATGTGAGATATCTTCACAACTACGGATTAGAGCGGGAAGATGTGATTTTCCCGGTTGAAAAGGTGAAGGAAAATGGTTCCGTAGCCATTTTGAAAGGCAATCTGGCCCCGGAAGGCTCTGTTATCAAATATTCGGCATGTACGGAAGAGCTGCGCAGCCATAAAGGCCCGGCCAGGGTCTATGACAGCGAAGAAGCCGCCCACAGCGATGTGGTGAATAAGAAGATCAACCCGGGCGATATTGTGGTAATCCGCTATGAAGGCCCAAGGGGAAGCGGTATGCCGGAAATGCTGATGACTACGGAAGCCATTGTATGTGATAAGGACTTAAACGGTTCGGTTTCATTGGTAACTGACGGAAGATTCTCAGGAGCGACCAGAGGTGCGGCCATCGGCCATGTATCACCGGAGGCGGCCCGGGGCGGCCCGCTGGCATTTATAAGGACCGGGGATATCATCGAATATGATGTGGAAAAGAGAACTTTGAATGTGGTTGGCATTGACGGCAGGGAAATGCCCATGGATGAAATCGAGGCAGTTCTTAAAAAAAGGAGCGAAGAAGGGATTAAGAAACCTTCGGGCAGAAAAGGGCTGTATAAACGGTATACCGACCATGCGCTGTCAGCTATGGAAGGCGCCGGATACTAGAATGTAAACAATTTTCGGAAACGCACAAGAGCAGAAGCGGAAAGGGAATATTGAAATGAAAGCAGAATATATTACACCGGCGGTGACGCTGTTTAAAGAGGATGGAAAGCCGGATTTTGACAGTTTGAGAAAGTTATATAACCACCTGATTGACGGAGGGATCAGCGGAATTCTGGTGCTGGGAAGTATTGGTGAATTCTTTGCTGTTTCCAAGGAAGACAAGATGGATATTATCCGTTTTGCGGTGAATGAGATCAAAGGCAGAGTGAAGGTGTTAATCGGAACCAACAGCATGATTCCGGGAGAAACTGTGGAATTGTCGAATTTTGCGTTGGAATGCGGCGCGGACGGGGTTGTGATCATTCCTCCTTATTATTTCACTCTTACGGACGACAGCATCTATGATTTTTATGCAGAGATCGCGAAGGAAGTGAAAGGGGATATTTACATTTATAATTTCCCTGACAGAACGGGATATGATATCGCTCCTGAGGTGATGTTGAAGCTGGCCCGGGAATTTTCCAATATTGTAGGATGTAAGGACACGATTCCGGGAGTGGCACATACGAGGGAGATCATTAAAATGGTAAAACCGGTGCGCCCGGATTTCAAGGTGTATTCCGGTTTTGACGATAATTTTGCCTATAATGTGATTTCCGGCGGAAACGGCTGTATCGGCGGGCTTTCCAACGTGATTCCGGGGTTCTTTAAGGAATGGATGGATGCGTTTGAAGAGAATGACCTGCTGAAGATTTCGGAGAAACAGCAGGCGGTGAACCGGCTGATGGATATCTATGGCGTGGGAGTTCCGTTTGTGCCTTATATTAAGACGGCTATGGCGGCTCTGGGCATTATCGATTCTGATAAGGCTACCTTCCCGCTTCCTAAGGCTACGAAGGAAGATGTGGAGAAGCTGCTGGAGATTCTGAACAGGAAGTAAGCTGATTTATGGTTTTTTATGGCTGAGATAAATGAATACTGAAAGAGAAAATGCCCTGGCGGTTTGGAAAATAAACTGCACAGGGTATTTTCTGTTGTGGAAATATTGTGAAAAATATGATACAATTATGCGGATTGTATGTTATTTCAAAAAATGAACGGCAAAGGCGCCAAACAAGGTTGTTTGGCGTTTTTTGCTGAAAAAAATAAGGAGGTTGAGAATGGAAGTGAGAGAGCGGGTCATGGCCTACATCGATGAGCATGAGCAGGAGATGATAGAGTTTTGGAAAAATCTCGTACAGTTGGAAAGTCCGTCGGCGGATATAGATGGGGTGGCTCAGGCGGCGGCTCATTTGGATACATACTGCGGGGCATTGGGGCTCAGTACCCAAAAATATATTTATGAACATGCAGGTCCCAGCCTGGCCGCATGGACAAAGGAAGGGCCGCTTCCGGGGGTGGTGCTTATGGGACACATGGATACGGTGCATAGGCGAGGGGCATTTGGAAAGCACGCATTTGTGATGGACGGTGAAAATGTTCACGGCCCAGGCGTTTATGACTGCAAGGGCGGGATTGTGACCGCATTTTTTGTAATAAAGGCTTTGATGTATGGGGGATATGATAAAAGACAGCTCAAAATTCTGCTGTCAGGAGATGAGGAGACGGCCCACTCCCTTTCAAATGGAGACAGCCTGGCCTTATATAAAGAGGGGATACAGGGATGCGAGGTGGCATTTAACTGTGAAAGCGGCCTTCTGTCGGGGGATGTGATTACAGAGCGGAAAGGCGGAGCGTCCCTGATTTTCAGGGTTTACGGAATCGCTTCCCATGCAGGAGCCGCGCCGCAGGACGGGGCCAGCGCCATTAAGGAGGCGGCCCGGAAAATACTGGATATTGAAGCGCTGACGGATTATGAGGGAACTACCTTTAACTGCGGAACGATCAAAGGGGGCAGCGGTGTCAATGTGATTCCTGATTATTGTGAATTCGGTGTTGGTATCCGCTTCCGGACAAATGAGGAGGAGAAAGAAGCCCTTGCGCAGCTGGAGGAAATCGCTAAAAAGGTGTATATAAAAGGTGTGAGGACGGAAATGGAGACGGCGGCGGGCTTTAAAGCCATGGAAAAAACGAAAAAAACGGAGCCGCTGTTTGAAGTATATAAAAATGCCTGTATAAAGCTGGGATACAAGGAGCCCAATATGGTCAGTTCAGGGGGCTGTTCCGATGGGGCATATGTTGCTATGGAACAGGTTCCGGTACTCTGCGGGGTGGGGGTCAGGGGGGCTCACAACCATTCCAAAGAGGAATATGCTGTGATTAAATCCATGAAAGAGCGGACCAGAATTTTGGCGGAAACCATACTCAGCCTTCCTGATGATTTCTAACAGACGCATCCAGCCCATTAAAGTCGCCTGCGGCGAGGGGCTGGATGCCTGCGGCCGCTATGCTTTCGTACGGTCTGCGCAGTAAATGCGCAGACCGTACGGAACTGTTACCGAAAAATTACACAAGAAAAACGGAGATATGATTATGAAAGCGAAAAAACCTAAGATACCCAATGCGTTTGTTATTGTATTTATTATTATGGTATTTTCAGCCATTATGACGTATATAATTCCTGCCGGACAGTATGATCTGGTGGAAGGGACAAAGAATATTGATCCCAATACCTTTCACAGGGTGGAGCAGAGCGGAACTACCCTTTGGGGATTTGTAGATTCCTTTTTTACAGGAATGCAGAATGGGTCCTCTATTATCCTGTTCACCATACTTTTGGGCGGGTATTTTAATGTGATGATTGAAACAAAGGCATTTGACGCGTTTATTTCCCTTCTAATTAAGAAGATGGGGACCAGGACCATGGTCATCATTCCCATCATGGCGATTTTGATGTCGGTGCTGGGGGCTGTAGGGGTTATGGCCAATCCGGTTGTGGCTGTGGTTCCTGTAGGGATTATTCTGGCTAAGAAGCTGAAGCTGGATCCGCTCATGGGGCTGGCGGTGACATTTGTGGCCGCTTATACGGGTTATGCTATGAGCCCCATGTGTCCTATGACGGTGCAGACCGCCCAGAAGATCGCAGAGGTGCCTCTGATGTCCGGCTTTGGATTCCGGCTGTTCGGATGGGCGGTGATCATGGCTGTGACTGTGGCTTATATGATGCATTATGGCAATAAGGTGAAAATGGATCAGAGCAAAAGTGTGCTGGGAAGCGGATTTTTATCGGAAGATGAAGTAGAGGCAGAAGTGGTGGAATTTAAGCTGAGCCACGGTTTCATTCTCGTTTCCCTGGCTGTTGGCATGGGCATTTACGTATATGGTTCCCTGAAACTGGGATGGGGGCTTAACTATATGGCGGGAGTGATGCTGATCGTGGCTTTTTTAAGCGCCTGCTTTGGACGGATGGGAAGCGAAGGCTTTGTACAGGCATTTTTGAAGGGCGCGAGGCAGATGACATTTTCCGCGCTGCTGATCGGATGCGCAACTGCGATTTCTGTTATTCTGACACAGGGAAGGATTCTCCACAGCATCATTTATGGAATGGCAATCCCTCTTCACCGTCTTCCGGATGTGCTGGCAGGGCCGGTTATGTATTATGTTAACCTTGTTTTTAACTTCTTCGTGTCCTCCGGTTCCGGCCAGGCGGCGGTCGTTATGCCGATCATGGCTCCGCTTTCCGATGTGGTGGGAGTGTCCAGGCAGATGGCCATCTGCGCGTTTCAGTATGGGGACGGCCTTTCTAATCTGATCTTCCCTACAAATGGCACGATGATGGCCTGCATAGCGGTGGCTGGGGTGAGGTATGATAAGTGGATGAAATGGATGATGCCGCTGTTTGGCATATGGTTTGTGATTTCCACGATTCTGATCATAATCGGCAGCGCGGTTGGTGTGGCCTGAGAAACCAGGCATCACTCAGCATAAAAAGTCAAGAGAAAGCATCAGCAGTCCTTTAAGATAGGGATATACGGAAGGGGGAGAGACGATGGATTGGATCACAGGGATACAGCGGGCGGTTGATTATGTGGAAGAGCACATTATGGAACCCATTGATTATGAAGAGGTGGCTAAGCAGGGGTATTCCTCCAGCTTTCATTTTCAGCGTGTGTTCAGCATACTATGCGGGTTCACTTTGGGGGAATATATCCGGTGCAGGAGATTATCCCTTGCGGGGAGCGAGCTGCTGGGGTCGGACGCGAAAATTATTGATATTGCGCTGAAATACGGCTATGATACGCCGGAAAGCTTCAGCAGGGCATTTACCCGTTTTCATGGCATCGCGCCGTCCCAGGTGAAGAATAACTGTGCGGTCCTGAAGTCATTTTCCCGCCTGTCCGTAAAACTTATTTTAAATGGAGGAAATGCGATGGACTACAGGATTGAAACGAAGGATGCTTTTAAACTGATCATGAAAAAGAAGAAGGTTTCCAGCAATCAGGAACTGACTGCGGCGGAGATTTCGGAGTTTTGGCAGCAGTGCAGCGTGGACGGGACAATTCCGGCGTTGTGCAGGTATATTCCTGAGGAAAATATTTTTAAAAACTGCATTGTGGGGGCCAGCTTTGGTAAGGATGCGTCGGATCAACAGTTTCCGTATGCCATTGGCGCTATGTATAATGGGCTGCCGGTGGAGGAAGAGGATTTTATTGTGGAGGAGATTCCGGCCCATACCTATGTAGTATTTCCATGTGTGGGCAAGATGCCGGAGGCATTTCAGAAGCTGTATCAGCAGATTTACAGTGAATTTTTCCCGGCAAGCGAGTATCAGCCCTGCGGAGGTACGGATTTTGAAGCTTATCCGTCGGCCGATGTGCTTTCACCGGATTACCAGTGTGAGATTTGGGTGGCAGTGGAGAAGAAGGCGGGGAGGTAGGCGTCTGGGGCGTATTTAAAATAATGGACCGCCTCCTGTATTGATACCATATATTTTGTAACCGTCCATACGGCGGGTAACCTGATGAAGAAAACTGTTTACAAGCGGGCTTTCTTTATCGGGTTACCCGCCGTATGAACGCTTATCACATTATGAAACAGTTCAGACAGGTCTGAACTGTTTCACATCCAGCCCATTAAAAGTCGACTGCGGCGAGGGGCTGGATGCCTGCAACCGCTATGTTTTCGTACGGTCCGCGCAGTAAATGCGCAGACCTATCTGAACTGTTATCACATTATTTCGAATATTATTTTGAATTTGACTGGAATATTGACTTTTAAAAATGAAAACAGTATAATGGTTTGACTATTACAGAAAGTGGAGGTAATGGATGGTTAAAACGTTATCTGTAACCAATTGCCCGGAAGCAGATATGACGTTAAAAACTGAATACAGGAGGATAAGAGGATGAAAAAGGCAGCCATATTTACGCTGGCTTTGAGCTTGTGTTTCCAGACGCCATTGTCGGTTTTGAACGCTGACGCAAAACAGACAGGCAGGTATCTGCATACGGAACACGAGGAGTATCAAATTGCGACAACGAGCAACGCAGAGCATTTGGAATCCGTAACCGAAGATCGGGACGAAGAAGTGTTGACGGCATCGGGCAGCAATGGGCTGTATGCGGAAGGTATGGGGGGATACCGGGGAGCTGTGCAGGTGGAGATTCATTCTGTGCTGATGACAGAAAAAACTGCGAATTTTGAGGTAAACCTGACAGCGGCGGAAAGAAAGCTGGATGGTTATGAGGAAGAACACGAAGTTCTGATTGACTGGGATTCAGAAGAAAATGATTCCTATGGATCGGAAACGGCGGTTTTCACAAACCTGATTCCGGGGCGTTACCGGCTGGAAGTGACCGGAGACGGATATGAATCATATGAACAGTATATCAATGTGAAGGAGTCCACGTATAAAGTCATGCTGATGAATGACTACCTTCCGGGCTATACCTTCAAATCAGGTACGAAGCATCCGGGAATTCTGAAACCCGGAGATGTCAATGAAGACGGAACCATTGACAGTGAAGATCTTGAAGAACTGCTGGAGGCAATTCATGGCAGAGACAGAAAGTTCAGCCGCTCTGAGCTTGAATGTTATGATATAAATGGAGATGGGGAAGTGGATCTTACGGATTTGCAGTATTTCACTATCTTCTATAAAAATACTGCTCACAGCACGGCTTCTGTTACAGAAATTACAACAGTGAGGCCGGATGATATAAAAGTAGCCTCTGACAGCAACGCGGATCCCAGTGAAATCCCGAATCTCTTTGACGGCGACAGCGCAACATACCTCACGCTGGAACCTATAGAAGAAGGGGAAGTTGGAGAGGAGAATCCAATTGTCCTGGAACTGGATATGAACCGTGAACTGAAGGCGGAAGGAATCGCCATATCCGCTTTGCGGGGCAGCGGGATTGAATCGGGAACCATAGAGGTGACCTATGAGGATGAGAATGGGAAATTACATACGGTACCTCTGGATATTCCGGAGGAGGTACAGGACAAAGAGATGCTTAGGTCCGGCGTGGGCGTGTACCGCAGTGCCGGCGCCCGTATTGAGAGAGACGCGGACGGCACGCTTGTGCTCGATCTGGGCAGGCAGGTGGCCATAAAGAAAATCTCCATCGTAGTCACGAAAACTTCCCAGAAGAATTTGGTTGAAATCTCCAAGGTGGAGTTTTTAAATGATATGGAGAGCAGGATTCCGGCGCCTGTAATGAATATTCCAACGGAGCTGACGGCAAAAGCAGGCAGTAAATCATTTGTATTGACCTGGAAAAAGGAACCGAATGTTACCGGTTATGAGGTGCGTATTGAATACGAAGGCAAAAAACAAATCATAAAAACCAAGGAAAACAAGCTGGAAGTTAAATCATTCAACAATGACAAGCTGAAAAATGGACAGCCTTATAGCGTAAGCGTCCAGTCGGTTAACGGGGATTGGAGAAGCGGCTACAGCGCTTCCATCACTGTGATTCCGGTGACGGACCAGAGGCCGGATCCGCCGGAAAATGTAGTGATTAAAAGCGGTTACCGCTCCCTCAATATCTCATGGAAGGATATGGAGGATACGGATACCTACTCCTTGTTCTATCGTGTATACAGCGATGCAAATGGAGCGTTTGAGTGCGTGGAAGGCATTGCTCAAAACAATGCAGTGCTGAACGGGCTGGAGGACGAGACAGAATATGAGGTCTATCTGACGGGACAGAATGAAATCGGCGAAAGCGGGCCGTCAGCCCATTACAGGGGGACTACAAGCACATTAAATCCGCCTGTCACGCCGAATTATAAGCTGATCAATGTGGTACAGGAAGGCCAGGCGGCGACTTATAACATTGTGAATGTGGAAGGATTCGGCACGGATGAGGAACTGCCGTTTGCGATGGTGGATGGAGATTATTCTACCGGATGGGTCAGAAACGACTGGGATGCCGGAGTTGCCTACCCGGCCAATGGAATGGGAAAATCGCCGATCATAACATTTGACCAAATCTATGAGATGGACACCATTGCAGCCATACCGGATGACGCGCAGCCATATGAATTTTATGATGCCAGCGTTTACTGCTGGACGGATTTGGACGGCAAGCCGGTGAAGGTGCCGGGTAAATTATCAAAAAAGACAAGCTCTAACAAGAAGACATATTATGAATTCCAGTGTGAGAATCCAATCAGCCCGCAGAAGATACAGGTGAATTTCAGAACCTATAACAGCGGACGAATCGGTGTTGCGGAGTTGAAATTCTATTATTATGATTCACTGGAAGATGAAATCTTCGGCCTCTATGAGGATGATATGCATATGGCTTTAAAAGCGGATGCGGATCAGGCGGCTATAGACCGGCTGAGGGAGCGTCTTCATACGCCGGATGATGTGAGCGGCGAGCTGCATCCGAAAAAGGATATGCTGGAGAAGGAGCTGGATAATGCGCAGAAGCTCTTAGATGACCTGGGCGTAAAAGGCATTGTAAAGATACATAATGACGTCACTAAAAAAGCAGATGGTGCGATTACATTTAAAAGCGGATTAAATGCATGGCAGCCGATTGGAATCTCAGCAAATGCAGGGGAAACCATTGTGGTTTACGTAGGCGCTCCCGGCAAGAAAACAGGAGATTCTACGGAACTGAAACTGATTGCCACCCAGTACCATGGCGAAGATTCCTGGTCCAAAGAGCTGGGAAGTTTAAAGGCGGGAGCGAATGAAATCACAATCCCGGATCTGACGTCCCTGGATGCAGAACATGGCGGTTCCTTATATGTGGAGTATACAGGAGCGAAAGGAAAGGGCGATTACAGCGTCCGCGTCAGCGGAGGGAACAGTGTTCCGGTCCTGGACATCACAACAGCAACCAGTTCCGACGCTCAGAAAGACCTGGTTACGGAATATGTGAAGGAACTGGAAGAATATGTGCCGCGGATAGCCGCTCTGCATGATGAAAAACATGGGATAGAAACATCATATGAAGCTAACAACTGCACGCTGGGCGCAACCGATCTGGTAATGAAAAATATGATGTTCTCCGTATCTTCCCAACAGATTTTGTCAGCTCTGTCAGGGAGCACGGAGGAAAAATCAGAACAGCTTTACCAATCTCTGAAGGCCATGGAGGAGATGGTGGATTTATTTTATCATCATAAAGGCTTGAGCGATGAACCGGAAGCCGGAGCCCAAAACCGTCTGCCATCCAGCCGTTTGAACATCAGATACCAGCGGATGCCGGCCGGAGTGTTCATGTATGCGGGAGGCGGACATATCGGCATTGAGTGGGGATCTGTCCCTGGACTTGCAAAGGCAGTTCCCGTCCAGGCGGATGAAAACGGAAGATACCAGACCGGCCGCTATATGGGCTGGGGAATTGCCCATGAAATCGGCCATGAGATCAATGAGAGCACTTATGCCATAGCGGAGATAACCAATAATTATTTCTCCGTATTAGCTCAGGCAAAGGACACCAATGACAGTGTGCGTTTTAAGTACAAGGACGTGTACGACAAAGTGACTTCAGGTGTGGTTGGAAGATCTTCCAATGTATTTACACAGCTTGGACTTTACTGGCAGCTGCATTTAGCTTATGACAGAGGCGGATACAATTACAAGATGTATCAAACTTATGAGGAGCAGTTCAATAACCTGTTTTTTGCAAGGGTTGACACGTATTCCCGAGATCCATCCTTAGCTCCCAAGCCGGGAGACGTTGCATTAGAGGTTCAAGGGGATACGGATAACAAGCTGATGCGTCTGGCTTGCGCCGCGGCGGAAAAGAATATTCTGGAATTCTTTACCCGGTGGGGTATGGTACCTGATGAAGGAACCAGGAAATATGCGGCCCAGTTTGAAGATGAAACCAGGGCGATCTGGTTTGTGAATGATGAAGCCAGGGTTTACGCGATGGAACATGGAAAAGACGGTTCCATAGCCCAGGAGATGACCGTAAAGGCGGCTCTTTCTTACCAGAAAGGAACCAATGCGGTGACAATATCATTGGACAACGACGCGGCTAAGAAAGATGCGGTTCTGGGATATGAAATTTACCGCACGGAATATGTAAAAGGCGAGAAGATCAGCAATCCGGTAGGATTTGTGACTGCGGATCAGGATACATTTACAGACTATATAACCACGGTCAATAACCGGGTATTTACCTATGAGGTTGTCGGATATGATAAATATTTAAACCGGACCAGTAAGGCGGCAGTGATGGAGCCGGTGAAGGTATCCCACAATGGAAATATGGACAAAGCATCCTGGACTGTGACCACCAATATGGTATCTCAGGAAGATAAGCAGGAGGACAGCGATGCCGATTATGAAACCGGAAACGGCAATCCTTGTGAAATTGTCAAACGGGCAGTAGAAAAGGTGATCGACGGGGACCCCGGCACGGTGTATACCGGCAGCTTTACATCTAATAATGCAAAGGAAAATCCTGAGATCATCATCAATCTGAACCAAGTTGAAACCATAAGCGGATTCTCTTATACGCCTGGGGATGCGGGAACGCCGATCAGGAAGTACGGGATATTTACCAGTTTGGATGGAGTAAATTGGACTGAGGTGAAAACAGGAACATTTGATGAGGGAACAGAAACACAGACTGTTTACTTTAGCAAAGAAGGGGACAGCTGGATGTATGCGTTCGATGCTTCTTATGTAAAACTGGCTGCAATTGGACAGAAGGGCGTGGAATTATCTGTAGCGGAACTGGATGTCTTGGGAAGAAACGGGGATAACGTTGAGCTCTTTGAAGATGGAATCGGAATACTGAAGGAGGACTTTGACGCGGGAACTGATTCGGCTGGAACAGAGCAGATAATCCCTAAAGGCTCTTTCATTTTCACGGGAAGCTACCGGGGAAATCCGGCCTATAATGCGGTTCTGCTGTTTGATGAAAACGGTGATATCGTGGGAGGCAGCGATGAAAATGGCTATGTCAAGGCAGCTCAGATGATATTTGCGGAAGTTCCGGAGCATGGAGAGCTGGGTGAAACCAGTGATGGCACGTGGGTTTATTATATCGAACCGGAAGACCTTGAACGGATGCAGATGCCGTCTTATGTAAGGGCTGAATTATCCCGGGTGGACAACGCTCATACCAACAAAGGGGAACGTCTTGTCAGCGATACAGTGTTTATACCAATACCGGAGGTGCTGCCTGAAATTACGATCCGGCCGTCTGCCGGCGCTGCTAATATACAATGAGGAGGACAAACAGAATGAAAAGAAATATGTTAAAAACAGGACTTTGTCTCCTTGGAGCGGTAATTTTGGCAGTGACAGCCAAGCCGTTTATGGTGGCAAAAGCAGGAGAAGGCAGCTTTGTGACATGGAAAGAAGGAAAAAAGAATGAAGTGGGAGTTGCCCTTTGCTTACAGAAGGATGATCCATTGGAAGATGTGGTGACATTCCAGATCGGTTTCTTACTGGAAGGCGAAGAACTCCAGGACGTAACATTTACATTTGACAGCGGTCTGAGAAAGAATACGGAGATTCCGGTAAAAGAAGCGATCTATGATGATGAGGACCAGGTATTGACCGTATATGTGTCGGGACGGGAAACCGTTTTGAAGAAAACGACCTTGAATTTGGGGAAAATTACAGTGGACAGCGAAAATGATGTGGACATTTCTGTAATTGAAGATTCCTGCATCACGGTAGACCGGTTCCACGCCCAGGCCCCGGTAACGGATATGGGGAAAATGGAGACGTATCATATGGCCCTGGCTAAGACAAAACCGGTGAATCCGCCGGAAGAAACAACTGCCCCGGACAATGAGAAGCCTTCCAAACCGTCCGTTCCAGAGGATACGGAGGACTGGGAGGATTTGGATGAAAACGACGACATTTATAGCGGCAGTACGGATATTCAGGGAAGCTGGAGCAAAGAGGGCGGCGTCTGGACCTTCAGGAAAAACGATGGAAGTGAAGCCAACAACGAGTGGGTGATGATCCGTGGAGAATGGTACTGGTTTGATGAAAACGGCCATATGAAAACCGGATGGATCAATACCGGCGGTCATTGGTATTACTGCGGCCAGTCAGGGGATATGAAGACCGGATGGATTAATGATAATGGCACATGGTATTATACTGGCCAGTCAGGAGCTATGAAAACCGGCTGGATTCAGGATAAGACATACTGGTATTATCTGAGTGAAACCGGCGCCATGAAAACAGGATGGGTAGAATCCAATGGAAAATGGTATTATATGGATCCGGACGGCAAAATGATGACGGACGCGGTGACTCCTGATGGGAAGAGAGTGGACCGGAATGGGGTAAGGGTTCCGTAATTTAACCATGTAAAAGAAAACGGGCTGTATAAAAACAGCCTGAATAAAAGGAGGATTTTCAATTCACATGTGTGATTTGAGAATCCTCTTTTTGTAGTAAAAATTGACTGAGATTCAGAATAAAACCAAATTTACTGCCATCATCATAATGGGTGAAATTAATATTTTACATTAACTCCTCCCTTAATTTTGATCAACTGCGATAAGCCAAGAATAAAGACAGTGGCGCCGCCGATTACGATAGTTTTTTGCACATCAACCATCATATGTCCGTTATATTCTAATACTTCTGTCTCAATGGACCGCTCCTGGCAGTTCGCTTCTACCAGTTTCAGCACCTCTTCGGTTTTGTCGCTTCCAACTAAAAATAACTTCAGTCTCCGGTTGGATACCAAACCTTCGGCATCGAATTTTGTGGCCTGGATTTTGTTCCTTTTAAAGGCGGAAGTCAATGCAGCGGCATCTTCTTCCTGTACAATGATCAGCATTAAATTCATATTTGTTCCCACTCCTTTTTTAAAACTTCTTTTTATTGTACCACTTGGAGGGGAAATCAACAATCTTATGGGGGGAAAATCTTTATTTAGTTGATTAGTGAAAGTAAC
>NZ_WQPN01000098.1:0-542 GCF_018785315.1 Clostridium sp. MCC353 | reverse complement strand
GGTAAACTCTTTATGGGACTTTACCGTTCAGTGGGCATCTCAGAAACTGATTTGGGTTTCAGTTTCTGCCCGTCTTTTTCTGTCCCTGTAGCCTAAGTTTCACTAACGGTCTCCAGACGGCTTTCATCGCCAACGGATTCCGTTCCGCCCGGTGCCAACCCTCCAAGCGGGCCTCCGCCCCCGTCCGTCCCCATCCCCAGGATTCACGGCTGTGTACTGGTCTGATAAAGGATAAATAAAGTTTAGTGCAGATTATGGTATAGATATTTTATGTAACTGACGTGGGGATTAACAGTAAAGCGTCAAGGCATTTTTGAAAATGCCTTCAGGGTTGATGTTAAATGGTGTGGGGATTTACATTAAAGGGTGAAGCCATTTTCGAAAATGCCTTCACCCTTTATGTCACCCTTTATGTTAAATTCGCTTTTAATTACTTTAGCCAGAGAATACCAGCAGGAGAGTGGGACGAGGGAGCGGAGGCGGGATTGGATGTTTGGAGGCGGCCCTGGGGAGCGGAATCCGTCGGGGATGAAAGCCATCTG
>NZ_WQPN01000097.1 GCF_018785315.1 Clostridium sp. MCC353 | reverse complement strand
CTCCTCCTAATATATAAGTGTAGGGTTTCAGTACCCAACAGCCAGTTGGGACTTAATCCTCTCATTGTTTAAGCTGTATAATGATTAGGCATCGGTCTGACGATCGCTCCTAGGACCATTGACGTCCGTAAGAAAGCCTGTCAGCCAGCCTGTCATTGCAGCCGTTCGATTTATGCAGGTTGAACTTCCACACCACGTTCGTTTGATACCCCAGGAGATGGAATCGGCAATGAGGAATGCTGGAATCCATGCAAATTCACTTTTGGAGGTACATAGAATGTACAACGCAGTAGGGATTGATGTTTCAAAAGGCAAGAGCACCATCGCAGTCCTGCGGCCTGGCGGCACTGTAATCCGCAAACCTTTCGATGTTTCCCATACATCCCAGAACCTCAATGAACTTGCTGATTACCTTGGTTCATTAGAGGGTTCAACCAAAATCGTTATGGAATGTACGGGCAGATACCATGAGCCCATGCTTAAGGCTCTGTACGAAGCCGGATTATTCGTTTCCGTTGTGAATCCCCACCTGATCAAAAGCTTCGGCAACAACTCCCTGCGCAAGGTCAAATCTGACCCGGCAGACGCACGCAAGATTGCACGCTATACTCTTGACAACTGGGCAGAATTGCGCCAATATTCAGGTATGGACAATACACGTACTCAGTTAAAAACTTTAAACTCTCAATTCAGCTTCTTTATGAAGCAAAAGGTTGCCGCAAAAGCAAACCTGATTGCACTGTTGGATAATACTTATCCCGGTGTAAATAAACTCTTTGACAGCCCGCCTCGTGAGGACGGAAGCGAAAAATGGGTTGACTATGCTTATTCTTTCTGGCATGTGGACTGCGTCCGCAAGATTGGGTTAAAAACCTTTACAGAGCGCTACAAGGCTTTTTGCAAGAAGCACCACTACATCTTCCAACAGGACAAGCCCGAAAAACTATTCAATGCTTCAAAAGAATTGGCTGCCGTCTTTCCAAAGGAGAAGACCTATAAGCTGTTGATCCAGCAAAGCATCCAGCAGTTAAACCTTGCTTCCGGACATGTGGAACGTCTCCGTCAGGAAATGAATGCGTTGGCATCCACCCTCCCTGAATACAGCACCGTGATGGGCATCTATGGCGTTGGGAAGACTTATGGCCCGCAGCTCATCGCTGAGATTGGCGACGTGTCCAGATTTACCCACAGGGAAGCACTGACCGCCTTTGCAGGCGTTGACCCCGGCGTGGATGAGTCCGGCCAGCATAAGTCCAAGAGCAACAGGGCATCAAAAGTTGGCTCTGCCAGGCTGCGCAAGACCTTATTTCAAATCATGACGACCCTGCTCCAGAATGCCCCTGAGGACGATCCAGTATATCGTTTTCTTGATAAAAAGCGGGCACAGGGAAAGCCTTACTATGTCTACATGACCGCCGGAGCGAATAAGTTCCTCCGCATTTATTATGGTAAAGTCAAAGAGTGCCTGCGGAACTTGGAGCACGCAGAGTAACACCTGTTTCTATATCACCCTTTTCAAAGCCGGCAGTTCTGGCGGCTTAAAAGTAATACCCTAAAATATCAAATCGACCTTTTGAAATTTTCTTCAAAAAACACTTGACTTTTTATTAGCAGGCTTTC
>NZ_WQPN01000095.1 GCF_018785315.1 Clostridium sp. MCC353 | reverse complement strand
TTTCAGTTTCTGCCCGTCTTTTTCTATCCCTGGAGCCTAACTTTCACTAACGGTTTCCAGATGGCTTTCATCCCCGAAGGCTTCCCCTTGCCCCGTCCCCATCCAAACATCCAGTCCGCCCCCTCGTCCCGCTTTCCTGCTGGTGTTCTCTAGCTCAAGTAATTAAAAACAATTTAACATCAACCCTCACATTTACATTAACCCTCAAGGCATTTTCGAAAATGCCTTGAGGGTTGATGTTAAATCCCCTCACCCTTTACATTAAATCTCCATATCATATCTACCATAACCTACACGAATTGCCAAATACCACCCCACCAAAACAATTCCTCGTTCTTTCTACTCATTCTCCCCTAAATCTTTATTTTTATTTATTCATGGCAGTACACAGCCGGGGATCCAGGGAATGTGAGGCCCGAAACCGTTCAGGCAGATGGAGAGGGGACACCGGATGGGCGGTTGGATCCGCAGGAGGCCGGGGAGCGTTTTGCGGTTCCAGCGATTTGTGGAGGCCGCCGGCAGCTCTTAGGCTGAAAAAAGGGAAATGAAGGGGAAATCGCTGACCTCCAAGTCAGCGATTTAGAGAACATTCATCGAAAACTTCTTCAGAAATTCTTTGATGAATGTTCTCGGTACCCTTCATTTCCCTTTTTTTGGCCTTAGAGATGCCCCGGCCGGAACCATGAGCCGGAACCGCAAACCGCTCCCCGGCCTCCTGCGGATCCAACCGCCCATCTGGTATCCCCTCTCCATCTGCCTGAGCGGTATCGGGCCTCACATTTCCTGGATCCCCGGCGTAACTCCCGCCAATCACCCAAATAAAGATTTAGTACATTTATATAAAATATCCCCAGGAAATTTGTAGATATAGACTAAAATGCTGATAAAATTGGAAAATGATATTGACAAAGTAAATGTAAGCGATTACAATCTGTTTTAAGAAAACGTTTTAGTAAAACTTTTTAGTAAAATGTTTTATAGCACAATTTACCAACAGCGAAACAGCTTATCAGTGATGAATATCAGGAGGGATTTTTATGGGACAGCTTGAAACCGCCAGGGAAAATGGAATTGCACTTTTTCCGGTACTGCGCGCAGCAGATCAGATGCGCTGCGATCTTCCAATGCTTTTAGGGGAGATCCCGGGAGCTGAGGTTTATTACCACACGATACTTAACAGAGATACCCTTACATATGAAACGGAACCGGACATTTTGAAAACATTTTTTCTTATAGACGGAACCGTGGAAGTCAGAAACTGTAAAGGAATCCATAAATTGAGGGAAAAAGCCGTATATGTGGCGGACCCCGGACAGAAACTGGAGATTACCGGCCTGGTCTGCTCCCATTATCTGGAAATCCGGTGGACCTTGGTGAGCGAGGCAAAGGAATACTTGAAATCGGGCCGGACCAGTCTTCCTTTCGTCCAGCAGTATGACGACTGCGAACAGTACAGGGAGACATTTAAAAGCCAGAAGACCATCAGCCGTTCTATTATAGACCATCACATTATTCCGGGATTCTGTATGGGGTCCAATGAAGCTTACGGACCGGACCGGGTGGAACTCCACGCCCACCCGCTGCTGGACCAGTTTTTCTTCAGCTTTTCGGATAATGATGTGAATCTGCTGATCGACGGAAAGGTCCAGCCGCTAAAAGGCAATACCCTGATCCACATCCCCTTAGGCTCCGACCACGGAGTGGAAATTCCCGAAGGGAAGAAAATGCATTATCTGTGGATTGATTTCATGACGGATTTAAAAGGGCTGGATTATTTGGATGAGGTACATATAAAAACAGGCGTAAAAGAGCGCTTTGACGAAGGCAACCGGATTACCCGGTAGAAAAAGGAGTGAGAATATGGCGTGTTATGTGAAAAAATGTGATGTGAAAGAGGTTATTTCAGGCCACGGCCACGGTTCCTGGCCAATGCTGGGCTCAGAGCAGGGATGCACAAATGGATGTCTGGCGGGAATCAGCTATTACAGTTCCTGTGACTACACACCTGCTGCGGTTCACGACGATCAGGAAGGATTTTATGTGATTTCCGGAAAAGGCCGGGCCAGGATCGGAAATGAAGAGTTTGAAATCACGCCGGATATGGCATTTATCGCCCCGGCAAGCACCGAGCACCAGATGAGAAGTGACAATGCGGACGAACCTGTGGTTGTTTTCTGGTTCCACGCACAGGCATAAAACTAATTTAAGAAAAGTGAGGAGAATGAGATGAAAAAATTATTAAGCGTTGTATTGGCGGCAGGATTAACAGCGGGTTTACTGGCAGGATGTTCCGGCGGAAATTCCGCACAGACGGCAGGAAACACGTCTTCGGGAAACACAACTTCCGGGACCACAACTTCCGGGACCACAACCTCTGGCAGCTCAGCTTCCGGGGCCTCAACTTCCGGAAACTCAGCTTCCGGAAACTCAGCTTCCGGCACAGGGGCCGGAGAAGCGGCTTCCGGGGGCAAACAGGAAGGCGCTAAAATAGAAATTGCGGCAGACGCCTATGAGATCATGTGCGCTTATGAGAACAACCCAGGGGAGCCGGTGGACCTGGCCTGCCAGTTCTGGAAGGAAAAACTGGAAGAGTTAAGCGGCGGAACCATGACTATGACCTTATATCCGTCCAGCCAGATGGGGAATAAAAACCAGATCATCGATATGGCCCTGGCGGGTGATCCCATCATCACCATTGGAAATGATTCTTTCTATGCGGATATGGGCGTCAATGATTTTAACGTGACATTTGCACCATTCTTAATCCATGGCTGGGAAGATTTCGATACTCTGCATGAGAGCGAGTGGTATCAGGATAAAGTGCATCAGTTGGAAAGCCTGGGGCTTCACCTGGTGAGCAACAACTGGAGATATGGAATCCGCCATCTGCTTTCCAAGAAGCCGGTTCAGTCCATGGCTGACATCAAGGGAATGAAGGTGAGAACCCCAAACAGCACCGCCGAAGTGGATGCATTTGTGGCAATGGGCGCAAATCCAACCCCAATGGCCCTCAGCGACGTGTATACAGCTCTTCAGCAGGGCACCATCGACGCGGTGGAAAATCCTCTGGACGTGCTCTATAACAATGCATTTCATGAGGTAGTGACAAATCTGACCCTGACCGGCCATGTCTATATCAATGCGTCCTGGCTGTTTTCTGAGGATTTATTTAACCAGATGACGCCGGAACAGCAGGGATGGTTTTTGGAATCCGGAGAAGCTGCGGCGGATCATTTCAATGAGCTGGTAGATGCGGCGGCCGCGGATGCGCTGGAGCAGATGAAGGCAAAAGGGGTTACCGTATATGAGATCAATCCTGACGATTTCGCAGAGGCAACGGACAACTTTGCACAATTGGATGATTTCACAAAGACATGGTCCGCAGATAACTATGAAACCGTAAAGAATATTCTTGGAAGATAGAGCAGGGAAAATGATGAAAAAAGTGATTAATTTTATTGTGAATCTGGATCTTTATATCGCCTGTGTGACACTGGTGGTGCTGATTCTGATAACTTTTACCGGCGTAATATCCAGATATTGTTTTAACGCTCCATACACTTGGGGCGAAGAAATGCAGCTGTTCATGATCGTGTGGACGATCTGGTTCGCGGGCAGCGCGTCCTGCCGTTACGGTCAGCAGATCTGCGTGGACATGGTTGTGGATTTATTTCCGAAAACCTTTCAAAAGGTGCTGGAAGTGGTGATCTATGTCATTTCCGTGGCTCTCCTCTTCTACTTATTTAAAAAGGGGATTGTCTACGTACAGCAGCTTTATAAAACCAACCGTACAACGGAAATCCTGCATATTTCCAGGGCGCTCATCTATTCCTGCGTTCCCGTATGCAGTCTCCTGATGATTTTTAATATGACTTATGCCACCTGGCGTTCTGTATTTGGAAAGAAAAAGGAGGAAATGGGAAATGAGTAATACGGTTTTAATCTGCGCGATCATCCTTTTGGTTTTCCTGTTTTTGAAAATGCCGGTGTATTTGTCCATTTTGTCGGCCTCTGTGGTGTATTTCTTCTTAAATACGACCACTTCTTCCCAGATGATCGCCCAAAGGGTGGTTTCGGGAATGGAAAGCATTCCCCTGCTGGCGATTCCATTTTTCGTATGCGCCGGTATTCTGATGAATTATGCGGGCGTTACGAAGCGGATCATGGATTTTTGCAGCGTTGTGACAGGGAGAATGAACGGCGGCCTGGCTCAGGTAAATGTGCTCTTATCCACCTTGATGGGCGGTCTGTCCGGGTCCAATATCGCGGATGCGGCTATGGAGGCGAAAATGCTGGTTCCCGAAATGGAGCAGAAAGGGTATTCCAGGCCATTTTCTACCGTGGTAACTGCCATGTCCTCCATGATAACGCCTTTAATTCCGCCGGGAATCGGGATGATCGTTTACGGGTCCATTTCCGGGGTTTCCATCGGCAAACTGTTTGTGGCCGGGATCAGCACGGGCGGGCTGCTCTGCGTTGCCATGATGATTCTGGTGTCCATCATTTCCAGGAAACGAGGCTATAAGAAACTGAGGGAAGAAAAAATTACGGCGGCACAGTTTGGGACTGCCATCAAACCGGCCCTGCTGCCCCTGTGCCTTCCTATTATTATCATCGGCGGCATCCGCATCGGCATATTCACACCTACGGAAGCCGGTTCGGTGGCATTGGTTTATGCGCTGATCCTGGGGCTTTGTTATAAGGAAATCGATGCTAAGGGGATTCGGGACAGCATTAAGGAAACTGCCATCACTACGGCTAATATCATGCTGATCGTGGGCGCGGCATCGGCATTTGCCTGGATTCTGACCAAGGAACAGATTCCTCAGACATTGACGGCATTTATGGTGTCACATATCCACAATAAATATTTATTCCTGATTATCGTCAACATTTTCCTGCTGCTTGTGGGTATGTTTATCGAGGGAAATGCTTCGCTGATCGTTCTGGTGCCTCTGCTGGCTCCCATTGCCCGGGCTTATGGAATTGACGATATCCATTTTGCAATGATGTTTATATTCAACATCACACTGGGGGCTGTGACGCCGCCCATGGGTATCCTGATGTTTGTTACCTGCGGAATTACGGACTGTAAGATCAGGCAGTTTTTGAAGGAATCGCTGCCATTTTACCTGATGCTGTTTATTTGTCTGATGATTCTGACATTTATTCCCGGATTTTCAACGGGACTTGTGAATCTGATATATTAAAGGAGATTATTCATGACATCGAGAGAACGTTTATTATGTGTGTTAAGGGGGGAGACGCCGGACAGGATTCCGGTGAGCCCCTTTGTGCAGGAGGAATATCTGTCCTATTATTTCAATAAAAAGGATACCAGCCGCCTATATGACGCGGTTGAACTGGCAAAGGAGCTGGATTTTGACCTGATTACCAGACAGTATGTCAATCCCACCCCCTATTTTGTCCAGAGAAGCTTTGAAAACTGGGAAGTCAGCGAGACGAAAGAAAAAGTGGGGAGCAATTATGTGAGGACCACCACCATTAAAACGCCGGAAGGGGAATTAAAGCAGGTGGAGGCCGCGGAATATAATGAAAAGATTTTGAGCGGCATCCATTTCAGCACTGTGGAATATCTGATTAAGTCGGAAGAGGACTTTGCCCTGTTTAAGAAATATTGCCCCAAACGGGAACAGCAGGATATCGACCACATCCTGGAGCAAGGACGTATTTCAAAGGAAACCGTGGGGGACCTGGGGATCACCTGTCCATGGGCCATTGGCGGGGTGTACAACCTGGTCGCCACCTATATGGATGTACAGGATATGCTGTGCGACGCTCTGACGGATGAGGATTATTACAGCGATTATATGGACTTTTTTACAGAAATGGTGGCTGAGGATTATAAGATCTTCGCCGAAAGCGAGTTCGACGCCGTGGGAATCCAGGGAAATATCGCAAATGGGGCCATTATGGGAAATGATTATTTTGAAGAATTTGTACTGCCCTATGAGCAAAAGGCCATACAGGTTCTGATCGATGCGGGGAAACCGACGATCTATCATAACTGCGGCAACGCGACACAGTTGTATTCTTCTTATACCAAGCTGGGAATTACGGTTTGGGAGACGGTTTCGCCTAAACCTCAGGGGGATAATGTGCTGGCTGAGGCGAAGGAATATTTCGGGGATAAGCTGATTCTTTCCGGGAATTTCGACCAGGTGCATTTCTTAAAGGAAGGTGAGCCGGAGGAGATTGAACAGGCGGCTTATGAGCAGATGATGGTTGGAAAGCGGGGGGCGCATTATATCTTCGCCTGCTCCGATTATCTGGAGATCGGCACGCCGGTTGAGAATGTGAAGGCGATGATTAGGGGGGCGAAAAGAGGGGCGGAAATGTAGGAATGGGGGTATGGGGTATGGGGGAATGGAATATTGGGGAATGGAAAGTCCACACTCGGGAGGGAGACCGGGGGTGGGCTTTTTTGTGTGGTTTTCGGTAATAGTTCAGACCTGCCTGAACTGTTACAGTTTTTGAGTTCAGGTATTAAGTTGGCCGTAGATAAACGATTGTTTTTCTGGTATTATAAGTTTAATACAGATGTCTGGAGGCCGGAAAGACGGCCTTCCGTGAAATCCGGGATGACATTGCGGATGGAACCTCTGTTGGTGACAAGGAAAAGAAAATAAAATTTTAACCATGTGCATCTTCATATGGTTGGGAAGGATATACTATGCCGAAAAAAACAATAAAGGAAACTATTCATGCAAAAGGCATCGACATTGGTATCTACACCTCAGATTTTGAAAATGAATACATTTCGCTGACAGACATCGCAAAGTATAAAAGCGATGAGCCCAATGATGTCATAAAAAATTGGATGCGTAGTCGAGATACAATAGAGTTTCTTGGTTTATGGGAGTCGCTGCACAATCCGGAATTTAAACCCGTCGAATTCGACGGGTTTAGGAAGCAGGCAGGATTAAATGCGTTTACGATGTCTCCGACTAAATGGATTAACGGAGTGGGAGCAATCGGAATCGTGAGGTTGCGAAGTTGAACTACCGTATTCATACGGATGCTATTAAGGAAAACCTATTACCGCCGGAACTTACACCGGAACAGATTTCTTATACATACGCCAACGAAGCAGATATGCTGAATATGGCACTGTTTGGCAAGACGGCAAGACAATGGCGGGATGCAAATCCAGATAAAAAGGGAAATATGCGTGATGACGCTAGAGCGTGCCTGAAAATTGCTTTCCGTCAGATGTGCGTCCCAGTTTGTGGGAGATTTGGGCCAAATGAAGGGCGCATAGCGGGCTATGTAACCTGAATTTGGTCCAAATATACCGCAAAGCGGGGCGTGCAGATGACGGGAATGAATTTTCAGACACGCTCTAGTATCCAACAGCTTTTGGTGCTGGCAAATATGGAAAGCTACAATGCAATTTTGATTGAACAGGGCAAATCACAGTCAGAACGGTTAGTACTGCTCCGTGAACTGGCAGTACGCCAGATGAAGACAATGACATCGCTAAATCCATCGGCTCTGCCACAACTGCCGAAACAGATACAGCAAAGCGAAAGTGAGGAATAGAGATGGAATAAAGATTTTTCAAATCTGCCAAGCGACCAGTTGAATACTTGTACCCTGAATTCTCACTTATGTGTTTTATTTTTATGCTCCGATAATACAATAGCATATATAACTGGCTATAAATATAGAATTGACAATACATGCTGCTAAACGATTAGAGCTGCGTTGTTTAATACTAGGCGTTACTGTAGAGGACAGCTTTCTGCATGCAGATGTTGGAAGCAATCAATCACAGCTCTGGATCGTTACAGCATATTATCCTGATATCAACAAATGGAGTGAGGACTTCAGAACAAGGAAGGAGGAAAAAGGACATGAACTGTTTTTTATGTAAGGGTGACTTAGAAAAATCTACAACAACATATATGACAGACTATAATAACTGCTATATTATTATCAAAAATGTTCCCTGTACAAAATGTACTCAATGCGGTGAAGTATATTTAAATGGGATTACAGTTCAGAAAATTGAATCCATCGTTGAAAGGCTTAGGGCTGCTTTGACAGAAATTGCTGTTGTTGATTTTACACAGGCCGCTTAATAATACTTTTTAGTAACTGTTACATATTTCATATCATTATAACATCCGGCCCACTGGTAAACCAATGGCAAAAGGTTATTTTGAATGCTGCAAGTTAACTTGCAAAAAGCACCCTATTGTAATAAAATAGACATAGTGGTAACAAAATATTCAGGAAGGGATAAGGGTGGTATGATGAAAAAGCGTTTAATGAAAAAGGCAGTTGCTGCAGGTCTCACAATGATTATGGCGGCGATGACAGTTTTCCCCGCTTATGCGGACTGGCAGCAAAGCGGAAACCAGTGGAAGTATGAATCCGGAGGCAGATATCTGACCGGATGGCAGACGATTAACGCCACATGGTATTATTTTGATGGTAATGGTGTGATGCTGACCGGATGGCAGGCGATAAATGGGGCTTGGTTTTATTTCAGGGCTGACGGCTCCATGGTGTTTGACCAGTGGATCGGCAATTACTATGTGGGAAGCAACGGAGCTATGGCTACCAATACCTGGATCGGGCCGTATTATGTAGGAAGCGATGGTGCCTGGATTCCGAATTATGGGCAGACAGGCAGCAGTGGCGCTGGTGCAACCAATAATCAGGAAACTAAATGGCTGACTGATTTGGATTATCTGTCCAAAGACAGCGTTATTACGAAAGATTCGATAAAGGACAATTTTGGAACATCGTATAAAAAATGTATAAAGCCTAGTGATCTCGGTTATGGAGATAAAAATATTGTCTATTATCTGGGCGGTAAATACGATTCCCTTACCGCAACTTTTGCCTTGTCTTATGATTACAGGAATGAGGCCAATGATGAGGTTGCCGTAACTATTTATGCAGATGGCGATGAAATATACAGTTCTTCACCAATTGGTGTAAATGACTATCCTGAAGAGATCGATGTAAATATTTCAGGCTGTGAACAGTTGGAAATATTATTTACCGGCGCTTATAAGGCACACTACTTTTTAGGTGATGTCAAGCTTTATAAATAACAGATAGCTGGGTTGTGACCTTACCCCCTTAAATCCGCTCCATAAGAACGAATTTAAGGGGGTTTTTTATAACCCCCCGGCAATTCAGCATCGTGATAATTTCAGCCGTTTGACATTTCCATATGCTACGCTTAGAATAAAATAAGTAACACTCCAGTCCGTCTTATCCGGACAATCATTTTACAACTCCCCACAAACAGAAAGATGAGGTTATACCAAATGACTAAAATAGTTTTCAGCGATATCGACGGCACATTACTAAATCCTCAATATCAGATAACTCCCCTGACGCTAAAAGCCATAAAAGACTTGCAAAACAACGGCATTCCTTTTGTTATCATATCCGCCCGAAGCCCTTCCGGCATCTATCCAATCCTGGAAGAATACAGCTTCAACTGTCCGATTATTTCATACAGCGGCGCATTAATTTTAGATGAGAATAAAAATATTCTCTTTCACAAGGGGATCAAAAAAGCAGCTGCCAGAAAAATCATAGAATTTATGGAAGAAAACCATTTTGATCTGGCCTGGTGCATTTATTCCTACGATGAATGGTTTGTAAAAGATAAAAATGATCCCAGGATCATCAACGAAGAAGCAGAGGTGAAAGCCTATGCCAGCCAAGGTTCTGTGGACTGCATAACTGCCGATGAGGTCAGCAAGATTTTATGCATCTGCAATCCGCTGGAACTATTGGAGACAGAACGAAAACTGAAAGAGGCGTTCCCGGACTATTCGATTGCCAAATCTTCCGACTGTCTGCTGGAGATTATGGAAAATGGGATCACAAAAGCGTCCGCAATCCGGACATTGAGCACTATATGGGATTTCCAGTTGTCGGACGCCGTTGCTTTCGGCGACAATTATAATGATGCTGAGATGCTTCAACTGGCCGGATATGGATTCCTGATGGGCAACGCCCCTGATGAGCTGAAAAAGAGGATCAGGCTGCATACTTCAGATAACAGCCACGACGGTATTTACCATGCGCTTTCAGGATTAAAGCTAGTTTAGACAGTCATAGTGAGGGGATCGAGGAATGAACACTGAAATAAATCATAATAAAATTATCATTCAGGTGGCTAAAAGCGTCCTGACAAATTACGGGCTTTGTGAACTTGCTCTCACGACTAAAGTCACGAGCTTCCTGTCTCAGCGCCGATTGCCTCTCTGTTAGCAGGTCTTATGCCAGCTCCACAGGCGTAGATTATACTGTTTGGACCGTCCCGGCCCTACAGTTTATTACTGCAGCTATACTGCGTTTAGATATATCTCATATCCCTTGTTCCTGATATTGATCGCCGCATTTAAGTCCCTGTCCATGCACATCCCGCAGCTGCACTCATACCGGCGCATGGTTATCGGCATCATCTTGACCTGTCCGCACCGGCTACAGGTCTTCGATGACGGATACCATTTATCGATATGGATCAGCTGTTTCCCCCTGTCCTCCAGCTTATACTTTAGCATGGTTAGAAATGTCCCATATCCATTATCCAGCGTTGCTTTTCCATTCCCAAACTTCCTGTTTGACATCGCCCTCATATCCAGGTCTTCCACACATACCAGGTCGTACTGATTGGCTATCTCAGCCGACTTTTTATGCAGGAAGTCCTTTCTCTGGTCTGCCGTCTTACTTGCTGTCCTGGCAATCTTTTTCTGCTGTTTCCGGTAATTCGCCGAATGCAGCTGTTTCTGTTTCAGCTTTCTCTGGGCCTTCGCCAGTTTTTTCTGGCTCTTTCTGAAAAAGTGCGGCATATTGCAGCATACGCCGGATGAATCCATATATAATCCATCTGATTTATAATCCAGGCCGATAATCCGCTCAGGGCGGACTTCCTGCGGCGTAATCTCTGTCTGATACTCATACAGAACCGAAACATAATAACTTCCATCACGTTCTTTTGATACCGTGGCCTGTTTCAGATTCCAGCCTTCCGGTACCGTTCTGTGTATGACTGCCTTGATTTTTCCAAGCTTTGGCAGTTTCACTTCTCCATCCAGCACTGCAATATTTCCATTCGTAAAATTCGTAGTGTAGGACATACGGCTTCGGCGCCTGCTCTTGAACTTGGGATATCCGCTCTGTTTCCTGTAAAATCTCTGATATGCGGCATCCAACGCATAGATCACATTGGTCAGCGCAAACTTATCCACCTGCCTGAGCCAGGGATACTCCTGTTTCAGATTCTGGTTGCAGTCGTTATTACAGGCGGTCCTGCCCAGGTGCTTTTTCCCCTGCTGATGGTTTCCAGACTGCAGGGCAAGATAATGGTTATAAACAAACCGGCAGCTTCCAAACGTATCGGCCAGTTGTTTTTCCTGTTCGACGGTGGGATAGATCCGGTACTTATAAGCCTTGTTCATCCTCTGCCTCCTCATTATGTTTCCTTTCGAGAGTTCATGTAATGCTTCACCTGTTCATAGCTCCGGTCATTGACGGCCACTGCACAGTATGGCGGGTTCCAAAGTTGCTCTCCCCGTAACTGCTTTTTCAGAGTTTAATTAAGTTGAATGAAAAACTAAATTGTTTTACAGTCAGGGAACTGACAAAACTATTAAAAATGCAGTGCCGATAGGCACATACAGCTATTCTGTAAACAAATCTTGCTGGTTAACTCACGACTGAAGTCACGAGAATGTACCAGCAGTTTTTTCAAATGTAATAACAATCGGCAAAAAAGCATTGCCAATGGTGTGATAAGCTATTGGAACTAAGACCCGATCTTTCCTTCCGGGTATTCGGATTATATCAGGAAACCTATTTTGACCTGGACCAGTTACAGGAGATGCCCCATCTGCAAAATTTAAAACTGGATGTGCATCTGAGAGGCAATCCTGGAATGATAGAACCAGGGAAACTGTGCAGTTTGGGAAATTTGACGGACTTATCCCTCAATCTGTTTGATTTAAAAGATTATAGTTTTATCAAAGGCTTAAACAGTGATTTGGATTCTCTGCAGATCATGGCGGACACGATGGGCGGAGCCATTAATTTTGACTGTAAATGGCTGTTGGAATTTCCAAAATTAAAGTTAATGACTTCTATTTTTTACAGGACTGTGGGATCGAAGAACTGAGAATTCTGTGGTGCGGTATGAATGACCTGAGTTCTTTATTGGCTTTAGATCATGTGACATGCTCCCACCACTTAACTACGTTTGAAGTGGGGGCTTCTCGGTCGATTGCCCTATCGGACAAAGCATAAGCGAGCTATCCCCGTGTGTCCCACGGTTCTTTTTTCAGCATCAGTTATGATGCTATATGTTCCGTACCAAATGCAATTCCAAATATCCGCAGACCTTCCCTGCGGATGTTGATTGCTGCATTTTCATCCCGGTCCATCCGGTTCCCACATTCACAGCGGTAAATCCGTTCATCTAACCCCAGCTCTTTTTTTATCCGTCCGCAACAGCTGCATGTCTTTGAACTGGGATACCAACGGTCGACGCGCACCAGCTGCTTCCCTTCCCTCTCCAGCTTATAAGACAGGAAGTTTGTAAACATCCCCCAGCCATTGTCAGCTACGCTTTTACCAAAGTTCAGACCACGGCCCATTGTCTTCATGTCCAGATCTTCGATGCATACGATATCGCAGGAATTGGTTATCTTCCTGGACTGTTTATGCAGAAAGTCTTTCCGCTGTCGGGCTGTATGCGTATGGATACGCGCCACCTTTTTCTGCTGCTTTTTATAACGGTTGCTTCCCTTCTTACAATGGCTGAGTTTTCGCTGTTCTCTTGCCAGTTTCCTCTGCGATGCATGGAAATAATGGGGATATCCCCCACGTTCCCCTGTAGATGCAACATATAACTCTGTCATGGAAAAATCCAAACCGATCGCTGTCTGTGCCACCACTGGCGTAACAGGCAGTTCCCCGCAGCAATACAGCAGCGAAACATAATACTTCCCATCCGGTTCCATACATACCGTAGCTCCTTTGAGCTGCAAGTCATCCGCTATCCCTCTATGCTGCTTGATCCGGACCCATCCGGCCTTTGGTAGTTTCAGTTTTCCGTCTTTCAGCGCAATGTTCCCATTGACACAGTTTGTCGTATAGCTTCTGGTCGGTTTCTTTTTGGACTTGAACTTTGGAAATCCAACGGACGGATCCCTGAAAAAGTTCTGGTATGCAGTCTGCAGATGCAGCTGTGCATTGCAGAGAGCCAGACTGTCCACTTCCTTAAGCCACGGAAATTCGGACTTATATTTTGCAGGCGTAATCTTTAGGGATTTTCCTGTCTTTTCGTAGTATTCGATCTTCTCTGCAAGCATCTTGTTATAGACAAAACGGACGCATCCAAATGTCCTGGAAAACAGTTCCCTCTGGCTCTTATTCGGATAGATCCGAAACCTGTATACGACGTTCATGCTTTTTCTCCCCCTGCGTTTCAATATACCGGCGGATGACCTCGATCGGTGCACCGCCCGCACTTAGCAGGCAGAAACTCTGGCTCCAGAATATCTCCTTCCAGAGCTTCTGCCGGATCTGCGGATACTCTTTCTTGATCAACCGACTGCTGGCGCTTTTATATGCGTTGATAAATTTGCTCAGTTCCGATCTGGGGTGTGCACGGAACATAATGTGCACATGGTCACTGTCATGGTTCCACTCTTCCAGCGTGATATGATAACTCGGTGCAATGTATTCAAATATCTCTTTTGCCCGGTTAGAAACCGGATCATCCAGAACTTTCTTCCTGTATTTTACAACCAGAATCAGATGGTAATACAGTAAGAATACCGAGTGTGCATTATTGTCCAATCCCTTCATATTTATCAGCTTTTCTTATTGTTTCGACTGACTTTATTATATCATGATTATGATGGCTTGTCCAGAAAAATAAGAACATTTGTTCTGGTGATGTTTTCACAAAGACAACAGCACAGAAATGTGCATATTCACCACTCACATGCCAGCTATGGCAGATTTAATCTGTTTCAAAAGCAGGCAATTCATCTCACCACCTGATAGAGGATGGGAGACTTCTTGCAGTAAGATGTTAAACTTTCTCGAATTATGGAGAATTAATAAGCTTGATGATATATCGGTGATCAGCGGATTGGTACATTTAGAGACGATTAAACTTCAGGATTTAAGGCATATTCATGAATTGCCGGATTTATCGGGACTGCAAAAATTAAAAAAGATTGTATTAATTAATGTTCCGGTTAATGAGGATGAGATTCCGGATGAATTGAAACCACTTATAAAGCATTGGTAAGATATTGTTTTACATCAAACGGCTGTTAATCTCAATCGTGAAGTAAAGGGTGTGAAGTAAAGGGTGAAGGCATTTTCGAAAATGCCTTCACCCTTTACTTCAAATCCTGGGGTCATTTACATTAAAACCCCACATCTTCATCAATCAGGTACACCAGAAATCTCCCCTTCTCTCTCACATACCCAACCGTCAGATAATAACAGCACATCCTCCGTTCCAAATGGCAGTTATAGCAGTTTCCCTTCTTATAACAAGGAAGCTCAAACTTCTTTCTTTTCCCTGCGCACATAGGCGCTGCCACCGTTTTCAGCCTCTGTACGGCCGCATCCATATCCGGCACGATCTTCTTCACAGAAGCGATCACAATCACTTTTTCCGGTCCATAGGAAAATGCCGCCGTCCGGTTTCCCGTTCCGTCCACAAGAAACAGTTCTCCCTGTTCCGTCACCGCCGCGACACTGCTTAAATAAACATCCGACCGGAAACTGTTTATGATATTCTGTCTCCGGTCATCCGCTTTGTCCGAGCAGTCCAGATAGTAATAGCTTTTTTCCTTCAGCCAGGAACGGATTCCCAACTGGTCCAGGGTTTCGGAGCTGCCCGCCGCCACCCATGCTTTTTCAGGGATTTCACGGGCGAGGGCGGCCATCAGCTCTTCACGGGTTTTCATGAATTCACAGCGAATTCCATTCCGAACCAAAGATTTTATGGTTTTTTCTAACTTTTTGGTTTTTTCTGTCTTTATTGTTTTTTCTATCTTTTCTATTTTTTCAATCGTTTCTATCTCAGATCAGCTCCAATCACAGGTTAGCCGCCATCAACGCCGCATCCGCAATAGCCTCAATGGCCGTATCCGCTTTTCTGGCGTCTCCGATCACGTGAAGTTCCATTTCCGGATATTTGCTGCGAACCAGGTCAGCTAAACCGGCGCATTCCTTCCGTCCTGCCGCGATAACCATGGAATCAAATCCGGTAACAGTCTCAACCGTTCCGTCTTCATGTTCGATCTTAATGTCAGGAAGGGCGATTTCTTTCACTTTCACTTTCATGTGTTTTGCTACTCCGCCTTCCTCAAGGCGTTTTAATAAGAACCATCTTCTCGCTTTGTTGAAATCAGGAGCGATATCTTCGATCATATCAAAAATGTCTGCCTTTTTACCTTTGGACGCCAGATATTCTGCGGTTTCTGCTCCAACCAGGCCGGCGCCTAAAACGGCGGTTCTGGTTCCATTTACCTCTGTACCGTTTAAAACATCATCGGCAATGTAAACGCCTGGGCCGTCAATTCCCGGAATCGGGGGAACAGCAGGAGTGCTTCCGGTAGCCGCAATTACGATGTCCGGTTTCATTTCATTCAAATACGCCTCGTCTGCATTTACGCCAAACTGAATCTCCACTCCGGCCTGTTTCAGGAATTCGGCTCTGTATTCTGTTACCCGGTTCATATTGGATTTGCACGGAGGAACGGAAGATATCCCCATTAAACCGCCGGGGCGGTCCGCTTTATCCACAATAATTGGCTTTAATCCCCTGCGCACCATCACACAGGCAGCTTCCAGGCCTGCCGGTCCGGCGCCTACAATCAGAATTTTCTTGGCTTTCAGAGCATCGGAAGCTTCCGTGTATTTCAGCGTTGCTTCTCTTCCCATTAACGGGTTCTGGAGGCAGCGGATGGCTTTATACCGTTTGTCGTCACGGCAGCCCTGGTCGCATCCTAAGCAGAGGCAGTAAGGCTCTTTGTTGATTCCAGCATATTTATTAACCAGTTCCGGATCGGCCAGCAGAGGTCTTGCCATTGCCACAAGATCCGCTTTGCCGCTCTGGAGAACTTCTTCCGCCTGTTCCAGGGTTACGATGCGGTCTACGGCCACCACGGGAACGTCCACCATCTGTTTTACCCGGTAGGCATTGTCCACATTAAAGCAGTCTTCCACATCCATCGGAGCACAACTGAACTGGTCGGAAACCGGCATTCCGCAGGAAACATGGATCACATCCGCTCCCGCTTTCACAATTTCCTGGCACATGAGGGCGGTCTCATCGATATCACGGCCGCCTTCCGCCATCTCGGAACCGCTGATACAGAAGATCAGAGGATAATCCGCTCCGCATTTCTCCTTAATGGCTTTTACGATTTCTACGGAAAATCTTACGCGGTTTTGCCAGCTGCCGCCGTATTCATCCGTTCTCCTGTTATAATATGGAGACATGAACTGGGCTACCTCATGAGCATGGCCTCCGTGGATTTCCACGCCGTCAACGCCCCAGTCCATACAACGTTTCGCGCCGTCCGCATAGCTCTGTACCAGTTGGTTGATCAGCTCATGGTCATAGGTGTCCACGGATTTTACATCAATGCCTCTTCCAGCCTGGATCTTGGCCGGATGGAGCTGGCAGAACAATTTTGCGCCATAGCTGTGCACCATCTCTGCCGTTTCAGCCCAGCGGGGCATGAATTTGTCGTCGGAAATGGCTGGCCGGCCGCATCCCGGCTCCCCGTGAGGGCTGCCGCCTATGGTCAGAATACCGGCTCCCCCTTTGGCTCTGGCCTTAATGAATTCAAACATCTGCTCATCAATGCTTCCGTCGTCGCCTGCAAAGAAGGTGCAGACAGAAGGGAAAATAACTCTGTTTTTAATCTCCAGTTTCCCTATTTTAAAGGGTGATAATACGATAGGATTTTCCATTGTTTTCCTCCAACTCTTATTAATTAATTTTTATACTTTTTTCCTCTTCACCCGTGCTAATACGAGCGGCATCACTACGGATGCAATACTTCCAAGTGTAAGAATGATTACGATAGGGCTCTTGAAAATCTCTCCGAAACTGTCAAATAACTGATGGATTCTCAGCATTTCCACATCAGCGGTTCCTCCTAAAAGGAGGCCCAGGATCAGCGGCATTGCCGGGAAATCATTTCTCTTCATAAACCAGCCGATAAAGCTGAACATGATCAGCAGGCCGCAGTCAAATAACAGATACCGGTTGGAAAATGCGCCTGTAATGGCAAAAACCAGAATCACAGGCATCAAATATTTCACGGGAAGTTTTATGATCTTCGCTCCCAGCAGACAAAGGCCCATTCCCATCAGCAGCATTACAAACTGCTGCACAAACAGGGATGAAAATGCCGTATAAATGACGTCGCTGTGATCGGTGAACATCTTAGGTCCAACCGCCCAGCCCTGCAGGGTGAGAGCTCCCAGCATCATGGCTGTGGCAGTGCTTCCCGGAATTCCGAGAACGAACATGGTGGCCAGCGCGCCTCCTTCAGACGCATTGTTGGCCGATTCACAGGATACAATGCCTTCCGGCACGCCTGTTCCGAATTCGTCTCCATTTTTACAAATCTGTTTGCTGAAATTGTAGGCCAGAATACCGGCTATGGAACTTCCCGCCGCCGGGATAATACCGACCACGGTGCCGAGAACTGAACACAGCAGCGCCTGTACTCCCCGTTTGAGCGTATCCTTAAAGCCCCTCAGCAGGCCCCTGAAATTGGATGATAAATTCTGTTTTTCCTGCACCTGCAAAACTGCCTTGGTGCGTCCGGCCAGCTCATAAATTGCTGGAAGAGCCAGAAGCCCTAAAAGCGCCGGAACCGTTGGAATTCCATCCATCAGATACGTAACCCCGAATGTACCTCTGAGCACACCGTTGGAACTGAGCCCCACGGTGCCAAGCAAAATTCCGAACATTCCGGAAAATACGCCTTTTACCACGTCTTTGGCCAGACTGCCCACCACGGTGAGGCCAAAAATGGCTACCATAAACATTTCACCCGGGCCAAATTTCAACGCATAATTTGCCAGCGGTTCCGCCAGCAGAAGCAGGCAGGTACATCCTATAATTCCGCCGATAAATGAACTCATCAGCGACAACCCCATCGCCCGTTCCGTCTCACCCCGGTATGCCATGGGGAATCCATCCATAACAGTGGCCACATTTGCCGGAGCGCCGGGGGTATTAAGTAAAATCGCAGTTACCGCGCCGCCAAATATACCGCCGGTATAAATCGAGCACAGGAACACCAGCGCCGTCAGCGGCTCCATGTGAAAGGTAAACGGCAGCATGAGGCCGATTCCAATTCCTCCGCTCAGGCCCGGCAGAAATCCGATTACCAGACCGAGGGAAACGCCCAGCAGCATGTATCCTATGTAAAGCGGCTGGAGAACTACTGCAAATCCTGAAAAAAATGTTGCCATAAACAGCCCCCCTTAAAATCCAAGGATACCCGCATAAAGAGGCACCTTTAATCCAAATTTAAACAGCATGTACATACCGGCCGTCACCAGCACTGCCAGTACCAGAGCGCCCACGCGGTTGGGGGCCTTCAGCCAGCAGAACAATCCGAACAGAAGCAGGATTGTGGCAATGATGAATCCCACATAAGGCATTACCGCTAAATACAAAGCCGCACTTCCTACACAGACCATCATCTGGCCCAGTTCCACATCTTTTACTTTCCCTGTGTCATCATTTTTTGCGCCCTGATCTTCTTTTTTCGAACGGGCCGCTATTGCTTTTCCTTCTTCCCACCATGCTTTTGTATCTTTCGCTGCTATTACCACATAGAGAACCGCCATAATCCAAAAAACCGGTTTAATAAAATAACCCGCCGAAGCTTTTTTCCCTAAAACTTCTATATAATAGCAGACCGCCCATATAAAAATTATGGTTGGGATAAGCAGTTTTTTAACCAACCGCACCATATGCCATCTCCCTTAGTTTTATTCCTCTACTGTCAAATACTGCTGATATTCCTGGCATGACTCATAGAATCCTGTCTGCAGTTTCTGGCTGGCTTCTACGCCTCTCCATGCCGTAACATTGTCACGTCCTGCTGCCGCTACCGCGTTCATATAATCGCTTCCCGGCTGCATGATTTTCTCCAGGGAATCCAAAAGAATCTGGTAACGCTCCGGGTATTCTTCCAAAACGCTGGAATGTACGCCGATAAAACGTGAGGATCCCATAAATGTAAGGGTATCATCTCCAATGACTTCTCTTAAAGTTGGGCAGTCAGGCACCTGTTCGCTGCGCTCATCCGCACTTACGACGATCTGGGTAACGCCCTGTCCTACGCTTCCTGTAATTGTAGTTGCACACATGTCCACATGTCCGCCTAAAAGAGCGCTCATACGTTCTGTCGCGCCGTCATAGTTAATGATTTTAACATCCCAGCCCAAAGAATCCGCTAATGTTCCCAGCATGAGCATCTGGTCCCCGCCTGCTGTCGCGGCAATGCTGAGTTTGCCCGGATTCGCCAGAACAGCCGCATTCAGCTCTTCCCATGTCTGATACGGGGAATCTTCTGTTACACAGATACAGCACGGATCCAGCTCTATGAAGTTCATAACCGATACATCATCAAACTGATATGCCGCATCCTGAAGAAGAATACAGGTGGAGTAATAGATCTGAACGCCCATATACAAATTGGTGGCATCCGGTTTACACTCTTTTACATAATAAGTGGTTCCGATTTCCGTATTGGCTCCGTCACGGTTATCGATAATAAAGTTACAGCCCAGTTCTTTTCCCCAATGTTCACCCAGCAGACGCGCTACCGTATCGGCGCCGCCGCCGGCCTTAAACGGTACTACCAGAGTGATGTCTCCCCATTCCCATTTGGCATCGCCGGTTTCCCCTCCGGCTGCTTCTGAAGCCGGCGCCTCAGTCTTGTCCTGGCCGCTTGTTTCCTGAGCCTTAGTGCTTTCCGTTTTAGCCGCAGGGGCTGCCGCTTCTGTCTGTGCCGGCTTGTTTCCCGCGCAGGCTGTTAACCCCATCATCATTGCCACTGTCCCAATAAGTAAAAATGCTTTTTTCATGTTCCCTCTCCTTTTCTTTTTAAAATTGGTTTATGTGTACAACTACTTGTAGTTTCATCTTATCTTAGAACGAAAAGCAAGTCTAATATATAAAAATAAAATACGCATAACCAAAAGTTATGCGTACAGTTTTTCTTTCTATTCAGTTAAAATTCCGCCGTTTTACGGGGTTTTATTGGAGTAATAATCCAAAAGGATATTGATAAATTCGGCCATATACCGGGTGTAATGGAGATTGTTGCGGTAAGCTACAAAATACTGGTAACGGCTCACCGGTTCGCCGACGGAAAAGAGCCTGATGGATTTCACATCGCCTTCCAGCTGGAGCACATTATGGGCATAGAGTTCCGGCGCGAAACAGACGCCGCATCCCTTCTGCACCAAATGCAGGGCCCCTTCGATATTGTTGGTATCCATAAATGTATTGGGCATGATATTGTTGGCGGCAAATAGTTTATTAATTAAAAAACGGTTCCGGTGTCCCGGCTTATATAGGATAAACCGTTCATCTTCAAATAACCTGATATCAAGCCAGGGATAGGTGCAGTCTTTTTTATCCACTGCCATGGAACACAAGGGATGGTTTACGTTGGTGACCAGCACCAGTTCTTCGGTAAACAGCGGAAGATAAGTGATGTTAGGGTTTAAATCCTGAGGCTGTTTTAACATCCCGATATCGATCTCCCCCTGGAGCAGCATGCTGTCCAGCTCATCATAGGACTGTTCAAACAGGGTCACTTTCACGGAAGGGAATTTGGCGGAAAATGCGGGCAGCACATTGGGCAGCACATAAGATCCCCTCCGCCCCGTACCGATTCTCAGCGTTCCGCGGAGCATCTCATCCATGGAATAAACGTTCTGCTCCATCTCCTTAAATATCTCCTGAATCCTCTTCGCAGCTTCAATGTAAGTCTTCCCATATTCAGTCGGCTTCAAAGTCTTTCCCACTTTTTCAAACAATTTTATGTTCAGGGAATCTTCCAGATTATGAATATATTTGGTCAGGGCCGGCTGGGAAAGATACAGGCTGTCGGCCGCTTTCGCCACCGTATCGTGTTCCGCAACCGCTAAAACATAGCGGATTTCTTTTAACAGCATACCAAAAATCCTCCCCTCATTCATAACTTAAAGTTAATTATAATATAGGTTTTAGGTATTTGCAATATTGGCCCCGAATCATTATCCTAAAACTATCAAGTCGTTCGATATTAAATATTTCACGAAAAACAGGAGGAAACAGTATGGCTAAAATTATCGCAGAGAATTGCGTCGGATGCAAAACGTGTCAGAAGTACTGCTCAGTAGACGCAATCAAATACGAAAACGGAAAATGCTTTATCGCATCGGATGAGTGTGTGGATTGTTATGTCTGCCTTCGTCAGCACGTATGTCCCAAGGACGCAATCGTGCCAACAGAATTGGATACATTTTATAAACAGTTTATGCATGTAATGAGTGACCCGGTTGAAAACCATGGGGTGACCGGAGTGACCGGAAGGGGTACGGAAGAAGTTAAAACAAACGACGTTTCCGGCCGCGTCCGCAAAGGCCGGGTAGGCTTATGTATCGACGTAGGACGTCCCGGAGCAGGCGCCAGGATGTATGATGTGGAAAAAATCGCTATGGCCTGCGCCGCTTCAGGCGTTGTCCTGGAAGGAAAAGAAACAACCCCATTAGCTGCATTAATGACTGACATCAAAACCGGAAAGCTGGAAGAGGGCGTTTTAAACAACCGCCTCTTGTCCGTTATCGTAGAAGGAAACTGCGCTGAAGAAGAACTTCCAAACGTGCTTGCGGCTTTGAAAAAGGTGGCCGGAGAGATCGAAACCGTATTCTCCCTGGGCCTCATCATGCGGATCGACGAAAATGGTTATAACCCGGCTTTAAAATGCCTGGATGATCTGGATATTCCTCAGCCTCACAGGGCAAAAATCAATGTGGGCCTGGGACGCCCTTTAATCGACTGACCGGGCTGGCCGTAGAAACAGGCCATAAAGACGAACCATAAAGACGGGCCACAGAATATCCATAAATAACCGCAGGCCCAATCAAATAACCATCAAGTAAAGGAGATTAAATTATGTCACATTCCCTGCACCGCAGCGGTTCCATCGAATCGCAGAAAAATGATTTCGTCTGGTTCATGTACCAGACAAAAGGCATTAATGATAAAGACATCAAACCCAAGGCAATGATCTACATAGAAGCAGCCGAGCGCCAGGGTTCTGAAAACTGGGGCGATGTAAAGACCGGCCCGATCACCCGCTTTGATTCTGCTGAAATCAAAGATAAAATCACTGATAAATCCAGAATCCGCGGTGTATTCACAAAACGCGAACAGGTAATCGGTTTCCTGAAAGAAGTAAAAGCAGCCGATGTGGGACAGTCCTGCGTCATAACCGGGCTGATTGATGAAGTGATCCCCTGCTGCCGTGAAGCCGGAGTAACCCCTCATTCTGCCAACTTCTCCCTCGGAGTTTGGGGAAATAAAGGAATTCTTCCTGATGAGGACACCTTGTCCATCACAACCATGTGCGGCCATCACATGATCCCGCCTAAATTCGTACAGTATGTGGTGGATCAAGTGGACAAGGGCAGACTTAGCCCTGAGGAAGGCGCTGTAAAATTATCCGATTTCTGCTACTGCGGTATCTTTAACCAGGTACGCTGTGCGGATATCATTCAGGATATCTGCGCAAAGAAGCATAAAAACGATTAAGATCGGAGGAAAACATGGCAGAGTATAAAATAGGCATTCTAAATGGAGATGACATCGGCCCTGAGATCGTTCCTGAGACCGTGAATGTGTTAAAAGCCGCAGTCAGCGCCTATCCTGATATTAAAATTGAATGGGTGCCTCTTCCAATCGGATATTCTTCCTATCTGGAACATGGCAATTCCCTTCTGCCGTCCGTAAAGGAAACTTTATACCAGTTGGACGGCTGGATTTTGGGGCCGATAGGCCATATGGCCTATCCGAAAGTGCCGGAATGCATCAATCCTCATCCCATTTTGAGAAGGGATTACGACTTAGTCAGCAACATCCGGCCTGCCAAAGGCTATGAGTGCATCCCCTGCATCAATCCCAAAACAGATTTAATCATTGTGCGGGAAAATAACGAAGGGTTCCAGCCGGACCGCAACATGTTTAAGGGCACCAGCGACTGCATGCCCACCCCGGATATGGCCCTTTCCCTGAGAGTTATCACCAGACGGAATTCCGCCATGGCGGCAAGAACGGCCTTTGAGCTGGCCCGCCAGAGAAATAAGCTGAAAAAGGTGACTGCAATTCATAAAAACACCGTATTTAAGCTGGGCTGTTCCTTATTCCTGGACGCCTGCCGGGAGGTAGCGGCGGACTATCCTGATATCACCTTTGAAACCTGCGTTGTGGATACATTTGCCATGAAAATGCTGATGAATCCTCTCGCCTTCGACGTGGCGGTCACCACCAATATGTTCGGCGATATCCTTTCCGACGAGGCGGCCGGCCTGATCGGCGGCTTAGGCATGGCTCCGGGCCTTTCCGTAGGCCCCAAATACTGCATGGCCCAGGCCACCCACGGCTCCGCACCTGACATTGCCGGTGAAAATATCGCCAACCCTTATGCGATGATCATGTCCGGACAGATGATGCTGTCCTGGCTGGGAAATCTGAAAAAAGATGATTCAGCCATCCGGGCTGCCGCAGATATCGAAAAAGCGGTGGAAATTGTGCTCACGGAAAAGAAAAATCTGACGCCGGATCTGGGCGGCTGCTCATCGACACAGGAGATGGGCGCAGCGATCTGCCGGGCGGTGGAAGAGTTGAGGAAATGATGAAATTAACAGCCTCTAGTATGTTAGAGGGAATACAAAATAGAACTGGATACCTGTTATTCAGTTCTATTTTTTTGTCTTATGGTATGATATAATGCTGTCAGGAAATGTACAATCCAAAGTTTATAAAGGAGAATAAACCATGCCCGTATTTGATTTCACCAGCGCACCGGAAAATCCCCCTAAGTCCGAATGCACCTATACCATATTTAAGTCCAATGAATCCACAGTCTCCCCTTCCCAGCCCATACTGCTGTTAGCCAACGACGAACGGAAATGGAGCCATCATTCCTGCGGCATTTTTACCAATCCGACGAAACGGACAGCTTTCGAATTCAAAGAAGACGGCGGAACAGTGAGCGCCGATATTCTTAAAATCGACGCCCGTTTTGTAAATCTGCTTCAGTGGCTGGGTGAAAATCATATCAACGTCCGCCTGTCCGGTGAAAACCGGGAAGAAGGCTATGCGGTATACAAAATCCGGGAAACTGCATTTGGCGGCGGAACAAAACTTTCCGCGGAAGACGGCTTTCTCCAGTTCATGATCGAAAGGCTGCTTGCCAGCAGCGCGCCTGCTGATGCCGTAGAGGATGAAGACCACGAAGAAACCGGGGATAACATGAAACTCACCAGCCTTCAGAGCATCACCGACTTTATGACCTGTGCAGGCCGGACTCTTCCCGATAATATCCGCCTTTGGGCCAGAAGAAACCTGGCGGTTGCCCGCTCCCACGAAGTCTCACCGGAAGAAAAACGCCATGCACAGCGGGCCCTTTCCGTCATGATGAACATTCAGTGGAAAAATAACTATTTTGAATCCATTGATCCTCAGAAAGCGCGTCAAATTCTGGACGAGGAGCTTTACGGAATGGAGCAGGTCAAGCAGAGAATTATTGAAACAATCATACAGATCAACCGCACCCACACGCTTCCTGCTTACGGCCTTCTGCTGGTGGGCCCTGCGGGAACCGGAAAATCCCAGATCGCCTATGCTGTCGCCCGTATCCTGAAACTGCCGTGGACCACATTGGACATGAGTTCCATCAACGACCCGGAACAGTTAACCGGCAGTTCACGTATCTACGCAAACGCAAAACCGGGCATTATCATGGAAGCGTTCTCCATGGCCGGAGAATCCAACCTGGTATTTATTATCAACGAACTGGATAAAGCCGCCGCCGGAAAGGGGAACGGCAATCCGGCCGACGTCCTTTTAACGCTCCTGGACAATCTGGGATTTACGGACAATTACATCGAGTGCATGATCCCCACTGTAGGGGTTTATCCTATAGCAACTGCCAATGACAAAAGCCAGATCAGCGCGCCTTTAATGTCCCGTTTTGCAGTCATCGATATTCCAGACTATACGCCGGAAGAAAAGAAAATCATCTTCTCACAGTATGCCCTGCCAAAAGTTCTAAAACGGATGAGCATGGGGGAAAATGAATGTATGGTCACTGCTGATGGCCTGGATGCCATCATCGAAATATATAAAGATACTACCGGAATCCGTGATCTGGAACAGGCCGCAGAGCACATTGCCGCCAATGCCCTTTATCAGATAGAGGTAAATCATGTGGCTGAGGTGACATTTGATGAAAACATGGTTCGGGCTTTGCTCACGTAAATAAATCTTTATTTAACGAGTTGGCAGGAGTGACGCCATGAAGACGGGGAATCTGGGGCAGGCGGCCGGCTGAGCTACAGATAAAAAGATTGGGAAGAAACATAGAAAAAGCAAAGAATTGTTTGATTGAGGTGGGGATTAACAGTAAAAGGCCAAGGCATTTTCGAAAATGCCTTCAGGGTTGATGTTAAATGGTGTGGGGATTTACATAAAAAGGCGAAGCCATTTTCGAAAATACCTTCCCCCTTTATGTAAAATTTGCTTTTAATTACTTTAGCCAACGAAAAACCAGCAGGAAAGCAGGCCTCCACCCCCGTCCGTCCCCATTCCCAGGATTCATGGCTGTGTACTGGTCTGATAAAGGATAAATAAAGATTAGGAGAAGGAGTGTAAAAGAAGCAAAGGGGCGTTTGATTGAGACGATGTTTGGTATTTTGTGCAGATTATGGCATAGATATTTTATGTAACTGACCTGGGGATTAACAGTAAAGCGTCAAGGCATTTTCGAAAATGCCTTGAGGGTTGATGTTAAATGGTGTGGGGATTTACATTAAAGGGTGAAGCCATTTTCGATAATGCCTTCACCCTTTATGTCACCCTTTATGTTAAATTTGCTTTTAATTACTTTAGCCAGAGAATACCAGCAGGAAAGCGGGACGAGGGGCGGACTGGATGTTTGGATGGGGGCGGGCCAAGGGGAATCCTTCGGGGATGAAAGCCATCTGGAAACTATAATGTACCCATAAGTGTGGACACTTTGAAGAGTGGGGGCCCCGTCTTTTTAGACAGATCGTCTCCTCTGCTCCC
>NZ_WQPN01000012.1 GCF_018785315.1 Clostridium sp. MCC353 | reverse complement strand
AGGCGGCGGATGGAGGACCGTTCCAAACCCCCGGTCCTCCATCCGCCGCCTCGCCCCGCTTTCCTGCGTAACTTCCACAATTCAATTAATACCCGCTATTATAAATCTCCACCTCAATCCCCGGAAGCACCTCAATCCCGTTCTTCCTCAGTTTCAGCCACTCACTATAAGCCATCATAGCCGCTCCCGTACCCTTCTGCTCGTCGTGCACAACACCTTCCGCCAGATAATAAGCTACGGTTCCGTCCCTTCTGGGGTTATCCGCAGGCCCCAAGCCGGCTCCTACACACATGCCGCCCAGTTCCAGCTTGCCGTTTTTTATAGTGAACATCCTGGTTTCCAAGGCGATCAGGATTTCCTCTCCCTTCGCGCGGTAAACCGCCTCAGGAAGCACGCCTAACCGGCATCCTTTCAGGATGGAATATGCCACCATGGAGGAAGAAGAAGTCTCCAGATAGTTTCCTTCCACATCAGAAAGAGCGGTAAGCTGATAGAACAATCCGCTTTCTTTATCCTGGTATTCCAGCATTCCGTCTATGGCCTCTTTCCAAAGGTCCGCCAGAACCTTTCTGTAATCCTCCTGCTCCTCGGGCATCAGTTCATAGCAGTCCGCCAAAGCCATCAGATACCAGCCTGTGGCCCGTGACCAGAAATTGGGGGATAATCCCGTCTCCTTATCAGCCCAGAACATCTCCTTTTTCTCATCATACGCATGGTAATAGAGGTGTTTTTCCTCATCGTACAGGTATTTTCTGGCATTCAAAAACTGGTTGATGATGTCGCCGTAATTCTTTCCGCCGTCGAAATCATTTTCATACATCATGTAAAACGGCATGCCCATGTATAAACCATCTAGCCAGATTTGGTACGGATAGATTTTCTTGTGCCAGAAACTGCCGCATTCTGTACGCGGATGCTCCCGGAGCTGTCCCATCAAAAGCTCAATGGCTTTGCGGTAAGTTTCATTGCCGGTCCGTTTGTACAGCAGGTAGAGCACCCGGCCGGAAGGGATCTTATCGATGTTGTATTCCTTGGGATCATAATACATGATCCCGTCCTCTTTCACATAGCGGTCGATGAAATTGCGGATGCTGTCAAAGTAATATTCATCTCCTGTGGCTTCATACATGGCCTGGGCGCCGATCAGCACACATCCGTCCTCATAATTCCAAAAACAGCGGTCAAGCTGGTCAAATTCGTACATATAGTTTTTAATATAACGTTCAAATATCATAGTTTCAGTTATCCTTTCTCTTTCCTGATAAGCCGGGGCATTTATTTGCGCAGGCATTCGTTGAGAATTTCAGATTCTCAACTGAGATTCATCCTTGCGGCTCCGACACTAATTTTTCCACATGATACATTTCCACCGCCTCGCCTTCCTGGCCGTGTACTTTCACATCCTTCAGCTCCAGCTTTTTCACGTTGTTGATATAGATCCCCTTCCTGCTGCTGGGTTCCAGATCATCCATCATTGCCGCGTAGTCCGTCACCGGATCTTTTGCGAAGCTGATATCAATGTGTTCAAATTTCAGCTCTTCAATAGGCGCTTCCGGCAGCCCGTAGATAAAGGAGGCCGCCACATGGCAGTTTTTCGCCTCAATATTGGAAAATGTCATCTTACCGGTTGCCGGCGTCCGTTCATCCACTGGATAAGGTTCCTTGCTCTGGGCATAATCCGAGTGGCCGTCCGGGTCACAGCGGTTATAGAACGAGTTGATCACAAACGGCGTCAGCACCCCGTCCATTTTAATATTGTCAAAGGTGATATCGTCCAGCACCGCATCCTCGCCGCGGCCCCGGCGCGTCTTAACCCTAAGGCCTCTGTCCGTATCCTCGAACAGGCAGTCCCGGCACACCAGGCCCTGTACCCCGGCCGCGATCTCGCTTCCCAGGGTCAAAGCTCCATGGCCGTGTCTCATATAACACTGCCTGATCTCCAGGTTCCGGGATGTTTTCTTATATTTATGGCCCATATAAAACTTTCCTGACTTCACCGCTATACAGTCGTCCCCCAGGGAGAAATACACGCCCACGGCCTCCAGCCCGTCCACCGATTCCGGATCCATGCCGTCCGTATTAGGCGACACTTTGGGGTTGATGATCCTCAAATCAATCCATCTGGTATCATCGGAAAAATAAGGGTGAAGGTTCCAGGCCGGACTATTCTGTATGGTAAGTCCCTGTACCGTTATGTGGCTGCAATGGTTTAAAAAGATCATCCTCGGCCGGAATGCGCCGCCTGCCTTTTCCCTTCCCGTACCAGCCCACCAGTTGTCATAGCTGCTGTTGCCATCCAGAACTCCGCCTCCCGTAATCACCACATTGGAGACATTGATTCCCGTTATGATAGACGCAAACATGTCCAGCGGATTGCCTTCCCATGTACCCAGGTTATATTCCTCTTTTTCATCATAACTCTCAATCATACCCGGCAGAACCGGGAACCGGGGTTTCTCCGTAAATGCGGACAAAACCGCTTCATCGTCCAAATCGATGGTAATATCGCTCTTTAAAAACAGGCATACCACCTTGTAAACGCCCTTAGGCAGATAAACCCTTCCGCCCGCCGGACAGGCTGAAATGGCAGCCTGTATGAACAACGTGTCGTCGCTGACCCCGTCCCCTTTTGCTCCAAAACGCTTCACGTCCAGGGTCACAAATTCATAATCTGTCCGAAACGACTGAACTTCCGATTTTCCGTCTTCATTTTCAATCCATATCGTATATTCCGTGTCCGGCTTCAGGCCGGAAACTGTCTGAACCACACGGCCCGAGGTCATGACCGGTTCCCCATTGATATAAATCCGGTAATTCCTGCGGGCATACCAGATCCCATAATCTTTCACTTCAATCGTAATCTTTCTGGATGTTTGAAAAATGATGTTGAACTCCATACGAATCCTTCCCTCTGCCTATATTTGTCGTTTCCATTCTCCATATGCCATCATGCAGGCGGCCGCTCCGTGCTTATTGTCCGCTCTCTGCGGCTCGCCCAGATAGTATTCCGGGCTTCCGTCCCGCTCCTCTTTCGGCCCTAAACCGGCGCTGGCACAGATACCGTTCAAATGAAATTTCTTTTTCTCCACGGTAAACATCAGCGCCTCCAAAGCCATGAGGATCTGCTCTCCCAGCTCAAAATACTTCTCTTTTTGCAAAAGCCCCAGGCGGCAGGTCTTTAAAACCGAGTACGCCACCATGGCTGATCCCGAAGTCTCCAGATAGTTCCCGGGCAGGTCCGCCCTGTCAATCAATTGATAGAACAGCCCGCTTTCCGGATCCTGATATTTTAAAATACCCCTCAGAGCTTCTTTATACAGATCTCCCAGATACCGGAACTGGTCATAGGATTCCTCCGGAATGATCTCATAACAGTCCACCAGAGCCATCAAAAACCATCCTTCAGCCCTGAGCCAGAAACAAGGTGACAGCCCCGTCTCTTTATCCGCCCACACCATCTGCCGTTTCTCATCAAATGCGTGGTAATACAGTTGTTTTTCTTCATCATACTGATAACGCCTGACCCGTTTAAACTGGCCGATGATATCATTGTAATGTTTCCGTCCCCCATAAAGGGTATCGTATTTCAGGTAAAACGGCATGGCCATATAAAGGCCGTCCAGCCAGACCTGGTAAGGATAAATCTGCTTATGCCAAAAACTGCCCTCTTCCGTTCGCGGAAAATGTTTCAGGTTTTCCATGAACAGATCCATGGCCTTTCTGTACTTTTCATTTCCCGTCTGTTCATAGAGGAAAAAGAAAGCATTCCCGCACCTGAGCTGGTCCACATTATATTCAGATGGGTTAAAACCGGCCACAGAACCGTCCTCACCCACATATTTATCGCCAAAACACAAAAGGCTTTTCAGATACCGGTCATCCTGATCCGCTTCGTACAGGATCTTTGCGCCGGTCATGACGCAGCCGTCCTTATACGACCAAACTTCCGGATATTCCTGGTCAAACAGATCCAAATAGTCTTTAAAATATTTGTCAAATACCATAATGCCGCATCCGGGTATTCTTCTTTTGGCAGTTTTCCGTTAAAAATGCCGTCGGATTATGTAGTTTTACATTTGGGAAATCACGAAAAAACGGCTCATTTTTCACATGTGGAAAAGCTGTCAAAAATACCCCCTCCTCTCTCTTTTTCTTACTATTGTCTATTATAAATAATAAACGATAGAAAAAGAGGAAACTATTGGCAGATTGCCCTATAAACGGGGCGTATTTTTTGCACTTCCTACATTGTTTTCAAAATGAGCCGTATACATTGCATTTTCATTGCATTATTTTCAGATATGTAATATTTTGAAATGTCTAAGATTTTACTTTTCCTTCAAAAAAGCCGGAAAATTCGAGAAAAACATTCTCTCCCGTGCTCTTCATGAAAGCCGTTAAACCGCCTTCAAAGAAAGCCGCCTGTATGGAAACAGAGCTGGAATCCTCCCCTGTGATCTGGATTTTAATCATGAGGTCTCCATCCTCCGTCCATCCTCCGCTGGCCGCATATGACTGGCCGTAAAAGGGAAATTCCGAACAGACCCAAACCCCCATACCAAATTCCAGAACCCCTTCTCCCTGTTCACAGGAGTAGCGCAGCCGTCCTCTGCTTTTGTCCTCAGAGAAAGAGAATCCCATATTCTTAAAATAACCGCCTTCTTTTACGGATTCATATAAACCTTCCGCTTTCTCCCAGGCGGACGCGGGAATTTTCTTATTTTCAACCGGAGGCATGGAAAGCCGGGCCAAATATTCTTCCAGTTCCCCTTCTTTTCCGTCTTCCTCCATATCCAGATACGGAAAAATGCAGTCAAACACAGCATCCAGAACCTGTTGGTGGCCTCCTGTTACAGCCAGCGTATCCGCCGTGGTAACGCAGACCAGCTCCTGCTGGGGACAGCAGAGCACAAACTGCCCCCCCATGCCGTAACATCCAAAACAGCCATGGCGGAACTGCCAAAACTGGTATCCGTAACCCTGGCGTTCATCTTCACAATTTCTGGAACCTGCGGTCTGCGTTTGGCATTTGACCGCTTCCTCCAGATACCATTTGGGATAAATCTGCCGTCCCCCGTATTCTCCCTGACGCAGGAGCAGAATGCCTGTTTTCAGCAGATCCATGGGCGTTGCCATCAGGCCGCTGCCTCCTATGGAAACGCCGAAGGGATCTTTTTTAACATAAGATTCCGCTGAAAATCCTATCTCATTCAGACATTCACCCTTTAAGAATTCCAGAAGCTCCATTCCGGTCAGCTTTTCCACCAGAGCGCAGAGGGTATGGGCCGAGGACGTATCATAGGAAAAAATGGTTCCCGGCCTGTGATCCGGCTCCGTGATAAAGAAGCTCTCCACCCAGTTTTTCGTCAGATCCTTTTTGTAAGTGGTGCCCTCATGGCAGGTTTTCATCTCCAGCATATCCCGTATGGTCATGGACGCCAGCCAGGGGTGCACCGTTTGAGGAAGATATTCCTCAAAATACTTGATGACAGGATCATCGAGCCCTATCAGGCCCTTATCTGCCAAAAGCCCCACCGCCAAAGACGTAAAACTTTTCGTGATGGAATACATCCGGTGCAGACTGTGTTTTTCATAGGGAAAAGAATAGGCTTCTGTAATCACCTTTCCCTTTCTGTACAGCAGCAGGCTGTGCAAAGGCACATTCTGTTCTGCCAGGCGTTTCAGGCAGGACAGCACCGCCCCGGAAGGCACTCCTGATTCTTTTGGACTGCCAAATACTAATTCCTCCATAAGATCCCCCATCCTGTCTGTTATTTTCCTTCGTATGTGATCACGGATTCCACCGGATATCCGGCCAGTTTTTCTCTGCCGTTAAGCCCCGCAAGTTCCATTACAAAACAGATTTTCACCACAACTCCGCCCAGCTTCTCGATCAGTTTGATGATGGCCTCAATGGTTCCTCCCGTGGCGATCAAATCGTCTACAATCACGACCCTCTGGCCCTTTTTAATTGCGTCCTTATGCATCTCAATGACCGCGCTGCCATACTCCAGGTCATATTCCATGGAAATGGTCTCGCAAGGCAGTTTGCCCTGTTTGCGCACGGGAACGAACGCTTTGTGAGCCGCGTAAGCTACCGGCACGCCGAAGATAAACCCTCTGGATTCCGGCCCTACCACCACATCATAATCCGTATCTTTCAGTTTATCCAGAATGCCGTCGATGGCCAGATGAAGCCCGTCCGCATCCTGTAAAATTGTTGTTACATCCCTGAAAATGATCCCCGGCTCCGGAAAATCCGGTATGCTTCTCACATAATCTTCTACCTTTTTCATACGTTTCCTCACATTCCGCCGCATAAACGGCATTTTAATCAATATTATATTTTTTCATCTTCCGCCACAATGTAGTGGTGCTGATATGGAGCGCTTTTGCCGTCAGGCCCTTATTGCCGTTATATTTCCTCAAGGTATTTCTGATCAGCTCCTCGTAGGAATCTTCATAAGCCGGCGCTGCCTGTTTCATCTCATCCTTTTCCTTGTTTTCGTGATGCCCATATAGCTGATCCAGGAGCAGGGTCACATAATTATCCGTGATCGTCCGTTTACCAGCCGTCAGAATCAGCCGTTCACAGAAACGCTCTAACTGAACCCGGTTGCCCTCCCAGCTGTATTGGAGCATAACCCGTTTGGCCCCTGCTGTAAATACATGGAACTTGGAGTATTTTTCAATATATCTGGGTATATAAATATCGATCAAACGCTCCATATCCGTCTTTCTCTTCCGCAGGGGAGGGATCACCAGGGTGAGCGAATGAAAGATATAGTAAAGATCATCCCGAAACAGCGTCTTTTCCACCAGCAGATACAGATCTTTGGTGCAGGCGCCGATGATCCTCGTGTTGACATCCTGAATCCGTTCCAAGTCATTATAGATGAGTGTGTTGTTCTGAATGATATTATTTACAAAAAACTGGGTTCTCACCCCCATCTTATCCAGGGCGTGAATGACCAACGTACCATTGGCGGCGGCCATCAGCGCTCCCTGGGTGCGGTCTTTGGAGTCAGGGTTTAAAAACCGCTTTCCAAATAACAGGTCGATCTGGGCTTCATCCGAAAGACCGGCAATATTTACCGAGATATAAGGCCCTGATTTCCTCATGCTGTGGTTGTGTATGGCCTGGGCGATCTCTTCCCTTTCATCCCCGGATTCCCCTTTTATCAGAATGGGGCTGGTGGACAGCGCATAGCACTTGGCCATTTCTATGGTTTCCGGCATTCCTCTGGTCAGCGGCTCCAGGCTCTCAAAGGTATTGCGGGCCACATAACCGCGCAGATACTGGTCCTGCATCTGCTTTGTTTCATTGAAACCGGAGGAACGGTTCACCTTATTGCAGGAAATGATGGCTCCGTCCACTTCCTCAGCAATCACCACAGGAATCATAAGCACAACCATGTTCTCATTTCCAATTTTAACAAAGGTGGCATAGCTTTCCTTCGGGCTTTTCAATACCCGTTTCACAGCGTTGCTGTCCAGACCGTCAAGAACCGATGTAATCTTTTTCCCCACTACATCCGTCACGGACTTTCTCAGCATCAGTTCCATGGCATGATTAATTACGGTGACTTCCCCTTTTTTATTAACCTGGATCAGCCCATTAATAGCGCTTTCCAAAATGGATGTAAAATGGACATAGTTATTCCGCTCCACCTCGCTGACCCGGTAAAGGGCTTCCGCCTGGTTGATGGAATTGCGGACGGATTCTCCCGTAGAATTAAAATATCCCGTGACGATATTGCGGTCCTTCACATAATCCAGCACATTGGCCCCGCTTATGATCGCGTCTACTTTCTCCTCAATGGCAAGTTCCACCATCTGCTGGAAGTTATATCCCTCGTCCAGGGGATATTTCCGCAAATCCGCATCGAACAGTTCCCCCAGATGGGTGGTATCACAAAACATCTGTGAATTGCCCACCAGACCGATCCTGGGGTAATCCTTGCCAATCTTTTTCTTCATATCCCTTATTAAAATACCGATCTCCTGGGCGGTCAGAGTAATATCCACAACGGAAATGTTGGTATACTGGCGGATCAGGCTGGCCTGGCGGCCCCTGGCTATGATAATGTTAATCCCGTCCGATACCGCTTTCCTGGCTTCTGTAACAGCATCCTCGCCGCCCTCCGTCATCTTCAAAACCGTGATGTGCCCCGGATTCTCAGCCAGAATCTCCCTTGCCCTGTCATAAACCTGCTGATCCGGCGCAAAAAATGCAATTCCTGCCACTTTTCCTGTGTTCCTTTCTAAAAACGCGTTTCTGATTCAAAACGCGTTTCTGGCTAGTATGATCCATATTAAATGCCTTACTGATTCATACTAGTTATGAACAGTATCTTGTCTTTTTATAGAACGTTTCGTAACAGTTCAGACCTATCTGAATTGTTACAACGTTTCTTCATTCGCAGAATATCCGTTCCTGATAACATAACAATAAAACTGCCTTTGCCGTTTTTCACAGCAAAGACAGTTTTAGTATACTCCATTTAGAGCGCTCCTTCAAGTTTTTAATCACGAATATCAGCCAGATTTCTGCTTAGAATCCTGTTGCTCATAATTGGGGGGCTTTAACAGATGCCGCTGCGTCAGCCATCACAACCACACTCCAATCAATTCTTTCACACGCTTTTGCACACGCAATACCATCGCATACTCCATAAGATTCGGTATATTTTTTTTCGGATCTCTTACATAACCTTGTATTGCCTTATTAAAAATCTCTCTGTCCATTTTGTTCATGTTCCGAAGTACATCGCAAATGGTGCGGTCACGGTCATAGATACGGACATCGACAAAGTTAATAGTGCCTTTCGTTTCGCCAAGAGGCACTAGAAACGGTTCAACCCGGTATGCTTTTACAAAGGGATAGTCAATCTTTGTACGGCTTCTGGAGACATTTTTATCAATCGTAATATTCCACTCGGCAGGATTGCGGTCGCTGTACTGGTAGTAAAAGAGGGCAGTTTCCATACAAAGCACCGCATCGGGGAATAGACGGTTAATAATTTTAATCTCCTGTTCATCGTAGGTTTCTACCCAATGATAATAGCCCCGTTTGATTTTTTCAATAAAGCCCTCGTTTAATAGCTGCTGAATATCAGCATAGTAAATTCTGTAGGAATCAAGTTGGGCTGTTGTCATTATATAATCGTGTTTGGAAAAAGCATTCCTAACAACGTCTATCATTTTTTCATCAAGCATTGTCTTACCTCTATTAAACCACACGCAAATTTTTCATCGATTGTGTACTTTACTATAGTATATCCAATTTTCCCAAAAAGTCAACTTAGCAAAGCACGCATGATTGAATTTGGCAATGTTGTGGTTTAGTATAATGAAGGACAGAAAAAACGCCGACAGCTTCTATCATTAGCCAACGGCGCCTTTATGTAAAATCTTGCTTATTTCTTGCTAATTTTTCTGATACCCTATTCTATATTGTGTTTGAAAATTCATTTCCGTCATCTGCACGCCCCACTTTGCGGGAGATTTGCCCGAATTCGGTCAACGTAGCCCGCTACGCCTCCCTCGTTAGGAACAAATCACCCACAAACTGTGACGCACAGCTGCCAGAAAGTAATTTTCGAACACACTCTAACATCCCGTATTCTTCATCAGCTTCTTCACAATCTCATTCGCCTTCCCATAAATGTCTTCCGGCTCCTCCCCTACAAAGAACTCCCCGTTCTCATAGAGAATCTTCCCGTTAACCATAGTCAGCTTCACATTGGCCTTGCTGCCGCTGTACACCACATTTTTTGCGATATTGTTAAGCGGCTGCATATTGGGCTGGTGCAGATCTATCATGATCAAGTCCGCCAATTTCCCAGGCGCCAGCACATCGCAGTCCGTTAGGCCCATAGCGCCCGCCCCGTTCACAGTGGCCATGGTGAGCACCGAACCGGCCTCCACGGCGGAGGCGTCATTTTCCCGGATCTTGGCAAGTCCTGTCACCAAAAACATCTCACGGAACATATCCAGGCAGTTATTGCTGGCCGGGCCGTCGGTTCCGATGGCAACTGGGATATTCAGCTCCAGCATCCGCTTGATAGGCGCGATCCCGCTGGCCAGTTTCACATTGGACCCCGGATTCGTAACCGCGGTCAGCTTCTTTTCTGCGAATACAGCCAAATCCTCTTCCGTCATATGGACACAGTGGTATCCTCCGCCTCCATATTCAAACATTCCCAGGCTGTTTAAAAATACCGTAGGCGTCATGCCGCTCCGTTTTATACACTGCTCCACCGAATCCACAGTCTCGGAATTATGGTTAAACACAGGGGCATGATACTTCTGTGAAAGCTTCGCGATCTCTTCCAGCAGCGGCGTTTCCGCCGTATATTCCGCATGAAAGCCCAGGGTGTAGCTGATTAACTCATGGTAAGTATTATATTTTAAGAAGTTTTCTTCCACCGTTTTGGCCGTTTCCCCTGAAAATGATGTGATCGGGCAGCACAGGGCCGTCCTGAATCCCATCTCTATGGAAGCCCGGGCGATCTGGTCCGGGAAGAAATACATGTCGTAATTAGCCGTGATCCCGCTGGTCAGATACTCCAGTATGGCCAGTTTGGAAAGATGGTACACATCTTCCCCGCAGAGCTTTGCTTCCAGCGGAAACACCTGTTTATTCAGCCATTCTTCCAGAGGCAGGTCGTCCGCGCTGGAACGCAGGAAGGTCATGCCGGAATGGGTGTGGGCATCCTTGAATCCGGGCATGATCAGATTGCCGCGGGCGTCGATTTCCCGGTCAAAATTCATTTCTTCCGCCCCGGCCTTTGCCGGCCCCACATAGCTGATCCTGGTTCCGTCCGTCCAGACTTCCCCTTCCGTCACGGCGCATCCGCCGTCCATGGTCATAATCCGGGCATTATAAAATCTTATCTTCATCTTTCTTCCGCCTTTCCTCACCTGAACCGGTCCAGTCCCAAACGGATATACTGTTCCTTAGGCGCGTCATTTTCCTCCATGAGACGGATCATGCTGCGGATCATCCGCTCTTCATTCTCCGGATCATCGAGAGGGTGCTGCTGGCCCGGGTCATTTATCACATCAAATAGCATGTGGCCTCCGTCATAGAGGGAAGACGGCGGGAATCCCATGGTGGGGATCTTCTCCGTTCCCGGAACCGATAATACCTTCATTCCTTTTGTGAAGGAAAATCCGTCCACCAGTTCCATGTTCAGCAGTTCATCCCGGTCAAAGCTTTCCTTCATATGAACCGGCATCAGGGTGTAGTTGCTGAGATTTTCATTGTTGTGCTCCACTCCGGTATCACAGGCTCTCATATAGACATAGTGTCCGTCGGTGATGTTCACATGGCATCCATGCATTCCGAACAGCGCGTATTCCCTCACCGGTTCATCCCTGCTGATCACATCCGCCAGGGATTTGCCCATCACGTCTTTTGGAATCTCCACATGGAAATACTCCAAAAGTGTGGGACATAAATCGATGGTCTGCACCAGGGAATTTCTTCTTTCCCCCTTCTTTTTGCATCTGGGGTCCCAGATGAACAGAGGAATGTGAGCGATTTCATTGTAAAACGGCATCATCACCTTGCCCCACCAGTCGTGCTCGCTCAAAAGGAAACCGTGATCCGTATTGACGATCAGCATGGTATCCTCCCACATGTTATGTTCGTCCATCATGTCAATGACTTTTCCCAGATAGTGGTCGCACATGGACAGCACCGCCGCATACTCATTGATGCAGTGTTTCACCTGCTCCGGCGTCTCCCGGATCTTGTGGTAAGCCGGCCAGTCAAATACCGGGCCGTCATATCCGTCTGCATAAAGTTCTTTATAATTCTCCTGGCTGTAAAATGGTTCATGGGGATCAAATGCTTCCAGCTGTAAAAACCAGTTGTCCTCCCCGTGGTTACTTTCTATAAATTCCAATCCGTTTTTAAATGTGACCGCAATGGGCTGATCCTCTTCCTTCTGCATGTAAAGGCGGTTCACCCAGTCCTGTCTTCCCCAAAGCCCCGGCTTTCCGTCGATGCACTCGGGAATAGGGAAGTCCGGCAGATAGCCCTTCCAGCCGTCCCCTTCCTGTCCTCTGGCCCACTCATAGGAATTGTACTTCGTATGATAGTTTGCCCCGCCTTCTTCCCAGTAATGCCAGTGATCGCTGGCTAAATGGGTATACACCCCGTTATTTTTGAGAAGTTCCGGCATGGAATCGTCAAACGGTTCCATAGGGCCCCAGCTCCGGTGCAGGAAATTATACCTGCCGGTATGAAGTTCCCGCCTGGCCGGCATACAGGGCATACTGCCCACATAGCACTGGTCAAACACCACCGTCCGCTCCGCCAGCCGCTTGAAATTCGGCGTCTTCGTCCAGTCACATCCGTAGCTGGAGAGCATGTGGCGGTTTAATGAATCAAACATTACCATAATCGCTTTCATCTATCTAACTCCTTCCCGGCGTATGCCGTTAAAAGCTTATTCCAATGCGCCCCAGGGTATGAATTCTCAAACACACTCTAGTGTTCCAGCACCTCCCCAATTCCTGCCGGGGTAGATACATAACGCACTGCAAATATAATCACAAACAAAGTAACCGCATAGGGAATCATCTGCAAAATCTGTCCCGGAACCAATGCCGACGGAATCACAAGCTGCAAAGAATCGGCAAATCCGAAGAGCAGGCCTCCGCCCAGAGCTCCTAAAGGATTGAACCGGCCCAGGATGTTCACCGCCACAGCGATAAATCCACGGCCCGCCGTCATTTCACGGACAAACATGTTCACATGGTCGATGGACAAAAAGCTTCCCGCCATGCCGCAGACAGCTCCGGAAATCAAGATTCCCAGATATTTATAGCGGTTCACCTTCAAACCGATGGAATCGGCGGTGTGGGCGCTCTCCCCCACAATCCTCATCCGCAGCCCCGAAGGCGTCCTGAACAAATAAAACCAGGAGACAGCCACCACGATCAGCATCACAGGGATCAGGATTGACAAATCCCCAACTCCCGGCACGTGAATCCTTGGAAGGGTGGGAACCTGAGCCGAATTCGCCCTGGTCCCCCAGATCATCTGGGTCATGGAAGCCGTAAAACCTGAAGCAAACAGGTTAAAACCGATTCCGCAGATCACCTGGTTTACCTGGAACCGGATTGTAAACACTCCGAATAACAGGGAAAATATTAATGAAACCAGAATCCCCATAAAAAGCCCTAAAAACGCATTTTGGAACAGATAAGAGCCCAGAGCGGCTCCCCATGCGCCCATGAGCATAAATCCTTCCAGCCCAAGGGCCATGGTCCCGGACCTGGCCGAGAACGCGCCGCCCACTGCCGCCAATGTAATCGGCGTGGACATGCGGATGGTGGAAACAATCAAAATTAACAGCGTCACCTTCCAATCGCTCATGAAACCGCCCCCCTCTTCTTTTTAAAGATTTTTGAAACTCCTCCGTTTATCTGGCTGATCAGCTTAGGCGCGGCGATGAACACAATTACCAGAGCCTGGATGATCAGTATGTAGTCCATGGGGATATTTGCCACACGGTTGACCGACATAGCACCGGCTTTCAGGCCTCCGAACAGGATTCCTGAAACCAGGATAGCCACCGGATGGTTGGCTGCCAGAGCGGCCACCGCAATTCCCTCAAACCCGTATCCAGAGGAAAAGTTATCGATAAAACGGTAATGGACGCCCATGATCTGGCCCGCTCCGCACAGTCCTGCGATTCCGGCGCTTAAAAACATGGAAATCACCGTAACCGTCTTATAATTGATCCCGGCTGTCTCCGCCGCCAGACGGTTAAAACCTACCGTTCTCATGTGAAAGCCGAATTTCGTATATTTAATCACCAGCGCGATGATCACCGCCGCGGCCACCGCCATAAAAAATACGGCCGAAAGCTGATGATCCGGGAAAATCCTCCCGATCACCGAATTGTCATTGATCAGGGCCGTCTGTAGGGTGCTTTCATCGGCCCGCAGAGGCGATGCCACCAGATAGCCGCAGAAGTTCTGGGCGATGTAGTTGAGCATGATCGTAACGATTACGATATTGGAACCGAACTTCACGTCTAAAAATCCGGCGATTCCTCCGTAGAGGCCGGACGCCGCAAAAGCGGCCAAAAGTACCAGCGGCACACAGATAAATTTGGGAAGCCCCGGGAACATGGTTCCCACCACAGCCGCAGTCATGGCTCCCACATAGATCTGGCCCTCTCCGCCTAAATTCATGATGTTGGCCTGTTTTGCCACGGCAAAAGCCAGACCGGACAGGATCAGCGGCGTCGCATAGGACAGAGTGGTCAAAAAGGAATTCCTGCTGCCAAAAGCCCCTTTTAGAATCAACCCATAAACCTGGATCGGATTATAACCGCTGACCATAAAGAAGATCCCGCCTGCCACCAGGGCAAGAAACAGGGCCGCCAATACCTCCAACAGTTTCTTCGAACTGCTTTTTGCTTTATTACTGGTTAAGGACATCTGCATTCCCTCCTATTCCCTGGCCCCGGTCATCAGGGTTCCGAGACGGGTATCGTCAAACCGGTCCGCCTCGTCCTGTGCCACGATTTTTCCTTTGTAGAGCACCGCGATGGTATCGCTCAAACTCTTGACCTCATCTAAGTCAGCGCTGACTAAAAGCACCGCTTTCCCTTTGTCCCTGTAATCCAGGATCACGTTATGGATGTACTCGATGGCGGATACGTCCACCCCTCTGGTGGGCTGGGCACAGATCACCACTTCCGGTTCCTGGGCAAATACCCTGGCAATGACCACCTTCTGCTGGTTTCCGCCTGAAAGATTGCCAGTTTCCGTCTCACTGTCCTCGGCTTTGATTCCAAAACGGTTCAACTGTGTCTGCCCATAACTGCGGATGTTCTTCCAGTTCAGAATCCCGTGAGTGATGAAGTCGTCTTTATCCTCATATCCCAGAATCAGATTCTCCTTGATGCTCATATCCAGAACCAGCCCCCGGGTCATCCGGTCCTCCGGCACATGGCCGATTCCCGCCTGGATGAACTGATAGGCATTGCCCGACAGCGGCTTTCCACCCAGCCGGATTTCCATCTGGTCCGGTTTCCTGATTCCTGTCAGCGCCTCCAAAAGTTCCGTCTGTCCGTTTCCTTCGATTCCGGCAATTCCCAGGATCTCTCCCCTTCGAATGGCCAGATTTATATGGTCCAGTACGGGAATCTGCCCTTTTTTCAGGCACAAGTCCTTTACTTCAAACAGGACCTCTCCCATCTTTTCCGATCTGCGCTTCACCGAAAGCTGAACCTCCCGGCCCACCATCATCCGGGCCAGGCTGTCCTGGGAAGCGGTTTTGCTCTCCACCGTCCCGATCAGCTCCCCGTCCCTGAGAATGGTAACCCGGTCCGAAATCTCCAGCACTTCATACAGCTTGTGAGTGATAATGATGATGCTCTTTCCGGCCTCCCGCATCTGCTTTAAGGCCTCAAACAGTTCCTTTACCTCGATGGGCGTCAGCACAGCGGTGGGTTCGTCCAGGATCAGGATATCCGCCCCCCGGTACAGAACCTTTAAAATCTCCACTCTCTGCCGTTCTCCAACAGACAGATCCGAGACCTTTGCCTTTGCGTCCACACCAAAACCGTACTGCTCCGACAGGGCGTTCACTTCCTCCACCGCCTTGTCAAAATCAAAGCGAAGCCCCTTCTTAGGCTCCATTCCCGCCACAATATTCTCTGCCACAGTGAGCACGGGAACCAGCATGAAATGCTGGTGAACCATACCGATGCCCAATTTTATGGCCTCTGCGGAACCGGTGATCTCCACCTGCTTATCCTGATAATAAATTTTTCCTTCATTGGCCTGGTACATGCCGTAAAGAACTTTCATAAGCGTCGTTTTTCCGGCTCCATTTTCCCCTAAAAGGGCGTGGATTTCCCCCTTTTGCAGTTGGAAATCCACATTTTTTAAGGCCCGGACGGTTCCGAAGGTCTTCGTAATCTGTTCCATTCTTATGAGATCCATGGATACACTCCCTTATTTTACGTTCTGGCTCACCCAGTTATCTACTTCATCCGGGGTAGACGGAAGAACTACGTTCTCATCTAAGAACCATTTCTTCGCCTCTTCTACTTTGTCGATGATCTCCTGGGGGATTTTTACGTTGCTTCCTTCCACGCTATAGCCTACAGCCCCTTCTTTCAGGCCCCAGACCTTTGCGCCGCTCTTCCATGTGCCGTCGGCCACAGTCTTCACCTCATCATAAACGATGTTTGGAAGTTCATAGGTAGCCGTCGCGATAATTTCGTCCGGGCTGGTGCTGTTCTGGTTCACGCCGGTTCCGATGGCATATCCGCCGTCCTCTTTTGCCGCGTTAAACACGCCCATTCCGGAACCTCCCGCTCCCTGTAAGATGATGTCCACGCCCTGTTTGTACATGGAATCCGCCATCTCTTTCGCCTTGGCCGGATCGTTGAAGGAACCTACATAAGAGGCTGTCACTTCCACATCCGGGTTGGCGTATTTCGCTCCGGCGGTAAAACCGGCTACAACGGAGTTTAACAGCGGGATATCGAGGCCCATAACCGCGCCGATCTTATTGTCAGCGTTAATCTTGTCAAAACCTTCTTCTTTTGTTAAATATCCGGCCAGCACGCCGCATAAGAAGGACTGGTCGGCCCCGTTTTTAGAGATGGAGCTCACATTATCAAGAGCGACCACGGTATCGATGATTGTGAAGTTCTGTTTCGGATATTCGCCTGCAACCTGCTCTAAAGCCGATGCGGAATCAGCTCCCAGGGCCAGTACCAGGTCATATTCCCCGGTCTGGGCAAAATCTCTCAGCATGGTAACCACTTCACCGTTGGAGCTGGGTTCTGAATAATCATAGGTAATCTTCAAATCCGCTTTTGCCTTCTCCAGACCGCTGTTTACCATGTCGTTAAAGTTGTTGTCTCCCAAACCTGCTGTGGTATAGACCACTCCGATCTTGACGCCGCCTTCTGTTTCCTCAGGAATCTCAATTTTCTTGCCGCAGGCAGTCAGGGACATGGCCGCCAGTGATGCCGCCATCGCAAGCGCTGCTAATCTTGTAACTCTTCTCATAATCCGTTCCTCACTTTCATCTCTTTCACTTTCATCTTTCTCATTTCATTAATCAAACAGTTTTGCCAGACTTTCCGTATATGGCGCCCTGCAGATCCCTTTTTCCGTTACAATCCCTGCGATCAGGCTGTGGTCCGTCACATCAAAAGCCGGATTGTAGCATTTCACTTCTTCTAAAGCCATAGGCTTTTCATAGAATTTCTTCTTGATTTCATCCGGGTTGCGCAGTTCAATCTCAATATCCGCTCCGGTTTTGCAGTTCATATCTATGGTTGAGGTAGGGCCTAACACGTAGAATGGGATTCCATAGTGTTTTGCCAGGATCGCCACTCCGCTGGTTCCGATCTTATTGGCCGCGTCCCCATTGGCTGCCACCCGGTCACAGCCTACGAAACAGGCCTGTACCCATCCGTTCTTCATGACCATGGACGCCATGTTGTCACAGATCAGAGTCACGTCCACACCGGCTTTTGCCAATTCGTAGGAAGTCAGCCGGGCTCCCTGCAGAAGCGGCCTGGTTTCATCGGCAAACATGCGGAATTCCATTCCTCTCTCTTTTCCCAGAAGAATCGGCCCTAAGGCGGTTCCGTAACAAGATGTGGCCAAAGGCCCTGCGTTGCAATGGGTCAGGATGCCGTCCCCGTCTTTTACAAGGGTTAATCCAAACTCGGAAATGGCGCGGCACATGGCGATATCCTCTTCCTGGATCTTCCTGCTTTCGGCTTCCAGCAGGCATTTAATCTCTTTCACAGGCGTTCCCTTATGGCTTATCACCACTTCTTCCATCCTCTTTAACGCCCAGCTCAGATTCACCGCCGTAGGCCGGGAGGAATTTAAATATTCCTTGTGCTTCCTGAACGTTTCAAGAAAAACGTCATAGTCCTCCGTTTCAATGGAGCGGGCCAGCACATAGATGCCGTATCCGGCGCAGATGCCGATGGCAGGCGCTCCCCTCACCTTCAGTTCAAAAATAGCGTCATAAATATCCTCTGCCGTCTCCAGCGTCAGATATTCCGTAATGTTAGGCAGCTTTGTCTGATCGATAATAACGAGTTTTCCCTCTTCGTTCAGTCTCACATTATCAGCGCCTGCGGTTATTTCCTGATTCATCCTTCCTGTCCCTCCTATTCTCTTCCTATGAGAAAACCTGCTTTAAATTCGGGAGAAGAAAATGCCTCCCCAAAGTCTTTCAGGTCATATAATTTCACATCCGGCAGCTTTACGCGTCCGCTGGCCAGAAGCTTTAACGCCGGCTCAAATGGGCCGCACCTGCTCCCCACCAACGTGATCTCATTGACCACCAGGGAGGTCATATCCACGTTAGCCAGGCCGCTGTACGTGCTCTTTAATATGATGACGCCCTGTCTGCGCACAATCTTGAGCGCCAGTTCAATCCCGCTGGCCGAACCTGTGGCATCCACCACATTGTCAAAGGTTTCCTCCGTCTTTGTAACGGTCTTCCCGTACTCCTTAAACAGTTCCAGCTTTTCTTCATGCTTTCCGATCACCGTCAAATCCGTCCCGGTAAGGGCCAGCACCTGGGCGATCATAAAGGCCAGCCGTCCGTCTCCGATCAAAGCCGTCTTGGATTCCGGTTTGATATGTACCTGGGACAATATTTCCAGCGCCGCAGCCAGGGGCTCCGTAAATACCGCAACCTCTGTGGGAAGGCTTTCCGGCACCTCATGGAGCAGATGGTTTTCTATGGTCATGTACTCCGCAAAGCAGCCGTCCTTTCCGCCGCTCATGCCCAAAGTCCTGCGGCTTTCGCAGTGTTTCTCCCTTCCGGTTTTACAGTATAAGCAGTTCTGGCAGCCTGCGTTGATCTCTCCTGCCACCCGTTTGCCAACCCAGAACGGATCTTTGGATTCTTCCACAATGCCGATGAACTCATGTCCCATCACGCCTCTGAAATCCGGCCGGTATCCCTTTAAAATCTCTTTATCCGTGTTGCAGACCCCGCTGACTAAAATCCGCACCAGGCTTTCCGTATCCCCCGGCTTTGGTATCTCCCTGTCTTCCGTATAAACTGCCTGTGTTCCGTCATAACAAAGTGCTTTCACCCTTACGCCTCCTTTCCCATGCGGATAATTGAAGCGGTTACCAGTTGTTTAAAATCCTTTGAAACCCTCTGGGCCGTCTCATAAACCTCTTCATGGGACAGGGCCTGATCCGACATACCGGCTCCCAGATTAGAGATACAGGAAATTCCGCAGATTTTCATGCCCATATGGCTTGCAGCCACCGCTTCGCAGGCCGTGCTCATCCCCACTGCGTCCGCCCCCAGAATCCTGCACATCTTCACCGTGGCCGGCGTCTCGAATTCCGGCCCCGTAAGCTGGATATAAACGCCTTCGCGCACGGTCACTCCCAGCCGTCCGGCCTCCTGCCGGATGATCTGTCTCAGTTCTTCCTTGTAAACCGTGGACATATCGCAGAATCTGGGCCCCAGCTCGTCCAGGTTTGGCCCGATCAGCGGAGACGGCACAAATGTGGAAATCTGATCCCGGATGATCATAAAATCCCCTGCCTGGTAATCGTAATTGACGCTTCCCGCCGCATTGGTTAAAAACAAAATCTCCGCTCCCATGAGCTTCATCAAACGGGTGGGCAGCACCACGTCCTCCATGGAATATCCCTCGTAGTAATGAACCCGGCCCTGCATGAGCACCACCGGAACATCTTCCACCCAGCCGAAGATAAAACGCCCCTTGTGGCCCGGAACCGTGGAAACAGGAAAATCTTCGATGTCCTTATATTCAATCACTGCCTCCTGTCTGATCCCGTCTCCATAATCTCCCAGCCCGGAACCTAAAATCAGGGCCACCTTGGGGACAAACGGAATCCTGTCTTTGATACTCTCATAGCATTTCAATAACCGTCCGTAAGCATTGTCCATAAATAAACGCTCCTCCTATTCTTCTATAACAACCGGTGTTCCGACACTGCATGCCATATGGTAAATCTTGGCCGCATCTTCCAGATACACGCTGTTTATATACGCCTCATCCAGTGATCCTCCCACCGCTACCGCTCCGTGGTTGGCCATCAGGCACGCATTCTTTCTTTCCAAAACCGGCGCCGCGTTGATTCCAACTTCTGCGCTTCCCTGGGCCGCGTAAGGGCTGACCTCCACGCTTCCCTTTAAAAATGGGATCATTTCAATCAAAATCACAGGAATCTCCCGGTGCAGCACAGCAAAGCTTGTGGCATATGGGGAATGGGTATGTACAATGGCCTTAACATGAGGCAGCCGGCGGTAAATCTCCGCATGCATCCTCCATTCGGAAGAGGGTTTGTGGATTCCTTCGATCACATTGCCATCCAGATCGATGATAACCACATCTTTTTCTTCCATGATCTCATAGTCGTAAGAACTTGGCGTGATGAGGATATGCCCCTCATCCCGGCAGAATATGCTCATATTCCCGCTGGTGCCTGCCATCAGCTTTTCCCGGTAAGCCTTCTTCGCCGTCCCTACCAGTTGTTTTTTCATTTCCTCGTATTGATTCTTCAATGTTTTTCTCTCCATTTCTTCCGTTCTGTCCGCCAGGGTGTGATTGAACATTCATTTCTGCCATCTGTGCACTCCAGAATGCGTCAATTCCCGCATACGGTGACCTTCACCCGGGCTTCCTCCAGTTTTTTTGAAAGCACCGGATCACCCTCAAGAGGCTGTTCCACGATCAGATGCTGCACCGCTTCCAGGCCGCTCACGATAAACGCCGCGTGTCTGCCGATCTTGGTTCTGTCCGCCACAAAATAGCACTGATCCGCCTGCCGGATCATCTTCCTGCGCACGTCCGCCTCTTCCTGGCGGTAATCCGTAATCCCGGCTTCCACGCTGATGCCGGCGCTGCTTAAAAACACCTTGTCCGCATGATACCTCTCCAGCGCCTCCAAAACCATGCTCCCGTTAAATGATCCCGTATTCCGGTCCAGTTCCCCTCCCAGCATGAGAACCCTGACCTGGGGGTTTTTGGACAACTGGTATGCGGTGGCTAAGGAGTTGGTTATCACCGTAACTTTCATCCCCTTCTCCTCAATGGCCGAAGCAATGTATCTGGCCGTGGTGCTGCAGTCCAGTATGATGATGTCGTTTTTCGCGATAAATTCCGTACACTGACGCCCTAATGCGGTCTTTTCCTTTTGATAGAGCTGTTCTCTCACATTCACGGAAGTTTCATTTCCATAACCTTCTTTTAAATAAGCGCCTCCATGAACCCGGCAGATCTGCTGCTGCTTCTCCAGCTTTTCCAGATCTTTGCGTATGGTTTCCTCCGATACGTTCATGCCCTTGCTCAGTTCCGCCACCAGCACGATCTTGTTTTTTTCCAGTTTTTCCATGATGTATCTGGCCCGTTCCATTGCTATCATCCGCAATCCCCCTTCTGGTGATTTTCCCCACTTTTACCGTTTATTTGTTATTTCTTTATACATATTATACAACACGGATGGTGGTTGTCAATGCGTTTTTCTGTGTTTTTCTTTTATTTTTTGTGTTTTCCTTTGGTTTTTGGTTACAAAATTGGTTTTATCTGTGTTTTTCCAATTCTATTTTAAAATACAGTCCCGCATTTGTCGAACTTTGTCGAAAAAATACAGGTTCCTGTCAACAAGAAAGAATTCCGCTTGCGGGTTTCTCCGCCTGCGGCGGGCCGCTTCAGCGACATAATTCCCTACCGCCGCATTCTATGCGATACGCAGTGCGATCCCATAGCCAACAAAGCTGGCATAGGAGGGCTTTTATATTTCATAGGCCGCACGTTCCTATAAAATATAAAATATCCGGGAAATCTCTGTTACAAAAGATTTCCCGGATATTCCCTGTATCCATATTAATACAACACAGCCTCTATTTATGTACCACCGCTTCATACTCTTCAATCACGGTTTCCTCACCCTGGTAATTCTCATACCGGTGGGCTTCTTTATTAAAATACTGCCCTTCGAACACCCCGATCATCGTTCCCGACAATTCAAGGCATATTTCATTCTGACCGTTTTTCAGTATGCAGCCCGGAACCTCCCAGCGGTAACCGCTCCAGGCTTTGGTGCCCAGACAGCATCCGTTTATGATGAGAGTGGCGCTGTCCTGGAGCCAGGCATCCCTGATGACAAATTCCACGCTCTGTCCCGGCGCAGGCAGTTTTAAATCCATGCTGCAGCTATATGAAATTGTCCCCGCGTAATGAGGAACCTTGTCTCTGCGTCCGTCTTTCATGCATCCCCAGTCCGGCAGCTTTACCAGGCGGCTCATCTGGTTATCCAGTTCCACGCCGAAATTTCCCACGAGATAGAGAGGGCTGTTCAGGCCGTCAAAGGTTTTTGCCGCATTTACGGTTACTGTGATTTCATTCATTCCCGGTTTCAGGAAGCCGGTTATATCCGCAGCCTGGTTGTCGGGCAGGAACAGGCTCTTGGTCCTGAAGTCTTCTTGTCTGAGCTCATGGCCGTTGATACGGATCGTCCAATCCCCCCGTATTCCATAAGGCTCCATGACCAGATCCACCGGGTTCATGCAAATGCCTTCTTCCGCCGCTTCGAACCGGGTCTGATAGCAGTAGGCATCTTCCGTCAGCAGCAGCGTTTTCGGACATCCAAACTGCTTGCGGGGCTCAAGAGGGATCATCATCCGGCCTTTTTCAAGCTGGTCGATAACCGGCATCGGCTCTATGAGGCCGGCGGATTCCTGTCCGGTCCCTTCAGCTTTCAGCTCCCACCAGCCCAGGCGCAGGGCATTCTGCGACTTGAGTTCCATCTTCCACTCCCTGTCCAAAGAGATCTCCCAGGAAATATCGGCTTTTTGGGGCAGTTCCAGATATCCGTCTTCTCCCAGGCGGTAATAACCCGATTGAAGCGGTTCCATTTTCCATGTTCCCCGTATGATGTTTCCGCCAATCAGGCGCTCCCGGTCACTGGAATTCACAATGAAATACAGCCTGCTGCCGTCCGCCTCTTCATACTCCACAGAAAGGATATCCTCTGTTCCCAATCCGTCCGCGGCTTCCAGCCGGTATCCGCCGGCCGCGTTTTCCAGCCTGCGGCACAGCTCCTCCGGGGAGGCCCCATAAAAAGCATTGTCCCGGCCGGAAGAAAACCATTCTTTCATCCAGGGCCCCGGATCCTCCTTCATAATTCTTCTGTCCGCCAGGCATCCTTCCGCTCCCAGCATTCCTCCGGCTTCCGCATACTCCCTGATCTTCCGGAAACAATTGTCCTCTATATTTGTCATGGAAGGCAGGACGATGAGGGAAAACTCCTCTCCATTAATGGAAATGACGGTTCCATTTCTCCCCTTTTTCACCTGGCCATTTTCCAAAAGCTGGGGATCGATGATGTAATAATCTAAACGGTGTTCCAAAAGAGTTCGCTGAAGACAGCCAAATTCCTCTCTCAGCAGTTCCTTTTCCTCTTCCTTTGCCGTCCATACGGAAGTTACCGGATCTACCAGGAGCACGGGCACGTTTCTCTTACAGGTTCTGCTGGTATGAATCAGCCGGTCCGCATATTCGCTTAATAATTTCATATCCTTCCACCAGGGCATCTGATAAAATGCCGACGGCGGCGCGTCGTGTTTTTTCAGCCCGTTGGTGGTGTAATAATAAGCGTGGATCACGAACCAGTCCACCCCATGAACCGTCAGCCAGTCAAAGGTCCATTTCATGTCCTGAAGGGTCATTCCCCATCCGATGCTGTGGAACGCCTCGCACAAAGCCGCATCCCGTCCATAAAAATGCTCCGCGGATGAGATCATCTTCCCGTTGGCCCGGTATTTCCCCGGCGTCATGGCCGGTTTGGCCCCCACTTTCTGATGCCCCGCATCAATTCCGGGACAGTGGGCGAATTCCAGTTCTTTGCTCCTCAGTATGGGCTTTTCTCCGATAAAACGGACGCCATGCTCACAGCACCACTGGTAAACCTGCTTATCATAACTCTCTATAAACGCATCGGTGCACGTATTCCAATAAGCGTACAAAACCCGGTCCGTCATCTCCCCCATGGAGATGTCAAAGAGCACAGGCAGATATTCCAGAATGTCAATTCCCGTCCTCTCCCGGATCATATCCGGCAGAAGAGGGGACCAGGGGCGCTCCGGAGGAAACGCGGTGATTTCATCCGTAAAAATGCCTTTGATGGTCTTTCCAAACTCTTCGCCAAACCGTTTCCTGTACCTCTCATGGGTCGTTTCCAGAAAATGGCGGATCGCTTTGGGATTCATGGTATCCACATAGGTGTTGAAATATTTAAAACCAGTCATCACCACCTCGGTGAACACATAAATCTGCCACTTTCCCTCCGGCGCCGTCCACCACAGGCGTCTGGCCTGCTGCCCGGTAAAATACCGTTTGTGGTTGTATTCCGTCAGACCGCTGAACTGGAATACCTCTTCCTCATAGGCGGTCCCTATGTATTCAGACAGGTCCATCCCATGTTCCCAGTCTGTCACACCATTCATGGACGGATAAGCTTTTGCGGACAGGATTTTCCCCCACGGCATATCCATCACAACCGTTTCCCCCGGTTCCGCCAGATATTCTTTCTTATCCAGCATTTTGCACTGGTATTCCGGGTGGTCAAGGGTCACCTGCCCCGCGGTCACTCCGCTGGGATAAGGATATTCATCATAAAGCCACACTTCCATATCAAGTTTCGCCGCCTGTTCCACTGCCAGGTCTATGCGCTCAAAATACGCTTCCGACATGTAAGGGAGTTCCATTCCCTGTCTGGGATGAATGATAAACCCCTTAATTCCCTGATCGTGCATTTCCCCGATCTGGCGCACAATTTCCTCTTTATCCATGATCCCGTTCCAGAACCAGAACGGCTGGATTCCTAATTTCAAGTCATTTTTCCGCATCATACATCTGTTAAATCCTCCCGTAATAATTCTTAGAAACAAGAAAGCCCTCTTTTTCCAGCCGTTCCAGGTCAAACCGGTAAGGAAGCCCCGCACAGTCAGGGAAATAAAATCTTCCGTCCCTGCGCTCCGGCCTGATGTCCATATAATCCACCAGCGGCTGGTTACACGGTTCTAAAAATTCCGTTATGGCATTTTCACCCGCGTTGGCGATCATGATGGTAGAAAGCATGGGAAGCCCGCCGGTGGAGATCATGGCCCCGTATTCTTTGGCCAGCTTATTCACCTCCAGCCAGTCCTCAATTCCGCCGAAATTTGAAGCTGTGGGCTGAAAATGCTTCACTCCCGCCTCAGCCATGGGCTGGAACAGATAATGGTTCAAAAACGTCTCCCCCAGCGAAACCGGCACGCTGCACTTGGAAACCAGCTCCCGGTATCCCAGGAAATCATAGCTGTGAATGGGTTCTTCATACCAGGCGATATCGTATTCCTCCACCCGCTTGATGAACTCCAGGGCCTGATGCACGTTAAATGCCTGGTTGGCGTCCAATGCCAGCGAGACGTCCGGCCCAATGGTTTTCCGCACCAGCTTCACCCGTTCCACATCCCGGTCCAGTTTGGTCCCAAAATCCGTGGCCACTTTCATTTTCACCGTCTTATGGCCAAATGACAGAAACCGTTCCATCTCTTCGGCCAGTTCCTTTCCTTCCAAATGAGTGCTTCCGCCGCTTCCATAGACGTCCACCCATTCCCGGTCCGACCCCAGCAGTTTATGGGCCGGAAGCCCTTCCCGCTTGGCCGCAATATCCAAAAGGGCATACTCAAATCTTCCAATCTCCTTTGTGGTTTCCCCGGCCAGGCCGTTGTTCCTGAGTTTCCAATAGACAAAATCCACCCACTCCCCGAACGTCTTTTTTTCTCCGTTCAGAATCAGCGGAAGGATCCTTTCGGTCATAATAGAAGAACAGGGAATCTTTCCACTCACCCCGTCGCTGTCATAAAGTTCCAGCAAATGATCGATTTTTGTATACAAAAACGGCCCGCCCGTGGCATCATAAAAGGGCGCCTTCTGCGGGATCGGCTTTAAGGAATACACCACCGCCCGGTCAAATTTAATCTCAATCTTTCTATAGTCCATCATAATCCCCCTAAAAAACGTTCCCATTATACAGCAAGGGCTGCCGCAAAATGCACAATAACGAGTTTTTCATTATCTTTCCTGCATTTTACGACAGCCCTGTCATTTATTTGTTCTTGTTAGCCAGATATTCCTGCTGCATTTCTGTCAGCTTAGCTGCCCATCCGTCACAAACTTCCTGTGCGGTTTTGTCGCCCATCATAACGGCCTGGAAATCAGCTACGATGTCATTTTTAGCATACTCTGCATATCCGTCCAGATAGATCGGGAACTGCGCGAATACAATGCTTGGATCTGTTTCAAAATCTGCATATGTTTTGAAGTAAACGTTGTCTTTGTACCAATCCTGCTCATAAACACCTGTGTTAACCGGTACGCGGCCTTCGTTCTGGTCTACATATCCAGCGCCTTCAGCAGATGCTAAATACTGCGCGAATAAAATAGCTTCTTCCGGATGCTCTGTGCTCTTAAATACTACAGATCCCATAAATGTCGGGGATTTGCAGACTGCGATTCCGTCTTCGCCGGCCATCGGTTTGATCGGAAGGAAATTGCCTTCGCCCAGGTTTGTCTCATGTTCGGATACGGATGAAGAGTTGTGCATGATGTACTGAGCTGTACCTGCGCCGAACTCCGCTACCATCTCTCTGTAGCCGTTGGAGATCGCATCATGGGATACCAGTCCGTCTTTATAGAGGTTTGCGTAAGCGTCAAGGCCTTCTACAACCTTAGGATCGTTTAATGTGCTGGTTCCGTCTTCATTGAAGAAGGATTTCTGTCCGCCGTAGGATAAGATGAACATGAATAAGTTCTCAGCAGATCCTGAACCGCCTCTCAATGAGAAGTAGTATTTACCGTCTTTTGCATATTCCTTGCAGTATTCCTGTAACTGTGCAATGGTGGTTGCAGGCTCAATGCCCTGCTCCTCATGCCATTTTGTGTTATACCAGGAAGTTTCCTGTGTTTTGCCATATCCCAGCATGTACAGGTTATCATCCTGCGCATAGAATCTGGCCTGTTCGATGATGTTTGGAAGCATCTGGTCTTTCTCTTCCCACTGGTTGAAGGAATCGTCTAACTGAAGCAGAGCGTCCTGTGCAACTAACGCATATAAGTCTTTATCACTGATGGTACCTACGTCAGGTGTGCTTTCTGTAACAACTGCGGTGTTGAATTTCTGTGTGTAGGAATCAGATGCAAGACCTGTGTATTCAATTGTGATCCAAGGATATTTCTCCTCGAATTTTTTAATCAGTTCCGCATAAATCGGGTTGGATGTGGTGTTGCCGTCTCTGTGCCAGAATGTCAGAGTAACCGGCTCCTTGTCCGCGGCTGCCTCTGTGTCTTTTGCCGCTTCTGTGCCTTTTGCTTCGCCTGCCGCAGTGGTAGCTGCCTCTGCCGCTGTTGTAGCTGCTGTTGTCGGTTCGCTCTTGGCTCCGCCGCCGCATCCTGCTAACCCCATTACCATAGCTGCCGCTAAAGTTACTGATAGAATTTTCTTCATAAAATTTCTCTCCTTTTCCCTTTCTACATTGTTTGTTGTGTTTATATTTACCCCTTTACTGCTCCGGAGGATAAACCTGATACTAAATATTTCTGGATATAAGCGAATAATAACAATACCGGAATCAACGCCATCACACATCCTGCTGCCAGACATCCGTATGCCACGGTGAATTCACCCTGCATCAGTCTCAGTCCGATTGGAAGTGTGAAGAATTTTTCCTTGCTCAGGAATGTAAATGCGTATACATATTCATTCCAGGAACTTACGAATGAAAACGCTCCCGCCGCCACGATACCAGGTGCGATGGTGGGCACTACAATCTTGAAAATAGACTGCAAAATAGAACATCCGTCAATCTGCGCCGCCTCTTCAAGGGCCGGTGAAACTCCGGCTACGAAACCGCTCATCATGATCATACAGAACGGGATTCTTACGGTCGCATAGGTGAGGATCAAGGAATATGGGGAGTTTACAATTCCCATATTTCTGAAGATTACGAACAGCGGGATCATCAGCACTACGCCCGGGAACATCTGTGAAACCAGCAGGATCAGGTAAGAAACTCCTTTTCCCTTAAATTTATATCTGGCAATCGCATATCCGCCGAAAATGGAGATCAGGGTACATGCAATTGTGCTGACGCCGGTTACAAATACACTGTTGAAGAAGTAGTGGTCAAAGCCCATGTTTTCCCAGATATATTTGTAGTTGTCAAATGTAAATGGCGACGGCCAATATTTGATCGGCAGCTGCAGCATGGATGATTCTTCTTTAAAGGAGGTAACTACCGTCCAGTAAATCGGGAACATAATGAGCAGGAACAGAGCAATTAAAGGAATATTTACCGCTACAATACGGAAGATGCGTTTCTTTAACTTTTTCTTCTGGCCGTATGTCATTATAAATCACCTTCCTTTCCAAATCCTCCGACAAAGGCGTAAACCGCCGCAAAGACTGCCAGCATGATAGCCATCGTGGCCGCCATGGCGCTGGAATATCCGATATCCAGACCTTCATTAAACCGGGTCATCAGGTATAACGGAAGTGTCATCGTCGCATTGTTCGGGCCTCCTGCGGTCATACCTGCGATGATATCCACGATGTTGAATGTCCAGATGGTTCTAAGCATGGTTGTCAGAATAACCGTATTTTTAATGAGAGGCATTGTAATGTGTGTAAATTTATACCAAGTACCGGCTCCGTCCACATCGGCTGCCTCATAATAATCTCCCGGGATCGACTGAAGAGCCGCCAGGAACGATACAGCGAAGAACGGGATGCCTCTCCATGTTGTGGTGAAGATCAGAACGCCTCTCGCTCTGGCTCCTGTCGCAAACCACGGAATCCTTTCACTGATAATGCCAAGTTTCATCAGCAGGTCATTTACAACACCGGTCTGTCCGGTAAACATGTAGCTGAACACAAGGGCAACTACCATACCGCCGAACGCCCATGGGGAGAACACGATCATACGGTAAATCTTACGTCCCTTAAATTCAATATTCATCAGGATTGCAACCGCAAGTCCTAATGTAGCCTGCAGAATAACGTTCCAAAATGTCCAGATCAAGGTATTGTATAAGGATTTATAAAATACCGGATCTTTTAAAAGCGCCTGATAGTTTTCCAACCCGATAAAGCCGTAATCCTTTGGCCTGGTAAGAATGTAGTTATGAAAACTGTTGTAAAATGTCATGAAGATCGGGTAGAACATGAATACCGCGATCATTGCCATAGCAGGCAGAAGCATTAAATACGGGGCGCTTCTTTTCGTCATAATTCCACTTTTCTTTTTCATCTGCTTCAATTCCCTCCTTTTTTATTTTTCTGCGTAATAGGTTTTAAACCCTTCCAGCAGTCCGTCCCTCTCCAGTTTCTCTATATCCATCCGCTGGGGATTTCCCGGAACGTCTGTCTGAACGTAGAATTTTCCATCCTTTTCTTCCGGCTGGAATAAGGTATATTCCCCAACCGGGGCCGTAATCGGCTCGTGGAACTCTATGTATTCATCCTCGCCATACAAACAGCCGAAAATCGCATTTAAATAAATTCTTCCCCCTGAGGAGAACCGCACTCCGTTCTCCCGCGCCATATCCCTGATTCTCAAAAGATCATCCATTCTGGACATTCTTCCCACAGACGGCTGCAGGTGGGTTACACCCTTTTCAATATAAGTTTCATATGCATAAGAGATTCTCATGGATTCCCCAAATGCCAGTTCCATATCAGGAATCATCTCGTGAAGCCGCTTGATGCCGTTCATATCATGGGCATGGATCGGTTCCTCAAACCAGGCCGGACGGTATGGCTCGATCATCTTGGCGAACTTATAAGCGTCTTCCACGCTCCACCGCTGGTTCGCGTCCACAGCGATATCAATCTTATCGCCTACTGCAAGTCTCACCTTTTCCAGACGCCTTACATCCCTCTCCATATTAGTTCCGTCATCGCTGCCCACCTTAAACTTAACGGTGGTATATCCTTCGCTCACATAGCGGGTCATATCATCCACCAGCTCTTCATCTTCCAGAAGAAGGGATCCGCCGCCTTTATAAGCAGCCGCCCAGTCCTTGGTGGCACCCATGAACCGGTGAAGGGGCTGTCCCGCCCTCTGGGCCAGGATGTCTAACATCATCAGTTCCAGTTGTCCAACCTCTACCACCTGGCTGCTCTGAAAGCCGCCGTTTCTGAATTTCCAGTAAAGGGTATCTTTCCATTCTTTGAACGTCTTAGTCTCACCATTTAAAATCAGCGGAAGGATGGTCGCCACAAAGTTTCTCGTGCAGGACAGATGGGCACATGCGCCTTCACTGTCATAAAGTTCAATACAGCCCTGCTCTGGTGCAAATTTACCAAAACCTCCGGTTCCATCTTTAAATGTTTTCGGCAGGGGTATTGGTCGAAAGCTATAATACTTTGCATGCGTAAATTGTATTTTATCAGTAAATTCAAACAATTCTTTTATCCTCCCTTACTAACTTTTCTGGATTTTTTGTTTATTATTCTGTGTTCGAGATGTTTATAGAATACTTTTTTGTCTACTTTTCATCAATTGTAAAAACCAACAATTCAGGCTCAGGCTTTTGTACACTTTGTCCAAACATTACAATTTTCTCTTTTTTCTTTTCAATTCTATTTCACTTTCTTTTCATCCAGGATTTCTTTTTGCAAGATTTCGGGGGATTTGTTTGCAGGTCTTTAAAAAATCTTTGGTTTATTGGCGAAAGAAACGCCGGGAAGACGGGGAACCGGGGGTGGGAACAAGGGCAGGCGGCGGACGGGGAGGAGCTGGGGAGCACGGGGGGCTGATTCCGACCGTTAAGTGGAACTAAGGCTTTCAGGATGAAAAAAGGCGGTCCGATGCCCATTCACGGTAAACTCCTGATGACTTTACCGTTCAGGGGCATCTCAGAAACTGACTCGGTATTCAGTTTCTGCCCGCCTTTTTTCATCCTGAAAGCCTAAGTTCCACTAAAACGGTCTCCACATGCCCCCCGTGCTCCCCAGTTCCTCCCCGTCCGCCGCCTGCCCTTGTTCCCACCCCCGATTCCCCGTCTTCCCGGCTGTGTGTTGGCTGCGCTGAGTTTTAAAAGATTTATAGAAGGTTCCAGGGTGTGTTTTAATTTTAATGATGTGGACATTCATATCAAGAATTTTATTTAGGGGTGAAGGCTTTTTAAGAAATGCCTTGAGGTTTTCATGCGAAACGTGAAGGCATTATTGAAAATTTGAATGGAAAACTTGTATTTAATCTAAATTCCGGAAAGAACAGCAGGAAAGAGGATGTGAGGCAGGCCGGGGGGGCGGTGGCGGCAGCCAGGGGCGCAGGTGGCCGGAGCGCGGGTTCGCGGTGACAGCGATTTGTTCCGGCCGTCGGTATCTCTTGGGCTGAAAAAAAAGGGAAATGGAGGGGAAATCGCTGACCTCAAAGTCAGCGATTTAGAGAGCCTGAATCGAAAATTTCTTCAGAAATTCCCGATGAATGCTCCCGGTACCCTTCATTTCCCTTTTTTTCAGTCCTAGAGATGCCCCAGCCGGAACCATGAGCTGTCACTGCGAACCCGCGCTCCGGCCTCCTGCGGACCTGGCTGCCGCCACCGCCTCCTGGCCTGCCTCACGTCCTCTTTCCGGCGTAACTTTCACGAATAACCTTAAATTATCTCTGCTCTTTGCAGCAATAATTCCGCACCTTTACCTTAAACATGGTCACCGGCGCCACCATCTGCTCGTTGAATTCAAATTCTTTCCCGGTCTGGTGTTTCATTATGATGTGGAATCCATCCATCTTCTCCTTGGGATTCTCTATAAAACAGGCCTCTCCGGTTCCGATGATGCTGGCATATTTAAAGCTGTGCCTGCACGCCGTATCCGCTTCTATAAGATTGTGATTGCAGTCCATCTCAAATCCAACAATCTGGTTGGTCTTTAAAATATCCATCCGCCTGCCTTCCTTGGCACAGTGGAAATATAAAGTCAGATCTTCCCCATCCAGAGAATATCCGAAATTCATGGGCACAATATACACTTCGCCCTCATCGTTCAAACCAACTCTGCAGACCTTACACTGATCCAGAATTTCCATTATCCTGTCAAATTCTACGACTTCCCTATCCACTCTTCTCATCTCATTCCCTCATTCTTCTCACCGTCTCGGATGCGCTCCGGCATAGGCTTCCCTCATAGTTTCTTTCTGAGAGTACATGGTATACATCTGTGTCGTGGCCATATCGGAGTGGCCCAGCATAGCCTGGACAGCTTTTATATCGGCTCCGCCCCGGATCAAATGGGCGGCAAAGGAATGTCTCAGCGTATGAGGCGTGATGTCCGCCTGAATCCCCGCTTTATCCCCGTAAAACTTTATTATTTTCCAGAATCCCTGACGGCTCATGGCCTTGCCGTTGCAGTTGGTGAACAGCCATTCCGACTCCTCTCCCTTTAAAAGAGATTCCCTCGCGTAGTTGATGTAATCACTGAGGGACTGTCTGGCCACTTTTCCAAATGGAATCGTCCTCTCCTTGCTGCCGTCCCGGCACACAATAAAGCCCACAGGGAGATTGACATCGGACACCTTCAAATGAATCAGTTCCGACACCCGGATTCCGGTGGCATAGAGGAGTTCCAGCATGGCCTTATCCCGGATTTCCTTTGGGCCATGCCCTTCCGGCTGGTTTAACAGGCAGTTCACTTCGTCCACGCTGAGGATCACCGGCGCTTTTTTCTCAATCTTCGGCGCTTTTAACAGCTCTGCCGGGTCCCGTTTAATATTGCCCATTTTATATTCATAGTTAAAAAATGATTTGATGGATGCCAGCACTCTTGAAATGGTGGTGGTCGCCTTGCCTTCTTTCTCCATGTACAGGATGTAGGAATTCAGGCTGGTCTTAGTCACCTTGTCCACTTCCTTTATCCCCTTTTCCTCCATGAAGGCAGCAAGCTGCATCAGATCTCTTTGATAGGAAAGTTCCGTATTCCGGGAGATCTGTTTAACCTCCTTCATATATTCAATAAAGCTTTTTATCTCCATCTTCATCATTCTACCCCTGCTCCACAAGTCCCATAATTATGCCCAAAAAAGGGCTTTGCCTTACATTATATATAGTATTTTCCATAAAATCAAACGTTATTTTCCCACTTGGAGGGCATTTTCAGCCTACTTAACATAAAAAAATACAACATATTGGCAGCCGGACTTTTACAGCTCCCAATATGTTGTAAATTTTTTATAAAAATTTTTTTAATTTTTTTTTAATTTCAGAAGAATAAACTCATAATTACGGGATTTACCATGGTCTCCATGCAGATTCCCACCATCAGTAAAAGAGCAATCCCTAATACCGCGCTGACACGGACCTGATGCTTTTGTTTGGAAGCCCAGCCCGCCAGGATAAACCAGATCAGCAGGTAAAACAGATAATGGGGCAGCAATGTGGCCAGATAACACGGCAGACCCATAAGCCCCTTCTGGCAGGTGATCATTGACAAAATAATGCTCCCCGACAGTCCTCCGTAAAAAGATAAAAAGTAAAACCAGGGAACGGACCATGAGGTCACTGACATCAAAATAATTAAAACCACCCTGCCCAGCCTCTGCCGGGCCACATATAAGATCAGGTTCGCCTTATCCGGGCTTCCCGGGCCCGCTGTCATATCCAGAAAAAGACTGCCCAGCATCTGGGGTGTTCCGGCAAACTGAGGTTTCCATATATTGATTAACAGCGTACCGCATCCAGTTCCCACTATGAACCAAATTAAAAGCCAATCCCAATAATTAATCCGTTTAAGCATGAGCACCGGTCCAAATCATCTTTATCTCAATCTATGAATCATTGTCCCGGATTATGCCAAACTCCGGTTAAACAAGATATCTTGCAGCCGATCAGCCGTCCGACCTGCTGCAGTATTTTCTTGCGTAAGCCATGATGGCCGCAATGGTCTTGCCATCCGTAATTTTACCGCTGAATATCAGTTCCTCCAGATCTTTCACATCCCAGGCTTCCACTTCAATGCACTCGTCTTCATCCAGATTCTGCTTGGAAGGAATCAAATTCTTAGCCACAAAGATGTCAATGGCTTCATCACAGAATGCCACCGTCGTATTCACGCTGATCAGATACTCCAACTGGTCTGTTTTAAAACCTGTTTCCTCTTCCAATTCCCGGTATGCACAGTTAATCTTGGGTTCCTCCGGCCAATCCAGGGCTCCCGCCGGAATCTCCAGGGTCATCCGGTCCAATGCGTTGCGGTATTGGCGCACCATCAGTATCTTCCCGTCATCGGTTACAGGGACAACCGCGGCCGCTCCGTTATGATGGATGAAATCCCAATGGGCTTCATGGCCGTTTGCCACAACGGTGTCCTCATAGATTTTCAGGATGGTACCCTGATATTTTAATTCACGGTTCAAACGTATTACTGGCTGTGTCATAGCTGTTTCTCCTTTATTTTCATGAAAGCAGCTACTAAAGACGCGATGCGCTGACTTTAATAGCTGCCCTGCAATATTTTTTAATTATATTTCACGGTAATATTTTCAGTGAACATTTTTCAGTAATTCTTTCATTTTATGTTAGAACATTTTTCATAACAGGCGTCTGTGGCTTTCATCACCGCATTGCGGAATCCATATTCCTCCAGCGCGGCCACACCTGCAATGGTGGTTCCTCCCGGCGAACAAACCCGGTCCTTTAAAAGCCCTGGATGCTCCCCTGTTTCCAATACCATCCTGGCGCTGCCGATCAGGGTCTGGGCCGCCATCTCATAGGCAGCGTCCCTCGGCAGCCCGTATTTCACCGCGCTGTCGGCCAAAGCCTCGATGAACATGTAAACATAGGCCGGCGAACTTCCGCTGACACACACCACAGCATTGATCAAACGTTCTTCCACGATCTTCATCTTGCCAAATGACTGGAAAAATGTGCTGATCGTTTCTTTCTCTTCCTCATCAAACAAAGCCGGATCATAACATACCCCTGTCATCCCCTCGCCTAACAGGGCAGGCGTATTGGGCATGGCCCGCACAATCCTCTTCTCAACTCCCAATTTCCGCTTTAACTGTTCTATGGAAATTCCCGGCGCAATGGATATGATCACATGCTTCTGCTTCACCACATTCATAATCTGGTCCAATACCACATCGTAGTACTGGGGCTTCACGGCCAATACCAGATACTTTACCTGGTTCGCGCATTCCGCGTTGCTTTCCGCATAACGAACCCCTGTTTCCCGGCTCACCTGCTCCATTCTGGCTTTGTTGACATCCGTAAACAGGATATCTTCTGCAGGATAAACCTTTAATAAACCTTTCATAATCGCATAGCCCATATTGCCCATGCCGATAAAACCAATTACAGCCATTGTGTTACCTCCACTGCCCTTTTGTTTTGTCATAAACCGGTTATAATATAAACTTCCCGTTTATAGTATGTGCTGCCGGTTTGTAGTATGCACTTCCGGTTGTAGTATGCACTTCCGGTTGCCCTATGCACTTCTGTTTGCCCTATGCCGGTTTATCATACGTTTTCCGTTTCCTCATACGTCTTCCGTCTCATCATATCAGTATAATTATGTCAACCGTTTACTGTACAAGAACTCCATTGGCATCCACAGTATATCCGTCCGGTGTTTGTGTATTAACCAGCATATTCCCTCTGGCTGTATCACAGTAATACCACGCTCCATTCCATTCAATCCATCCGGTGCGCATATATCCGTTTTCACCGAAGAAGAACCATTCATCGCCGATTTTCTGCCAGTTGTTGGCGGTGAAGCCTCCGTCCGGATTCCTATACCACCATCCCACAGAATCCTGAACCCATGCTCCCGGGTTGGTGAAAGGGGTTCCTGCCGCAATGGCATTCCTGATCTGCTCTGCCATGGCCGAATCAATATCAACAGAAGAAGAGTTCACCCACTCCCCTTTTTTATCCGTTTTTATTTTATTGACCGGACGCACTTTATAGCTGTATTTTCCCGGCCGTCCCATGCTTGCCGTGAAATCAAACTGATTGTCCTCAGCCTTCTTGCTTCCGCCCACAGGTTTGCCGTCCCTGTAAATTCTCACTTCATAGCTGCCGGCTCCCGTAGCCTCATCCCAGGAGGCCTGAGTGGTTCCCGCCCATCCCGCGGACTGGACTTCTCCAACGCTCTCCGCCAGCGACGGCAGTTTAACGGTGATAATAAGGGTTTGGGAAGAATTTTCCTTTGTCGCAGTCACATAGGACGCGCCTTTCAGCTTCACTTCGCTGGCCTTCTTCAGGGAAAAATAATATCCTTCTGCCGCATACAAATAGATCTTCGCCTGCGGAATATCATCCTCATACCACTCAAAACCGCTGTTGGTAAACTCGTAATCGCCTACGCTGTATTTCGCACTGCTGCTCTCAACGTCCAGACCGTCATTTTCGATTTCATCGCCTACCTGAATATCACAAGTTATAGTTAATGATACAGATGTTATTTTCTGTTTGGTGGCCCCTAACGCCGGTATTGCTGTCATCCCCGCAAGCAGGCTTGCCGTGAGAATGATTGCCAGTATCTTTTTCATCCTTTATCACTCCTCATTTTGTTATATTATAACTGTATTACGGAAAACTTGACGTGTCAATGTAATTTTCTACGGATCAAAGATAAGAAAGAGAATTGTAAGAAAAATGAAAAAGAGGGGAGGGGAATTCCTTATTTTGTTTTTACCTTCTGTTTCAGAAGTTCCGTCATTTCTTTCATGCGCTTTTCCCTGGTTTCAGGCTGTTTGGCGCTGTAGACATAACGGGCCCAGTTTCTCTGATAGCCCGGGGTAAGGCTCCTAAAAAATGTAAGAGCATCCTTTTCTTGGGCCAATTCCTGTTCAATCTGCGGAATATATTGGATGTAATCTCCTACCGATTGGCTGGCGGAACGGGATGCGGTTTTCTGCGCTGTCCTTTTTATTCCAATGATGGTATAAGTGTCGTCCAGTTTCACCATCTGATTGAATTTATACAGGCTGTCCTTAATATAGCCGTCTTCATCCACTTCCAATGCCGGAAGAATCTGATCCCGATGTACATAGGTGTCCATTTCGGTATTCCCTTTTTTAGGGTAGGCGATCAACAGCCGGCCTTCCGGGACGAGTTTTTCTCCCCGTACCAGTTCCATCGTCTTTTCTTTCAGTTCTTCCAAATCCTTAACGAACAGCACAATTATATTAACAGGCTCCCCGGGGACATTTTCCAGAATTTTAAATTCTGAAAAATATGATTCGTGGGGGCGGTTTAAAACAGTTAATGGACGGCTGGGGTCTAAACGGAGTTTTTCTGTTAATGATTTTGGCATAGCGGCCTCTTTTCTGCATATTAAGCGTTCATAATTCATGTTTGCGGGTATCTGACAGATTTCATTTATCATAATCCTTTGATTTAAATCATGTTTCATTTACCCGCAGATTATTCACCGCCGCCCTTGTTATCACTGCCATTTCTCAACTTCAAAGGTTTCATCTCCGTAATAACAGATATAATTATCCCTTTTCCATCCGTAAACCGTATCGCCTGATCCGCCTTTTTTCTGTCTTCATCATATAAATAAACGCGGAAAGCCTGGGCTGTAGATAAATCGATGTCTGTTTTCCCAAGACTTTCCCCGTTCTTCTCCTCATAGGCTTTTAAATCATACTGATATGGAGACGTTTCTTTCACGCCCAGATTTGACACGCTCGGGCCGGATGCATTATACTTCACAATCACATACCCATACCGGTCGGCCCCATCTGAAAATGTACAGCAGGCATCTAAGGCGTCTACTGCTTGTCTGCAGCCTTTTTGATATCAATGATCCCCTTTGCCATATCTATCATTTCTTCTTCCGTAACCTTTTTATTGATATCGATCAAGTGATAAAAGATGTCATCCTCGGCCCATGCAAGATAATTGGCATACTGGCTGTCGAAATATAATTCCACTTCCCCATATTTCGTTACATGGGAATTTTCCGGAAATACCTGGAACTTATGGGGTTCGGCAGAATACGTAACGGACTTCACGTTTCCATCCTTATCCCTGTCGTACTTAAAACTTATCCCCTTTGTTTTATTTGTAATATTACCGTTGGTATCCATATCAAATGACTCCGTAATGCTTCCGGAAATGAATTTAAATCCGCCGGCAAGGGCATCCGCGGTCTTAGGCACGAATCCTACATCCTTTTGCAGTGTTTCCGCATCGGGAATCTGGGAATAGTCCTCTGACGAAACGGAAGATGTGGATGATACTTTCACCGTTCCTCCGCCTTCCGCGGCCGCAAAACAAGGAATTGTATTCATTAATAAAGAACCGGTGAGCAGTACTAAAACAGCTTTTTTGATTTTCATCTTTTCACTCCTCCAAAATAAAATTTATATTCTAAATTTTAACGGAGATATCTCTAAAAGTACTCTAAACCGGCATTTTTTATCAAATAATTCTGTAAGATATCAGTTAACGCGGCGCATATTCCCGCAGCACGGTGTATAAGCGAACCGGATCAACCGGTTTTGGCACAAAACCGTTCATACCGGCTTCCCTGGCGGCCTCTTCATCTTCTTTAAAGGTATTGGCTGTCATGGCGATAATCGGCACATCAGCGTCCGGACGGCCGCTGGAACGGATATCCATGGCCGCCTCATGGCCATTTTTGACCGGCATCCGGATATCCATGAGAACTGCCTGGAACCGGCCCGGTTTGCTGGAGAGAAACAGCTCCACAGCCTCCTGGCCATTGGACGCACGGCATACGTTTACGCCCTGCATGGCAAGGAGTTCCTGGGCAATTTCTGCGTTGAGGTCATTATCCTCTGCCAGCAAAATGTTCATACCGTTCAGGTCCGGCTCCTGACCCACGGATTCCGGCTCCGGTTCCTGAGTTACGGCCCCCAGAGGGAACCGTAACGTCATATAGAACTCGGACCCCTTTCCCAGCTCACTTTTCACGTTAAGGTCTCCTCCCATCAGTCTCGCAATGCTGCGGCTGATCGGCAGGCCCAGCCCGGTTCCCGCGCTGTGGGACACTGATGGTTTCAACTGTTCAAAGGAAGCGAAAATCCGTTCCTGGTCTTTCGGTCCGATACCAACGCCAGTATCCTGTACGGAAAAATGATACTCCACGGTTTCTCCGTCAAATCCGGTTTCCTCCGCCCTTAAAATGATCCTGCCTCCGGGCTGGGTAAATTTAACCGCATTGGAAAGCAGGTTTGCAAGTACCTGGCGCAGGCGGATTGGATCCCCTTCCAGCCAGTCATGGCTGATCTGGCTTTCCGTCTGGAGCCGCAGGCCTTTCTGCTCTGCCTGGGTGCTCATCATTTCTTCCAGTTCATTCAGCACAAGGGACAGAGAAAATCCTTTTTGTTCAATCTCCATCTTCCCATTCTCAATCCGTGACATATCCAAAATGTCATTGATCAGTGCCAGCAGGTATTTGGAGGAGCTGTGAATCTTTTTCAGCTTATCCTCAATTTCCGGCGGCACGTCCTCTGCCATACAGGTCAAATCGGCAAGGCCGACGATGGCGTTCATCGGCGTGCGGATTTCATGGCTCATTTGGGAAAGAAATCCGCTTTTTGCCTGGCTCTTGGCTTCCGCCGCTTCCAGCCTGCTCTGCATGAGGGCATTTTTCATCCGGCTTCTGATAATAAGCAGGATTATTGCCATGATCAAAAACAGCACGCATCCCAGAATCAGAACACTGGCAAGGGGGTTGGCGTAGATCAAATCCTGAATTGAAAGCCTGGTATAGCCTACAGATACCAGATTGCGGTCCAGAATCGCCGCCTTTTCCTCAGTGGAAATATTTGCAACCGCCTTATTTAAAATCGTAAGAAGTTCCGGCGCAGCCGGTCTTGCGATGGCAAAAGCGACGTCCGTACTATCACTTTCCCGGGTCACAGGAGCCACGTTCAGATAACGGTGGTTCTGCAGTTCCTGTTCCAGCATTGCGGAAATACCGTAGATATAATCCACCTCGCCGTCATTGACCGCCTTCAGCATTTCCGTAACCGTATCATAGCTGCGGACTTCCCCCGCCTCAAAACTTACAGGCAGCAGCCTGCCGTTTAATATACCGCAGGTCAGCCCCGGACCGGGATAGCCGCCAAGTTTATTCTTTATAACAATGTTATTTAAACTGATATACGGCTGCGTCAGGGCTAAACCATCGTCAAACGCCTGTTCACTCCTGCTCAGATATCCCCCCAGAATATCCGCCTTTCCCTGCTGCACCATGCGGAGGCAATCCCCATAATTATCTCCGTAAACATAGGAAAACTGAAGGCCGGTAAAATCGCTGATTTTTTCAAGCAGTTCCGGAAGAACCCCTTTGTAAACCTCTGCCGGATTGCCTTCACAATAAAATGGATGCCAGTTAGGAGGAACCGCCACTGTAAGGTTCCTCTTTTCCTCTATATAGCGCACTTCACTTTCGTTCAATTGAATGTCCGCCATTCTTACATCCGGAAAATTGACATAATAAGATGTTTCCGCAAAGCCGGGCGTGGATTCCAGAATATGCTGAAGCGCCATATTCAAGCCGTCCAATACTTCCGTATTACCCACAGTCGTTACGATATAATAGGGCTGTGCCTGGAAGGAAGTGACCATGCGGAACTCCCCGCCGATCTCCAGATCATTGCCCAGCAGCATATCCACTTCACCGGAACGGAGATTTTCATACAGGTTTCCATCTTTCATATCCTCATAAGAATAATATCTGAGCCTGCAATCCAGGTCGTTGCTGGTAAGGAACTCGTTCAAATATCTGATTTTATCCCCTGCCCTCTCATAAACTCCTATTGTCTTTCCATTTAATGATGATAAATCATATCCCAAAAGGCTGCTATCATCCCTGCGGCAGAGCAGTACAGCCCGGCTCCTGCCCGTATTGTAATCGGGATAAGCAAAAAATTCCTCAAATCCCGATGAATAAAACGCGCCTCCCATCAGGTCAAACTTCCCTTTTTGAAATTCATCAACTATATCGTCATTATTGACTTCAATATATTCATATCTCCAATTGGTGTATTTGGCAATCTCATTGAGATAATCCACCACCAGACCTTTTCTGTTTCCGTACTGGTCGGTTTCACAGAGCCCATCCAAGTCCGGAAACGCTACTTTCAGCACCGGCTCTTCCGGAGTTTGGGCGGCTGCCGTACCTGCAGCCAACAGGACAAATATGCCTGCCGCTATCCACACCGCCATGTATGCCAGACGGCGGAATTTTCTCTTATTCATATCGTTTCTCCATTTTTCACAATGATCCCGCTGGAATGCAAAAGCCCCAGCTCTGCTGTCAATGCGCAAAGGCCGTGGTAAACGCCACCCAATCAGGCTCCATTCAGCTTCACACTTATTTCAGTATATCAAAATGGGGTAAAAAGGGCAACCTTTAAGGCGAAAGATGGTACAGGGATCCTTGGGGACAAAAAAATACCCTAAAACCATCTGAACATTAAATTCATATGGCTTTAGGGTATTAATCATTTCACTCCGAACAATTACTTCGCGTAATCCGTTACACGCGATTCACGGATTACGTTCACCTTAATCTGACCTGGATATTCAAGAGAATCTTCAATACGCTTTGAAACTTCTCTTGCAAGCAGTATCATATCGTCGTCGGACACCTGTTCCGGAACTACCATGATACGGACTTCCCGCCCTGCCTGGATGGCAAAGGACTTGTCCACGCCCTTAAAGGAATTTGTAATATCTTCTAACTGTTTTAATCTGTTTGTATATGTTTCCAGGGTCTCTCTTCTTGCACCAGGTCTTGCAGCCGATATGGTATCCGCTGCCTGAACGATGCAGGCGATCAAACTTTCTGGCTCAACATCGCCATGATGGGATTCTACGGAGTTGATTACTACCGCAGATTCTTTATATTTTCTGCAAAGTTCCGCACCTAACTGTATGTGGGAACCTTCCATATCATGATCGATGGATTTACCAATATCATGTAACAAACCAGCACGTTTAGCCAGACGTACATCCACACCGATTTCCGCAGCCAGCAGTCCTGATAACTGGGCCACTTCAATGGAATGCTTCAACGCGTTCTGTCCGTAGCTTGTTCTGAATTTCATCTTACCAAGCAGCTTAACTAACTCAGGATGAATACCGTGAATACCCACTTCAAGAGTTGCGGCTTCGCCTTCTTCTCTCATGTTGGTTTCCACTTCTTTTTGTGCCTTCTCTACCATCTCTTCGATTCTAGCCGGATGAATACGTCCGTCTACAATCAAACGCTCCAATGCAATTCTTGCAACTTCTCTTCGAATTGGATCAAAACCGGATAATACTACCGCTTCCGGAGTGTCGTCGATAATTAATTCCACGCCGGTCATGGTTTCTAAAGTACGTATGTTGCGTCCCTCTCGTCCGATGATACGGCCTTTCATCTCATCATTCGGGAGCTGCACAACTGAAACTGTCGTCTCTGCAACGTGATCTGCAGCACATCTCTGGATGGCTGTAACCACATAATCTTTTGCCTTCTTATCAGCTTCTTCTTTTGCTTTGTTTTCAAGTTCCTTAATTAATTTCGCAGTGTCATGTTTTACATCTTCTTCAACAGATTTTAAAAGATATTCTTTTGCTTGTTCGGAGGTCAAACCGGAAATACGTTCCAGTTCCTGTATCCCTTTCTGATAGAGTGTATCTACTTCAGCACTCTTTTTATTCAGGCTTTCCTCACGAGCAGCAAGACCTGCCTCGCGTTTCTCCATTGCTTCGGACTTTTTGTCCAGGTTCTCTTCTTTGCTCAATACACGTCGTTCATAACGTTGAAGCTCAGCTCTTCTTTCCTTAGTTTCTTTTTCTAACTCATTCTTAGTTTTTAAAGATTCCTCTTTTGCCTCCAGGAGAGCTTCACGCTTCTTTGTCTCTGCAGTCTTTAACGCTTCATCTATAATTTCCCTAGACTTTTCCTCAGCACTGCCAATCTTGCTTTCATACGCATTCTTGCGGTAAGCTGTTGCCAGTACCCAGGTAACAGGAGCCACGACAATCATCGTAATCAATGCAGCTATTATTACTTGTGACACAGGAGCACCTCCTTATTAAGTTTTCATTGTACAAGAATACAACACTACAATTTTATACCGTTTTATACATTATGTCAAGTATATCCATGCTATACTCACCATTCTTAGACAAAATGTGTAACAGTTCTGACAAGTCTGAACTGTTACCAAAATTCACTGTTTAATAATCGTTGTCGCAAAATTGTCCAATTACTTTCGAGATAGTCTCATAAGAGAAGCCCTTCCGTCCCAATGCAGCCATAATTTTTTTCTTCTCTTCTATAGAAGCGTTCTCTCCGTCATAACGGCGTTTCCTGAGGAAATCCCGGATCTGCTGCGCCTCGTCAACAGGGGTTTCCTCCATGATGTCTGCGATGAGATCCTGTTCGATCCCCTTTTTTTGGAGCTCATATGACAATTGACGCCTGCTTTTCCTGCAGGCGCCATTTGCCACATATTGCCTGGCATAGCGTTCATCATCTATGTAATGGTAATTTTTCACAGCGGCAATGGCATGATCCACTGCCTCCTGAGGATAAAAACCGTCTTTCAGTTTTTGGCGCAGTTCCTTTTCCGTCTTATCCGATGACTTCAAGAGGAAAACCACTCGTTCCCGCGCTCTTTTAAACAGGATTTCATGGAGAATCTCTTCGTACTGTTCCGGTTCCAGTTCTCCATCCGCTTCTATCTGGTAACGTTTGACCTCACCTTTGTAGAGCACGATTACAATTTCTTCATCCAGCAGTATCTTGTACCTTCTTTTATCAAGAGGTGTTACCGATGTAACCTGCATATCTATGCTTCCGTCTTCTCTTCTGCCTTCACAGCCGCTTTTGCCGCTTTTTCAGGCTTGGAATTCTCTGTTTTCCCCTCTTCTTTGGCTTCCACGGCCTCTACGGCCCCGTTAAGCCCGTAATGGGCGCGCACTTTGTTCTCAACCTCTTCACATACCTGTGGGTTCTCTCTCAGATAAATCTTGGCATTCTCACGCCCCTGTCCGATCTTCACGCCGTTGTAGGCATACCATGCGCCGCTCTTTTCAATAATATTCTCCTTGGCAGCCAAATCCAGCACATCGCCTTCTTTGGAAATACCCTGTCCGAACATGATGTCAAATTCCGCTTCTTTAAACGGAGGCGCGATCTTATTCTTAACCACCTTAACGCGGACACGGTTGCCGATCATCTCTCCGGCCTGCTTCAGCGTTTCGATACGGCGCACATCCAAACGGACGGAAGAATAAAACTTCAGCGCCCTTCCTCCAGTGGTCGTCTCCGGGTTTCCAAACATAACTCCAACTTTTTCACGGAGCTGGTTGATGAAAATAACCGTACAGTTGGACTTGCTGATCACAGCCGTCAGCTTACGAAGGGCCTGTGACATCAGACGGGCCTGCAGACCCACATGGGAATCCCCCATATCGCCGTCGATCTCCGCCTTGGGCACCAGGGCAGCTACGGAGTCCACAATCACAATATCAACGGCTCCTGAACGCACCATGGTCTCGGTGATTTCCAGTGCCTGCTCTCCGTTGTCCGGCTGGGAGATGTATAAATTATCAATATCCACGCCGATATTCTTGGCATAAACAGGATCCAGCGCGTGCTCCGCATCAATAAATCCGGCAATGCCGCCTCTCTTCTGCACCTCTGCCACCATGTGAAGGGCTACGGTTGTCTTACCACTGGATTCTGGTCCGTAAACCTCGATCACCCTTCCCTTAGGCACGCCGCCCAGCCCCAATGCGATATCCAGGCTTAAAGAGCCGGTTGGTACGGTTTCTATATTCATATTAGCCCCTGAATCACCAAGTTTCATCACAGAGCCTTTTCCATATGCTTTCTCAATTTGTGTCAAAGCCGCGTCCAGGGCTTTCATCTTCTCATCTTTATTCATCTCCACACCTCTCTGCCTGCATTCAGGCCACGATCCGGAATACGTTCAAAAATCATCTGCTCCGGCCTCAACATTCCACTCTGCCGGAGTCAATTCCAAACATCTTCCAGAACGAACAAATGTTCTTTTTCATAGATAATACTATATTATAGTTGGCCGCAATTGTCAACCGGATTTTATCTTATTTCTCCCTTTTCAGTTAGTATTCACCTATCCTATCTGTTCACAATCCAAACTCAGGGCGGCACTGCACACAAAACTCAAAAAACAGATACACTCAACCTGCATCCCTCCATTCTATCTGCTTTTATTCATTGGAAAATTGGCGAACTGCCGAAAACAGGACGGAACCGTCCTGGAAAATACTTATTTAGTATATCATATAAATGTGATTCCAACAATACCTTTAACCCTTTCCCATAAGAAAAATACCCGGATTATGCAATAGTCCAGACAGCCTTTTTCCCGCCGTCTGTCATCAAATTATTAAGAATATCAAAATAGACCCTCCCGACGTCTTATGCTAAAATAACATTAACGGAGGTAAACGTGAGGGAAATAATCCCGACGGCTTATTTTTCTTACCCTAATTTGTGCCGGAGCCACAAATTCGAACCGCATCTGAGAATCTGGAGTTCTCAGTTCATACCTGCGCAAAAAACGCTCCGTGTGGAGGATTATATTATGAAAAAAATAGGAGCAGCCGCCCTCTCCCTGCTGCTGGCTGCACAACTTAACGCCTGCAGCGCCGTCATTTCCGGGGAAACACCGGCTGCATCCGCTGCCGCCCCCACCACTGTAAACAACGTTGATCTACCATCCCCGTCCTCTGATCCGGCAGCACAGGAAGTTCAGCCGGATACTCTGCAAAAACTTTACATTGACTATCCTCAGACAGCAGGCTATCGGGAAGCAGTCGCATTTATCCGCGAATCAGAACTGCCTTATTCCGAAAAGAAGTTAAACGGCAGCCGAATCATAAAAATCGCCTTAGAGGAATCCGGCACAGACATTTCCCTTCCCGCCGTGGATACCTTCAGAGACTATGATTACATACTGGTTGATTATCTTTATCCTAAACAGGAAAATAACCGGACTGACAATTTAGACAGCTATATCTTCGCCGGAATATCCTATATAACGTCAAACGGAAACTTCCTGTTAGAAAGCCATGCTGAAAATGTATTCATTACCAAGGACGGCGAGCTGCTCGATTTCGACACTTCATCCACCCGCCAGGAACAGATGTCATTTTATCTTAATCTTATAAACGCTGATTCCTCCAACACACATTCAGAACCGGTAAGCCAGGACATAAAAGCATGTATCGACGCGAAAATGGCTTCTTTTGAAGAAGAATGTACGCTGACTGATTTATGGTATGACAAAGAAAAATCCGAGGCTTTGGCCGATTCTTACATGAAATACGGCCGAGGCGCCTCAAACGGCGCAACACGCGAAAATGTCATTGTCATTCTCTCCACCCTTAAAACCGGAGCCAATACCTGGAGTTTCGAACCCAATGCCGTGTATACAGATTGGAAATGGATTCTGATACGGGATAATCCCCATTCAAACTGGGTTGTGGACGACTACGGTAATTAGGGGGAATCTTTATTTAGTTGATTGGCAAAAGTAACGCCATGGATCCTGGGAATGGGGACGGACGGGGGTGGAGGCCTGCTTGGCGGTTTGACGCCGGACGGAGCGGAATCCGTTGGCGATGAAAACCGGCTTCCAACCGTAAGTGAAAC
>NZ_WQPN01000094.1:132969-133272 GCF_018785315.1 Clostridium sp. MCC353 | reverse complement strand
CATTTCCCTTTTTTCAGCCTAAGAGCTGCCGACGGCCTCCACAAATCGCTGGAACCGCAAACCGCGCCCCGGCCTCCTGCAGATCCAACCGCCCATCCGGTGCCCCTCTCCATCCGCCTGAACGGTTTCGGGCCTCACATTCCCTGGATCCCCAGCTGTGTACTGCCACGAATAATTGAAAATAAAGATTTGGGGACGGGAAGTAGAAAAAACAGAGAAGCGTTTGATTGAGGTGGAAGTTGGTATTTTATGTGAGGTATGACATGGAGTTTAACAGTAAAGGGTGAAGGCTTTTTCGAAAAT
>NZ_WQPN01000094.1:0-132959 GCF_018785315.1 Clostridium sp. MCC353 | reverse complement strand
TGAGGGTTAATGTAAAAAACTTGATATTAAAAACTACCTGCTAACAGCTAAATTGCATTTAATTCCCCAGCTCCAGAGAAAACCAGCAGAAAAGCGGGAGGAGGCGGCGGACAGACGGCCGGATTTTTGGAAGGGGCCAGGCCGAGGGGCATCCGTCGGGGATGAAAGCCATCTGGAAACCGTTAGTGAAACTTAGGCTCCAGGGATGAAAAAAGACGGGCAGAAATTGAAAACCAAATCAGTTTCTGAGATGCCCACTGAACGGTAAAGTCCCATAAAGAGTTTACCGTGAATGGGCATCGGACCGTCTTTTTTCATCCCTAGAGTCTTAGTTTCACTTACGGTTGGAAGCTGGTTTTCATCCCCGACGGATGCCCCTCGGCCTGGCCCCTTCCAAAAATCCGGCCGTCTGTCCGCCGCCTCCTCCCGCTTTCCTGCGTAACTTTCACCAATTAAACCCCAATTTTACACCAACAACGACCACTCCCCGCAATCCCACACTTTCGTCGCCAGCCCCTCATAGAATTCCGGTTCATGGCAGATCAGCAGGATACTGCCCTTATATGCCATGAGCGCCCGTCTCAGCTCTTCTTTGGCCTCCACGTCCAGATGGTTGGTGGGCTCGTCCAAAAGAAGGATGTTGGTTTCCCGGTTGATCAGTTTGCACAGCCGCACTTTGGCCTGTTCGCCGCCGCTCAGGACACGGACCTGGCTTTCGATGTGTTTAGTGGTCAGGCCGCATTTCGCGAGGGCCGAACGCACCTGATACTGGGTATAGGACGGGAATTCCTTCCAGATCTCTTCGATGCAGGTGGTGGTGTTTCCCGGAGCCATTTCCTGTTCAAAATATCCGATATACAGGTAGTCTCCTAACTCCACACTTCCGCTGACCGGAGGGATCAGTCCCAAAATGCTTTTAAGGAGGGTTGTCTTGCCGATTCCGTTGGCTCCCCGCAGCACGATCTTGTCTCCCCGTTCCATGACCAGGTTCAGGGGTTTGGAAAGGGGCCTGTCATAGCCGATCACCAGATCGTGGGTCTCGAACAGATATCTACCCGCGGCCCTGGCTTCCATGAAGTTGAACTCTGGCTTTGGTTTTTCTCTGGCAAGCTCGATCACTTCCATTTTGTCCAGCTTCTTCTGGCGGGACATGGCCATATTCCTGGTGGACACCCTGGCCTTGTTGCGTGCCACAAAGTCCTCCAATTCTGCAATTTCCTGCTGCTGGCGCTTGTATGCGGCCTCAAGCTGGGACTTTTTAACCGCATAAACTTCCTGGAATTTGTCGTAATCCCCCACATAGCGGTCCAGCCTCTGGTTATCCATATGATAAATCAGATTGACAACGCTGTTTAAAAATGGGATATCATGGGAAATGAGAATGAACGCATTTTCATATTCCTGCAGATACCGTTTCAGCCACTCAATGTGCTGGACGTCCAGATAGTTGGTGGGCTCGTCCAAAAGAAGGATGTCCGGTTTTTCCAAAAGCAGCTTGCCGAGGAGGACTTTGGTCCTCTGGCCTCCGCTCAGGTCGGTAACGTCCTTATCCAGACCGATTTCATCCAAGCCCAGCGCCCGTCCCACTTCTTCCACTTTCGCATCTATAATATAGAAGTCATGGGCCATCAAAAGATCCTGGATCGTTCCCAATTCTTCCATCATCTGGTTCATTTCCTCTTCAGACGCTTCCCCCATCCTGTCGCAGATTTCATTCATATGGGTTTCCATGTCGAACAAAAATGCAAATGCGCTCTTTAATACGTCGCGGATGGTCATGCCCTCCGCCAGAACCGTGTGCTGGTCCAGATAACCGACCCGGACATTCTTCGCCCACTCAACCTTTCCCTCATCCGGCATCAGCTTGTCGGTGATGATATTCATGAATGTGGATTTACCTTCCCCGTTGGCTCCCACCAGTCCAATATGTTCTCCTTTTAATAAACGGAAGGAGACATCCTGGAAAATGGCTCTGTCCCCGAATCCATGGCTCAGGTGCTCGACGTTTAATATGCTCATGTTGTAAAAATCTCCTTATTTCTTTTTATCTGATCTCTTTAATACTGATCTCTTTATCTGCTCTATTTTATCCCATTTCTTTCATCTTGTCTTCTATAAAATTAATTCCAGCCTCATTTTTATCTTCTATTTTCAATAAATAATTTCAATCTTACCTTTTTCTTCTTGCAAATTCACAGCCCTATTTCCCGACTTTCTTTTGATTATATCGGTTCTTTCAGACCACCGCAACTATTTTCAGGTAAAACGTAAGGCTGATATAAGTGCATATAAACCCTGAATGTGCTATAATCTTTATAGTTTGGAAAACCCTCAGCGGTATTTCAACCGATCCATATCGATTTTCTCAGACAGAAAAACATTTTACACAGAAAGGCTGACGCAATGTACACATACGCATGGTATCACTGGCTGACATTTTTTTATATCTACTGTTTTTTCGGCTGGATTTTCGAATCCACCTATGTATCCTTAAAGAAAGGGCGGTTTGTCAACCGCGGCTTTCTCCGTCTGCCCCTCCTTCCCCTCTATGGCACAGGAGCGGTGATGATGCTCTGGGTATCCCTTCCGGTGAAAAACAACCTGATTCTCGTCTACCTTTCAGGTGTGATCGCCGCAACAATCCTGGAATATATCACAGGCAGCGTCATGGAACGGCTTTTTAAAATGAAATACTGGGATTACAGCAACCAGCCCTTTAACATCCGGGGGTATATCTGCCTCAGTTCTTCCATCGCATGGGGATTTTTAACCATTTTTATGACGGAAATTGTTCATAAACCCATTGAAGAATTTGTGCTCCATCTGAATCCGGTCCTGGAATTTGCCCTGATCGGCGTTATCAGCGCCGCTTTTGCAGCAGATACCGTACAATCCGTCCGCGAAGCCCTGGATCTGGGCCGCGCTTTGGAGGCCATGACAAAGATGAAGGCCGAACTGGAAGAAATCCAGGTACAGATCGCCCTGTTAAAAGCCGAAACCTCCCAGCGCATGAATGAGCTGAAAGAAGATACGGCACAAAGGGTCAGCGAACTGAGAAACCTGAGAGAAGACGCCGTTTCCAGGGTCAGCGAACTGAAAAACCTGAAAGAGGACGCCGCAGCCAGGGTCAGCGAACTGAAAAACCTGAAAGAGGACGCCGCAGCCAGGGTCAGCGAACTGAAAAACCTGAAAGAAGACGCCGCAGCCAAGGTCGGCGAACTGAAAAACCTGAAAGAAGGCGCCGCCTCCAGAGTCAGCGAGCTAAAAACCTTGAAAGAAGACGCTGCCCAAAAAGTTGCCGGTTTAAAACAGGATACAGCCCTGCGCGTTGCCGAACTGAGAGCGGAAACAGAGGCTGCTTTGAATACACGGCTGGAAATGCTGATTGAAAACAGGCGGAAATTGAAACACCATATGACATTTTACAGAAAAGGCATTCTGCGGGGCAATCCATCCGCTTCCTCGAAACGTTTTGCAGAAGCCTTAAAAGAGCTGAAAGAGACAATTGAACAGAAGAAATCCAATTAATCAGAATATATATAAAACCCCTCCAATCCATGGCAGCCGGCGGATCATCTCACATGATCCGCCGCTGTCCCGGATTGAAGGGGTTCTTTACTTTACAATCATCCTATTAAAGCAGTTTGTTCACAATCTCCATCACTGCCGCTCCCAGAGCGTCTGATTTGGCATCCGCATCCTCTAAGGATGTGCCTTTGATACCATAGTAGAACTTGATCTTAGGCTCGGTTCCTGACGGCCTTACACACAGCCAGGCCGCATCATTCATATCGTAATAGAGCACATTGGAAGATGGAAGGCCGGTCGGCTTCACTTCTCCTGTCACCATATCCTTAATGGTATCCAGCTTGTAATCTCTTGCTGAAAGCACCTTATAATCGCCCACCTGGGCTGGAGGATCGTTGCGGAAGGTTTCCATAATGGACTGGATCTTCGCAAGCCCTTCTATGCCGCTGAGGCCGATGGATTTTACCGCATCTTTATAATATCCGTATTTCTCATACATAGCCACCATGGCATCCCATAATGTCATATTCTTCGTCTTATAGTAAGCGGCGGCTTCACAGAGGGCAACGCTTGCGGATACGGCGTCTTTATCACGGGCATAGGTGCCGATCAGGCAGCCGTAACTCTCTTCCAGGCCGAACAAATATCTGCCTTTTCCGGTCTGCTCTGCTTTTAAAATCTGCTGTCCGATATACTTAAATCCGGTTAAAACTTCGATCAGTTCCACATGATAAGCCGCAGCCACTGCGTCTACCAGGTTCGTGGTAACGATGGATTTGATAACCTGTCCGTCTTCCGGAATCAGGCCCTTTTCCTTCTTCTGGCTGAGCACATACTCGCATAAAAGGGAGCCTGACATATTGCCTGTCAAAGGAATGTACTGACCGGACTTACTATCCTTTACGTATACTCCGAGGCGGTCGGCGTCCGGATCTGTTGCCAGGACAAGATCCGCATCCTTCTCTTTCGCCAGTTCCAGTCCCAGAGCAAAAGCTTCTGCCGCCTCCGGATTGGGATAGCTGACCGTTGGGAATTCACCGTCCGGAAGCTCCTGCTGGGGAACTACATAAACATGTTCAAAACCAATCTCTTTTAAAGCTCTCCGTACCGGTATGTTGCCGGTTCCATGGAGCGGGGTATACACAATTTTAATGCTGTCCTGCATCTGATCGATGGCATCCTGGTTCACTACCTGGGCTTTTACGTGAGCGATATATTTATCATCGATTTCAGCCCCGATCACTTCGTAAAGTCCGGCCGCCATAGCATCCCCGGCGCTCATGGTCTTCACTGTGGATAAATCTTCAATTGCAAGCACTTCTTCCGTCACCCCTTTGTCATGAGGCGGGGTAAACTGGGCGCCGTCCTCCCAGTACACTTTATAACCGTTATATTCCGGCGGGTTATGGCTGGCCGTCACATTAATTCCTGCTATGCAGCCCAGTTCGCGGACTGCAAAGGATAATTCAGGCGTAGGCCTTAAAGATTCGAACTTATAAGCTTTAATCCCATTGGCCGCCAGGGTTCTGGCTGCTTCATCCGCGAATTCAGGAGACATCCTGCGGGAGTCATACGCAATAGCAACGCCTTTACCAGCGCCGCCCTGCTTGATAATATAATTGGCAAGGCCCTGGGTCGCCCTTCTGACCACATAAATATTCATGCGGTTGATGCCTGCCCCGATAATTCCGCGGAGCCCGGCGGTTCCAAATTCCAGATCCATATAAAAACGTTCTTTTATCTCGTTCTCGTCGCCTTCAATTGCTTTCAGCTCTGCTTTCACTGCATCATCAAAGTATGGGTTTGATAACCATTCATTATAAATCTTCATATAATCTTTCATAGGCGTTACTACTCCCTCCTGTTGCTTTCTTTTGTTGTAATTATAACCCAAGTTATAAGAAAAAGGAAGTAAAACAGCCTATTTTATTTTCGACAGAAAATGCTCCCGGCTCTCCTGCTGCTCCTCTAAACTCCGCAGTTTTTCAATGTTTCTGGCAGGGATCCAGGCCTTATTCGCATTGTAATAAAAATTAATCTGTTTCCAGTATTTTTCAGGATATAAAAACAGGTAATACAGACATTTGTGATCCAGGGAATCCAGCGGAAGAACCTCTTCATAAGCGTTCAGCATTTTCAGCCCCAGTTCCACATCCCAGTCATGTTTTTCCATCACTTTCCTCATAAAATGATACAGGTCTTCCATCTGAATCCCCAAATGCATCCGGTTAAATTCAGTGATAGCGATATACTGTTCCCCGATCAAAATGTGATGCTGGTTCAAATCACCGTGACATAAAAAAAGCCGGTCATGTTCATATTCCTCCTGCAGTTTCGAAAGCCCCTGCAGCGCCTCCTGGGCCTGCTGATAGAAGGTATTGAAATTGCCGATGACGCACAATTCAAATTCTGTTTTCTTTCTCTTATTACGGATATAAGTCCGGGCCCGTTTCAGCTCCCGGTTATGGCGTTCCATTTCCTCGGCCAGGGGCCTGCTCATAATGGATCCCATGGTCCATTCTTCCTGAAATTCAATTTCCTTTAACACCTTGTGCATGGCTGCGATCTGGGCCACGGCCCACATAATTTCCTCGCTGTCCTTTAAATTGCATTCCCGGTCCTCATACCATTGTTTCAAAATATATCTGGTTCCGTCTCCTGCAATGGAAACCAAATTGCCTTCCGCATTTCTTAAATACTGGTCCACACAGGCATTGCCGCCTTCTATCAGATGTTTCATCACATATTCTTCAAATTCCAGCCGTTTTACGGTTCCTTTATACTCCCTCAACAGCTTCAGGCCCTGGCTGGTATCACACAGCCACGAACCACGGCCACGTCTTACAGCCATAACATCCAATCCGTATTGTTCTAATGCTTCCATATATTTATCATTCACGGCCACCCCTCCAAACGCCAAGCTATTAGCTACTTCTAAGTTATGTTTGAAAGCGGGGGTTTATGAACTCTTTTTTATGCGGCGCTCTTTCCTATGGAATAAAGAACAGGCAGCCGTCCCATATAAAGAACAGCTGCCTGCCATAAATCTTACTAATCCTCTTCCATATCCAGAACTGCCGCTACCGAAATAGCAGAAGATACCACCGACACAGTCACAATAACCGCGACGATCACAATCAACAGTACCAGCCCCATAAAAATCAGGATAAAACTGCCATCATCCGCCGGCGCTGCTTCCTGTGCTGCAAATGCAGAAAAACACATCATCAGGTTCATCAATACAGTTATGATCAGTAAAGCGGCTTTTTTCATCTTGCTCATCTCATCACCTCTTTTAGTCAATCTTGTGCTCTGACACGCTTATAATATCCATATTGTATCATAAGTATCAGGAAAAAGAAATCTTTTTTATCTGATCTGTCAAATATTCCTTTTCATTTCTGGAGGGCTCTTCTAAAACCATTTCCAGAAGCCGGTTCAGCACCTCTCCCACCGCCTTACCAGGTTTAACTCCGGCCTGTATTACATCGGAACCGCTGACTGCCAGATCCTTCAGCTTGACACAGTCTCCATTTTCACGGATGTCAGCGCTCAGTTCCCCAACTGTTATGAGTTCTTCCAGACATTGAACTTCGGGAGAGGACATTTTTTTCAGTTCCAGAAGGTCATCATACAGGGAAGAGTCCATCCGGCTCATCATCCGGCGGAGCTCTGTTTTATCGGGTTTCAGCGGATGTTCAAACCATTTCACCAAAACCTTAACTTTGTTAATCGTATCATTGTCCAGTTTCAAATCGTGAAGAACCGCGTCTGCCTCCTGTACGGATGTATTTTTCAAAAATGCGGCCCAGCGGATGTGTTTTTTCTTCTCCAAAGCGCTGTCAATCCGCATACGGCTCCTGTCCACCTTATGGAAGGCGTCTGATACGTACCGGCTGATCCCGGTTTCATAAACCAGACCGATCTTTTCGGGATTGGGAGATAAAAGCAGCTTGGTAAGCTCTGTCTGTATCCGTTCTTTGCTGACATGCACCAGATTGGGCGCTATCTTCTTTATCGCGTCAAATGTTTCCCGTTCAATCTCAAAACCAAGCTGGGCGGCAAACCGGATCGCCCTCAAGATCCTGAGAGCGTCTTCCGTAAAACGGTCGACAGCGCATCCCACACAGCGGATCACTTTCTGCTCCAAATCCTCCATACCGCCAAATTCGTCCACAATCCCGGTTTCGTGGCTGTAAGCCATGGCGTTGATTGTAAAATCCCGGCGGCGCAGGTCTTCTTTCAGGCTGGAAGTGAATTCTACGGACTTTGGATGGCGTCCGTCTTCATATTCACCGTCAATCCGGTAGGTCGTCACCTCGTAGCCCACGTGGTTTATCATAATTGTAACCGTTCCATGCTGGATTCCCGTATCGATTGTTTTTGGAAATACTTCTTTTACCTGCTGCGGAGCTGCGGATGTGGTGATATCCCAGTCTCCGGGCTCCCGCCCTAAAAGGGTGTCTCTGACGCATCCGCCTACCGCATAGGCTTCATAACCATGATTCTTTAATTTACCAATAATTTCTTCTACCTCCTGCGGTATCTGAATCTGCATACGTCTCCTCCTCACAGCATTTTCTTTTTTAACATCAAGGGTGAAGGCATTTTCAAAAATGCCTTCACCCTTTGGTTTAAATTTTTTAATATGCGCGTCCCCAGTAAACCATCTTCACTGCCGGTTTGCCGCAGCATACGCATTTATCGGACAACGTCTCCTGTTCAAATGGAATACACCGTGACGTTGCGCTGGTAAGTTCTTTGATCTTATCTTCGCATTCCTGGCATCCGCACCACATGGCTTTTACGAATCCCGGTTTTTCCTCAACAGTCTTAACAAAGCTGTCGAAATCTGTGGCCACATAGGTATGCTCTTCCCGGTGCTTTCTGGCCCGTTCCAGCATAGAATTGTGGATCTCATCCAGCAATTCCCCAACTTTATCTTTAATTTCATCCAATGATACGGTGATCTTTTCGTGAGTATCCCGGCGGACCAAAACTGCCTGGTTGTTCTCAATATCCCTTGGCCCGATTTCCACACGAACCGGGATTCCGCGCATCTCGGATTCGCTGAACTTCCATCCCGGGCTCTTGTCGCTGTCATCCACCTTCACACGGAAGTTGGAAAGAACGTCTTTCAGTTCAAATGCCTTATCCAGCACGCCTTCTTTTTTCTGCTGGATCGGAACGATCATGACCTGGGTTGGAGCGATTCTGGGCGGCAGCACCAGGCCGTTGTCATCGCCGTGAACCATGATGATGGCGCCGATCATACGTGTTGTCATTCCCCAGGAAGTCTGGTGTACATACTGCAGGGTATTATCTTTTGCCGCATACTGGATCTCAAATGCTTTGGCAAATCCATCGCCGAAATTATGGCTGGTGCCTGACTGGAGCGCTTTTCCGTCATGCATCAGGGATTCGATGGTATAGGTAGCCTCTGCCCCTGCGAATTTCTCTTTATCTGTCTTCTGTCCTTTGATAACCGGAATCGCCAGTACCTCTTCGCAGAAATCCGCATATACGTTCAGCATCTGAATAGTTCTGACTTCCGCCTCTTCTGCGGTGGCATGCGCGGTATGGCCCTCCTGCCATAAAAATTCTCTGGAACGGAGGAACGGCCTTGTGGTCTTTTCCCAGCGGACTACGGAACACCACTGGTTGTAAAGTTTTGGAAGATCGCGGTAAGACTGGATATCTTTTGCATAGAAATCACAGAATAATGTCTCTGATGTAGGTCTTACGCACATTCTCTCCTGCAGCTCTTCCAGTCCGCCGTGAGTGACCCATGCCACTTCCGGCGCAAACCCTTCCACATGGTCTTTTTCCTTCTGAAGAAGGCTTTCCGGAATGAACATGGGCATATAGACATTCTCAACTCCGGTCGCTTTAAAACGGGCGTCCAGTTCTTTCTGAATGTTCTCCCAAATCGCATATCCCGCAGGTTTGATCACCATGCATCCTTTTACGCTGGCATAATCACATAACTCTGCCTTTTTCACTACATCTGTGTACCACTGCGCGAAATCCACATCCATGGATGTGATCGCTTCTACCAGTTTTTTGTCGTTTGCCATAACTTTATCTCCTTTTTTTCTGTAATAAAGAAATGCGCTTTTATAACAAAAACGCCGGGGCATTCAGCCCCTGTTGATTTACAAGGGACCGAATGACTCGGCGGTACCACCCAAATTAGCCCTGCCCTTTATGGGCGGCGGACTCTCTTTTTTCTGTTAACGCCAGATATACGCCGTATTTTCATACGGGACTCCGAGGCAGGTTGGGCAGTCATGGACACGGAGATCTTCCACCATGTGATCCCCTCTCTGTGGTGTGTAACCGCTTAATAGCCCTCTTCAACGTCTTTAGCTTCCATTTGCTGTATTCTTGATTCTACGTCATTTTGCATCAGTTGTCAAGTATCCGATACGCCGGAATACCTGGTTTTTACATGTGTTTTTTCACAGACGCTTTTTTCCCCGGCTGACGTATGATTTTCCGTTTTGGCGTACCGGAACATGAGGCCGGCCGTCACCAGCAGGCACAGCACCTCAGAAACCGTGGACGCCCACCAGATGCCTTCTCCTCCGGCAATTCCCACACACAGTTTCAGCGCGATAACCAGCATTACAAACCCGCGGCCTAAAGATATGGCCAGCGAGGATTTGGGCCGTTCAATGGCGGTGAAGAAACCGCCGGATACCACGTTAAAGCCCATAATGAGAAATGAAATGCTGAAAATCCGGAATACATGGGAGGAATAAGCCCTCAGTTCTCCCAGCTCCGGTGATACGAACACGCCTACCAGCAGATCGGCGCCAAACCATGCGGAAACGAAAGCCACGGCGGCCAGGCCGATTGTGGCGGTAAGGGCATAGCGGAACAGGGTTTTGTATTTCTCTCTTTCCCCCTTTCCGTAATAATAGCTGATTAACGGCTGGGTTCCCTGGGCGATTCCCGCCATGGACATGACCACAATGGTGCTCACATAGGCGATGATGGTATAGCTGACAATCCCGTCTTCCCCTATATTGGACAGGATCGCATGGTTAAAGAGAAAGACCGTAATTCCGGCCGAAAATTCCGTCAAGCCGGAAGCCAGGCCGATTTTGACGCCTCGGACCAGCTCTTTTGCGTTCCAGACCACTTTTACAAATTTTATGGTGGCCTTGGGGCTGAGGAAATGGGTCAGATACATGATTACCAGTACGGTCTGGGAAATCCCAGTGGCAACCCCGGCTCCCGCAACGCCCCAATGAAATACCATGACAAACAGATAATCCAGAATACAGTTGAGCACCGCGCCCGTGGTGGCCGCTACGGTGGCAAATCTGGGGTATCCGTCCGTTTTTACAAGGATTTCAAAGGAATAAGAGATAATAAATGACCAGGTGAAAGGCACTACCGACAATAAATAGGTTTTTACATAATCCATGGTAACTTCCGTGGCGCCCAGGAATACGGCGATATCATTCAGCCGCCAGATCACCACACCCATAATCACGAAGGATAACACCGATAAAACGATCATGTTCTGGGTGTAAACCTGGTTGGCGTCCTCATGCTTGCCCTGTCCCAGGTAGATTGCCACAATCGTGGACGCGCCCACCGCGAACAGGATGGATACCGAGAACATGAAGTTAACAAATGGCGATGCGATGTTCACCGCCGACAAAGCCACCTCTGATACCCCTCTCGCCACAAACATCCCGTCCACCATGGTATAGAGGGCAAAGATCCATTGGGCGATGACCGACGGCCAGATAAACCGCCAGAAGTTTTTTTTCAGTGACATTCCATCATAATTCATGATAATTAATAATTCCTCCAATTCTTTTCCTGCTGCTTGAACATTCGCATTTTGCATGGACGGCCCGGTATTTTTACGTTTTATATGGAAAATCCGGGGTTTTCCATGAAAAATGCGGAAATTCAATGGCTGATTTGTTGTACTTCGAGTATAAACCTTGGTATAATACCAAAGTAAAGGGGTTTTTGAAAATTTATTATAATTTTTGTTAGAGTTCATGTCCGGCCAGTCCGCTGTGCCGTCCGAAGGGGCTCCGTTTTCCGCCATGTGAACTCATGGTTTCGGCCTGGACAACTCTAAGACCGGAAGGGGATAGAACTAAGGGGACCGATGACATTCAAAAATCGTTCACACAGCGGAAGACGGAGCCCCTTCGGACGGCACAGCGGACTGGCCGGACACGTCAGCGGGGGCCGTGAACTGTAACTAATCTTTGCAAAATAGGTAACAGTAACCGTTTAGACATATTGCGGGCATGTCTGAACGGTTACGTAAAACAGCAGCCGTTTGGAAAGGAGTTTCTATATTATGTCAACCTATTATAAGATCGGGGAATTAGCGAAGCTTTACGGGATCAGCACCGATGTGCTGCGGTATTATGAGGAACTGGGAATTTTAGTTCCCCGCCGGGCCTCAAATGGCTACCGGGTCTACCGGACAGAAGATTTGTGGTGCCTGAATGTGATCCGGGACCTGCGGGGGCTGGGATTTTCCATGGAACAGATCCGCACATACCTGAAGGAGCGGAGCATTTCTTCCAGCCTGAGCATGCTGGACCAGGAATTGACGGCAATTGACGAAAAATTGGAGCAGCTGACCGGCCTCAGGGACAATATCCTGTCACGCAAGCAGACCATTTCTATGGCCCAGGAACTGCCCCTCGGGATTGTGACCAAAAAAGAACTCCCCGCCCGCCCCTGCCACCGGATCATGCAGGGTTATAAAACAGACGAGGAGATGGATATCTTAATCAAACAGCTTGTCAATTTTGACCGTGAAAAATTATATATAATAGGAAATAACCAGATGGGCTCTTTCCTGAATCTGGCCTCCGCCAAGGCGGGGGACTGCAGGGAATATGACGCGGTGTTTATCCTGCACCCAAAGGGAGAACATGAAATCGGGGGCGGTACGTTCCTTTCGGTCTGCTACAGGGGGGACTGCAGCCAGAATTATGATTATATTCCCCGGCTTTTTGAATATGCCCGGGACAGCGGGCTGGCCGCCTGCGGGCCCTTATTGGAGCTCTTGTGGATCGATATCCATACTTCCAGATATCCGGATGAGCAGTTGACAGAACTGCAGCTTCAGGTGGAACCGGTACCAGGCCCTTTATAAAGTTCCACAAAATCTTCAATTAACAAAAGCCCCACCGGCCCCAGGATAAATCCCAGCAGGCCGAACAATTTCAGCCCCACATACATGGACACCAGAGTTTCCAGGGCTGAAAGCCCCACTTTATTGCCCATCATCCTGGCTTCCATAAACTCTCTTAAAAAGTAACAGATCAGATAAACAGCCATGAGCGCCAGGGCAGTTCCCACCTGGCCGCGGAAGAGGGAAATGACCACCCAGGGAATAAACACAGTCCCTGTGCCGAATATGGGAAGGGCGTCTAAAAGTCCAATTCCGATTCCGGCCAGAATATAATATGGATTCTTCAAAAGAAAAAGGCCGGTGATACAAACAGCCGTTGTAAGGATCATGATCAGGCCCTGGGTTTTCAGATAGGCGTTTCCCATCATTTTCAGGCGACGGCTGATCAGGGCGAACTCTTCATGGAAAATGGAGTTATCCCGGCGGTATTTCAGCTCTTCCATTTCCTGAAGGGACAGCATGATGGAAACCAGGCCCACGACCCAGATCACGGTAACCTGGATCATACCTTGGAATATGGCCATGGAATTTGACATCAGATAGGGCATGGCTCCATTTTTCACGGAATTGCCCAGTCCTCTTAGCATATCTCTCACAATTACCACCAGACACCCGGGCTTCAGGGACAAGGCCGTCTCAAAGATCCGGCATTTCCCGGTCAGCCACAGATCAAGCTGGCTGATCCATACAGGAATCTGGTCCACCAGCATACGGCCTTCTATATAAAGGCGCTGCGCTCCGGCATAAACCCAGATGCCGAGGACGGATAAAAGAACCAGCAGTTCCAGCGCCCCCACAATTCCCACGGGCAGGTGAAGATTCCTGCTGCCGATTTGAACGCTCATTTTCCTGGAAATACAGGAAGCGGTCGGATACAGCCCCAGAGCGATCACATAGGAAATGAAAAAAGGAATTACGAGAGGCAGCAAGTATCTGAAACTTGCATAAACCACTCCCGTAACCCCTGTAATTAATAGTATCCTCTTCAGTTTCTCATTCGGTTTCACCATGGACTCACCTATTTCTGTTTTGTACTTCATTTGTACAAAATTTATTATGTGCTGTCCTGATGATTTTATGTGTAAATTTATCAATTTCTTTTTTCTTCCAGAAATACCGGCTGCATGTTATGCGGTCTCCATAACCGGCATAGGAAGGCACTTTATTCTATAGAACAGACGTTGTCCGCTACGCGGCCATCGCCCACTGTTCTTTTTCATGCCATGGCATAAATTCATTAACCGCGCAAATCTTATCTGCCAGTGTAACGATCCAGCCCAAAGATGAGGTGGGCATGGGCCCTAATGGAAACATATGTGTTTCAATTGCCCGGGCTTCCCTGTCGTTCACCTTAAAATAAGCGCGGCTTTTCACTGCCGCCAGTTTGGGATGATAAAACGCATGCATCTGCGGAGTCTCATCAGTACGCCAGTCATATAAGAAAAAGTCATGAAGCAGGCCGATTCTGGCCGCTTTCACTTCATCGCTTCCCACTGCCCTGGCAATCTTCCATGAAATATACGCCACATGGATGCTGTGATGAAGCCTGGTGCTGGATTTATGCTGAACATATGCGCTCAGCTTTTTAAAATCTTCATTCTCTAATATATCTGCTACCGTCTGGTAAAACTCTCTGTTCAATTTTAATCACCTTTCCAAAACATACTGACAACATGCCCTAATCAGCAGGATACTACGTTTTAGTCTTTATGTCAACCTGTTTTCAGTTGATTTTTTTTGGTTTCAGTTGAATTTTTTTGGGTATCAGTTCACGGCCCCCCGCTGACGTGTCCAGCCAGTCCGCTGCTTCTTGACCGGCCTTTTGGGTCAAGAAGATGAGCCGTCTGAACCGTTGCTTATTTGGTGTAAACTAAATCATCAGATTAGCGCCCGGTCCCAGGGGAAGTCCCAATATCATCCACAGGATCAAAAGCACGGACCAGCCGATCATGAAGAAAATGCTGTAGGGAAGCATGGTTGCAATTAAAGTTCCAATTCCCGATTCGGAATCGTATTTCTTAGCGAAAACCACTACCATGGCAAAATACGACATCAGCGGGGTAATCAGGTTGGTGCAGGAATCACCGATCCTGTATGCCACCTGTGTCAGTTCCGGCGAATATCCCAAAAGCATGAACATGGGCACAAATACTGGTGCCAAAATGGTCCATTTTGCCGATGCAGAGCCCATGAGCAGGTTGATCGCGCCTGAAAACAGGATGAATATGACCATAAGTACCGGGCCGCTCACTCCTGCCGTCCCCAGAAAATCAGCGCCTTTTAAAGCCAGTATGGTTCCCAGTTTGGTGTAGTTAAAATAGCTGATAAACTGAGCCGCAACGAAGGCCAGGGCAATATAGGCCCCCATGGAAGACATGTTGGTGCCTAACTGGGCGCAGACGTCTTTTTCGTTCTTATAAGTTCCGGACACCCGTCCGTAAACGATGGAGGGGATAAAAAACAGCAGGGCGATGAGGACAATCAGCCCGGACATAAACGGTGAATCGTTCATTAAGCTTCCCGTTTCCGCATTGCGAAGAAATGAATCCTGAGGAAATGACGCCGCCGCGATCAGAACCACAACAGCCAGAAGGGAAAGGTTCCCCCACCTTAACGCTTTCTTTTCCCTGTCGCTTAAAGCCGTTGCCTCTTTTACGTCTTCTCCCGTATGCTGATGGGCTTTGAGACGCGGCTCTACGATCTTATCAGTTACAAATGTTCCGATCACCACGATCACAAACGTGGAAACAATCATAAAATACCAGTTGGATGTGGGCTGAACCACATAATCTGCTCTGACCATCCTGGCCGCTTCGGTACTGATCCCGGAAAGCATGGGATCTAAGGTTCCCACCAGAAGATTGGCAGAAAATCCCCCGGAAACTCCTGCAAAGGCGGCTGCAAGGCCGGCCATGGGATGCCTGCCATATGCCATAAATACAACAGCGCCTATGGGAATCAAAACAACATAACCGATATCAGAAGCCACATTGGACATGACTCCGAGAAATACAAGCATTGGTGTCACAATCACAGCCGGAGTTACGGATACTGCTTTTTTCATCAAAGCGGACAGATATCCGCTTCCTTCTGCGCATCCAACCCCCAGCATGGTTACCAGAACAACTCCTAAAGGGGCAAAACCGGTAAAATTGCTGACCATATGAGTGAGCATATATGCCAGGCCTTCCCTGTTCATCAGGCTGACAACGCTGACCGTCTGTTCTGTCAGCTCCAGGGTTTTGCTGTCGATCATCTCTCCCGTTGCCGACACCCCTAATAACGAACAGAGTCCGGAAATCAATACGATAGCCACGGCTAACATAGCAAACATCGTAATAGGATGAGGAAGCCGATTCCCCATAGTTTCCACACCGTTTAAAAAACGGCCGAAAAGCGATAGCTTTTCTTTTTTTGCTGCGTTTGGTTTCATGATACATACCTCCAAAAATTTTCGTGAACCGGCAGAGCGGATAGGCAGCCATTGTCTACTCGTTCCGTCTCCAAGCGCACCGCACGTCCTCACATTATATAGGATATGTATCAGCCTAGTCAACAAGATATCACTGGAATTTACCAAATACCGAATAGTCCGGCTTCATTTGAAAGCTCATTTTCTCACCTGTTGCGGGGTGGGAAAATGACAGAAAACAGGAGCAGAGCGCGATGGTGCCCCTCTTTCTGGCAGGTCCCGCAGCAGGGCTGAATTCGGGATTATATTTATTATCTCCCCATATAGGGGTTCCATGTCCTGACATCTGTACCCGGATCTGATGGTGGCGTCCGGTCAGAAGCTCAATCTCCACCAGAGACAGAACTTCCTCCCCATCCTGGATCGTCTGAATCACTTTATAGTTCAGTTTGGCCAGTTTTGCACCGTTTATCCCCTTATCCACAATTTTAGAAGCATTGTTTTTCCCGTCTTTCAACAGATAATCCACATAGTTACCCACATTATCCACAAGTTTTCCACAAACCACTGCCTGATATTTTTTTATCATTTCACCGCCGGATACCTGTTTGCTCAGGACTGCGGCGGCTTTCTGCGTCTTTGCATAGACCATAATGCCGCCCACAGGCTTATCCAATCTGTGGATAACTCCCACATATGGTTCACATTTGGACGTGGATAACTTGTTAATATGTTTTTTAATCTCGCTTACCATATCGGGTTCAAAGCTGTGGGCGGACTGTGATTCCAAACCCACAGGCTTTTCCACCACTATGATCTGCTGGTCTTCAAAAAAAATGTTCGGCATTTTATTTTCTCCTTGCATATTTTATTTAAAAGTTGTATAGTATAGTAAATGACATCATATAGTTTTCATAACTACATTACATATTATCAATTTCTAATTGGAGGTGTTTCTATGAGTTTAAAAATCAAAGATCCCGGAAGTGCCATCACTCATTTCGCCGGAATGGTTATGGCGGCCTGTGCCGCAGCTCCGCTGATTATGAAGGCTTACCAGCCGGATGACAGAATCAGGATTATATCTATGGTAATTTTTATCAGCAGCATGATTCTGCTTTATGCGGCCAGCACCATCTATCATACTCTGGATATCTCACCCGCAGTTAACAAACTCCTGAGAAAAATCGACCATATGATGATCTTCATCCTCATCGCAGGCACTTATACTCCCATCTGCGTTATCGTGCTGGGAGACAAAACCGGCTGGAATATGCTGGCTCTGGTCTGGGGAATCGCCATTGTGGGCATCATTGTCATGGCCTGCTGGATCACATGCCCCAAGTGGTTTTCTTCCGTCGTTTATATCGCAATGGGCTGGGTTTGTGTCCTGGCCTTTACAAAAATCGTGAAAGCCCTTCCGCCCGCAGCCTTTGGATGGCTTTTGGCCGGAGGCATTATCTATACCATCGGCGGTATTATTTATGCGTTAAAGCTTCCTATCTTTAACACGAATCATAAAAATTTCGGTTCCCATGAAATTTTCCACCTGTTTGTGATGGGGGGAAGCCTTTGTCATTATATCATGATGTATCGGTTTGTGGCATAGGATTGGCGGTAAAAAAAAATTATTTAAAGTAAAGGGTGAAGGCATTTTGAAAAATGCCTTCACCCTTTACTTTAAACCCTCAAGGCATTTTCGAAAATGCCTTCACCCTTAATGTCACCCTTAATGTCACCCTGAATGTCGCCTTGATATCGCCTTGGTATCACCCTTGATGTAAAAAAGACTATGTAAGCGGCAACTGTGCCTTGCAATAGCACAGCTGCCGCCCAGGTTTTAATTAAAGTCCTGTATCTATCTAAAGCACCAGCTGGATGCGGATTGGCGCCCCGAAGAAATCCGACTATAATGTATAATATACGTAAACCCTTAAATGTGTGTATGTTCTCTATCATAATCCCCAGAACCGTCCAAATCATACATCCGGATATAAAGTCTTTTCCGGCTTTGAATAAAAATATCCCTGGATAATATCACAGCCGATCCGTTTCATATAGAGAACCTGTTCCTGGGTTTCCACGCCTTCACAAACTACTCGTAAATTAAGTTTATGGGCAGCTTCTATGATCAGCTCAATCAGTATTTTGTCTTTATCAGTTACCGATCCGCCTCTCTGGAAAATCTGATCCAGCTTCAGTTCATCAATTTCCAGTCTCTGCAGAACTCCCAGTGAAGAATATCCGGTTCCGAAATCATCGATAGAAATGCCGAATCCGTATTCCTTCAATTTTGCCGTACAGGCTATGAAAACATCCATATTCTGCATCGCAACATTTTCCGTAATTTCCACGGTGAGAAGGGAAGGTGGAATTCCATAACTGTCCGCTATATTCCGCAATTGGTTTGGAAATCCTTCATCATATAGATGGAGGCGGGAGAAATTACAGGCAATGGGACAGATTTCTATTCCCTGATCCATCCAGACCCTCATCTGTCTGCAGACATTGTTGAACATTGCCAGATCCACTTTAACAATAAATCCATTTTTTTCAAATAAAGGGATAAATTCTCCCGGCTGGATCATTCCGCGATCCGGATGGAACCACCGAACCAGTGCCTCTGCTCCTGCCAGCCTTCCATCGGCCGCATAATACTGGGCCTGATAATAAGGGATAAACTGGTTTTCTTGAAGCGCCTTTTCCATCATGGCCTCCAGTTCTTTTTCCCGCATCATGCTGCTCAAGAGATCGTCATAATAATAGACGATGGCCTGTCCGCCCTGAAGCTTTGCCTTTTCATTGGCATAACGGGAACGGTTTACCAGCTTGTCCACTGAAGTCAGGTCGGAATCCACAATATAAACACCACAGCTCACCGTCAGGCGGTAAACCACCCCCAGTTCATCCATAAAATGCTGCGCATCATTCCGGATTTTATTAACCAGTCTTTCCAGGCTGTTCTTGTCTTTAAAACGAACCAACAGGATAAAATTATCTGCAAAAATGCGGGAAAATAAATCATCCTGTCCAATGGCCGATTGAATAATATTGGAAAATACTTTCAGCATCTCATTGCCGGTTTCATACCCGAATGCATCATTAATATATTTAAAATTGTTGATATCTACATAGATTAAAGCGTTTTTAAACTCCGCCAGAGGAAGGCGTTTTTTCATGTCCAGCATGAATTTATTGTAATTTCCATGGCCGGTTACAGAATCAATGTATAAAAGCCGGGTGATCTTTTTATTGGCTCTGGACTTTTGGATGGTGATCACTCCAAGGCAGAGAATGATTAAGACAAGAGGCCCGCCGATGACAAGCAGCAAGGCTTCCGGGTTATGGCGCAGCAGCTCCCGGGCTGTAATGGTTTCCGGTTTCATCGTATTAACTGCTACAATCTCATTCCATTCATCCTGGGACACATAAAATATACATTTATTAATAATGTCCAGCAGAAGCCTGTCTGTATTTGGGGAAACCGCTATGCTGAGAGGCAGGCTGAAATCATTGAGACCGGTTGTTTTTAAATTATAGTATGCATCTTTCTGGAGCCACTGATTGGCTGAATACAGATTGATACAGGCTGCATCCGCCTCTCCGTTCCGGACCGCTTTCAGACACTCTTCTACGGTTTTAAATGTAATAATCTCTGTCTCTCTGTTCCACAATGGAATCTGATAACTGGCATAATACTGGTCTGGAACGGCAATTACCTGTTCATCCATACTGTTGATTCCTGTTTTGCTGACCAAAGTCATGGGCAGTTCCATATATACGGAAGATATTTTCACATGCTTCTTTTCCGCCCAGTTATAATCATTGGCAAAAGCTGTGATTATATCCACATTCCCATCCCTTAAAAGGGAGAGTGCATTGCTGTAGTCTTCAGCTTTTACAAACTCAAACTGCATGCCGGAAAATTCAGCGATCATATCGAAAAGATCCCTGGTGATTCCTTTCATCGTCCCCTGCTCCGCATCATAATATTCCAGCGGGTCCCAGAACGGATCATAGGCCACTTTTAGAACCGGATGTTCCTTAATATATTCCTGTTCCTCTCTGTTGAACACAGGAAATCCTTCTTTATTCCTATTATAATGTTTTCGGTAAATGTCGGTCTGAAACTCAGGATTCAGATAATAGATGCGGTCAAGCGCTTCATTAAGCCCGTTTAGAATTTGGCTGTTCCCCTTTGTAACCGCCAGATAATAATGGCTGCTGCCGAAAGCTGCCACCACCTTTTGGTCTTTGGGTTTTCTTAAACCTATGCTGAAAAGCAGATCGATCTCATGTGCTTTTAACGCCTGGTTTAACTCTTCCTGTGTTTTGTAATAAACCAGGTCCAGTTCAAAACCATGGAGCCCTTCATATTCCTCCAGCTTCTCTTTCCCGTAGCAGCCAGACAAAGCTCCGGCCTTTTTCCCGTCAAAATTCTCATAATCTTCAAATGCGTAGCTGTCCGTCTCTTCCCCTGTCAGGATCTGCAGATAGGTGGTCCCAATCTCCTGGTTTGAAAAGTCAAACCTATCCATTCTTTCCGGGTCCCGGATCATTGGGCCTAACATATCTAACTCCCCATTTTCCAGCATGGTCTGGCATTCTTCCCATGTGGCCTCTATAAACTCGTATTCCCACCCTGTATATTGGGAAATCTCCTTTAAAAAATCATACCCATATCCGAAATAATCTCCGCTTTCATTTCGTTCGAAATAACCGGGGATTTGTATATATCCTACACGAACCGCTTCCGGCGGCGTATTTTCCAGCGGCCCCGGATCCGGCGCCGCCGCCCCATTCTCTGCCGCCGACGTTCCCGCCGCCCATGCATCCTCTGCCTGCGCCCCCATTAAATTCAGGCATAAAAATACTGCCAGGCAAATCACTATTCTATATATGCTCTTTCTTCTGTTCACTCCACAGCCCTCAGATCTGTCTTTTATCCATGCCGCAGCAATTCCACTGCCGCAGTACAGGGTGTATTTGAAAATGCATTCCCGCCATGGGCACACCCTGTCCGGTCAACAGTAGAAACGCATCATAAATATGCGTTTCTACAGCTAATCCTTTCTAATCAATATTTCCACTATACCATTTTTCTCAGCCTTTCGCAATTTCTTTTATCAGGATCAGCTTGTCGCCCGGCGATACTTTTTCCTCCGTCAGGCCGTTGGTGTCGATCACATTTTCCACTGTGGTGTGGAATTTCTTCGCAATTGTCCACAACGTATCGTCCGGCTGTACGATATAGCCGACGATTCCCGGCATCTCCTGAAGCTTTTTCACATCCATGGGCTCTACGCTCACGCTCTCTATCACGTTTTCGCAGACCGGCTGCAGTACCAGAAGATCCAGCACCACGACTGCCTTCACTTCAACTACATCGGTGCTGAGCATGACTGCGCTGAGCTGTTCCAATCCGGTATCCAGCTGATAAATGCTCTCCTCCGTAATTCCGGGAGTTTCAGACGTATAATGGAAGGGCAGCATGGTGACATAGGATCTGACCGGCTCTTTATCGTCCGTGGTCAGATACAGGATCTGGATTTCCAGCGCGCCTTCAATCTTTAACGTATCTTCTTCAACCTGGACTGCGTCGATCTTAACGCTTCCTTCGCTGTGGCAGATTTGAAGGATTCTGGGCTCCGCATCCACATTCACTTTATCGGTCACTTTACATTTTCCGGTGTTTTTGGCAAGTATCTGTTCAAAACACACCTGGCCGGTCTGGAGGGCCAGTTCCCGGTTGGTGGAATACAGATCGCTCAGAAGCTCGATTTCCTCTTCTTCATACAGCTTCATATCCAGTTCCAGAACGGCGTCAATTTCCAGTTCCCGCAGCTCTCCGTCCGCATCCGGCTTGGCTTCCACGTCCTTGTGGATCAGCCGGACCGAAATGGCGGGGATCATTTCTTCCGACGCCTCCGGCAGGTCCAGTTCTCCTGAAAATGGAATGCTCTCTTCCACCCACTGCACCGGTGCGCTTTCCCCTTCACTGGTATAAATGACAAAGACCATGACTTCTCCGTCAATATGTACTTTTCCGTCCAATGGTTTTGTATTGACACTCCTCAGTTTCAGCTCGCTCCAAAGAACCGCGTCCATGCTGGGCTTGCTGCCTGAAAGAGTAATATCTTCTTTAATACGGTAGGTATCCTTCCGCCGCAGAGCGATGGAGGCCACATCCGTTTTCCGTTTCTGCACCTCAACCTGAACCTCTTCTCCATTGCGGTCAGCCGCGGAAGTCAGGTCGGCAGCCGCCTGCGCGTCATACAAAGTCTCCACACGCACGTCCAGAGTGACGATAGCTTTAACGCTCAGTTTTCTGGAGTTGATCATCGCTGCATTTAAATCTTCCAGCTCCCAGCTGACACCGGCATAATCCTTCTCTTCCAAACCCGGGACATTTACCATTTCATCAAATGGAATCGTTCCTCCCAGGGTCTGCATGCCGCCTTCCGCTTTGGCATAGAGAACCTGGAAGACCACCTTTCCTTTGATGGACAGCTTTTCTCCCATATTTTTCACGGCTTCAATCTGTACTTCTCCTGTGTCCATAATCACCTGCTCCATGTCGTCCATGGTATCAGGCACAATAAAATCATCATCCAGAGTGATCTGAGTCGCGGCATTTCCTTTCCAGCGGTTCATATGTATATTTTTCTTAATCAGCTCCACCATAAAAAGCACCCACCTTACCTTCTTATTTACTCTAAGAAAGTTTATGTGAGTGCTTTTTCTATTATGACTGTTGATTATAATTCTCCAGAAAATGATGGCGTTCGCCCTTCTTCACATAGCCGATACAGGCGTCCAGATTGACATTTTCCACGCTCTTAAAGATATTCATCTCTATATGGGGGTTGATCTTGCGAAACTGGCTGATCAGTTCCTTCATCTCCTGCCGCTTGGATGTGTGGACTTCTTCTTCTAAAGCCCGTTCCTTTGCGATCCGCTCGGTAAACCGGCAGGCGCACTGGAGAAATCTCAGATTGTTGAAGTTCTTCCAGGCCAGTATGTTGGCTTCTTTTACCAGATACAAAGGCCGGATCAGCTCCATCCCTTCAAAATTCGTGCTGTGCAGCTTGGGCATCATGGTGTTTACCTGGGCTCCGTAGAGCATGCTCATGAGAATGGTCTCAATCACATCATCAAAATGATGTCCCAGGGCAATTTTGTTGCAGCCCAGCTCTTTTGCGTTGGCGTAGAGATAACCTCTTCTCATCCTGGCGCAGAGATAGCATGGCGATTCGTCCACATCCACAACCACATTGAAGATGTCGGATTCAAAGATCCGGATGGGAATGCCCATCAGCTTTGCATTTTCTTCGATCAGGGCCCGGTTGTCCGGATGGTAGCCGGGGTCCATCACGATGAATTCCAGCCCGAAATCCATCTTTCCGTGGCGGCGGATCTCCTGCATGCACTTTGCCAGCAGCATGGAATCCTTTCCTCCGGAAATGCAGACGGCAATATTGTCGCCTTCCTGTATCATGTCGTATTCATTCAGTGCCTTTACAAATGGCCGCCAGATATCTTTGCGATACTGCTTGATGATGCTCCGTTCGATATCACGGCAACGGTCTTCCATCGGTTTCATTTCCTTTCGCTAATAGTTCTTTCAGCCGGGTCTCCAGCTGTTCCAGTTCGGCCTCTAACTGCTCCACCCTGGCTTCCATCTTGCAGTAGTGTTCCATGGAAACCATCTTTTCCTCTTTTTTCGGAATGGGAACTCCGTCGATTTTCACCGCCCTGGCGGGAACTCCTACGGCCGTCACGTTGTTCTCCAATGGTTTTAATAAAACCGCATTGGCAGCGATCCGGCAGTTATCGCCCACTTCAAAGGAGCCTAAAATCTTGGCTCCCGCCCCAACGGTCACGTTGTTTCCAAGGGTTGGGTGGCGCTTGCCTTTCTGGGTTCCCACACCGCCCAGGGTTACGCCCTGGTAGATGGTGCAGTTATCGCCTACGACCGTAGTTTCTCCGATCACCACTCCGCAGCCGTGGTCGATCAAAATCCCATGCCCCATCTGGGCGCCGGGATGGATCTCTATCAGCGTAAAGAATCTTGCAAGCTGGGAAATCAGCCTTGCAATGAAAAACATCCTGTGTTTATAAAACCAATGTGCAAATCTATGCCAGATCAGGGCATGAACACCCTGATACAGCAGAAGGACTTCCAGGGCATTCCTGGCCGCAGGGTCCCGTTCCTGAACTGCCTTTACATCGAGCCAAATATCACGAAATATCATAGCATTCCCCTTTACTCTATTCTCATTATGCTTATCCTGAATAGTATAGCATATGAAAATAAAATAAAAAAGCTACTTTATTTCTTTTGAGAGGATTTTTTGAAGAAGGGAAAACCAATTCTGCCAGGTAAGGCATCCTTCCAGCCGTTGTATTTTATTTTTTCCACCGCTTTCAAGTTTTTCTGCCAGGAGCTCAGATGATCTTACATAAACATCCTGGCTTCCATAGGCAAAATATACTTTCGGAATCCTATCCCTATTCTCTTCCAGCAGACCGTGCAGCGAATAATCCGTATCTTTCAGATTCTCCATCTCTCCTGTCCCGAATGCATTGGCCGCCTGTTCTTTTTTGGAACCAGACAGAATTTCATCGGTCAGAGAACCGCAGGAAAAACAGATTGCCATTTTGTAATTTTCCGGACATTTAAACGCCGCCCGCAGCGCCGCGTATGCCCCTTCTTCAGCTCCCGCAATGTACTGTTTTGTCAGGTCCGCCGGAAAATACTCATTTACCAGCTCCGGCAGTTCCTGGGTCAGCATTGTAAAATACTTGAAGCCATGAACCATATCTGTTCCATAACTCAGTTTCATATCCGGCATCACCACCAGAATTCCCAGCTCATCCGCCAGTTCTTCCACTGCTGTTTTTCTCATCCAGGCGGTATGATCCAAACCTGCCGGGGGAATCAGCCATAAAACCGGATATGTCTCCCTGTTCCAGCGCTCCGCAGGCAGGATCACATCCATGGAATTGCATTCCGTTAATGCTTCTGAAAAAAAATGAATCTGCATCAGAGCCATATCATTTTCCCCCTTTCAACGGCAGGGTTTCCAGGAACTTTTGGATCCATGTATCCCAGAATTCCCATTCATGTTTTCCCGGCCCCTCATGATATTCATAGCGGTAGGGATTGCCCGGTATCCCTTCAAATGTTTCTTTTATCTTCATCGCAACCGGATATCTGACGTCCTCTGTGCCCATCGCATGATAGACTTTTGGCAGTATTTCTTCGTTTCCGGCCTTCTCTTGGATCAGTTTTAAAATGTCATACTCCGTTCCGGCCAGGGAATCCGAATCTTCTACTCCGTATATATCCCGGTTGCATTTCAGATAGGTGGAATTGACGTCGCCTTCTTTCCCCCGCCACAGCCCTTCTAACGGGGCCATACCGCCTGTGGACAGCATACAGATTGTTCCATACCGGTCCGGGTTATTGATCCCGATCCACATAGCGCCGCCGCCGCCCATGGAAAGGCCGGCTATGTAGTTATCCTCTCTCTCCATGCTCATTTTGGGGAACATTTTTTTGCAGAAATGAGGCAGTTCTTCTGTCATATAATCATAATATCTGGGGCCGTGGGCCATGTTTAAATACCGGCTGTAACTCACCTCCGGCATCACAACGATCAGACCGAGAGGGGCAGCGTACCGTTCGATTGAGGTCCGCCGCATCCAGATCGTATGATCGTCGCTGCGGCCGTGGAGCAGCCATAAAACCGGGTACGTCTCCTGTACCCCGCTCCCCGCCAAGCCGATTCCCTGCAGTTTCTGGGGCATAATCACGGAGATTCCAGTATCCATATTCAAAATCTCCGAATAAAAATTTACATGTATCAGCGCCATTTTACACCTATCCTTTCACAGCGCCTTCCATCATGCCCGCTACGATCTTTTTCTGGAAAAGACAGTAAACGATAAAAATTGGCAGGATTGAAAGGAGCATTACAGCAAAAACAATGGTAAAGTTTGTAGAATTTTCTGTTCTGAACGAATACTGGTACAGAGTCAGGGTCCGGTTTAAATTGGACTGGTTGAGCACCAGAGAAGGCATAAAATAATCATTCCAGATCCAAAGGGAATTTTTAATTACCACTGTGGATATAATCGGATTCATGATAGGCCTTACGATTTTATAAAAAACCTGATTTGTATTGGCCCCATCGATATAGGCCGCTTCTTCCAGGTCGGTGGGCAGAGAGGACAAATAGCCTACCAAAAGGAATATGCCCTCGCAGGTGGAATTTGCAATGTAAAGCAGAATTGCCCCCTGCCTGTTCAGCAGTCCCAACTGGCTCATGAGCTTGACCATGGGAAGCATTTTTACCTGAAATGGAATAAAAATCCCGGCAACCATAAAAAAATAAAGGAAATTATAAAATTTGGAATTAAAACGGCGTCTGGATATGGCATATGCGCACATGGGCAGGAATACAACCATTGCCACAATTGAAATTCCTGTGATAACTGCCGAATTTTTTAAAGCGATAAAATAATCCGGCCGCTGCAGCACATAAATAAAATTATCCCACACGATTCTTTTCGGTAAACCAAAGAAATTACTGAATATATCGCTCATGTCCTTCAGTGAGGAAACAACGGTGAGATAAAACGGGAAAAATACCAGAAGCGTTCCAAATATAAGAGCGATATAAATAAATATCTTCATAACTGTTTTTTTCTTCATCATCGATCCCACCCTTTAATCATAAATCTTTTTCTTATCGGTAAACTTGATCTGGATGATGGAGATCACGGCGATAATAAACGCAACGATCATTGCCTGGGAAATCGCATATCCAAACTTCATATCTTCAAATCCCAGCCGGTAGATGGACAAAGTGATGCTCTCCGTCGCGCCGGCAGGCCCTCCGCTAGTCAATGCCATGATATAATCGTATATCATAAGCCCTTCTTTTAAGAGCAGCACGAATATAATGCTGAGTATGGGAAGTATGTATCTGAGGGTGATATAGAAAAAGCGCTGTCTTCCATTCGCCCCATCTACCGTGGCCGCTTCCATAATCTCAGCCGGAATTGTCTGAAGGGCCGATATCACAAGGACAGTGGGTATCGCCACACTTTTCCACACATTTGTGATCAAAATACCGTAGATCGCCGTATTACGGCCTGACAGTATATTTTTCTGAAGGCTTTCAATTCCAAGGGCCTCTCCGATTCCGGGAACTCCCTGGAAAAATATGTAGTTAAAAATCAGGCCGATTGTCAGCATACTGACGCATGCCGGGAAGAAATATACCGCCCGAAAGAAATTCTGTCCTTTTGTCTTCGCATTTAAAAGCAGGGCCAAAATGACAGAAATCAGCATGACACAAATGATCAGCATGACCGCATAGCGCAGGTTGAAGCTTACCGCCTTGCGGAAACGGCTGTCCTTCAGGATTTTTATGTAATTGCTGAAGCCAACCATCTTGTATTTTTTTGAGATTCCGTTCCAGTTGGTAAAGCTGTAGTACAGCCCCAGAATGATGGGAACGATGGATAGCAGAGAATACAAGATTAAATTAGGAAGGACGTATAAAAAATGGACGATATTCCTTTCCCTGTTTTTTTTCGATTTTCCTTTCACCGATCTGCCTCCCGTTAATTTATTTTTTTACATGAAGTGCCACATGAAGGGTGAAGGCATTTTCGAAAATGGCTTCACCCTTTAAAGTAAACCCCGAAGGCATTTTCGAAAATGGCCTCACGCTTTAAAGTAAACCCCGAAGGCATTTCGAAAAATGCCTTCACCCTTCATGTTAAACCCCGAAGGCATTTCAGAAAATGCCTTCGCGCTTCATGTTAAAACTACTTCTGCGGAACATAATACTCTTCCACAATCGCCTGGAATTCCTCCAAGAACGTATCCACATCCTTATCCAAAATCAATGCCTGCACAGACACATTCAGCCCATTTCTCAAATCCTGGGTCCAAATACTGGCTAATGAAGGACCAAATTTCCCTGATTCAATATAACTGTTGATTTCAACAAGCTGTGGAACGCTGTATTCAACGCCATTTACAAGAGTTGGGTTCTTATCCATATCGCTGAATTCCTGGGCGATATCTTCTCTCACCAGATAGTTTAAAAATCTGATGCACGCGTCATACTCTGCATCCGTACAATCGGAAGAAATGGAGAACGCCGTATCCACCGTACCGGCAGTGTAGAATTCATCCGTTGTAATCGGAGGGATTGCAGTACAATCAAAATTGAGGTCCGGGTTCATGGTTTCAAATGTAGGAACCGCCCATGATCCATCTATGTACATAGCCGCCTTACCGCTGGTAAACTCTTCATATGCCGGCTCATCATCATACCCCAGAGAATCTGCATTTCCGTATTCACGCAGCTTTAAAATGGTTTCCGCATATTTTCTGATATTCTCATCTTCTGTGATTTTATATGTGCCTGCTGCTAACTGGTCGCATTTGCTGTAAAAGTCGTGATCGATGCATCCGATCAGCATTCGGTCAAACATCTGGCTAATCCGGGTTGCTTTTTTATCGGGAAATGAAAATGCCTGGATTCCTTTCTCTTTCAATGCTTCACAAACCGTCCATAATTCCTCTTCTGTTTTGGGCACTTCCAGTCCCAGTTCCTTGAATAAGTCCACATTATAGTACAGTCCGTACGCGTTCATCGTAAGAGGCAGGGAATAATATTTCCCCTCCACTTTACACCGCTCTAAAACCGACGGATTCACCCGTTTCATAAATTCTTCATCCGTCAAATCCTTGAAAACCCCTTCCCGCATCATATCCTGATAAGAGGCACTCCATGGAAATACGGATACCAGTTCCGGGATGTTTCCAGCTGCAATTCTGGAAATAATGGTAGTCGTCGTGGTTTCCGCTAATGTGACATTTACCTGGATATCCGGATTCTCATCCATAAATTTTGCTGTAAGCTGATTATAAAGTTCCACATTTTCCGGTTTCTGATGGAAAAGTTCAATCACTGTTTTTTCACCGGAAGCTGCGGTTGTATCCGTTTTTTCCTGCGAAGTCTCCTGTCCTGCCTGGCTGCCGGCTGCGGTTGTGTCTGCTGCCGCAGTTGTTGATGGCGCCGGATTTCCTGAACATCCTAAAAGTGAAGAAGCGGCTAATGATCCTGTTAAAAGCATTGCAAACAATCTTTTTTTCATAAACTGAATTCCCCTTTCAAACATCTTTAAATTTCGTCTCATTATAACCATGGCCATGTCATAATAATTTGTTTTGGTATGTTTAGTATACCTTTTGTTGAAAAAATATAAATACCATTTTCAAATTTTACTTGCCATTTTCCAAGATTATTGTATTATTTAAACAAGAGGGATTAGGGGGATATAAGGGATGAAAGTACATTTTTCCATTAAAAGGGGATTATTTTTGATTGCAGGGCTGCAGGTTGTCCTATCTGTCATTTTTTTACTGTATTCCGTTTCTTTAAATACATATCAAAATTACAACGACACTTCCAACCGCTATTATCAGGTTGGGGAACAAATGCTGACCAGCACGGAAAATCTATTGTCCAACTTGGAACAGGTCACCCTGTTTCCTTTCCAGCTCTATGCCCAGAATAATGATTCTTACATTTGCCGGACATTGAGAGAAGGCACAATTCTGAAAAACTTTAAGTTCTACACATATTTTGACACTCACGCCCAAACGAAATTCACAAACCGGGCCATTGATTTTATAGCAGTCTACGATCTGTATGGAAATGGTGTGGCATCTGAAAAAGGCTCCACCTACCGGCTTTGTTTTATCAATGATTCACCGAAGTGGTACGAGGAAATAACGGGTTACAATATAGGAACCCCTCTTCTGATCTCTTCCGATGATTTTTACGGTTCCGGCATGTTTGAGAAAGATAACCATTCTGTCTGCGTTGCCCGGGGCATTTTGGATATGAATACCGCCCACATTGTGGGGTATTGTGTGGCCGGACTGAATACGGATCTGCTGGAAAATAACTTCAACCTGATCCGTCTCGCCCCTAACCAAAAGTTTTCCATCTATAAAAATAATGTCCGGCTGTTCAGTACGATCAGTGATGATGTTGACGCCGGCGCATTTCTGCCCAAAGACACCTCCGGCTCCGCCAATGTGCAAAACCGCCACCTGGTATTCGAGCATGGTGAGTACTTTGTATACAATACAATTTTCCACAGCAACGGTTATGCCATCATTCTGCAGACCCCCATGTCGGATGTGATTGGTACGGTTCATGGAATCCAGATTTTTTATACATTTTTTATCAGCGTTATTCTGCTGCTGATTGTCGGCATGATATTTTCTGTTGTTAAAAATATCCTCAATGCGCTAAACCGTCTCATCGAAGCATGCAACCGATTTGAACTGGAACACACCACCACCGTATCCTGTGAAAATCTGCCCCAGGAACTGCAGACGCTTTTCGCTTCATTTAACCGGATGTCGGAACGGATCAGTTTTCTGGTTCATGAAGTTTTTATGAAGCAAAAGGAAAAACAGGAAACCGAACTTCAGCTTCTGCGTACCCAGATCAACCCCCATTATCTGTATAATACGCTGGAAATCATGCATATGAAAGCCTACTCCCACGGGGATTATGACGTTTCGGCAATGGCCGAACTTTTGGGACAGAACCTGCAGTACGGCCTTAGAAATACCACAAAAGAAGTTCTTCTCAAGGAAGAGATCAGCCAGCTCAATATCTACCTGTCCATTCTGTCCTATCAGTTTAAGGACAGAATCAAAACCAATATATGCATTGAAGAGGAATTGATGGACTGCCGCGTCATCAAACTGATCTTCCAGCCTGTCATTGAAAATGCGGTGATCCACGGGATCACATCCAACGAGCAGGTTCTATCCATCGACATCCTGGGTTACCGCAGCGAAAATACAATCCTGATCCAGATTTCGGACGACGGCTGCGGAATGACGTCAGAACAATTGGACATTTTGAGAAACAGCATGGAAAATCCCGACAACAATGGCATCGGGCTGAGAAATGTCAGCCGCCGCATTCAGCTCAATTACGGTTCTGAATACAAATTGGAAATCAACAGTAAATACGGCCTGGGCACCACAGTATCCCTGCATCTGCCCTGGCAGCCAGCAAACTTACAGGAGGAGGAATAGCAGATGTTCAATCTATTACTGATCGACGATGATCCCAATATAGTGGATGGAATCGATACAATCATCCGGAATCATTTTCCCGGCGTTTTTTCAGTCACCAGAGCTTATGATGGGCAGCAGGCCCTGGCCCTGCTTACGGAAAACTATTTCCACATCATCGTTTCGGATATTAAAATGCCTCAATTAGATGGGATTCAGTTATTGGAACTTCTCCATAACGAAAATATAACCAGCACGACGATCATGCTCAGCGGTTACGATGACTATATGTACATCAGAAACGCGTTGAAACTGGGGGCTTACGATTATCTGCTGAAACCGGTCAATATTCAGAATTTCATAGAAATGCTCCACTCCATCATCCCAACTCTGCCGGATGGCGGACAGACACTTCCCAAAACAAGCCTGGCTGCCGTTCCCAAACAAGACAGGGCAAATGATTATTTTGACCTGACCAATTCCGATCACATTTATCTCACTCAGGAACAGGTTAAAGAGGAGCTGCAAAAACTCCAGATACTCATTTTCGAACTGGAAACAGACGAGGTGTGCGGAAAGATCAATTACATTTTCCATCACATTTCGGAAGATCTGGTGAGCAAAGAGCGTTTCCGGCAGCTTTTGTCCGATTTCCTCTATTCACTCATGCAGCACAACAGCAGCCTGATAAAAATCGTTGCCCAGTATAAACTGACGGACAATGACCTGGCCGCCCATATAAAAAGCCTGCCCTGTTTAAGCCAGTTAAAGGAGAAATTCACCCAGGTCCTTCTCCTTTATACAGACCAGCTGGCCGTTTTAAAAAAAAATAACGATGAATATCTGATAAAAAAAGCCCAGGCGTATATTGATAAGCATTATTCTGAACAGCTTCTGCTGGCCGATATCGCCGCTCAGTTCCGCCTTCACCCCAATTATTTCAGTTTTTTATTTAAAAAATATATGAATATAACCGTGAGGGACTATATACTGCAGCTCAGGATCAATAAAGCAAAAGAACTGATGAAAAATCCTTCTTTGAAACTGCTGGATATCGCGCTGGCGGTCGGATATCAGGACGCCGCGCATTTTAACCGGGCGTTTAAAAATGTGACGGGGGTGGCGCCGTCACAGTATCGGAATGGGGTGGAGATGGAAAATTGACAGGAATCATTTAACATGAAGGGTGAAGGCATTTTCGAAAATGCCTTCACCCTTCATGTTAAAAAAAAGTGACCTCCCCAGTTAAAACTTCAAATCACCAAATTCTTTAAAATGCGCCATATCAAACACGGTTACCTTATCTTCCTCCACCACATAAAACCATTCCCCGATAAATATCCCTCTGGTCTGGCTCTGATCTCTTTCTTTTTCTAACTCATAAGTCAGCCGTCTTGTAAATCCTTGGCCTTCCTCGTAAGAATAAACCACATACCGGTTGAACCATTTTCTTCTGTCCCGGTCGTATTCTTCCGCTGCAAATCCGATCAGATTCTTCTCCGCTGAAATGACCACCGCTTTATGGTTATCCCAGGCCGGGGTGTATTCAAAGGCGCTTTCTACCGTTTTATCCTTTTCTGTCACATCGGAAGGTTGATTGATATCAAACATGGAAAGCTTCAGACCTTTAAAGTTACCGGTATCCGGATTGATCTCCCGGCCAATTCCGAGCAAAAGGCCGTCGGTATACGGATGGAGATATTCGGAAAAACCGGTTATCTTCAGCTCACCTAAAATCTTAGGATTTTCCGGGTCTGAAAGATCGGCGGAAAACAATGGATCCATATTCCTGAACGTTACAAAATAAGCGGTATCCCCCATAAACCGCGCGGAATAAATCTGCTCTCCCGGCGCCAAATCTTCAATCTCTCCCATTTTCTTTAATTTGCTGTCTAAAACAATCAGGGAATTGGTCTGGCTGCCGCTTTGATGGGATAAGGTTGTTACCAGGCGCAGGTTCCCTTCGTATTCATCCATGGAAAACTGGTCGTTGAGATAACCGTCCACATTGCCGTGGGCCCGGAAGTTTATGGTTCCGTCCTCATAGGAAAATTTCATCAGTTCGGTATAATCACTCTGATCCGCCTTGTAATCGTAAGAGGTATTGCCAATATAAATATTGTTCCGGCTCACATAAAAATGATCCCCTTCTGTATAGACCGCCTTGCTCTGAACCGCCTGATCCGGTTTCTTCATATCCACGGAAGACGCAACCAGATAAGAATAGCCGCCCGGCTGATCCGGAAGATAAATGCAGTTAAGAGGAATCACGGAGCCTCCTACTTTTGGCACATAGCGTTCAATCTCCTCTTTTTTTGCCTCCACTTCCGCATAATAATCAGTAAATAAATAGATATAATCGCCGTTTCTGCGGGAGGTGTTATAATATCCGTCCTGGCTGACGGTTCCTAAAAGCTTTGGCTCTTTCGGATTATTTAAATCATAGGTTTCCAATATAGTGGTTCCTGCGCTGTAATCCATGCGTATTACGGAAACATAAGCGCCGTTAATATAAAATTCTTCAATGGTCTTTGCTCCGCTAACCGTAGATGTATCGGGAATTGTACCCGCCAATTCCATTTTTTCTCCCTTCGCCCTGATGATCTGGATCTTTCCCCGGTCCCCTGCCGACACGTAGATGAAAATGCCGTCGGTTTTTACCAGATCCCCTTCATCCACTCCCTGCACCTGAATATTGGTGCCGGAAAAACCGCTTTCAGCACTGGCACCGGTCTCCGACGTCACGCTTTCCAGCTTGGGGACATCGTGGGACATCTCTTCCTCTCTGATAATTCCCCCGTCCGCCACTCCCGTTCCCGGAAAGACGGTGTCCACACCGGCATCAACGATGATATCAGTATTCAATATTCTGTTATATTCCTGAATCTGGTCGTAAAGTTCTTCATAGCTGGATGCCAGGAAAAGGGCTTCCTCGTCTTCCGGCTCCACCGCTATATCACCCGCGGCAGAAGTCTGATGTCCTTTTTGCGTTTCCTTTGGCGGCAGCATCTCTTCATTTGCCGGCGCCTCCCCCGCGGGAGCCATTGTCCGGCTGGGGAACCGGGCCAGCACACAGACAGCCAGAACTGCGGCTGCCAGACCTCCGTATCCCCAGATCCTTTTCCGATTATTTTTTCCCAATCTGCCATTCCTGCCTTTATATTCCTCCAGCCTCATCATCATCTGTTCCGGCTCCAAGCCTGCGGGAGTGGGCACAGAATCTGCGGATTTGCGGATTTTATCGAGCATTTCCTCTTGTTTCATATGCATTTCCTCCTATTCTTCCAATCGTTTCTGCATTTTTTCAAGAGCCCGGGACAGTTTGGACCTCACCGTACTGTCTTTTAAAAACAGGCATTTTCCAATCTCCCGGCTGTTGTACCCGCCGAAAACAGACATGGAGACAATCAGGCGCTCCTGTCCGTCCAGTGTGAAAAATGCATTCCTGACATCCTGCGCCTCTTCCACGTTCCACTCTGCCGTTTTTCCAAACGTCTCCTGCAGATCCTCATTCAAATTGACGGTTTTATGTATATATTCCTTCAGTTTCCTCTTGCATTTGACAGTGAGTATTTTAAACATCCATGAACGGAATGCCTGGTCATTCCTCAGCTTTCCGGCTCCCTTCCATGCGTCTGCCACAGCTTCGCCGACCGCGTCCTCTGCATCCTGCCGGTGTCCCAGCGTATACAGGGCAAAACGGTACATATCCTGATATATCTTCTTGTATTGCTCTTCAAAGGTTCCTTTGTCCACTCTCAGCCCCCCTAATGTATTTTTCAGTCCGCTCCTGTGAAATGGTGCGGGCGCTCTGCCCATCCGCCAAAAGCATATGAAAATTGAAATGCATTTCATATATACAGTGTCAAAATAACAGCCGGGTGTTGCATCCAATATTATTTTATTATAACAGATCAGGCATGGGGAAAATACCGGCCTTTTCGTTCAAGAAGATTTGCCGTCAGAACTGTTACAATTTACTTTCATTGTAACAGAAGGAGTAGTATAATGTTAACATTAGATGTTTTAGGAGTACATTTCAGATGCTCAAACTATTTTTTAAACATGAAAAAATAATCATACTGTCTGTTGCAGGCGCGGTTTTTCTGATTTTCTGCACCTTGTTCGTCTTTCGCAGACAGGTGAACCAGAGCACTCGTAAAGATATGAAAGATCAGATTGAGGCAATCCAGAAAAACTGTGTGCGGGAAATTAATAATGAGATGGATTCTTTAAAGTATCTGAATGAAACTACCGCAAATTTCATGTCTGGCCTGACATTAGATGACGATTCCGGTATTGCGGATATGCTGGACAATTATGCCCGAAGCGCCCATATAAAACGGACACTTTTTATTACCTTTGACGGAGATATCTATACAAATTCTGCCGAAAAGACCGGCTTGCCGCCCGGGGTCGTGATAAAAAATTTTAAAGGCCTGTCCGCAGTCAGAGGCTCAACCTTTACACAGCCCTGGTATTCGGAAGAACTGGGCCAAATGCTTTTTGGCGTAATTTCTCCAATGTCCATTGGAGATCAGGCCGGGCTGCTCATTTCTGCCCATCCGCTTTCTAACTTTTATGATCTCTTTCAAAATGATTTTTTAGGCGGGACTTCAGAAATAGGAATCCTGAACCAGGATGGCACAACCATTTTAGGCCGCATCACAGATGACCACAGGAATGAATTCGGGCTTAATGCCATAGATGCGCTGATCAATGGGGGCATTATATTTTCCAGCCATTCAGCGGATGGAATGCTGCATGATTTCCGGAATGGGGTCGAGGGATATTCTTCCTATTACGTATCCGGCACAGAGCGGCTCTGCTCTTACGCTCCAGTCCGGTACAATGGTTGGTACGTGGTGGTCATAGCGCAGGAAAGCATTCTCCGGGAACAATCCGTTCAGATGGAACGCCATGGAATCTGGCTGGCGGTCAAATTGATTTTCATAATGGCGGTATTGCTGGCTATCATCCTGTTTGCCCGTCTCCGGGAACAAAAACAGGTGCGGGAACAACTGCAGAAAGCCGCCATGATGGATGGTATGACGGGGATTCTAAACAGGGGTACTGCGGAAAACCAGATCATCAGATATTTAAAGCAGGAGGGAAAGGACAAATCCCATGCGGTCTTTCTTATCGATGTGGACTGTTTTAAGGCCGTCAATGACACCTATGGCCATATAACCGGCGACTGCATCCTGCGTGAGCTGGCGGAACATTTGCAGAAATGTTTCGGCCCGTCCGGTCTCATAGGACGCATGGGCGGGGATGAGTTTATTGTGCTTTGGAAAGACTGCGGGAATATGGAGATGATTCAGAAACAGGCAGAGCGCCTGTTGACGCCTCTTAGTTATTCAGATTCCAAAAATGGCGTGACCGTGCCGTTTACCATCAGCGTGGGAATCAGCCGTTATAAAGAGGATGGAGAAACTTTTATAGAATTATACCAGCATGCGGACGAAGCGCTTTATCATACGAAACAAAATGGGCGAAATGGTTATTCCATTGAATAATCCCCCCAATCAGACTGCATTTTCTATAAGAGCGGCCTGCATTGGAGGGATTTTTTTAATTATTGGAAAATTACCGGATTTTCTAAAAATTCCGTTTTTACCACAATATAAGGATATGACGGTTCATTTCCAGTATTCTCGCCCTTGCCCGGTCCGGTTAATTCCGTATCGATGACGATGGAATTATCAGTCAGGTACAGTTCCTTAACTGCAATGCTGTAGCCGCCTGTTGGCTGCTGGCCGTAGCCGACCACTATGTACAGATTCTGGTCATCGCTGTAGGTAAGTTTAAAGCTCTGGGCCATTTTCTCGGTAATAATCTTCTGAAGCTCTTCAGGAATCTCTGTTTCGCTCATCACGGTAAATTCCAGATCCCTTACTTTCCCGCCATCATCTTTACTGGCGCTGCATCCGCCTAAAAACCTTGCCATCAATACCCACAATATCATACTGACTAAAATTACCGCCTTCATGCTCAACGTCTTTTTCATAAAGAACCCCCTCCACAGATTGATTATTATCATTCTATGAGGGAACGGCTGATCCTATTACAACTATTTGCCGCAAAATAAAAAAACCATTGGAAACAGCTTTTTTATCCGGCTGCTTTCAATGGTTTTTTTAACGCTTCGCTAATCTTCTTTTTTGCTGCACATCTGCAGTCTGTGCTGGTATTTCTCCTTGGTAGCCAGACCGCCTCTGATATGGCGTTCGGATTTATTGATATCCAGAATGATCCGGGCCCTGGCCGCCAGAGATGGATTGATATGCTCCAGACGGTCGGTAACATCTTTATGTACCGTTGATTTGCTTATCCCAAATTTCTTCGCCGTCTGCCTTACCGTGGCATTGTGGTCTATGATGTAGTTGGCGATAGCTACCGCACGTTCTTCGATATACTCCTTCAAAACTGAATCTCCTGAGGATGTTTTTTACATCATATGCATCAAAAAACGTGATTAGCACATCGTATACGGTTTTCCAGGGAAATATTTTTGGACTGTTCTATGGTTTCACCTTCATATCCCAGATACCCCAAATGCACCAGCAGGGTCAGCACATCCTCCGCCTACAGCAGGCGGCACCGGCTGTCTTCCCCATCTCAAAATCCCGCTTTCTCAATTTCATCCATCATAGCCGGACGCCTCCGGTACAAAACCTTCCATTCTGCCGCGATCTGTTCCGCCTCCTGCCGTCCGTCGGGATACGAGGCAACTTTTTTCAGATAACGCATCAAATCCTGATACCCACTCCTGGAGGACACGGTATCTGCCATATTTTTTACATACTCTGCATAAACAGTACGCATCCGGTCAGGGAATATCCTTTTTAACACCTTTTCATACTGATCCAGTATGTCGATGGAGCCCATGGAAAGCGCTTCCTCCAAAAGCCTGTCATACATCTTTTCCTGTTCCAGCAGGCTGTATTTTATGAATTGACTGCCGGGGCTTTGGAGCAGTTTTTCCCTCATCTCTTCCCACTCTTTGGGCTCACAGACGGCTTTTAATTTCATCACAAAGTCCAGTTTCTCCTGCCGGCAGGAGAAGACCTGAAACAGCAGTTCTTCCTTGTATGCGTCCTCCATATGCAGGCTGCCATACAGTTCGATCAGCTCCTGGCTGTACTCTTTTACCCAGCCCGGAGATTTCTGGTCCAGTTCTTTGCTCTCCTTCAGAATCCTGACCGCATCCATGGTGCGCCCTTCCTGCAGGGCCTCTTCGATTTCCAGTTTTCGCACCGCTGCAAATCTCCGGTGTTCTTCCCTGTACTTGCGGATTTCTTCATCCGTACACTCTAACTGCTTCATGATCCAAAGCCGTTTGAGAATGTCATTTTCATATCCATAATGTGCGCTGTACCATTTTCCGCAGTCCGTTCCCTCCGTCACGCCTTCAATCACATGGTCCAGCATCTGCTGCATGTTGAGCAGTTGTTCCCGGTCGTGAAATTCATTCATCAAAAAGTCGCTGATATAATCTTCCATATAATCAATGACCGTATCATCGTCCTGATGCGCCTCGAACCATTGATATATCTTTTTCTTATCCTGCTCGCCGCATTTATTCAAAATCTGCTTCCAATATTCATAACAGACATCCGCCCCTCTGGATGTCCAGCCGTCCGAATCATCTATATCCTGATTGCCAATTGTCATAAATACCTGAACTGTCAGTTCAAATGCCTGCATGTAACATCCCTTATCGATGATGTCCTGTACCTTACCAGACAGAAATGTTTCCATCGCCATCATGTAACCGGAGGCATTTCTATAATCCACAAAACCGTACCGGTCCGAGTACTTATAAGCGATAGCCTGGATCTCCTTTTTCAGCCTGATCATCTGACGCTCACTGATATTCACAGAGTATTTTGTCAAAATATTATTTCCCAGCTTTTCATCCTCAAGAGCCAGTTTTAGCAGAATACTCCGGACCTCTTCCTCAGGAATCTTGTTAATCACACCGCTCAGTTCCTTTTTATAGTCCTGAGACGCATCTTCCTGTGCCAGGCCCAAATCCCCCTGCCTTTCCCTGTCCTCCAGGCCGTACAAAACAGCAGCCATATGTTTGCAGTAATTCCCGCCGTCCGCATAGGGGCAGGTGCAGTACATATCGTCAATCCTGCCGCCTTTCAACTCGATTTCCACCTCATAATCTTCGGTTCCCTCTACCACAGCCCGGTATCCCGAATCGGTCGTCTCTATTTCCGTCACAGCTCCCGACGCATAGTAATCCAGTCCCCGTTCCAGTATATGGGAACGGAACAGGCTCTTCCAATTATCCATAAATTTTCTCTCCTCCCAGATTCTCTCATGCCGTTTTTAAGACAATTTCCGCCATCCAGACAGAAAACTTGTTTCATTTATTATCAGTATACATTATTTTCTCTCCAAAACAAACAAAATCCCATACAATTTTCCGCCTGATAATAAATGGGCGGCACTGCTCAGAATCCCCGCTGCCCCTCCCGGACAGCCATCCATGCCGCTGGGACGGCTCTTTATCTACCGCTGTTTGAACGTTTTCTGCATGCCATCGACACCTCTGGAGTGTGTTTGAAAGGGAACAAAACAAGAGGGCCGCGGTTTCATAAAAACCGTATCCCTCCGATTCATTCCCCCAATATTTCATCATCTTTTTAAAAATACACCGTTTCCCCCGTTTCCGAAGACCGGTAAACCGCATCCATAATTTTCATAGACGCAAATGCTTCCCTTGGCATCACCAGCGGGTCCCTGTCATTAAGAACGCAGTCCACCCACTGCTCAATCTGCCTGTACCGGGCCAGTTCATAGTTCTCCTTCGTATCCCCGTAAATATCCCCCACATCCATTTGGCGGCGCAAAAGCCGTCCCTCATCCTCCCGGTTGATCCACAGCCCGTCTTCCATATCCGCCCCGCCTAAAGTCCCGCAGAGGGTGGTTTTTGCATAATTATCCCTGGGCATATTGACCGCATAGCTGGTTTCCAAAAAGATGACGGCTCCATTTTCCATGACAATATAGGCGAAAGCGCTGTCTTCCACCGTAAATGTCTCCGGGTTCCAGGGCGCGAACTCCCCGTTATAGCTGTTTTTCAGTTTCCCCAGCTTATAAAATGCATTTCCCGTCACGCTGCGGGGCCTGAAATTATCCATCAGCCACAGGGTCTGGTCCAGCACGTGGCTTCCGTAGTCCAGAAGGCAGCCCCCTCCGCTCTTTTCCTTCTGTAAAAATACTCCCGTTGTGGGCGCCCGCCTCCGCCTGATCCCATGGGCTTTCGCCATGTAAATATCCCCCAGATATCCCTCCCGGCAGAGCTGTTTTAATTTCAGGCATTCATTCTTAAACCGGTGCTGCAGCCCATAGGTCAGCTTCCTCCCCGATTTTTCCCAGACGTCCATAACCTGTTTTGCGGATTCCACATCAGAAGAGATGGGCTTCTCGCAGATCACATGTTTTCCCGCCAAAAGGGCGTTCATGGTGATCTCCGCATGGGTTTTATGAGCCGTACAGATATGTATGATATCGATGGATGGATCTTCCAGCATCCTGCGGTAATCCTCGCAGATTCTGCCGCCTCCGGCCCCAAACCGCTGTCTGGCCCGTTCCGCCCTGAAAAGGTCCCTGTCGCAGAAACCGGTGATCTTCACTTTCCCAGTCTTCTCCAGACCAATCATATGTTTTTGAAATGCAATGTCCCCGCAGCCAATGATGCCTGCGCGCAGTTCCTCTCTTCCCATGACTTTTCTCCCCGGCTTAACGAATTCTGGATCTCCCTGATATATTCCCTGGACCTGACAATTCCCATTCTGGTCCGCTCTGCGCTGCCCTGGTAATCAGGGTCCTCATTTTCAACGCTCATCACGCCGTCATATCCGGCCTCGTCCAGGGCAGCCATGATTTTTTTCCAGTCCAGCACGCCTTTACCGGCAATGGCGCTGTTCCAGAATCCGTCCTTATGTGCATTTGAAAACTGCCTGTTATAAATTCCATACCAGTTTAAAAGCCGGCTGGAAATAACCGTATCCTTGATGTGGAAATGAAAAATCCTGCTGCCGAACTTCCTGACCGCCGCTTCATAATCGATCATCTGCTTTGCCAGATGGGAGGGGTCAAAATTGATCCCCAGATTATCCTGAGGAAGAATCCTGAATATCTCTTCCCAGAGCTCCGGCTGATAGCACAAAGTGCCCGGCACCCCCTGAATCTGCCACCCCTCCATCACACAGTTTTCAAATGCGATCTTAATCCCATTTTCTCCTGCGTACTTCAAAACCGGAGGAAATGCCTCTTCCAGCTCCTTAAAATTCCCCCTCACATCCAGGTCGATATTTCGTCCAATGAAGGTGGAAACCAGCGGACAGTCCAGCATCCTAGCGGCGTCCACGCAGCGCATCAGATGGCCGATTACCTGCTTTCTCCTCTCCAAATCCCGGTCCAGCGTATTTTCATAATATCCTATGGCTGAAATCTTCACTCCATGTTCTTTTAAAGCCGTCCTGATCTTTGGGACCTGCCGGTCCAGATGGGCAAAATCGATATCGTGAACGGCAAAATTCCTCGTTTCGTCCCCCGCAGGCCATGCCCCGATTTCTATATAGCCGAACCCCTCTTCACCGGCCAGCCGTATTTTTTCCGTCAGAGACAGGCCGGGAAAACAGGAAGTATAAAAACCAAATTTGTCGTTCATCAGCTCTTCCTTCTTTTTTCCGAATCGCTCAAAATGATTGCAGATACGATAATAACGCCTGAAATCGCCGTCTGGGCGTAGGACCATACATTTAAAATATTCATGGCGTTATTGATCATCCCAAGAAAAATCACTCCCAAAATGGCTCCGCCCACGCTTCCTTTCCCTCCGGCCAGGGTGATCCCGCCCAAAATGGCCGCTGTCATGGCATTCAGGGAATAGTCGCTTCCCGCCGTAGCCGACACCGTGTCCAGCCTGGCCGCAAAGACCACCGCGCTCACAAAAACCGCAAAACTGGCGAAGGTATAGGCAAAGATTTTAACCCGGTCCACATTGATTCCCGATAAAAAGGCATTGTATTCATTTCCGCCCACCGCCACCACCTGTCTGCCGATTCTGGTCCTGTTTAAAAGCACCGACGCCAGGATGATCATGGCTAACAGCACGAAAACCATGATGGGAATGATCCCGAAAATCCTGGTTCTGCTGAGGACCGTAAATGTCCCCTTCAGCCCGATATAACTCCCTTCCGTGAGAATCAGCGCCATGCCGAAATAGACCTGGGACAGGCCCAGCGTGATGATCATGGGGATGCATTTGCTCTTGCTGACAATGAAACCGTTTAAAAGGCCGCAGGTCAGTGACACGGCCGCACCGGCCGCGACTGCGGCAGCAGGGCTGTGCCCGCCCTGGATCAGCCTGGCCATAACCGCCGCGCAAAATGCCATCATATTTCCCAGAGACAAATCCACACAGCCGGTCAGAATGACAAAAACAGCTCCCATGGTGATGATTCCCAGCACAGTCACCTGCTGGATGATCGTAATCAGGTTGCTGACGTCTATAAACGCCGGATTAATGGCCGTCACACAGACCGTGAGCAAAAGGATTGCAAATACCAATAACAATTTATGGTTCGTCCAGTTTATTTTTTTCATTCTTTCACTCATCTATCCCACTCCTAAAGCAGCTTTCACGATTTTTTCCTCGGTGATCTCTTCCCTTACAAACTCCTGTATGATCTGCCCGTCCCTCATTACCAGAACCCGGTCGCTCATGGAAATCAGCTCCGGCATTTCCGATGAAATCATGATTACGCTCTTTCCCTGCTTTGCCAGATTATTTATGATCCTGTAAAACTGTGATTTGGCGTTGATGTCGATTCCCCTTGTGGGCTCATCGAAAATGTACAGAGACGCCTCTGAGAAGATCCACTTTGCCAGAACCACCTTCTGCTGGTTTCCGCCGGACAGGTATTTTACCTCCTGGCCGTACCCGCTCATCTTCACTTTCAGGCCGTCTAAAATGTCCTTTACCATGGACGGGAACCGGTTCTGGTTCACAAAAAATGTCCTGATCTTGTTCCGGAACCCTACAAGGACCGCATTTTCAACCACACTGTGATCCAGCATCAGCCCCTGGTGCTGCCGGTCTTCCGTGATATGGGCGATTCCTTTATCAATGCTCTCGCCCGGATTTTTAAACGCCGTTTTCTCTCCGTTCAGGATCACGTCTCCACCGTAGTATCTGTCCACCCCGGCAACCGCCCGGATCACCTCGGTTCTCCCTGAGCCCACCATCCCGGCAAATCCCAGTATCTCCCCTTTGCGAAGGTAAAAGCTGACCTTGGGCGAAGAGGCTTTCAGCTTCAAATCCCGGACTTCCAGCACCATTTCCCCGATTTTTGCAGGCTCTTTTGTGAAAAACTGTTCCACCGGCCTTCCCACCATATCCTTGGTGATCACGTCCAGTTTTGTATCCCGGTTTCCGTTGTCATAGCTGTTTACCACCAGCCCGTCCCGGATGACCGTAATCCGGTCCGCGATGGATACCACCTCATCCAGATAGTGGGAAATGTAGATCACGCTGATCCCTTTTCCCGCGATCTCCCGGACAAGTTCCAGCACTTTTCCCGAATCCTTTTTGTTAAACATGGAGGTGGGTTCGTCCATAATCAGGATTTTGGGCCCGACCGCCAGCGCCTTTAATATCTTCACATACTGTTTTTCAGAAATGGACAGGGTCTCCACGATCCGCTCCGGGTCCAAAGACACATGAAAGGTATTGAGCAGTTCCCCGATCCTTTTTTTCATTTCCTCCCGGTCAATCAGGCCGTATTTACCCACAATTTCATGCCCTACGAATATATTTTCCGTAACGCTCATGCAGTTTACCAGGAAATTCTCCTGGGGAATGATCACGATCCGGTTCTCCTCCGACAGCCTGGGGGTGAGAGAGGAGAAATGCTTCTCCCCAATCACGATTTCCCCGCTGTCAGGCACATAAGCCCCGGACAGAATCTTCATCAACGTGGATTTTCCCGCCCCGTTTTCGCCTACCAGACAGTGGATTTCCCCTTCATACAGATCAAAACTGATGCGGTCCAGGGCCGTCACGCCTGAAAATGTTTTCCGGATATCCTTCATCGCAATCACCGGATGCTTATCTGCGTAATCAAACATTTTCTCCTCCCTCCGGTTTCATTATTCCGCCTTCGTTATTCTGCCTTCATCGCTCTCCCGTCCTCGTCATTCTGCTCTCATTATTCCGCCTTCGTCATTTTACCCCGGCCACTTCATCCCAGCCCATGACCTGAGCCGCCTTGCCCGGGTCATCCCACGGCACCAGTTTATCAATCTCTTCTTTGGTCACAATGATGGTCTGGTTCGGCGTATATTCCGGAAATTCCCTCTGTCCCTCCACACAGTAGTCATACAGGTTCTTAAAGGTCTGCAGACCCTGCATGGCAACCGAATTGCTGAACAAAGCGTGAATGCCTCCGGCTTCCAGAAGCTCGATGTCGGAAGGGCTGCCCCCTGTGGACAGAATCGGCACTTCCATCCCGGCTTCCACTAAAGCGTTATGGACCCCTTTTGCCATCTGTCCGTTCTGGGCGATGACCAGATCAAACTCCTGCCCCCTCTGAATCAGGTTCTGGGTCACGTTCATGGCCGGTTCCGCCTTGAAATCCCCGTACTCCTGAGCCACGATATTCACATGGTAAGTCTCCTGCGCATCCTCAATTCCCTTTATGTATTCCTCCGTAATCCCCATTCCCTGGGAACCGGCACAGTAATAAACCTTCGCATCCGGCCTGTTCTTCCCGATCCATTCAATGAAATCATACCCTTTTTGGTAATATAGGTTTCCGCAGGCGGAAATGATGTCTCCCCAGCTTTCATCCGGCGCCATATTTTCCACGGTAATCGGTATTCCCGCGTCATTTGCCATGGTAATCAGGGTTTTGGCCTGGTCGATGCTGATGGGATACAGGGAAATTCCGTCCACTTTCTTGGCAATCAGGTCCTCCATGGCCGCAATGGACTTTTCCAAATCCCCGCCCGGGTCCTGGATAATGGTCTCCACTCCCAGCTTATCCCCCGCATATTCAAAAGCCTTGGCGCTGTAGCTGTTCCACAAATCCTTCATGTCGAAAGCGATGTAGCCAAAGGTATAAGTCTTGTCTCCGCCGCTGCCTTCCGTCCCTGTTGTCCCAGACGTTCCGGTTGCCCCGGCCGTTCCTGCTGCCCCAGACGTTCCGGTTGCTCCGGCCGTTCCTGCTGCCCCGGCCGTTCCATTTTTCCCAGTCGTCCCGGTCGCCGTTTCCGCCGTTTTCTCTGCCGTCCCAGCCGCCGGTGCCTTCTGGCAGCCGGCCAGGGAAATGAATAACGCTGTGGAAACCAGAACTGAAACCATCCGTCTGACCGTTTTCGCCGCTTCTCTTGTTTTTTTCATATATTCCTCCATTCTGGGGCGTTTAATAACTATTATGCCGTCAAAGAATCTGTAACGCCCCTCACAAATCCTTTCATATCCCCATAGGTTTCATTTGCTTTACGGATTCCTGTATTCCATGGCGGAATCCCTGATAATGATCGTCGGTTTTAACAGAATATGCTGCTTGCTTTTCTCCATGGGATTCTCAATCTCGTCCACCAGGAGATTCACCGCGATCTGTCCCATTTCCTCCACCGGGTGGGAGATTGTAGTCAATGGAACCGGAAAGTATTCGCTCTCCCGGTTATTTCCATAGCTGACCATGGATATGTCCTCCGGTATGGAATATCCGGCTTCCATTATGGCCTTCATCGCTCCGTTTGCCATGGTATCATGGGAAACGAACATGGCAAACGGGGGCTTGTGGTCCTTCAGCACCTCCTTCATGCGCACATAACCGCCGTATTCCAGATTCTCCTCCCCGGTATAAATGCAGCCGTCATCATAGCTGATCCCATAGTTTTTCATCGAGTTTTTAAAATTTTCAAGCTTATACTGATCCGCGATATGCTGCCCTAAATAAATGATCTTCTCATGTTTGAGCCTGTGCAGATACCCAATAGCCAGGTCCACCCCCAGGCTGTAATCGATGGAAACCATGCTCTTATCCGTCAGGTCCAAAGAAGTGTCGATGTATATGACCGGCTTGGTTATCATCTTTTTAATGATTTCATAATGGGCCTTGTACTGGTCCTTGTTGTACAGGCACATGAGCAGTCCATCGATCTGTTTGTCCGAAAACAGCTTCAGAAAATAAATTTCATCCTCATAACAGTAATTGGTCTGCGCAACCATCAGGGCATATCCCAGCTTCTTGGAATTTCTCTCCACCGAACCGATGATGTTCCTGTAATAGTTGCACCGGTCAAAAGTGGGGGCAATCAGCCCCACCGTCTTATTTTTTCTCTTCTTTTGCTGGTTCACCGCCTTTTTATCAAAATACCCGATCTTAAATGCAATCTCCTGAATCTCTTTTTTCCTGGCTTCACTGATCTGATAGCTGTCCTTTAAAGCCCTGGAAACTGTGGATTTGCTCACTTTCGCAATCTCAGCAATATCATCTATGGTTGGCATCCGGCTTACCTCTCACAAACTGGTTTTTCTGCTTCTAACGAAAGCATAACATACAGATATTAGGGCACGCAACAAAGAGTTGCGCATCATTTTACGCAACAAATGGTTTTTTACGCAACAAATAACGAAACTTTTTAGTGTTTTCTAACAATTGGTAAAATTGGTATTTATTACCTAAATGCCGCTGTTGGCGCACTTACAGTTCACGGCACAGCGGACTGGCCGGACACGTCAGCGGGGGCCGTGAACTGTAACGCTGTCCGGGCTGATGCCTGCGATTATCCGTCCACGATTGACACAGAATGACAAAAAAAGGTATAATCAGACATAGATTTCAGGAAAACATTGGCAGCTGCACGTAACAGTTCAGACCTGTCTGAACTGTTACTGCTGCGCCAAGATTTCATGGCAGACAAACGGGAGGGGAAAAATGACAGAATATCCGGATATTTTTAAAAAGGAGAACCTGACAAAGGAAGAGCGGAAATGTATCTGCAACCAGATCATGACCACAGAAATCCATATGGAACAGCTCATACTGAAGCATTTCACCGATGAAGATTTCAGAAAAGTCTGGAAGTATAAGATAGGCGGAGGAGTGATAGGCGGCAAGGCCTGCGGCCTCCTCATGGCTAGGAAACTGATTGAACTGAACCTGCCGGAGTATGCCGGATATCTGGAACCCCACAACTCTTACTTTGTGGGCACGGATGTATTTTACAGATATCTGGTTCTGAACCGCTGCTCCGAGTTAAAGGCCAAGCACCGGCTTTTAAAAGAGCATTTTCAGGAGACCGAAGAACTGACAAACCGGCTGAGAAACGGCGTCCTTCCCGATGATATCCGGGAGAAACTGGGGGAAATGCTGGACCGGTTAAGCGCCTCGCCCATCATCGTCCGTTCCAGCAGCATTATGGAAGACGGATACGGCAATGCGTTTTCCGGCAAATACGAATCCATCTTCTGCATGAACCAGGGGAGCCGGGAGGAACGTTTAGAGGAGTTAGAGGACGCCATACGCCGTGTCTACGCCAGCGTCATGAACGAGCAGGCCATTGAATACCGCAGAAAGCGCCGCCTCCTGGATGTGGATGAACAGATGGCCCTGCTGATCCAGCCTGTGGCAGGACAGGTTTACGACCATTTTTACTTTCCGGTGGCCTCAGGCATGGGCTGTTCCTACAATCCCTATAAATGGATGGAATATTTAAACCCGGAAGCCGGTATGTTACGCATGGTTTCCGGCCTTGGCACCCGGGCGGTGGAACGCACCCCGGGCGACTACCCCCGCCTCATATGCCTGGACCGGGCTCAGGCCAGCCTGCGCACCACCATGGCCGAGCGCCACAAGTTTTCCCAGCGCCAGGTGGACGTGCTGGACTTGGAAAGCAAAAAACTCTGCACCAAACCGCTGGAACAGATCATCAGCCTGCTGCCCGCCTGGCAGAAGAAAATGATCCTGAGCCACGATACCGAAGCGGAAGAACTGCTGGCCGAACGCCGCGTTTACCGGAATGTCCTCTTCGCCGACTGCCAGGGCCTTGTTAACAATCTGGACTTTGTACATATGATGCGTGATCTGATGAAAATGCTGGAAACAGCCTATGAACGTCCGGTGGACATCGAATTCGCCGTCACCAGCCCGGCAGAAGGAGTGTGGAAGCTGAATCTGCTTCAATGCCGCCCCCTCCAGGCCGTCCAGTCGGGGCAGGTACATATACCGGAAGGGGTGGACGGGGAATTTTTATTCGATATCCGCCGCACTTCCATGCGCCGCTCCAAGGAAGAGCGGATCGATTATATCGTGTGGGTAGACCCCCAGCACTACTATGAATATCCATACAGCAAAAAGCCGGATGTGGCGCGGCTGATCGGCCGGATCAACCAGCATTTCGAAGACACCGATTATAAACTCATGCTGCTGGTTCCGGGCAGAATCGGCACCTCCTCCCCTGAACTGGGAGTACCTGTGACCTATTCGGAAATCAGCCAGTTCAACTCACTCTGTGAGGTGGCCTATGACAAAGCCGGATACCATCCGGATCTGTCCTACGGCAGCCACATGTTCCAGGACATGGTGGAAGCGGACGTCTATTACGGCGCGATCAACGATAACAGCAAGACCCGCCTGTACCAGCCCCAGCTTCTGAAGCAGTATCCCGAAGTCCTGGGGGAACTGTGCCCTGCCCAACCCGAACTGGCTGAGATCATAAAGGTATATGATGTCAGCGGCCAGAACGCCAGCCTGATTCTGGATTCAAAGGAGGGACGGGCGGTCTGCCGGATTAAGGGAGCCTGACCCTCCCCACAAACAATAAAGAACAGCGCCTGCAAATCTGTGGGCGCTGTTCTTAGATTACTGATTATTTCTTGTTTTATTATTCCCCGGTTTATTATTCCTTGTCTCCAATGCAGATTTCCCGTTCTCTCCTATGCCATGGGCTTTTCCAAAACACTTACCACCTCGCCGTTATTCACCCTGAAGAAAAAGGGCATTCCCGGCCGGGCATCCTCATAGGTATTGATATATTTTACAAATAACGCTTTGCTGGTTGTGGTTATCTTCGCATCTTCGAAGTCCTCAGAATCCACAAAATCCCTTCCCCAGTCAATGAAATGATAGACCGTATCTTTTGTCAGGGTGAAGGTCTTCGTTTCGCTGTCCCCTTCATAAATGAAATAGCCGTCAGGCAGATCATTTTCCGTGAGATTCAGTTCTTTCATCCGGTCAGCATCCTCTGTAGTGATGTACTCCGCGCTGTCCACTTCCACCTTGTCCCCATCAATCTTTCTGATAAACCCACAGATTTCCTTTTCAAGGTCCGTGGAAACCGTGGCGGAGCTTTCCGCGGAAAATCCCCTGGAAGCCGCCCCGGATACGGATCCCGATACGCCCGGATTATACCCGATTTCTCCTATAAAATTGATCCCGCTGTAAGCCGGACTCTTGATTCCGGAAAATGTCTGCGTCTTTTCATCATAAGTATAATCTGTGATCTCATATTTCGCGGTCCTGACGTCCTTTAAAATGATATGAAGTTTCTCTTCCTTATCGGTCATCACACCTGCTGACGGAACTCCTAACTGGACCTGCTCATCAAACAGCCTGAATTCCCCTTCGCCGGAAACTGCCTTTATCAGGAAACGGCTGCTGTCATCCATCAGCAATTCCCCATTTTCATCCATTTCACCCGCAGCACACAGTTCCAGCTTCCAGTCCCCGTCCCCGAATTGAAATGAAAGGCTGGAGTACAGAATCATGTCTTCCGGCATTTTGGCCGGAGCTGTCTTCATGATCACCACCGTCTCCGTCTGACCGGCACTCCTTTCCTGACCGTCATCCTTGTGTGATTCTTTACCTGCCTCATTGCCCGCTTTTTTACCGGCTTCATTACCGGAGCTAACACGGTTTCCCTCTGATGAAACTGTCTCCTGTACAGACGCTTTTGTCTCTTCTGCCTGCCCACTGCCGCATCCTGATAATAAGGCGGCAATAAGGATTACTACACCCCATCGCTTCATCTGTATCCCCCCTCGTATATTTATCTGAAACATCCGTATAAAAATACAATAATGTCTATAATTTAGTATACATGATGCCAAAGAGGGACTACAATTAAATATCTTTTAACAATTTTTACGATTTTATGCAGTAAATCCCGTCAAGCCATTCTTAATCAGCCGGTAATCAAGGGGAGGCGCCTGTTAATCATTCAAATTACTACTGTTCTTAAACTTAGATGGAGATACCCCTTTCACCTTTTTAAAGGCCCGGCAGAAGTTTGCGTTATCGCTGTATCCAACCCTTTCCCCAATCTCATATAAATTCAGATTTGTGGAATGAATCAGTTCACATGCCTTTTCAATCCTAAGGTTTTGAAGGTACTGGCTGAATGTAGAACCGGTTTTAGACTTAAACAGGGTGCTGAAATAGTTGGGATGAAAGCCCAGATAACCGGCGGTTGACTGCAGGGAAAGATCCTGGTTAAAATTCTCTTCTATATATTTTTTAGCCTTTTGTATGGTATAGTCGTCATGACCGCTCAATTTCTCCACAATTTTAGTCAGGTACAAATCCATAATCCTGATCATGTCCTTATGAAGCTGGCTGGCCGATGTAACATTTCTGATCGTCAGGATAATATCGTATTCCGTAAATTTGTAGTCGCTGACGGTCTGGATAAAGGAGTTGCTTTTTCCCATAATGGAATAAATTAAATTCATAAGCTGCTGCTTAAATTCCGAAACCGGCGCCGCGTCGCTTCCAGCCTGAAGAAACAGCCTTTTCAATAAGCCTGAAAAACCTTTTAAATCATATTCGCAGAAGGTATCCGCCAGACGTTCCATGGTCTTTTCATAGGGAAATTTCTCCCCTAAATCAGAAATCCCCATCCCTGTTCCGGGCATATCATAGAAGAACTGATCCAGGGCCCGGATACATCTGCCGTATTGGGCTGGCAAGTCCCCGGCCGGCGCCGGTTTTGGGGAAATACCGTATTTTATCCGGTTTATATTAAAATACGTTATGATCTGGTCACCCGGAAAACCGCACTGTTTTTTTGAAAAGAAGACCATAGCCCAAAATCCCTTGTATTCTCCCTGTATTGCCACCCAGTTTTCCATACCATCCATATGGGACAGGGCCTCTTTTAACTGAACGAACAGAAGCTGTTTATCCGCTTCCCTGTTCAGATTGTTCTGTAATGCATCCAGGATAACCAGCCAAAAAAGCTGTTCTTCACATAAAGAATATTCCCTGAAAAGGACTGTTTCCCGTTCAGAGCCGGAAAGGAGCCGGGTAATGCTTTTTTGCTGCATAAAAAACTGTTTTTCCATATTTTCCAATATGGACGGTTCAAAACCATGTACAATGCTCTGCATATTGATCTTCTTGACACAGGATTTTAAAACCTGGGCAAACTCTTCTAAAACCAACGGTTTCAGAAGATAATCCACAGCCCCCATTCTCATGGCCTGACGGACCAGATCATAATCATCAAAGCCGCTGATCATCACAACCAGCCCCTTATACTGAAGGTCTTTCAGCTTTTCCAGCATTTCCACTCCTGTACAGAGCGGCATTTTTACATCTGCCAGCACCAGATCCACCGGTTCCGAACAGACCGTCCCTACCGCCTCAATTCCATTTTCAGCCTCCGACAGACGGATCTCTTCCCCAAGGATCTCCCTGATACAGTTCATCACTTCATATCTTATACTTTCTTCATCGTCCACCACAAGAATATGCAGCATATCATACCTCACCATCCTCAGTAATCAGCGGTATTTCAACCGTCACCATAGTTCCGTTTCCGGGAACGGACTGGATCTTTATCCCATATCCCTCTCCATAAGACAACCCGATTCTCCTGTTCACATTTTTTATTCCTATGCTCTTAAAATCATCATTCCGTCCATACAGATAATCATTCAGGCGTTCCAAAATCCCAGGTTCGATCCCTTTTCCATTATCCGTAATGCGGAATACAATATTTTTATCAGAACGGCTGCCGATCACCTCAATCATTCCATTGCCCTCAATAGACTGAATCCCATGGTACAGGGCATTTTCCACGATAGGCTGGAGAACCAGACGGATCATGCGGCAGGAATAGAGCTTCGGCTCAATAAAGACGTGAAAGCTGACCCGGTTCCGGTAATGAAGTTTCTGAAGGCTGATATAGTCATTCAGGTGATTCATCTCCTGTTCCACGGTCACATAATCGCTTCCGGCCGTCACGCCATACCGCAGTATCTTTGACAGCAGATATGCCATTTGACTGAGATCCTCCTCATCATGGCGTTTCGCGGAAGCCCGTATGGTTTCCAAGGTATTGTATACAAAATGCGGGTTGATCTGCGCCCGCAGCATCTGAAGTTCCGTTTGGGCCTGAATCGTCTGTTTTTCATAGACTTCGTGGATCAGACAGTCGATCTCTTTAGCCATAGTATTAAAGGAATGGGCGAAATCACTGAGTTCATCATGGCTGTCATCCTCCACAATACAGGAAAAATCTCCGGTCTGAATTGTCTGGCAGGCCTTTTCCATCCGGCTGAGCGGTTCGGTAATGCTGAGAACCGTCCGGTTCATCAAAAGCATGAAACCGAAGAAAAACACCAGCAGAATCCCTAAAGGCAGAGCCTGGTATAAAAGCGCATCACGGATGATAGGCGCATAAGGGGTTTCCAAAACCGCCAGATATCCATTAGGAAAAAGCGCATAATTATAAAAATATCTCTGTCCCTGTCTGTTGACGGAAACATGATTCCTCTCTATGACTTCCCTGTTTTTATCGGTATCTATTTTACCGGCCAGGGATTCATAAACCGTACCTTCCACATCCCCCTGTATCATATATCCATCCGGATTAAACAGCCCCATCTTCTGCTCCTGATAGGACCGGTTGTTTAAAAAATACTGGCGGCTGGATTCCAGGCTGATACTGGCAGCGATCAGGCCCACCGGCGCTCTGTGTTCCACACGCATGATCGCCCTGGCCGCACAGAGGCCGTTTTCCCGCGGCTCCAAACCAAGACCGGCTAAATTCCCTGCAGTCCTCATTGTCATGGAGCCCATCCGTGCAAACGTGTCGGTCACCCAGGGCAGTTCCATATCGCCTCTCACCACGCTGGTTGACGATACGCTTTGACTCCGCTTTAATCCGGCTCCATTTCTTTCATATACCGCAATTACATCCAGATTCGGATAAAGCATCATCATTTTTGTGAAATTGCTTTCCGTTTCCGTGTAATATGCCAACACTTCCGTATTGCTGTGATTCTCCGTGGAAAGATATTTATAGAGATAGGTAGGCTCCGGGCTTCTCAGTACCGGAAACTTAGTTACGGAATCCAGCGCGCTGAATGCCCGGTTAATATCTTCTGCATATTCATTGATGATACGGGAATTTAAAGACAGGGCCTGTTCTTCCGAATCCTTCACATAGTTAATCATCATGTAACTGCACCAAATGAACAGAAGAGCCGTTATGACAATATAAAGACATCTGAGTCTGGTTTTAATAGACACTTTTCTCAATACCAAAAATTTTTCCATGCTCCCCCTCCTGTATTTTAAGAATAATGTGGATGAATAAATTCGTCAAGATGAATCCAATGATCTTATATCATGACAATAAATCTGAGCTGCGGCAATTCACAGCGGAACGCAGTTTTGATATAGTACTTAACAGAGGTTAACAAAATACATATAAGAAACACAGGAGGGAAATGATTATGAAATTTAAAAGAATTACCGCTCTGATGACTGCCGCAGCCCTGGCAGCGTCCATGACTGCCTGCTCTTTTGGCAGCAAACCGGATTCCAGCCAGAATACACAGGAAAATACCGCCGGGAAATCAGAAACCCAGGCCGCCGGTTCCGGAGAAAAGATCAAACTGGAATACTATTCCCACAAATCAGAAACGGAAGCTATCCGGGCCATGGATCTGATTATTGAGGCTTATGAAAAAGAACATCCTAATGTGGAGATCACCCAGACTTCCGTACCGGATGCCAAAACTGTGCTTTTAACCAGAATTGCTTCCAACGACATGCCTGACATCGTGAGTTTTTCTACCAGCGCAACTTATGACCAGTTGTTCGAAGACGGGCTGTTAACAGAGATTACCGGCCAGGATTTTCTGGATAATATAAACCCCACAGCCATTGAAATGGCAAAATATGACGGAAAGCTGTACCGCCTCCCAATCGCCCTCAGTTCCTGGGGTATTTACTGCAACAAAGATATGTTTGATCAGAATAATATCCAGCTTCCAACCACCTATGAAGAGCTGATGGACGCATGCGAAAAACTCCAGGCCGCCGGGATCACCCCATTTATAAATGAAGATAAAGAAACCTATATGATCGGTCAGCGTATGGAGCGTATGGTCGGAATCATTAATAATGACAGTGATGAAGAATTCAGAAAAATCGCTTCGGGCGAAATGACAGCAAAGGATTCCAGCACATTAAACGCTTACGCAAATGCCATACTGGACATGAAGAAATACGGCGCTCCTGATTCTTTAGGTGTGGATCACCAGTCTGCTATTGCGGATTTTGTCAACGGAAAAGGAGCTATGTATGTTTTTGTTACTTCCGGTTTAGTCAGCATGAAATCCAGCAGCCCCGATATGAACATTGCCATGATCCCCTATCCGGATCCTACGGGAATCAATAAAAAAGTCCCGATCAGCATAGATACCAACTTCGCTGTATTCACCGGCTGCAAGCACCCTGATGAGGCCCTTGATTTCCTGCGTTTCCTCTCCACCACGGAGGCGGGACAGATTTATGCGGATAACGAAGGATCTCCCAACATGGTAAAAGGCGTTAACTACAATGTCCCTGAATTTAAGGCAGTTACGGATAAAATGGATGCAGGCGACATGTTTGAATCTCCAAACGCCATCTGGCCAAGCGGCTTGAGAGAAGATATGCGCACACCGGCCCAGCAGCTTCTGATGGACGGAGATATCGATACATTCTTAGCTGCCTGCGGCGAAGCTATTACAGCAAAATATAGTGAAGAGTAAGCATAAGTAAATCCGGCGGTGCGCATTCCAATTGCCCACCGCCGTACTCATTAAAAATCTTACAGGAGGAACATTATGGCATATCATTCCGGACCGCACAGAAGAAAAAGGCCCACAGAAAAAGCCGTGACATTTGCATGTTTTACCATCCCGGGCCTGATTCTGTACAGCATATTTTTCATACTTCCCATAGGCATGGGAATCTATTACAGCATGACCAACTGGAACGGCATCAGTCCTAAATTTGACTTTATCGGATTTAAAAACTATGCAAAGCTGTTTGCCGATAAACGCTTTTTCAAATCCCTCACTTTTAACCTGCAATACAGTGTTCTGCTGATCGTCGGCATTGTAAGCCTGAGCCTGATTCTGGCTCTGCTGCTCAACAGCAAGATAAAGGGTATCACAACGTTTCGTGCGTTTTACTTCCTGCCCGCAGTATTAAGCGCCATGACCGTCGGCCTTATCTTCAACCAAATCTTCTACCGCATGCTTCCGGTAATCGGTAAGTCTCTGCATATTGAAGTTCTCAGCACCAACATTCTGGCAAACCCTGACCTGGCCATCTATGGAATCCTGTTTGTAAATATCTGGCAGGGGTCGGCCATCCCCACAGTGTTGTTTTTGGCAGGTCTTCAGACGATTCCTGTGGATCTATATGAAGCGGCCGCTCTGGACGGAGCCAGCAGCTGGCAGCGTTTTAAGAAAATTACAGTGCCATTTCTGATTCCTGTCCTGAGCGTGGTGCTGGTCATGGTGCTGAAAAGCGGAATCATGGTATTTGACTATGTAAAAAGCCTCACCGAAGGCGGGCCGGCCGGTAAAACGGAAAGCATTGCCATGCTGATCTATAATCAGGGTTTTGTGGAGAACCGTTACAGCTACAGCATTGCCATAGCGATTGTTACCGGCCTGATTATCTGCGCCATCTCGGTCGCACAGATTACAATATCAAATAAAAAGAAGGTGTGATTGATTATGATACAGAAAAAAACAGCCAAAATAGCCGTATATCTGGTTCTGGTTTTCGGCCTGCTTACCATTATGACGCCGCTCTATATCACGGTAGTGACCACGTTTAAAACAGCTTCGGAAAGCACCAAAAGCTTTTTTACTTTTCCAAAAGGCCTCTATCTGGACAGCTATGTGGAAATATTAAAAAATCCCAAGTTTTATTACGCTCTCAGAAATACCTTCTGCATCACCCTGGCCGCTCTGGGCGGAAATATGCTGATCATGCCGATGATGAGTTACGCCATTTCGCGGTCCATGGGCGTCAGCAGATTATACCGGGGTATTTATTACTTTCTTCTGATGGGGATCTTTATACCATTTCAGGTACGCATGATGCCGCTCGTAAAGCTTATGAGCGCCTTCCATTTAACAAATGCAGCCGGAGTTGTTGTCTTATATATCGCTTATGCCACCTGTGAAAGCGTATTTTTATATGTCGGCTTCCTCGCTTCCATACCCACGGAACTGGAAGAGGCCGCCTATATCGACGGCGCTTCCACCCTTCAGTCCTATAAATCTGTGGTTTTTCCGCTGTTAAAGCCCATGATGGCCACCGTTTTGATCCGTGAAGGGCTGATGATGTGGAATGACTTCATGATGCCCCTTGTTATGCTGAACCGCAATCCATCCAGTTGGACACTGACCATATTTCAGTATAATTTCCAGTCGGAATTCAACATTGATTACGGCCTGACATTTACCTGTTTTGTCTTGTCCAGCCTTCCCATTGTCATTTTCTACATCTTCATGCAGAAAAATATTATCGGCGGCATGACAAGCGGCGCCGTAAAACTATAAAATAACACGAAAGGAGTTCCAGTATGAAAATCAAATACTACGGAACAGCGGCCGCGGAAGGCTGGCCCTCTGCTTTCTGCAGATGCCCGGCCTGCCAAAAAGCCAGAAATGCCGGCGGCCGCAATATCAGAACCCGCTCCCAGGCCCTCATCGACGACACACTTTTAGTAGATCTGCCTCCAGACACAGCCTGCCATGAATTTTATCAGGGCCTCCCCCTTCCTGATATCACTTCTATGATCGTCACTCATTCCCATGACGACCATTTCTATCCTCAGGAGCTGATCAACAGGGCGGAACCATTTTCCCATGGCTTAACAGCGCCTTTGCAGATATATGGAAACGATTCCGTTTTTTCAGCTTATAAGTGGGCGGCAAAACAGGATGAACGGCTCCTGAAAGCCACGTCATTCCACCAAATTGAACCTTTTATCTCATTTAAAACAGCAGACCACACCATAACGGCCTTGCTGGCCAACCATAAAAAAGACGAACGCTGTTACGTCTACCTGGTCGAGCATCAGGGAAAGGCACTGCTATATGCCAACGATACCGGCCTCTTTCCTGAAATCACCTGGGATTATCTGAAAGGACGGCACGTTGACCTGGTAAGCATGGACTGTACCATGGGAAAACACCGGGACGGAAATTACCATATGGGATTAGAGGATGACAGAGAAATGGTTCGCCGTCTGGCTTCCTTTGGCTGTATCGATGACCGCACAATCCGCGTAATCACCCATTTTTCCCATAATGGTGAGCTGATTTACGATGAAATGGCAGAGTATGCGGCTGAGTATGGGTTTCTTACGGCTTATGACGGGTTTACTGTTGAATTTTAGTAGCAATATATCTGTTTTTTACATGAAGTTTTTTACATGAAGGGTGAAGGCATTTCTGAAAATGCCTTCACCCTTCATGTAAAAAACACCCGTATAAAAATGTAATAATGTCTGTAAATTAATTTACATGTTGCCAAAGAGGTACTACAATTAAATATCTTTTAATAATTTTACGATTTTATTGTTCCTGCATCACACTGCTGAAATCATCAAGCCCTTTACCAGCATGGGTTATTCCGAATACAGTTCTTACCCCTGAGTATACACTAAATTCATCACTCCAATATATACAGTAACCTCTTTCAGTGCCCTCATAATCCGGATCTTCAACCTTATCCGGGACCCCATCCTTTGCCGTATAGAAATACTTATCGACACTATCTTCTCCTCCATAGATGTAAGTATCCTCAGCATCTATCCTGCCGTCCTCCAGGCCATTTTTCCAGCTGCCTTTGAGACAATATAATTCCTCCGGTTTCGTAAGATCAACGGACCAGTCGATCCCGGTCCCATTAGGGTAATCATCCTCCCATTCCCCGTCAAAATAGCTGCTGAGCTCTTCCGCATAATCATAGGCCGCCCAGATTCCATGCCCGGAACGTTTTCCATCTTTTACAGTTCCATAATAGCTATGGCCGCACGGATATACCAACAGGTACATCCCATCACCTGCCGGATAAGCAATCACTTCGTCCAGCGATCCGGCCAGTTCCTGATACTCATCCCCTTTCATATAGTCCCATACCCCATCCCGGTCCGACTGCGCCATAATCTCTGACAGCTGTGTAAATACCGGCAAATATCCAAGCAGACGCTCATACTTTTTCCTGGCTTCCTCCAAACGGCTGTCCTGGGTATTCTCAAATCCTTTTTCCAATGTCGAAACCGCGCTTTCATAGTTTCCCGTTCCAACATAGGCCTCCGACAATTTCAGATAGGTATCCGCATTTTTCGGGTCAATTTCAATTGCCAGTTCAAATGCAATAACCGCCTCTTCGTAACGTTGTTCCAGCAGATACCGTTCGCCCAAACTCATCTGCTCTGCAAATGCCTTCTTTAAATTCTCCGCCTTAACCTTTCCGGCGGTCACAAACAAGATTGCCGCAGCTGCCAGCACAGCCAAAATAACCGCAGCTGTCCAGATTATCTTTTTGTTCTTCATATAACTCCTCCATCTATCCCCTATTCTTCATCCTCTCTGCGGATCATGCTCTTATTGTCATCCACGCCCTTTCCCGCATGCACAATCCCGTACTTCCTCCCTTTAATGGCATATTCACTTCGTTCCTCATCGGAATACATGCAGTAAAACTCCTTGCCTTCTGCAGTATGTTTTCTTTCCGGATGCAGATCGGCCACCTCATCGGGAATTCCGTTTTTAGAGGTATGGACTGTCTGATCAGTATACGTCTCTCCGTCATAAGTTGAGACATAGGTGGAAATTATCTGTCCATGTTCCAATCCGTCCGCCCATGTGCCCTCATCATAGAACAAATCCTCCGGCACAGGATGGCATACCGTCCAGTATTTACCCGCTCCATCCGGAAAATCTTCCGCCCATTCCCCGTCATAATAACTGCTGAACTCACTTGAAACATCATAAGCAGCCCAAATGCCATGCCCGGAACGTTTTCCGTCTTCCATGGTTCCATAGTAACAGTGGCCGCATGGATAGATCAGCAGATACATTTTATCATCCACAGGATAAATGATCACTTCCTCCGCCGAATCCGCCATATCCCGGTACTCATCCCCCTTTTGAAACTCCCATACCGTATCCCGGTCTGCCTGCGCCATCACCTCTGCCAAACGTTCCAGCACCGGAATCTGCTTCAGCAGTCGCTGGTATTTTTCTATTGCTTTCATCAGCCGTTCATCCTGTGTCTGCCCGTATCCATTTTCCAACGCCGAGACCGCATTCTCATAATCTCCGGTTCCCGCGTATGCCTCTGATAATTTCAGATAGCTGTCCCCATTCTTCGGATCGATCTCAATTGCCATTTGAAATGCAATAACCGCTTCTTCATAGTTCTGCTCCAGAAGATACCGCTCGCCCAGGCTCATCTGCTCTGCAAATGCCTTTCTCAGGCTGTCCGCTTTCACTGTTTTCGCAACAGTCAGAACCGCCGCTGCCGCAATCAGCAGAATGAGGATGCCCGCCACAATCATGGACGTTTTCTTCTTTTTCATAGTTTCCTCCCTTTCTAACTTGAATCCTACTGTAAGTCATCTTTATGAAATGCCCTGTTTCCTCTGTTCTTACATACTTTGAAGCTGTTCAGGGCGGCTTATTTCCTGACCGCGAAATCAGGTCAAGAATCACCGGATATCACCTCATTATAAGCGATAAACGGGGAAATGAAAAGATGCGGTATATAAAGGCCTAAAAATGCATTGGGGCAGGCTTGTTTATGGAATTTTTTAATGATACAATATTTTTAAATAAATACTGTTTATTCCCCAGCAGTGGTTTGATTTAAAATCCCTCTTGCCGCCTTAGAGTGTGATTAAAAATTGCCTTCTGCATCTGTGCGTTACAGTTTGTGGGAGATTTGTTCCAGATGAAGGAGGCGCAGCGGGCTGCGTTGACCGAATTCGGGGCAAATCTCCCGCAAAGCGGGGCGTTCAGATGACAGTAATGAATTTTCAAACACACTCCCGAGATCAAAGAGTATGCTCCTGAGCACAGAAAGGAGGGCTTTATTATGTCATTATCTAAAGAAGAGGACTTTACAATAGAAGACATATACGCCTTACCAGAAGGGCAGAGAGCTGAACTAGTTAAAGGCCAATTATATAAAATGGCCCCGCCAGGAAGGCTTCATCAGGATTTAGCCGGAAGATTATATGGCACAATCTTAAATTATATAAATGCTCATAACGGGACATGCAGACCATATATAGCCCCATTTGCCGTATTTTTAAACGAAAACACGTCCTACGTCGAACCAGATATTTCCGTTATCTTCGATTTGAATAAGCTGGATGACCACGGCTGCCATGGGGCCCCTGATCTGATCATTGAGGTCGTTTCTCCCGGCAGCAAAAGAATGGACTATTACACAAAGCTTGTGTTATACCGGGATGCCGGAGTAAAAGAATACTGGATTGCAGATCCTGCTAAAGAAACAGTTCTGGTTTATTTGATGGCTGAAAATGAAGCGCCAACCATATACCGGTTCACAGATCCGGTTCCGGCCGGCATACTAAAAGGATTAAATATCTGTATCAAAGAATTGTTGTAACCGTTCAGAACTCCCCCAAAATCAAATGCGGACAGCCGCCCCCAAAGGCCTGCTGTCCGCATTTAAAATTCCTATATTTCTATAAATTCGCCGTCTCACTCTTCTTCATTCTTCCAAATATCCTGGCCAGCATCCACACCGCCGCAACAGAAAGTACGAATTCCGCCGTTAACTGCGCATACGCCAGTCCATACAGAGGGAACAGGAAATTCAGCACATAGAGAGCCGGTATTTCCAGAAGAATCTTTCTCAAAATCGCAAACGTGAGGGCCGCTTTTCCCATGCCCACCGCCTGGAACACGCCCACTGCGGTAAAGTCCATGCACAAAAACGGGATGCTTAGACAAAATCCCCTCAGGAACCTTGATCCATAGCCGATAATCACCTCATTGTTCATAAAGCTGCTGATCAGCCCGCCCGCTCCGACGTAATATCCCAGCGATACCAGCGCCAGCAAGGGGATCAGAGTCTTCATGGTGAAAAAGATGGCTTCTTTCATCCGCTTATGGTTTCCGCACGCAAAACTATAGCTCACAAGAGGCATCACCCCCTGGGAAAATCCCATGGCAACCTGCATGGGCACCATGTTGATCTTCTGGGAAATGCCCATGGCCGCCACGGCGTCAGGCCCAAAGGAAGATGTAAAGTTGTTTAAAATCGTCATTCCCGTTACATTTAAAAGATTCTGTATGGCCGCAGGTATTCCCACCCCGCATACTCCAAGAACAATCATCTTCTTCATTCCGAATTTTTTCGGTGAAATGCAGACATTGGTATTCTTCCGTCTCACATAAAGCAGAATGAAGAAATAAATACACGCCACACAGTTGGAGAGAAACGTGGCCAGTCCTGCGCCCGCGGCCCCCATATTAAGCCCCCAGGGGAGTATAAAAATGGGATCGATAATAATATTCAAAAGACATCCGCTCATGGTTCCAATGCTGGCATGCAGCGACGCCCCTTCCGACCTGACCATATACGCCATCACAACATTCAAAATCGCCGGAGCAGCTCCAAAACAGACCGTCCACTTTAAATATCCCTCCGTGGCCGCCGCCGTATTGGCATCCGCCCCTAAAATTCCTAACAGCGGCTGCTGAAACACCGTACACAGAAAGGAGAGCAAAAGCCCGCAAATCAGCGCGCAGTAGAAACCGAAAGCCGAACTTCTCCGAACCGTTTCATATTCCTTCCGCCCAAGGGCCCGGCTCATCATGCTGGAACTGCCCACGCCAAACAGGTTATTGACCGCGTTAAATGCTAACAGCACAGGAGCCGCCAAAGTCACGGCCGCATTCTGCACCGAATTATTCAGCATTCCAACAAAATATGTATCCGCCAGATTGTAAAGCACCATAACCAGGGAACTTAAAACCGTGGGCACCGCCAATTTCATAACCGCCTTGGGAATTGGCATCTGTTCAAATAACACTATTCTTTGATCGTCTATCATTTCTATACGCCTCTTTTTATCTTTTCTCCGTAAATGCACCCTTTTAGCCTAACATATTGCGGGGAAGATTACAAGGCTGCCGGATCAGAAAAACGCCGAGTCCGTGAACTGAAAGTAACAGTTCAGACAGGTCTGAACTGTTACAACGGAAACTACCAGATCAAAAAATCCTTATCCAAGAGACGCAGAATCCCTTCCGTTAAAAAATAATCCCCATAAATGATCGGCACCTCTCTGTCGTATTCCCGGTCATACCGGGCAGAACCATGGCCCAGGATGGAATCCGTCTCCGGGTTCCAGTTGCAGAACCCATCTGCCGCCGCTTTTAAGCACCGGACCGCTGATTTTACATACAAGTCCTTTTCCAGAGGGCTGACGTGTTCGGAAAGTTCTAAAAGGCCGCAGGCCCCGCAGACCCCTGCCGTGGTATCATAATAGACGGGCTGGGCCGGAGCCCTGAAATCTATGAGCGGTATGTAACCGTTCAGAGCCAGATTGGCGCAGAAATAATGGGCGGTCCGTTTTGCCGCATCCAGAAAGGCTTCATTTCCCGTATAGCGGTAAGCCAAAGACATGCCGTACACAGCCCAGGACTGGCCACGGCTCCAGGAAGATCCGCTTTCGTACCCCTGGCCTCCCGGATTGCCTTTGTACTCTCCTGTCAGCGCATCAAACTCCACCAGATGATTGCAGGAACCGTCAGGCCGGCAGATATAACGGAGGGCCATATCCGTATGGTTTACCGCGATCTGGCGGCAGGCACGGTCCCCCAGTTCCTCAGAGGCCCAGTATAAAAGGGGCAGGTTCATCAGGCAGTCCACGATTGCGATCCCCTCCCGCGGCCCGTTCCAGGCTTTAATAAACTTCCCGTTCGGATTGTAGCGCCCCGCCAGGATTCCGGCCGCATGAAGTCCTCTGGCCCGGGATTTCTCATTCCCCGTAAGCCGGTAATCAGCCACAGCCGTGTGAAGCCATAGAAAGCCCAGGTCATGATCCAGTTTCGTATACTCTGAAAATGCTCCGTCCAGCCGTTCCTCAATTCCAACCGCGGCGTCCTTATAACACTCCTTTCCTGTGGCATGATACATCTGCCAGAGGATTCCGCTGTAAAAACCATTGGTCCAGGCAGTCAGCTCCTTTTTCCCCATATCCTCGTATTTTCCATTCACCGGAACATAAGGCATCATTGGGCCCAGGCGGCGGCATTCTGCCTCCAGCTTCTTTTCAAGCTTTCCCCATATGCCTTCCGCCCATGTAAGGGTTTCATCGTCAATCCCGTAACGCATAACAGTTTCCTCCCCCGATCACGATTTCCTCATCCGTAAACTCCGCTTCCGCCAGGGATTCCACTTCCGTCACTCCCGGCTGAATATCAAAACAGACTGCCGGAATACAGACATTAGGGAAAATGAGATTCATATTGGGCAGAGCTGTGATCACAACCCCTTCCCCCATATCAGCCTCCATCCGGCTCATTCCATTCCGGTCAGATACCAACGCGCTTCTGCCCTTTATTTCCTGGTTTGTCTCTTCCATACAATTTGGATAAGAAAAGCCGCAGTCGTATGCCCTGCACGCGACACTGCTGGTGATTCTATGCCTCCTTTTGTGCCCGCCGCGGACAGGCATGAGCCAGGTTTCCACCTCGATTCCCTCCACCGGGCTCCATTTGGAATAGACCTCCTGCTCCGACACGTGATATTCCAGGCATTTTCTGCGTACATAATACATGCCGTGTACATAAAAGGCCAGCATACAGTCCGTTCCCGCCTGTTCCAATTGGTGATAAGAACGGGGCACACAAAAGCCGAATACGGAAGAATAGGCGAATTTAGCGTATTTCTCTGCCGCATGGGGATGTTCCATGACCGGATACTGCCCGGCCGTTAAGGCTGTCACCTGGTGTCTTCTGTGGCAGATCAGCATATCGCATTCCTTCACCGCGCACACTTCTTTGAGTTCTGGCAGACCTTCGCTTTCCGCCTGCCAGAACGGATGGCCGTCCAAAAGAGCCAGGAATAAAAATGTCTTAAACGCCCAGTAAGGAGAACCCACAGCATTATAGCTCTCCGACATCAGCAGATTGGGGTAGGTATATCCCACGGTGAGCACTCCCCCATTGTCAAATATCGGCTGTTTCATCCAGTAATCCAGATTCCGTTCTATGATCCCCTTTATCACGCCCCACGGAAAGCACTCCACGCCCGCCAGCGCGCAGGCGCTGAAAAATGCCGCCTGGGCAAACCGGTAGGTCAGGGAACGTCCGAAAGGCAGCGCCTTCCCTTCATCATCAAACCAATAGATAAATGTCTTTGCAAATACCTTTGCCCGTTCCTTAAACAATTCCGCCCTTTCCGGATCTTCCTTTTCCATAAACCTGGCATATAGAAGGCAGTAAAAATGAATTCCGAAAGATGTATAATAATCCTTCTGCGGCCTCAGCCCATCGGAATACCATCCATTTCCCAGGTAAAAGGATTCATAACGGTCCATCGCATCTTTCACCTGTTCCCGGCTCCATCTCTTCCCAACGCTTTTCAGGGCCAGATTGGTTATCACCTTGAAAAACTGCCAGTTATTGTCCGCCTGGGTATACAGGTTGATCTGGTACAGCCAGTCCGCCAGATTGGTTTTCTCTTTTTCGCCGAGCGGTTCCCACAGCTTTTCCGGCGTCATCAAAAGCCCGTAGCTGATCGCGGCCATTTCCACCATCCTCTGGTCTTTGTTATGTAAGTCTCCCCAATATTCCGCCGATTGAGGGTCTGTTCCTGTGGAAAGCCCATTCTGGTATGTTTTCAACAGGCTTTCGTCCTGCCCGCCGCCTGCCCAGTAAGAAACCAGCCCCCATAAGACCCGGGAAAAGCCTTCCATGGCGGCGGTTTTATTTCCATATCCTGCTGCCGTTGTTCCCAGCTCCAGACCGGCGCAGCCTTTGCTGTAATGTTCTTTTAGTGGTTCGATCATATCCAGAAGCATCTTCTGGTAATCTGCTTTATTTTTCATCGTTTCTCCATTTCTAACTATTCTACGTTTAATTGCGTTTTTAATTCATCCCGGCATCCGTCAGCCATATGCCGGAAATAGTTTTAAAACTGCTTTTCGGAAGATGCTGGTAATAAATTTTATGGCATATTCCAGGAAACCATACATAACGATCCTGGAAACCATCCACAACACCACCGGAAACCATCCGTAAAAAAGAAGGCGCCGTATCATGCAGCCGGGCCTGACGGCCTTCCCAGAACTGCCCGGCCATTTCATCGGCGGCTGCGATTCTGTGCATTTTACAACACCTTCTAATCCGGGTAATGTCCCATTACCGGTTCTATCTTATTTTGTCTTCAATTCATCCAGGATTTCCTGATATTGTTCAACCAGCTCCTGAGCCGCTTCCTCCGGTGTGATATCCCCGTAAACCACTTCCTGGATCAGGTCTTTCCGGATCACTTCCAGCTCCGTATTTCCGCTGATCATGTTGTTGGTATAGGAATTCGGCTCGGAGAGTTCAACGCCCTTTTTCTGGATTTCGCTTACAACGCCTGCTGCGATCAGAATATCATCCGACTGCTTTGTGGGGCAGTATCCCACATCCGTTTTACAGATCGCGATTGATTCCGGATCGTTCATCAGGAAATCCAGGAATTTGGCAGCCTCTTCTTTGTGCTCAGAATTGTCGTTGATGGCAAATCCTCTGTCCCCGCTGTACGCAACGCCGCTGCATTTCGCGTCGCTGGTAACCGGCATGGAAATGACATCCAGGGGGCTGTCAATGGATGCGATATATTTAGGCGCGCTTCCTGTGTAGTCCACGATCATGCCGATTTTACCGTTGATCCATTTGTTGTTCTGATCCGCCTGTCCGGCAAAGGTCGCGGCCTCACCGAAAGGCTCCAGCGTATTGGTTTCATAGAGTTCCACCACGTTCTGAAATGCTTCCGCCGCTTCTGCTTCCGTGAAGTTCATGGTATAGGTTTCTTCATCCACCAGAGGTTTTCCGGTTTTCTGCGCCAGATAAGGCTGTACAAATAAACGGTTCAGCATATCCGCATCGGCTGTCATCAAATAGGCTTCTTCATCCTGCTCATGAATGGATTTTCCGAGCTCTTTGATCTCATCCCATGTATAATTTTTCGTTAAATCCACGCCATATGCTTTGGCGAAATCCGTATTGACATAGGTAACCGAACCGCCTACCGTACAGGGGAACACATTGGGCTCACCGTTATAAGTACCTGCTATTTCCAGGAGACGGTCTTTTAATGTGGTTAAATCCACAGGCAGTGTGGAAAGATCCGCCAAATAATGCTTTGCCCCCTGTATATCAGGCAGCCATTCTTTGCTGAGCTGGATCACGTCGGGAGCCGTATTGCTGGAAAGTGTGGTCATAATCTTTTCATAATATCCATCGTAGCCCTGGTATTCCGCTTCCACTTTCACATTGGGATTCTTTTTTTCATAAGCTTCGATCACAGCCAGCAGCGCCTGATGCCTGCTGTCGCTTCCCCACCAGGAGAAACGAAGCGTCACTGGCTCTCCCGAAGCTTCCGTCCCCGCAGCAGTTGTTCCTGCCGCCGCCGTATCCGCCGCCGTTGTTCCCGCGCTGCTCTGCGCAGCCGTCGTATCCGCCGGTTTATTTCCGGACTGTGAGCCGCACCCCATCAGGGATACTGCCGCCATGGATGCCGCCATAATCAGGGAAATTCCTTTTTTGAACTGCTTTTTCATAAAATACTTCCTCCTTCAATCCTTTAGTCTTATAAAATGCTTTATTTTTATTAATTGTATTTTACCATAACCCCGGGCTTTTAAGCCCCTTCTCAGATTACAGGTTCCTATCTTCAGAATCTATCTTCATTTTATCTGCCTATCATTATGTTATCTTTTCCCGTCTAACCCTTGATGCCGCCGGCCGTAATTCCTTCCACAAAGTACTTCTGAGCGAAGAAATAGAGCAGGATCGGCGGAATTAAGGAGATAAATGACATCGCAAGTATCTGGTTCCACGGTGTGGAAGCGCCCTGGCTGTCAATGGACATCTTCAGTGCCAGTGAAAGGGTATAATTTTTCACACTGCTTATGTATACCAGGTTGTTAAAGTAATCGTTCCATCTCCACAGCGTCTGGAAAATGACAACGGAAAAAATGGACGGCTTCATCAGGGGAGCCAGGATTTTCACATACACCATAAATGGATTGCATCCGTCCATATAGGCCGATTCATCCAGTTCTCTTGGAATCCCTCTCAAAAACTGTATCTGCATAAAAATCAGGAACGGATAACAGGCCAGCACCGCCGGAACCCAGAAAGGCAGGTAGGTGTCGATCCAGCCGAATTTATTGAAGACCACATATCTTGGAATCATGATGACCGCATCCGGCAGCATCAAGGTGGAAATCATCAGCATAAACAGGATCTTTTTCATGGGGAAACGGAACCTGGCAAACCCATAGGCCACAATCCCGGTGGAAATTGCCGTAAACAATACGGTGGGCACTACCAGCTTAAAGGTATTCATATAGAATGTCCAGTAGGAAAACTGGCCGCTTCCCTTCCACCCCTCTTTATATGCATTGAAAGAAATGTGTTCCGGAAGCAGCGTCATCTTTCCAAACAGTTCTTTGTTCTCCTTAAATGTCGCAAAAAACAGCCAGAGCAGGGGATAGATCATCACAATGCCCACAAATACTAAAATAACATACGCCGCGATATTGTTTTTCTTTATTTTCATCAGTCCATTCCTCCATCATTATAAAACACCCATGCGCTTGACGAGCGGAATACAAGGAGCGTAATCAGAAGGATCGCCACAAACATCACCCAGGAAGAAGCGGAGGCGTATCCCATTTTCAGGTTTTTAAATGCGTCTTCATAAATCTTAACCCCCATCAGGTAGGTTCCGTGGTTTGGACCCCCGTTGGTGATGATAAATGCAGATGTAAACTCCTGCAGCGCATGAATGATCTGCATAATCAGGTTAAAGAATACAACCGGTGTCAGCATGGGGAATGTAATCTTCCAGAACTGAACCCATTTGTTGGCCCCGTCCACGCTGGCCGCCTCATACAGTTCCGTGGGCACATTTTTAAGGCCGGCTAAAAACAGTACCATGGAAGAACCAAACTGCCAGATCACTAACAAACTGATGGTCACAAGGGCGATATCGGGATCGCCCAGCCAGTCAACTGCCGGAATATGAACCGCTCCCAGCATCTTGTTCAGCATGCCGTCTTTCATAAACATAAATCTCCAGAGAATGGAAATCGCAACGCTGCCTCCCATGATGGACGGCAGATAATAGACGGTACGGAACAGATTGATCCCCTTCAGCTTCATGTTCAAAATCATCGCCACAATCAATGCCATAATCAGCTTCATGGGAACCGACATCAGCGCATATTTAAATGTCAGCAGAAATGATTTCACAAAATATTTATCCTTTGTAAACAATTTCACATAATTATCCGTTCCCACCCATTTTCCCTCAGATAAAATAGAAAAATCCGTAAATGAATAATACAGTGACATCAGCAGGGGATAGGCCTGCAGAACAAAAAATCCGGCCAGCCACGGCAGGATGAACAGCACCCCCCATTTCCAGTTTTTCGGATACCTTCTCACGACAGTCCCCCCTGCCGTTTTCGCCTTGAACAGTGACATAGATCAATTCCTCCTTCGCTCAATTTCCAGACTGCTGTCCACTTCCGTGACCGGCAGCAATTCCAATCCTAGAGTGTGTTTCTTAACTCATTGTCTGTAGTGACAGTTCAGACGGCTTATCTTCTTGACCGAAAAGGCCGGTCAAGAAGCATCGGAGGTCCATCCGATGTGAAAATTGATAAAGAAAACTGCTTACAAGCGAGCTTGACGCAGCTTTCTTTATCAATTTTCCCGCCGTCTGAACTGTTACCATTTGTATTCTATCACTGCGGGCCGTTTATGCGCCCCCGCGGCCATTATGAGCGCCTATCATTTCAATCTATCTTTATATTATCCGGCTATCTTTATTTTAGTAATTTGGGCTTTGCGGGCGATCCGTTTGACGCTGAAACTTCCTCATGATATAATTTTCCGTATCAATGAGTTTGTTTGGTATGGTGGAGGAAATGATATGTATGAACTTCTGATTGTGGATGATGAAGCCAGTTCCCGTGACATCCTGGCATCCTGTTTTCCATGGAATGAACAGGGTTTTCACGTCTGCGGACAAAAAGACAGCGGCCAGGAGGCCCTGGATTTCTTAAAAAATAACACGGTTCATGTCATTCTGACCGATATCAGCATGCCGGGCATGGACGGAATCGGGCTGGCAAAAGCCGTATCAGAGATGCCCGGAGCCAGGCCGATGGTGGTTTTTCTCAGTGCTTACGATAATTTTAAATACGCCCAGAACGCGATCCGCTACGGTGTGCGGTACTATGTGTTAAAACCGACTAATTTTTCAGAATTAAAGGAAGTTTTCGGAACCATAAAACAGGAATTGGACTTAAAATACCACGTAAATCCCGATGAAAAGCAGAATCAGTCCTCGGATGAGATCATCCAGAAAGTGCTCACATACTGCGCCCAGAATTACCGGGAAGGATCTCTGTCCGCCCTGGCGGAATCCCTCTACTTAAACCCTTCCTATCTAAGCCAGTTAATCAAGCAGAAGACGTCCCAAACATTTTCGGACCTCCTCAATGAAGCGAGAATGAAACAGGCCGCCCTGTTTTTAAAAGATCCCGATACCAAGATCTACAATATCAGCAACATGATCGGATATGTCAATCCCAACAACTTCGCGAGAGCCTTTAAGGCGTACTGGGGCGTTACCCCTACGGAATACAGAAACCATGAAAAATAAAACAATATTCGAAGATTTCAGCAAAAAATATCACTCCACAAGCATCCGTTTTTTCGTCCGCAGCCTGTTAGTCAACAGCCTGCTGATGCTCATTCCCCTTTTGCTGATCGGCTTATACAGCATTTTCAGAACCACCAATGAGAGCACGCGGGAAGCTGAAAAAAAGGCTTCCCTGATCCTGAACCAGGCGGACGATATCATGGAAACATTCTATACCCATGTTGACAACGCCTATCTCTTCTTTGCCTCCAATCCCAGGGTAACCCTGCAATTGAAAAATGCATTCGAAGAGCCGTCTCTCTCACTGGATTCTATCAAATCCGTGGAAAATATCTCCTTAAATTTCCAGAATCTGATCTATACCGACGACTATCTGAGAAATATCTATGTTTATTATAAAAATGATTACAGCCGCATTTTCGTGCCATTGAGCTCCAAGCTGATTTCATTTCCGGCCGACAGCGAGGAAGAGGTGCTGGCCTCCTACCATCACGCAGGTTCGGAGGATGTGTGGATGGACATTTCCGACGAACCGCTGCTGTACACGGAGTACCGCACTCCCAGCCTCTTAATTTACCGGAAACTCTACAGAAGGACCACGGATATCCAAAACGGCCTTGTAATTTTCAGTTTCAGCGCGGACAAATTAAAAAGCGAACTGAACCATCTGCTGGAGTATGAGGACCAGAAGCTGTTCATGATCGATTCCGCAAACCGGCTGGTATGGCCCTCTTCTGAGGAACTTCCGGCTGAAACCCTTCAGGATTTGGCGGCTCAGATGGACGCCGTGTCCGGACAAACCGGTGCAGAGACAATAAACCAGGACTTCCAGTCCTATACAGCCACCTATCTCCATTCTCCCAGATCCTATGGTTTTTCGTATATCCTGCTGACGCCCAAGGATAAAATATATCAAACAGCCATCAGCTTGACCAGCATGTACGTGATCATCACTCTGGCGGCGATTCTGGTTGCCTGTATCATTTCCTTTTTCAAGACACAGCACGACTATAAGTATCTGGGCAAAATCATCAATGTTTTCAGCATGCCCGACACCGCCATAACCAGGATGGAACCGCCCAGAAAAAGGAGCTCCAGCCCCTTTGAATATATCCTGATGAACGTGATCAGGCTCTTTATCGAACAGGATTACCTGAAAATGCAGGATTCGGAAAAAGCCGCCAAGCTGCAGTTATCCAAAATGCAGGCCCTGCAGCACCAGATCAATCCACATTTCCTGCATAACACGCTGAACAACATTTACTGGGAATCTGTAAAACTGACGGGATCAGAAAATAAATGCAGCCAGATGATCTCCTACCTTTCCGCCATCATGCGCTACTCCCTAAGCGATCCCCAGGAAGACGTGAAAATACAGGATGAAATCAATTATTTGAAAAAGTATTTGGAAATTATGAAACTGCGGTATGCAGATAAATTTGACGTGGAATTCCGGATACAACAAGACTGTTCGATCTACCCGTTAAAGAAGATGCTTTTACAGCCTCTGGTGGAAAATGCGATCTATCACGGGATTAAAGAAAAGGACGGAAACGGCCTGATACGGATTTCCGTGCACAGAAAGAAAGGACGGATTTATTTCAGCATTTACGATACAGGAAACGGAATCCCACCGGATAAGCTGGCGGAAATCAGAAGTGATTTAAAAGAAACAAACAAAACGGTCAACCAGCACATCGGTCTGGCCAATACCAATTCCAGGCTGGTTCTGTCTTACGGACAGGATGCCCGTTTGTATCTGAATAGCTGCTGCGGGCGGTTTACGGTGATCTGGTTCTCGATACCGGGGATGGGGGACGAGGAACGGGAGAATTAGGGGTGGGGTGGATGATTTGAATGGGGGTTCGGGTGATTTAAGGATAAAAGGGCTCCCCTGAGACGGAATGGTCTTGGGGGAGCTCTTTTAATTTTTAATGGGGATTGGGGGCGGGGAGGGCGCACAGGCTTTGGCGGTATAGACCGTCATATCTCAGGGACGGGCTTTGAATCTTAAACCACACAGCCTTCGCAGACTGTGACGGAGATTTCATGATCTGAGCCCCCCTTATGTCTATGCTACGACAAAAATATATCAGAATTCTTTTAAAGCCATGGCAGAAGCCAAAGCTTAACAGTCCATTTAAAACAGGTTCAATAACTCTTGTGGCCGAAAGGTTAATTAATCCCTCTGGTTAAGGATTTCTTATAGGTAGCATCATTCTCCACATATTCATAAAGTTGAACTTCACCAGGGAAGGGTCTCCTCCCGCCAAGGACAAAGGCCAAAGGTGTAATTGTATCCAAGAATAAATGAAACCGACAATTCCTTCCATGAATGCGGGAGCTTAACATTTTGTTATAAATATAATCAGCTAAACTCTCCAATTCCTCTGTACTGTTAATGTATCTGTCATCCTGGAACAGGTAAATAGAGTGGTATTTTTGATTCTCGTTATCCAAAAAAGCCTTCACTTCATCCAATATATGTTCATTTTTGGGTTTTTTAATGGATACAATACATACGATATCTGAGCCCATCATATCATTTCCAGAATAATCCTTACAAAAATCCTTTTCAACCCTGCCTATCCTCTCTTTCGCAAAAACAAATTTTACTTTTCCATTACTGCTTAATAATTGCAAATTACGATTTGCTGATGGTTGGTTTAAGTTTCCATAAATCTGTCCCAACTTATATGCAAGACTCAAATGGCAGTTGAAATGTATTACTCTATGCTGCTTTGTGTTTTCTGACGAATATCTTTTACAAATGCCTAATTCATCAAATTAGTCAGGGAAATAGGTTTCCCATTCATTTTTAGATTGTTCTTATTTGTTACTCCGTCAATACTATCCCAATTTTTATTGATGAAAATAAATCTGACACCCTTTACTGGAAAGTATTTTTCAAGATAGAATCCAACATCGATATGATCCCTACCAAACCGAGACAAGTCTTTCACAATTACATAATTAATCTTTCCGTCAACGATACCCTGAAACATCCGCTGAAATTCACGGTGGTTAAAAGTCGTGCCGCTTGTATTTATGTCGATATAATAATCCTGTAGTTGAATATCATCTTGCAGTAAAACAAAATCCTCAATGATTCTTAATATAATCTGATGGAATATTTTCTTTTACCACGGAAAGCCGCATATAGGCTGCCGCCTTATACATCTTAGATTTTTGTTCAATCTCTGCAACAATGTTCTTTTTGCTTTTCCAAGCCATTGTATAGCCCTCCTTAAAATATTAAGGACTATGGTACTTTTTATCATACCATAGTCCTAAGACTTGCGCATTATTCTGTTTATTTTTAATCAATTCGACATTTTAGTCTATCATATAAAGGGCCGTTTTATCGTGTTTTGTCGAAATTCTACTTCCACGACCTTAGGCACCCTTATGTCAAGGCCACGACAAAACTTATTTAAAATCGAGAAAAGCTCCGGCCAATTCCGCAACTTTTACATAAATTGCTCGTTATCCTTGTTCTACATATTAAATAAGTCTGCGTGTGTACCTGTATCAATCAAGGTTAAGGTAAGTACTTCATCCTCTACCAGATAAATCAGCAACCAATCTGGTTGAATGTGACATTCACGAAATCCCTTAAATTTTCCTTTCAGTTCATGATCCTTATTTTTTTCATCCAGTGGAATTCCATGAAGTAATTTTTCAACCAATGTTTCTAATAATGTTATGTCAAGTCCTCGCCTCTTGGCTAATTTAAGTCCTTTTTTAAATTTATTTGTCAATATTAATTGATAGCTCATAGATCCATATCCTCTAAGGCTTCTGAAAAACTATTATATTTTTTTGCATTTGGATCTTTACTGATACGTTTTGCTTCCTCCATAGCCTCTATTACATCAGCTTTGTAATTCGGCAATTCAACATTGAAAGGAAGACCACCACGAAGAACACACTGTTTTAAAAACATATTCATTGCACTTGACATATCTAAACCAAGCTGTGCAAACAAATCTACCGCCTGTTTTTTTAGTTCTTCATCTATTCTGATTTGAGTTGGTACTGTAGCCATATGATCACTCTCCTTATATAGTATATTATACTAGATTTGGTTTACATTGTCAATCATTTGTAAGTGATTCTATTAATTCAAATTGTAGTATGTCGAATAATATCTTCATGACGCCTGTCATACGCATATTACAATTTCAACCCACACAGCCTTCGCAGACTGTGACGCTGTTAAAGTGTCTGACAAAAACATACTTAACATTTCAACCCACACAGCCTTCGCAGACTGTGACGTCTGGTGGAAACGCTTGTGTTATGAGCGCAGATATTTCAACCCACACAGCCTTCGCAGACTGTGACTGGTATACGGATTTGGACTCTGGTATAGCCGATATATTTCAACCCACACAGCCTTCGCAGACTGTGACCAATATAAAGACCTTGCCGCGTATCTGATAAAGATTTCAACCCACACAGCCTTCGCAGACTGTGACACTTGTCGATATTTACATTGATAATGGACTGACAGATTTCAACCCACACAGCCTTCGCAGACTGTGACTTTACTGCAGATATATCTAGGTATGAGAATGCTAATTTCAACCCACACAGCCTTCGCAGACTGTGACTCAGTTCGCCATGAACAGAGGATCGAAAGTGAAATATTTCAACCCACACAGCCTTCGCAGACTGTGACAGCAATTATACACAAATCCATCCTATTTTATCCCCATTATTATATATATAATATACAATCCCCACCTCCCCAAGTCAATCTCCATTCCCTCTTTTCCCCTCTCTCCCCCATGTTTTCCAGGTGCGAATCCCCCAGGCTTTTCATGTGCACTTACGATTCGCACCAAAATTGCTGTATCCATTTTTAAAGACCCAGCTTTCAACCTCCTATCCCTTTACAATCCCATACCCCAATGCAGTTTTCGCCCCAATTCCATATATTTTATACACTTTATCCATCATACAGCCAAGTTCTCCCTTACACCCATTCCACACCTTCTCGTCACGGCAGCAAATAAAGATATTAAACTCTGCCTTTCTCAAACACATAAAGAATACAGGCATTGTTATCTGATCATCCGTAGGCGGAATAGTGGAATTACCATAATAATCCTTATAGTGAACCGCCTGGACATCCAGCCCTATTTCGAACCTATTTGGAAATATATCGAAAAATCTCAATTTTCCTTCTCTTGCATCGACCTCTTTTCCATTTCCCCCAAACAAGTCAATAAAATCCTCAGCTTTTTCCGCCTTTTTCTCATCTCCGTCGTACCGCTCTGAAATCCAGGCGCTGCGCAGCGTTCCTTTTATCACACTGGCAGGTATAAATGGTATGCCATATAAAGGATGAAGTCTTAATGGCTGTGTTCCCAGATAAGCGCCTGTTCCAACACCCAAAATCAATTTATCATATGGATGAAACGGGTATTCTTCATGGAATGGAAAACTATCCATAATCCCCTTATTGCGCCGGTTTAACAATTCCATCAGCTTAGTCAGCTTTCCGCCACAAAAGTATGTATCTTTCTTACTGTCATTTCTGACAAACTCAGCAAGCAGGGAACTATAATTTTTCTTAGGTTCTTCCTTCTTAGATTCTTCTTTCTTAGATTCTTCTTTCTTAGAATTTTCTCTCTTAGAATCCTCTTTCTTATCAGCTCCTTTCCCTGCATCTTTTTTCCTCTCCAGCTTTATTTCACATCCAAAACGATTTTGTGCCAAATATAGGTTCATGTCCGAAATCCTACCCATTTTTACCAAAAATTCAATGGAACTGTTGGGTAATATTAGTTTCTCATATTTTACGCCTTCTAAATTTGGAAAATCCTCAGTTGCGCTTTGATCTCTATTCTTTTTCAATCCTCTGTTCATCCGTTTCCTCCAAATCAATCACCGCTTTCAATCATTCCCTCTGCAAAACGTTTAATCCATTGACATAAATTCATCGCTTCATTTACACAGAGCCTGTAGGTTACGCTGTCCAGATTGACGATTTGTTCTACCAGATCCTTATCACCAGGTAAAATCCGACAGTCTTCATTTTTAAACCACTCTTTTTTAAACCACTCATTCAAAATATTGTACATTTTCTCATATGCATTTCCATTAGCTTTTTTTGAAAAGAGAAAGACTGCTGCCGTTGCTAACCCATTGATTTGTATCCAGGAGGGCAGTGAACGTGCCAGACTACGGAACTCTTTATTTTCTTTATCCTCTTTATTCTTTTTACATATTTCAGACACCTTTGAAAAAGCAAACTGCGCCATGCTATTGTGAATGTCTCTGCTCATTTACGATTCCCCCCACATTTTCACTTCAATCAGCCCTTTTCCCAATGTGCTGTCCGCACCGACCTGAATCGTTCCTCCTGGAAACAGTTTTAGAAATTCTTTTTTTACCTGGTTTTTATCCAGTTCCACTGTATTTTTCTCCTCTCCCTGGGCCTGGTGGGTATCAGTGAAAAATGCCAGGCTGTACAAAATCGATTCCGGAGGCAGATATTCCTCTGTAAACAGGCCATTTTCCGCTACTGTTCCCGTTTTTATATCCATCCTGATTCTGGTGTTCACTTCTGTAGAATACTTTACAAAACCGGAAAAATCATCATCGCTTAAAATGACCGCCCGCTCCAAAATCATATCTTTGGTAATTGCATTTTCAGGCAGCTGTTTTATCATCTCCTGCAAAAAATTTTCAAACTGAACATCTTTTTTCACAGTAAACGTATAATCTTCCAGCATAATAACATCCTTGCCACCCACTTGCTGATTTATTTTACACCCATTTTCGCAAATGCTGCCCTCTTTTACCTCCCACAAATCAGGAAATTTTTCTCCATATGCCAGTTGATAATCTTTAAAAAACCGATTCAACACCATCGGACAGGTGATCCATGCCATAATACCCTTGGCCGACTTTACCGGGAAAAATAAAATCCTCGCATCTGTAATGGATACGGCAGACGCAAAGTCCCCGCTGCCCATTTTACCGAAAATCCTGTCAATCAGAGCGCTTTTATCCGAGCCACATTCCTGCAGGCTCACATGATTTCGTATACAGCCCTTTAACGTAGACGATTCAATCTTTGGATAGCCGGTATGCCCTTCCCGCTGGATCGGCATATCCACATAACTGAGTTCCGTTCCGCTGCCCGGATGGGTAGACGTGATGGTATTAAACATCATAATCATAGCTGAATCATTATACATTTAAAATATCCTCCTGCTCCTTTGTTAATCTGCCGATCATTGAGTATCCAAACCCACGATCGCAGTATCTGCTTTTGTTAAACACCCGATAGTCAAAACCGAGTTTTTCCCTGTAATCACTGATACATTTCTTGTGAAATAACTTGACGGCTGCCTCGAAGGACCCCTCAGTTATCTCAAAATAATATACACTTCCCGCCGGAACCGCATATCTCATCTCTCTGGGACGGTATTCCGGTTCTCCTTCTCTCTCCGGCTGTCTCTTTCCAAATCCGCCCCAGGGAACCGGCCGGCCCACACAGGCACTGATCAGCTTTAGTCTTACCAATTTATTCCGATGGCTGAAATATCCCTCAAAGCTTTCAGGATCAATCCATCCCGGAATCCAGCCATTGCGAAATACAGCCGGAGTTGCCAGGTAAAGTTTAAAATACCGGCTGTCTCCTGAACTCTGCCCCACATCGGGTTCCATATCCATTTTTACGAAATTTGAAATTCTGCCTTCTCCGCCAAGTTTTATCACACCCTGGTCTTTTATCAGCTCCGCCTGTACATCCACAGTCATTTTTAATTTTTCATCGGGGCGGATTCGTAAAATCGTATACATTTGCTGGTCTTTGGAAACTCCGCTTTTGGGATCAATCGCAATTCCAAGTTTGGTCTCCCTCACCATTTTATCATTCAAATTGATGCATGTAAGATCTTCAGAATCCCCATGCAGATAAGCGCGCATTGCATCTTCTTTCATATAGGGGACTATATGTTCTTTCAGCTTCTTGGCCTTTGTCTCCTGTATGCCCATCATATAGCTCAGCGGATAGCTGGATATGGGAGTTTTTATTAGTTTCTTATTTCTAACACTCCAAACCTGTCCTTCTCCCTCTTCTGCTATATAGAGGTCAGCGGGCAGGGGATAACAGAAAGCGCTGTCCCACATCAAACCATTGAAACCTATCTTTAAACTTCGGGAACTATTGAGCTGATCCTTTAACAATGGACGAAATGCCCCTGCATAAGTTGACGGGAGCGGCGGAAATACGCTGTGAAGCACAGTAGTTTCCCCACCTGCATCAAATGGTACGGAACTTCGGAAAAAAAGATCATCTAAAGGCTCTATTTGATATATCATCAGATCACCTCCCTTGAAAGAAATACAATGCCATCCAGAGTATTTAAAAATTCGCTCATGCTGCCAGCATGTCTATAGAAAAGCATTAATTTTTCCAACAGCTGTTCCTTATTAATCTGTTTATCCTCCATTACAGAACGGGCCACACAGTCCTTCAGCAATGCCTCTGCCATAGATTCCTCCGGTTTGACATTTTCCTCTAAAAAATGTTTCATTAAATTCGTGATGTTGAAAAACAATGATTTGGAACACTGGGTATTCTTCAGCATCTGTACCATTTCCCCTATGTGTTTCCACTGTATCAATGCATCGTCACCGGACAATTTATAGGGCGGCACCTTCACAATGTCCCCGCTCCGTTTCATAATATTGACCGCCGCCGCATTTTTTCCAGGCATCCGTTTTGCCGCCGCCTCGGCTGCGTCCACATATTCCATTACCTCTTTCAAAGGCTGCATCAAATGTCCGATTGAAATTCCCATTGAAAAACTCAGTCCAATTACTTCCAAAAACCTATCGTGCAGTTCTGCAATGCAATCAAAAAGCCCGTCCAAAGGCAGGAATCCCAGAAAATCTTCCCCTCCTGCAAAAACAGGCAGACCTTGATAGGAAGAAATGATCCCGGGAGCTTCATGTGCAAAGCTACTGATCTTTTCACTTAACGCCTGTTGTTCGTACGGCGTTTTTAATGCCCGGAAAGCGTCTCCCATACTGTCCCCATCAAACTTAATAATGGCATAATAGGAACTCAGTTTCACACTCTTTTCCTGAATTTTTTTATATAAAATCTGTGATTTTTGAATCACTTCCTGGCTATATTCCCCCTCATCCAAAACCTGTCCATTTTCCAAATCATAGACCGCATTTGCCACCATATCCATTAATTCCCCATTTTTCGTACAGATGCCGGATTCTGAAAAAATATCTTTTACTGGACTAACACGGTTAAGCAGCATCATTTGACGGATAGAATAGAAATTCGTTTCTTTTTTTCCGTATATCCGCTTCACAAGCGCTATGGCAGACAATGCTTCTTTCGGCTTAACCACATACTTCAAATAAGAGTTCCCCGAAATATCACAAACATAATTGGGATTCGTATTGTAAGGGTAAACCGCTTTTCCGTTGTGTTTGTACTTTTTTGCAAATATGGCATTGTATTCCGGGAAAAGCATACATTTTCTTCCCCAAGGTTCTTTTGACTGGCTAAAGGGCCTGATTCCTTTAACCTCCTGAATCCTTGTGAATATTTTTTCATATGATTCCGAATAATTCTCAGGATCGTATTTTTCAAACACCCAGTAGACTTCCAGAAAATCGTTCCACTGGCGGGCCGCCATCTCTAATCCCCTCTGGTCTATGCCCGCCTCCATCAACAAATCATTACATCTTTTATGGAATGTATCTTTGATGAATCTTGAAAGTGCCTCTGCTGTATTACGCATCTCTGTTTCGGAATCGGATTTCACTTCAGCAATCAGGCGGTTGGGAATATTAGCCGGCTTTTCTTTATTTTCCCTGGAAATACTGGGAAATAAAACCTGTATATTTTTCTTGTCGGCGGTCCAGCCCACTGCTTCCGCCATAAGTTCCGACAAAAACCTGCTGCCGGCGTACAAATCCATGGATTTCCTGGAATTATCAATAAATCCCTTTACTGGTCCAATGGTGAATAAAAACAGGTAACTCACTGCCGCACCCCCTTGCTCTTCGGATTCTCTACATAATAAATAAACTTTTCCCTCATAAAACAGCCCCTGTCAAACCAGTTTTCTTCAGAAACATTCTTTAAAAAAATGTAGAGCGGGTAGAAGCCGCCTTCTAATTGTACAATTCGAATGAGAAGCGGAGAGGCAAGTTTACCCTTAGAGCCTGCAAATCCGGTAATCCCTATTGGAAGTGTCTTCTTATCATCATTCTCCAATTTACGCTCTTTTAGTTTATGGCTCATCTCATCCACAGCCCATAGGTAATTATCAATCTGATTCTTCTCCATCTTGTTTCCAAGTCTGATCTTATGTATAATCGGTCGTTTGTATTTACTAAGGTCGCCCTTAAATCTGATTCCTTCTCTATCAATCATGAACGCACCGCCATTATTTTGGGAGGAAACGGCCCCTATTCGATTTAAAGCCTTACAAAGCCATTCCAAAAAATCCTTTTGTGTTTTAAAAGACGCACCTTCTATGTTGAAACAGCCTCTTCCTTTTCTGCACCGTTTTCCCATCCCACACATAATAAGGCTTACTTTTATTAAATCTACATACCAATTGATATCAACAGTCTGTTGAAAACCAGATCTATTGCTGAGAATCCCTTGGTTAAAACGGGCTGTTATTTCAAACTTGCCGTCAAAGAAGCAGGAAACAGGGAATTTTTTCTCTGTTTTATGAAGCAGTAAAGGCTTTGAATCCTTTACCATTTCACTTCGGATCAACAGGCGTATCGGAGAAGCATGTCCCGTATTATTACCGGAACCAGCCGCTCCCCCAAACAATTCCGCCTCATCTTTTGCCAATGTATTGAGCTCAGATGGACTGGATATCCGGTAAACATACCGCATGACGCCTTTTAACTCTGACGTTCTTAGCTCAGGTATAGTTTTATAAGCTCCGCAACTGAATAATGGTGTTATCAGACTGCATACAATATTTTTTTCTTCCATTACATCTATCACTCCTTTTTTGTATCGTCAAACAAATTTGCATAAGCGAGATGAGGAAATAGGATTGGGTTGTTGATCAGCATGAGAAGCTGATTTAACTGTAAATTGAAGGTCAGAAGGGATATTTTTTCACCGTTGCGTTTAACTTCTAGATCTCTCAGCTTATATCCTTCCAATTTCTCATTCTCCATGATATTAATAACGTCTTTATTCTCCACCTCAATTTTCGTCTTACCATCAAGAGAATAATGGTCTAATTCCCTATACCACTTCCATAAGGAATCCATATCCTCTCTCACTGTAATCGTAATTTTCTCCTGTCCTTGTACTGCGGATGCCAAAATCACGAAATCGAAAAGATTTTTAATTTCTTCCTCATTTTCTTTTGTCAAACTAGTTTCATATCCGCAGAAAATCCGAATCGGTCTGGTAGATGTTTGGGTTGACGAAAATTTATTTTTATTAATATCACTTCCATAACTTTTTCCTTCAACAACTGTTCCATTTGCCATTCTGACAATTGATTTCCTGGAAGTGCGCAGTTCCTTAATACTATCACACCAAACGGATAGTCCAGCTTCTATTTCATTTCCATTTTTATCGAATTCAACAAATTTCACCCGTGTGCTTTTACATTCTATGACTGCAGCCACAGCCTCTATTGGCACGTACTTCAATCTTCCATACTGAAATATATATGGCGTATAAGTATTATCGATAATAGCCAGATCCACCTCTTTTGAAATCCTCTGATTAGAATCAATCACAAAAACAGAATGTTCAATTACAAACTTTTTTGGTATAATCCGCTCAAAAAGCTGCATCCATATATCCTCTCTTAGCGAGCCGGTTGTCGTCGAATGGTATTCATTGTAAAGCTTTAACTGATAAACGATGGACTTCTCCAACTCACAATAATTATCAATTATATTTTTTACAAAATCTTTCTCTCTTTTACTTCCCTTCTCTTTTGTATTTTTTTGTTCGCCCATATGTACCTCCCTTTTCGTTATTATTGTAATTATATCATCATTCGCAAAAATTCGACAGATAATTTCCAATTTTATCCATTATTTGTCATAACTTTTTATAACTTTATAACAGGAAATAGTTTGTAGATATCAAATTCAGCTACTAAACTGAATTGCGAAATTTATGGTAATTTAGACGTGGAAAATGAAACACTGTAATTAAAAACATTCTTGTGGTTAGTTAAGACTAAAACAGAAATTATAGATAAGGTAATCCCTCTCATACTATTTAAGGTTTGTTGTATAAAGAAGGAGGACGTTTATACGCCTATTAAGAGAGTATAAAAATGTTTAATAAACAATAAAATGAACGGGCATAAAATGGGAGACAGATACGTGGTTCATATAGATTTTTTGTATCCGATCGGACATATGGCAATCCTTACAGTACGTAAGTTATAACAATTTTCACGTTATTAGGCCCATATATCAAACCCACAACAAAAAATTAGTATGAAACCATTGCATAATCTTCCATAAAAGAACATACTAGAATTAATAAAATAAGATTTTCTCACTTTCCACCTCAAAGCAAAGGAGATGAGATTATGCTGGCCGAATTACGTCAGAAATCACAGATTACAATCCCAAAAGAAATCATCGTTAAGCTTGGTTTATCAGAGGGTGATAAACTGGATATTTTTGAAAAAGATGGTACTAACTGCATTATGCCAATAGTTGTCTATCTCAAAAATTACTTGAATGAACTCCGAGCAGAAATTGACGACGTAAAGATCAAAATTGATTCTGGAGAACAGCCCGTTTTTGACAGCGTTGACACTCTGTTTAACAAATTGGAGGAAAATTGATGGCATATGAATTTACCTTTACTCCTCGCTTTCAAAAACATGTTAAAGAATTGACCTCACAGGAGAAAAGGCAGCTTAAAAACAAGCTGGAACTTCTGGCTTAAAATCCATTTCATCCATCGCTGCGCACCAAACGAATCCAAGGCACTACAGATCTTTTTAATGCAGCGTCAAGATGGGTATCCGATTCATCTGGTACTATGAAAGCGATAAAATGATCCTTCTGGTAGATGTGGGGCATCATGATATCTTAAAACAATTCTGATCGCAGAAACGGCACACTAGAAAACAGGTACCGCTTCTATTATCAACATTGCTATACTGCACATATGGAACCCAAAGTGCCACAAGTCCTTTAGTTTCAAGAGTTTGTGGCACGCTTATGTCCTTACAGGTGTTAAAGATGGGGTTTTATCTTCCAAATACTTACTAACTTGTAACTGCATCGATTCTTTATTTTTTTCAAAAATTATATTTCTATGAGCATTAAGTCCAGAAGGATGCGGAAAACCTCTTAGCACTTTGGCCTTTATTCTATTATCTTGGTTAAATAATTTTAAAATAAATTCTTCAACTTTACTACCAAGAGGTATTATTAACTGAAGATTATGCAATTTAGATAATTCAAACTCTATTGACTTTTTCGCTATGTTATATAAAAAATCATTTTTATATAAATCTGGATTACGACCATCATAATTTTTACCGTTTTTCATAACTGGATATCTAATTAGCGAAGTCGTATGTAAATGGCTTTTGTAAATCTCAAATATATCAATATCGCCATTTGATGATATTGTGTATTCAAAACCTAGTTCTATCATCATATTTATTAAATTCTTTTTTGTCGCTCCAAATAATCTTGAATCTTCCTTACAAATTTCAAGCGTCTTCAGATCATTATATTTAGATTCTTGAACGGTTTGAAACGATTTTAACATTTGACGATACCCTGGACAAATACCCACAATGGCAAGGCTTGCATTCGTGTTGATTACTTCATTATGCGCAGAATAATAAATTGTAATATCATCTTTTTTATCCAAAATCAATCTCGGATCTAAAATCTGTTCTTTTTCTTTCGATAAATCTATTTGCTTAATAATATCCTTAAAATTTTTATATAAAACTGGTTCAATTAATTCTATATTATCCATATTATCCTTGTATAAATACACATAGCAAAGACGCGCGTCCCCATACTCTCCTTCAAATTTTTTGTTATAGTAGAAATAGACGACTGTCAACTGCTAATGTGCCTTATAGTTTGAGGGTTTTTATACATTCTTTTCCTTCCATATCTCCTGCTTTTCCTACTGACTTTCCGTAATTGGTCTCCTCTTTAATAAATATTATTTATGAAAAGCTAAACGAAAACCGATCTTTAAATTACTTCCAATTGAAGATTGAGTAATCTCTGAATGACCCGAATCAGATATTCTTTTGGGGAATCATCTCCTCCTGATTATTATTAGCTTACAATACACTAGTCACTAATTTTCTATCCATTAATTAATTTGGAAATTGTATAACTTTTATTTGACTATTTGCATCAATAATTTCTCTTTTAACTTCCATAAGGTGCCTGTAATTTTACAATATCATGATTTTAGCATAATGGATTACCTTTTTTATACAATCTTTGGTGCTTTTATTTTATATATCCGTTAAAAGTATGCCGTTATTTAACAAATCTTAACATCATAATCTACACCAAATACATATTACAGTTTTAATATCCATAGCCTTAGAAGGCTATGACTCCAAGAGGTGGGGCAAATTCTTATAGAGGATATATTTCAACCCTCACAGCCCTCGCAGGCTGTGACAAAACGAGGTAGTACAGTTATTATCCAGTATTTGGATTTCAACCCACACAGCCCTCACAGGCTGTGACAATATAACACATGGGCAGGTGCTTTCATTTGCTATTTCAACCCACACAACCCTCACAGGCTGTGACGTAGAGAAAAGGCGAAAAGAGAATCTGATAAAAAATTTCAACCCACACAACCCTCACAGGCTGTGACAACAATTATACCCAATTCCCCCCTCATCCCACCTCCACTATTATATATATTATACAATCTCTCTCCCCAAAGTCAATCTTCCCCCCTCTTACCACCACATCTCCCCATACTTTCCAGATGCGAATCCCCCAGGCTTTTCATGTGCACTTACAATTCGCACCAAAATCCCGCCCCTTCCTCAAAATCCACTCCCCCTAATTCCTCTCTCCAATCTATTCCCCCATTCCTCCCGTCACACCTCCCAACAACTCCATAAGTTCCTCCTTCCCAGCCATTCCGCCGCCAATACTCCCTTCCGCCATAATATCCTCAGAAAGCCCAGCCTTTCTCTCCTGCATCTCCAATATCTTCTCTTCCAATGTCCCTTTCATGATCAGCTTATAAACGGTAACCACCTGTTTCTGCCCGATCCTGTGGGCACGGTCCGTGGCCTGGTTCTGGGCGGCCATATTCCACCACGGATCATAGTGGATCACCACCCCGGCCGCCGTCAGGTTTAACCCGGTTCCGCCCGCTTTTAGAGAAATTAAAAACACAGGCCTATCCCCCTCATTGAATTCCTGAACCATTTCCACCCGCTTTTCCTTGGGCGTGGAACCGGTCAGCTTATAATACCCGATTTCTGCATCGTTCAGCCTCCCTTCAATCCGTTCCAGCATGGACGTAAACTGGGAGAATAAGAGCAGCTTATTCCCCGAAGCCACCGCGTTCTGCACCAATTCCATACAGGTGTCCAGTTTGGCCGCCTCTCCCTTATAATTTTCATAAACCAGAGACGGATCACAGCATAACTGGCGGAGTTTTGTGAGCTCGGCAAAAATCTGGAACTTTTTCGAGGCGAAGTCATTCGGATCGATTCTTGCCAGAATATCCCTGGCATTTTGGGCATTGGCGAGATAAAGCTTTAACTGCTCCCCTTCCATCCCGGAATATATAACCTTCTCAATCTTATCAGGCAGTTCCTTTAAAACATCCCGTTTCAGACGCCTCAATATAAATGGCCTGATCATTTTTTGCAGCCTGCCTGCCGCAGCTTCATCATTTCTGCTGACAATGGGCGTTTCATAGCGGACTTTAAACTGCTTGTAGTTTCCCAGGATTCCCGGCATTAAAAAGTCAAAAATACTCCACAATTCCCCCAGGGAATTTTCAATGGGCGTTCCCGTCAGAGCAAACCTTCTTCCCGAGGAAATGCTCTTCACCGCCTTCGCCGCCTGTGTCGTATAATTTTTGATGTTCTGGGCTTCATCCAGGATCATATAATCGAAAAATAAATCCTTATATTTATCTAAATCCTTTTTTAACAGGTCATAAGAAGTCAAAAATACATCCCCTGACCCATGTTTAATCTTCTCCTCCCGTTCTTTTACGCTCCCCGAGATCACGTCCACAGCCAGGCCTTCCGAAAATCTCCTGATCTCACTTTCCCAGTTATAAACCAGAGAAGCCGGACACACCACCAGGCTTTTCCTGCTGCCCCTCTGCTTCCTTGCCAGCAGAAATGCTATGGTCTGCACCGTCTTTCCAAGCCCCATATCATCCGCCAGGATTCCGCCGAATCCCAGTTGATCCAAAGTCATCAGCCAGCGGTAACCATGTTCCTGATAAGGTCGGAGCTCTGCGTGAAGCCCCTCCGGCAGACTATAATCATTTTTATCCACTTCCTTCATATTCCGGATAAAGACCTGGAAAACAGGATCCCGTTTCACTTCCATTCCGCTTTCCTCCAGAACCTGATCCAGATAGAAAGAACGGTATTCCGGCACCTGGATATGCCCCTTTTCCCATTGCTCCGGATCCGCCTCCAGCCCGTTTGACAGCTCAGCCAAAGCTTCCAGCCCCGCATCATATCCCAGCTTAATGAACTCCCCATTTTTGAGACAATAATACTTCTTTTTCTGCCGGTAACACTCCAAAAGCGCTTCCAGTTCCTCCACAGAAAAACGGTCCGTCTGAAGAGTAATGTCCAAAAGGCCGCCGGTCATGGATATTCCCACATAAACTTTCGGTTTATATCTGACTTTAATCTTTTTCAGGCCATCGGATATGAAGACCTGCCCAATCTGCTGCAGCCGGGCAATGCCCTCATCCACACCTCGGAAAACCAATTCCTCTTCCGATACATTGATATAAAATCTCTCATTTTCCGAATCACTGTGAACGAAATATTCTTGTACGGCCCGGACCGCCTCGGCCTCTTTCTCCAATTCCCGGTACATGTCCTTTAATTCCACAGCCCTGTACAGATTATATCTTTCCTCCCCGTATACGCCGAATAACTCAGCCGTCAAAAGGCCTTCACGGTTGTCCAGACAGGTGACAATCCTGCACGGCTGAGGCTGGTACGCCTTTAAATCTCCCAGTTCCCTGACTACCGTATACATTCTCAAATCCGGAAGAACCACAGAACAAAATGCCTTCATGTCCTCGGCCCCGATATAATAGCTTTTACTTTCCAGGGGATGCAGAATCCTTGCCAGTCCCTTCATATGGCTGTAATACTCGTCGCTGCAGAGATAAAAGCAATTTCCATACCGGATGCACATCTTCCGTACCCCCAGAAAGCATTCCGCCGGGGGAACCGTCATCCGGCATCCTCCCTGGTTGTCCGTATCCAGTTTTATGGTGAGAACCGGATCCTGCTCTACAAACTTCATCCGTTCCTCCCATGTATTCTCAAACGTTGACATCCCAACCAGGCATTCCCGCCCCAGCATGGCCTGTGCAAATGCAACCATTCTCTCATCCGTAAATGTAAGTTCACGTTCTGAAACACCATAAGTGTCCCCATAGTTTCTGGAATAAGAAGACCAGTGTTTTGAAAATCCCTGGGTCCAGCTTACACATTCCACTAAAAAATCAACCAGCTTCCGGCTGTTCTCCGTAAACGCGCCCCGGTCATGGTTGAACCCAAAATTCCTTCCATAGCCAATATACTTATTATTCATAACGGCATCCACAAATTCCGCTATCTTTTTAACCGCGTATTTTCTTCCGGCTCCAACCATAAAACCGGCTTTCCATTCCCTTTTCCCGCTGTCGCCCAGGGATTCGCTGCTGGAATACAGGCTCGGTTCCAGTTCAATGTTCCCTCTTTCACCGGACTGCATAAAATGTCCTTTTTTCCGCAGTGCCCCATCATAGATCACCGACCGCAGCGGCCTGTCCGTCTCCCTTTTCGGGCTTTATATCTTGTAATTACCCTGCTGATTTCCTCCATATCCACATCTTCATGGGCTCTGTCCACGTTCTCCTCCCACCATTTTTTAAATGCAAGGGCTGATGCAGCGCAATGCCTGCACATACCGTTGGAACTTCCATAAGCCTGGCATTCACAATGATAACTGCTGATTTCCCGGTTCTTTGCATTATAACTGATTTCCGTCCTGTACCCCTTCCCCTCAGCCTCTTTCACAACGGATGAAATGTGATACTCCGTATCGTCTTTCAGCAATGCCTTCAAATCCGACACACTTCCCGTTTTGTAAATCTGTTCCCCTTCTTCATATATGGTTACTTCCGTTATCTTCCTAATGTCCCCTAATCTGATCATGATCGTTTCTCCTGTTGATTTTAAGCCTGTATTGTATTATTTCAGTAATATTTCAGATAGGTCTGCGCATTTACTGCGCAGATCATACCAAAACATGGTGGCTGCAGGTATCCATCCCCTCGCCGCAGGCGAATTTAATGGGCTGGATGTGTAACAGTTAAGACCCGTTTGAACTGTTACCTATATCATTTTATCACATTCTGACGAAAAAGCATTGCAGATTCTTCTTATGAAATCAAAACGATTTCCATATCCAGCCGGACAGGCACAGGAGAGCATTTTATTACAGGCTAATACGTTCTTATGGAATAAAAAAAGCCGCTACCCAAAGGTAACAGCTTTTTTTACATTTACATTGCACAATGAATCATAGGAAAGTTCTATATTCCTATTGTAACCTCATTTTCCTCATTTGGGTAATATGAAGCAGAATATATCAGTATATAAATACTGATATATCATTCATGAATGATCCCCAGCGCGCTCATAATCTCTTTTTTGACCAATTGCACTTCCTTTAAAAACATCTCATCATAAGAACTGAGCTTGTAGTGAGGGTGGTAGATCAGCACATCCCGGTATTTCCTGTGAAGATCAAAACAGCTTCTCTGTATCAGGCCGTAGCCATCCAGACACCGTTCCGGAAGTGGTGAAACCCACATATAACTGTCTTCATTCATCTGGAGCAAATTAAACTGGCTGCCTCTTTCATAAACATAGATCCGTTTCCTCTTCTCCCCGTTCTGGCCGGCAGATGGGTGTTTCCCCATCAAAGAAGAAGAGAGCTTAATATCTCCATGAAGGATTTCCATATATCCGTTCAAATCTTCACAGTTAATTACCTCTTCATGAGCCAGCGGATGGTTTCCCGACATCAGGATCACCGGTTCATATTTCCAGATGACACGGCTCTCCAGCTCATTATCCTTTAAAAGCTGGGCGTAATATTTTTCAAATTCCTCCGAATACCGGATTATGCCCATGCGGCACTTTTCATCCGCCACATCGGACACAGTTTCCATGGAATTGGTCTCCTTCAGGCTGAGAACGATCTCCTTCGACCTGTCCAAATGGCTTACAAAACGGGAAAATGCCTCACTGATATAAGTGGCCCTGGGAATTGACAGGCGGAATTCCTCCCGACCCACATTCTGCCCCTTATACACAGCCTCCATTTCCTCTAACTGCGCCAGTATGTTCTGCGCGTATTCTAAAAAAATCTTTCCCTTTGGGGTGGGCACCACCCCTTTGGAAGTCCGCTTAAAAATAGGCGCGCCCATCATTTCTTCCAGCGACTTGATCGCCTTGCTGAGATTCGGCTGCTCCATGTAAAGATTGTTGGCCGCCTGGGTTATGGAACCCGTTCTGCCCACTTCCAGCGCATATCGTAAAAGTACCGTATTCAAGCCGGCATCCCCCTTCCTGTCATCCCTTTCCTTCTCCATTCACCAGCTTGCCGCGCTCCGGCAGCTTTTTCACATAGCTTTCATCTGATGCCATCTCACCATCCAGCATTTCACCTAACGGCATTTCATGCTCCAGCAGATACTTGGACAACATTCCTAATGAAGCCGCCATATCCTCATTCTGTACCATGACGTGATCCGGCACGTTTAAATGGACAGGCGCAAAATTCCAAACTGCCCTGACGCCTCCCAAAACCATCCTGTCACAGATTTCCTGGGCACAGGAGGCGGGCGCTGTGATAATTCCAATGTGAACGTTCATTCTCGCACACATATTCACCAGTTTATCGCTCAAAAGAACCATCTTTCCCGCCACTTTAGTACCCACCACTTCCGGATCATTATCAAATGCCGCCACGATTTCAATCCCGTACTGCTCAAAATCCCTGCAGGACAAAAGGGCTTTGCCCAATGCCCCTGCCCCGACAAGAACCGCCTGGTTCACATTGTTGTAACCTAAAAAATCCTCAATATCCGTCAGCAGCTCTTCCACTGCAAAACCGGCTTTCGGTTTGCCCGCCCTCTTGCTCACCAGGGCCAGCTCCTTCCTCACCTGCACCTCATTCAAATTCAAATCTGCCGCAATCGCAGGCGCTGAGATATATACCTGCTCCTCTTCCTTTTTCATCTGTAAATAATGATAATATCCCGGCAGCCTCTCCAGCGTCTTTTTCGAGATCCCGGCCACCATCGTCTTCTTGTCTTCCATATCTCCCCCGCTCAAGTGCTTTTACTGTATGCTTTTCTCCAACAATTCCCCGTATTCCCTGCCGAAAATCCCGGAAAATTCATCCATGGCTTGTTTAACGATTTCATTTCCCTTCCCACCGTAAACCTCTTCCAGATATTCCTTCATCACCGCCAGAATCCTGGATGTATGAAACAGGAAATCCTTTCTGAAACTGGACCCCAGCTTCTTGGCGGCTTCCCCGTACCGGACGGCCTCTTCCCCGGAAACGGCCTCTCCCCAGTCAAATCCGCAGGCAGCATCCCCCTTACTCAAACAGGAGGTGACTTTTAATTCCAGTTCCGGGTTAAATCCCCTGTACACGCTTTCATCGATCACCCGGCAGTAAAAAGTGCCGTATTCCGCCAGGCCATACTTTTCCCACGCATCCAGCCATCCGCACCTGCTCACCGAGGTGAGGCAGCGGCCATTGTCAAAAGAGGAAGAAGATTTGGAATTCCCTGTGGCCGCCGGCAGTTCCCCGTACACCATGTATCCCAAAGGGGTCAGGGGACATCCGTCCTTTTGCGCCGCCTGCGCCATTCTCTTTCCCCGCTCTTCTCCATATCTTCCGGTGGCCTCCAATATACGCCCCTCGCCCTGATCCGGATCAGCCAGCATAATCTGCTTCGCCATCAGGGCATAGAGCGCCGCGTGATGCTCTACCGTAAAATCACTGCCTGTAATTCCCATTGATTCCTCTCCTTTCATCTACCTTCTCCACTGCGATATAAAAAATATGGCTTCCTCTGGTGCTGGCAATCAGCCACGCCTTCACCTTATAAAATCCGCCCGTGTTCATTTTACCAAATGGCTTCGTGTGGACTTCACACTGTCCTTTTTTGCCATTTACGGCGTCTTCCATCATTTTCCTGAAATAGATCCGGTCCTCCTCGAAAAGCCGGTCAAATACGTCTTTTCTATAAGGTTCGTATCCTTTCCAATTTATGCCCAGGATACGGAGGTAGCTGTCATTGGCCATGATCACTTCCGCCCGCCTGCCGTTGTATTCAACCAGAGCCGACCCGCCCGCAAAATTATTGAATATAAAGGACAGCTCCGACTCCGGATTCCATAACTCCTCCACAAAACCGGTAATATATTCCGTCTCTCTGCGCATCACTTCTCCGCCGGGTTCACGGGACATCAATCTCTCAAATTCGTCGGCGGACATGGGCCTGGCGAAATAATATCCCTGCATATAATCACAGCCGATGCTCAACAGGAAGTCCGCCTGCTGCTTTGTCTCCACCCCTTCCGCGATGATGGGCAGATCCAGCCACCTGGCCATGCGCACAACAGAGCTGAGAATCTTGCCTCCCCTGGCCTTATCGCTGCCTCCAAGGAATTTTAAATCCAGTTTCAAAACGTCCACCGGAACATCCTTTAATATGTTGAGGGACGAATATCCGCTTCCAAAGTCGTCCATCTCAACCGTAAACCGCCTGTTCTGGAGTTTTTTCACCACTTCAATCAGTTTTGCCGGATTCCGCATATAAACGCTTTCCGTTATCTCCAGCTTTAACAGCCTGGGCGGGATTCCATATTTTTTCACCAATTGTTCCAAAAAGCGGCACAAATCAGGATCCTCAACATCCGTTCTGGAAATGTTGACGGACACCGGAATCTCCATGCCCTTATCCAGCCATTCCCTCATCTTAATGCAGACCTGTTCCCAGACAAATTGATCCAGAGTGGCGATGAAGCCATTTTTTTCAAATATGGGGATAAAAACAGCAGGGCTGACAAGCCCCTTCTCAGGATGCTGCCACCGCACCAAAGCCTCCGCCCCCACCATTTTCCCGTTGGAATACCGGAATTGGGGCTGGAAATAAACCACGAACTGCCCCGCCTCCAGCGCCTGGGCCATTTCATTTACAATCCCCTGTTCCAGCATCAGCTTATCCCTGAGTGCTTCATCGTAAAATGCATACCGCTCATTATACCGCTCTTTGATCGTCCTGAGGGCCAAAAGCGCCCTGTCGCACATCAGCGCCACATCCAGTGAAGTGTCGTCAATCACATAGATGCCCAGGCAGAAAGCGAAGTTAAAGTCCAGCGGATAAGCTTCAAACCACTTCTGCAGTTTCTGCGAAAAACGCTCCGCATCGAATAACTCCATGGGCCAAAGGGACGCGTAGTGATCCGACTGCAGCCTGCAGCTTATTATGCCGTCCTGATCCAGTTCCTTAAAAAACTGCCCCAGGTCATTTAACAGTTTATCTCCCGTCAGCGTGCCGAAAATATCGTTAAATGCCTTAAACCGGTCAAGATCACACCTGACCACCGCATAGCTGCCTTCAGGATCCCCGTCCAGCCGCTCGCGCACATGAATATAAAATGCCCTCCTGCTGTACAGCCCGCTCATGTCGTCATACTCGATCATGTGCCTCAGCTCCGCCTGATACCTCTCATCGGCTATTTTCTGGGCTTCCAGTTTATTCCTGGCATCATCGGCGCTTTCCTTTTCCTCCAGCGCCTGCTTCAGCCGCTCATTGGTGGCTTCCAGTTTCCTGTAATTCCGCTGCCTTAAAACCATCATAGCCGCCAGCAGCGAAACAATCATGACCAGCAAAACGGACACGGCATACACAAACGGCTTAAACTTATAAACTATATCCCCCATGGTCATTTTATAATTCTTCGCCATGGTGTATTTCATTATGATATGATCAAGTTCCTGCTTTGTCAGGGAATCCATGGTCTTTTGCAGAATGGACCTCAGCAGGATATCATCCGATTTCAAAACCGCAATCGCAAACTCTTCCTTCAGATAATACGCGGTAAATATGTACAGCCCCTCATAAACAGGCCTTTGAAGATTTGAATGAGCCGTATAAATATTCTCTAATGTGATGTCCGCTTTCTTATCCAAAATCATCTTCAGACAGGTCAAATCATTCTCTTCAAAGATAATGTCCGCGTTCGGATATTTATCCCTCATATACGTTTCCGTATTTGCCATCTCTTTGGGAAGGGCGATTGTGAACGCACCTGAGGGATCAAATTCCTCCTCCTGACGCCCCACCAGCACTAGCGAACTGTCCATCCTCGCCGGAATGAACACTAACTGGTCCGATGCGGCCACTGCCTCTGAGATCATCAGCGGGGCGGCAATCCGCACATCACTGTTTTGTAAATACTCCACAGCCTTCAACTGGCCCGGGCGTATACTATAAGAAAATTTCAGTCCGCTCTTTTCTGAAATCAGGGACATGATATCAATGGCCATTCCCGTAAAACTCTGTGTCTGCTCATTAAAATCGGAAAGCGCATTCCTGCCGTCCGATAATCCCACGGAAATGATATCCGCACGATGAATAAATTCCTGTTCCTCTTCCGTAAATGCCGGGATTCCAGCCGAAGACCGCAAATCGGAACTGTCATACAGTTCCGTCTCGGCTCCTGCAAAAGCAGGATGGTTCATTCCTATACAAACGGCAAGCACGGTTGTTATAAAATACAGTACAATCTTAAACTTTGTACCCAAAACACGTTTCATCCCATTCACCCACAAGTATGCTTTTGTCTACAATTCTCAGACTATTATAGCATCTATTTTCATAATTGTCTTCCCCTTAGCCTCACATAGGCCATACTATATCGATAAACCGTTACTGTTCTCAGCCCCTCAGGCGGACCCGGCCTGTCGGCTGTGCCGCTTTGCGGGGCTCCGCTTTCCGCTGTTTGAACGATTTTTGCAGGCCATCGGCAATTCTTAGACCATAAGGTGATAGGAATAAAGGGAAAAAAAGAGAGCGCCATGCCGGACCGCCGTAAAGTAACGGCTGTCCGGGCCTGTCGCCCTCCGCAGATGCGGGTGATCCCATCCCCATATACAGATTTCACACCTTATATAATTCCCAATTCCTTCATTGCAAATTCAATCCCGTCCTCTTCCACCGTCTTGGTCACAAAGCTGGCATAAGGCTCCAGGCCTTTATCATGACGCCCCATCAGCACCGCATTGGGTGAAAACTGGAACATTGCCAGATCATTCATGCTGTCGCCGAACACATAAGCGGCCTCCAGGGGCAGCCCGTACTGTTTCAGCACAACATCCATGATGGTCGCCTTGGAATGGCCTTTGGGAACACATTCATAAAAGTTATCCCCCCGGTCAATCACGTCAATATCCGCTTCCAGGGTTTTGAAAAATCCCTCCCGGTCGCTTTCTTCGTCGGCCAAAACACAGAATTTATCGAATTCATACCATTCATCGTTCCAGTCACAGGAACGGATGGTGAATTCCAAAGCTTTGCTGATCCGCCGGATCTCAGCAAATCTGGATTCCTTATTCTGGATATAGCAGCCTCCGGCCCCTTCCAATATCCCATCCAGATTATAATTGAGCATGTCTTTTTTAATCTGAACTCCCCTTTCATGGGGAATCTGATACGAATAGAGAACCCTGCCGTCAGCTTTGGCAAATGTACCGCAGCCACAGAGATACCCATCCGCCTCCACCAGCTCTTTAATCTGCCCCAACTGGCAGTAAGTCCGTCCTGAATTAATAAAAACCAGATGTCCTTTTCTTCTGGCCTCAGACAAAGCGCGTACTGCGCTCTCCGGCACAGTACGCGTTGTCTCACTTAATAAAGTTCCGTCAACATCAAAAAATAATACTTTTTTACTCACAGTCATCTCCGCGGAACACAATCGTTCCAGTCTCCTCGTCCATAGATTCCACAATCGCCAGGGATTCCAGCCGGATTCCTCTGGACCGGATGGCTTCTCCGCCAACCTGGAACCCTTTTTCAATCACGATTCCGGCCCCTACCAGTTCAGCGCCTGAATCCTGAACCAGGGAAGCCAGACCTTCCAGAGCTTTTCCATTGGCCAGGAAATCATCGATTAAAAGCACTTTATCGCCCTCCCCAAGAAATTCCTTGGAAACGATAATGTCATACACCCTTCCATGGGTGAAGGATTCCACCTTGCTGGTATATACATCCCCTGCGATGTTTTTGGTCTTCGTCTTTTTTGCAAATACCACCGGTACGTCAAAATACTGGGCAACCACACAGGCAATTCCTATGCCGGATGCTTCGATGGTAAGAATCTTGTTAACTTCCACACCAGTAAACCGTTTTTTAAACTCTTTTCCAATCTCTTCAAACAGATGAATATCCATCTGGTGATTTAAAAAGCTATCTACCTTTAGTACATTACCGGCTTTAATTTTGCCGTCTTTTCTGATTCTGTCCTTTAACAGCTGCATACAAGATCCCCCTATGATCTGAACTATTTTTCCACTGCATTATCAGCAAGAAATGCTGCTACCTTCTCTGTCATCAAGAAATTCTCCGTCGCTACCTCACCATACATGCTCTGCATGTTTGCAACAGTGCCAAAACCGATTTCCTCGGCGATTTCTTCCTTTTCCGCATCAGTAAGGGTAATTCCCTCTGCCTCAGCAATGGCATCGATAACTAAATCCTGTCTCACCATCTGGGCCGACATCTGTCTTAACTGAGACTGGAATGTAGCCATATCCATACCATACATGGATGCCAGATTTTCTATGGTCAGGCCATAGGTCTGAGCCTGGTTGGTCTGGGAAAGAAGCTGTCTGTTATACTCTTCCTCTACCGTCTTATCCGTCACGAAAACTTCACTATTCTTCACCACTTCTACGAAAACATTCTGTTTCTTCTGAAGCAACGCGCCCGCTTCTTTTTCTTTTTTAATCTGTTCTCTCAGTTCTTCTTCATATTCGTCCACATTCTTGGAAGTTTCAGAATGCGCGGCAACAAATTCATCATTTAATTCAGGCACAATTGAGGTAAAGCTGTTCACCGTAACTTCAAACACAACATCTTTGCCAGCCAGATCAGCCTGTCCGTAGTTCTCAGGGAAAGTAATGTGCAGATTCTTTTTATCTCCTGCCTTTGCCCCTACCAAACCTTCTTCAAATCCCGGAATAAAGCTGCCGGAACCCAGTTTTAAGTCATGTCCCTGGGCAGTGCCTCCGTCAAAAGCCACTCCGTCTTTCTTGCCAACGTAGTCGATGTTAACCGTATCCCCATTCTTAGCGACATGATCCGCCGGAACATCCGTAATCGTGTTAGAGGATAAAATATACTGTACTCTCTGATCCAGTTCCTCATCCGTCACATCTTCTACCGGTATAGCATCCACTTCAATTCCTTTATATTTTCCTAAAACAACTTTATCCTCATCAGCTCCCAAAGTCAGCCCTTCGATTTTCTCCGATTCCGCCGCTTCCGCAGAGCCTGCCGCTGTGGTTCCAGCTTCTGTCGATCCCGCTTCCGTAGAACCAGCCTCCGTAGAACCAGCCTCCGTTGTCCCTTTAGCAGTTGTTTCCGTCTTCGTCCCCTCAGCGCTGGTCGGATCAACCGCCGCCTTCTTGGAACATCCCGTCAACAGCACAGCCGCCGCCATGCCGCAAATACATACTTTCGTAATTTTTCTCATAATCAATACATCCTCATATTTTCTATTTATTAGCATCTTTTCCCCTCCCTCCGCCTCTGCGGATGGAAAAACTTAAAGGGGCTCCCCATAGGGATACAGATAATCTAAGTTATACCACATAAGAGCGGGAAAAAAAAGCATTTCAACCAAATTCACAAAAATTTTACACTCTGTTATAAAATGCATAAAACGCCCTATATGTATGATAAACGTCCAATTTAGACGCCAGTTCAAACGGAGAATGCATGGAAAGAATCGGCACACCTAAATCCACCACATCGATATTCATCTGGGCCACATATTTGGCAATGGTTCCGCCGCCACCGGCATCCACCGCTCCCAGCTCACCGGTCTGCCAGTAAACGCCTCCCCGGTCCATGATATCGATGACCTGAGCCATCAGCTCCGCACTGGCATCATTGGAACCTGATTTTCCTCTGGCTCCCGTATATTTGGTCAGCACACAGCCCTTATTCACATAGCAGGAGTTATTCGCCTCAAATACGCTGGAAAACGTAGGGTCATAGGCCGCATTTACATCAGAAGAAAGGCAGATGGAATTTTTAAATACTTCCTTGGGATTAACTCCCTGCTGCTCGGCCAGATATTCGATGTAATGGGCAACATAATTCGAATTCAGCCCCGTATTTCCCTCTGAACCGATCTCCTCTTTATCCGTCAGTACCGTTACCGTCGTATACTCAGGTTCCTTCGTTTCAATTTCCGCCATCAGGGCTGTATAGGCGCAGACCCGGTCATCCTGTCCATATGCGCCGATCATGCTTCTGTCAAATCCCACATCCCTGGCCTTATGGGCAGGAACCATCTCAATCTCAGCCCTGAGGAAGTCCGCTTCCGTAATCCCGTATCTTTCATTCAAAATCTGAAGGGCCAGCAGTTTTACCGGTTCTTTGATCTCATCGTCCGCATAGGGTATGGAACCGATAATGATATTCAATTCCTCTCCCTTGAGCCCGTCCTTTAAATGGCGCTCATTCTGCTCCGCGCTAAGATGAGGAAGCAGGTCCGTAACGCAGAACACGGGCTCATTTTCATTTTCTCCAATGGAAATCTCCACCTTTTCCCCATTTTTCTTTATAATAACCCCATGCATGGACAGGGGAACCGTCCCCCACTGGTATTTCCTGATCCCCCCGTAATAGTGGGTCTTAAAATAAGCCAGGTCATTCTTCTCGTACATGGGATTGGGCTTTAAATCCAGCCGCGGAGAATCGATATGGGCCCCGTTGATCATGAGCCCCGCATCCACTTTTTTCTTACCAAATGTGGTGGCAATCAGCGCCTTATTGCGCTGGATCAGATAAACTTTATCCCCCGCTTCATAAGTCCCGTCCACATCGAATTCCTGATATCCGGCGTTCACCAGCATCTGTTCCGCCTCTTTTACGCATTCCCTCTCAGTTTTTCCTGCATCCAGGAATCTTTTATATCCTTCACAAAATGCCGCCGCCTGCTCCACCTGTTCCGGCGCTGCCTTGGCAATGTGCGGAAACTTCCATGTGAGTTCTTCCTGAAGTTCTTTCCCTGTCTTTTCCATTATTTTTCTTCCTTTCTCTTATGAGTTTTTCATGTAGCAGTTCAGACCTGTCTGTAATGTTACTTTTTCATCAATTCGTCACTGTCCAGCACGATTGTAAATGGCCCGTCATTTAAAAGCTCCACTTTCATATCGGCGCCAAAGCTTCCATGAGCCACCTTTTTCGCATAGCCGCCACATTTAGAAACCACGTATTCATAGAGCTGTTCAGCCAGGGCAGGCGCTCCCGCCCGGATAAAGCTGGGCCGGTTGCCCTTTTTGCAGTCCGCATACAGGGTGAACTGGCTGACCACCAGAATCTCCCCATCCACATCGGCAAGCGACAGGTTTGTTTTCCCCTGTTCATCCTCAAAAATGCGCAGCTTGCCCATTTTATCCACCATTTTATCCGCAATGCCTTCCGTATCCTTGTCTTCCACCCCCAAAAGGATCAAAAATCCCTTATTGATGGATCCGATCACCTGGCCGGACACGGTTACTCCGGCATGGGCCACTCTTTGTATTACCATTCGCATAATTATTACTTACTCCTCATTCTGTTTTATCCTTAATGATTCCTTTTAACGGCTTCACGCTTACCGCTTTCTTGCAGCGGCTTCATTCCTCCCATTCCACGCTGCCAAATATCACCTCAGAATCAGCCGCAGATACCCTAACAGCGTTTCCGCCGCCTCTTCCCCATAGATAACTTCCCTGGCACGGACCGGATAATCCGTTATAATATTATCCACTCCCAAGGCCTTTAACCGTTCCATCTCACTTTTGCTGTTGACGGTCCAGGCATGAATTTCTTTTCCCGCCTCATGAGCCAGGGTCACCAGACGTTCTGTCGCGAAACTGGAACGCAGGCTGATGAAATCAACGCTGTCTTCCTCATAATAGCGGCCATAAGCCGCAGAAATAATATATCCCGTCTTGATATCAGGATTTAACTCCTTAATTCTCCTTAAATATCTGAGGGAGGTGGACGTAACCACACACTGCGCTTCCATGCCGTAATCTTCAATCAGTTTCAGCACCTTTTCCGGCATCTGACTGGAACTGCCCACATTCTTAATTTCAATATTCAGGTTGATCTTTCCCTTGGCATACTCCATCACGTCTTCCAGCCCCGGGATCTTCTCCCCCTTAAATCCTGGAGAGAACCAGCTCCCCACATCCAGGTCCATCAACTGGCTGTAGGTCAAATCCGATACATTTTTCTTTATGCCCGCCACCCGTTTTAAGCTGGTATCATGGCAGAGCACCAGATATCCATCATTGGATTCCTGAACGTCTATTTCCACATAATCCGCCAGTTCTTCCACCGCCGCCACAATGGCCGCCATGGTGTTTTCCGGCGCTGATTTAGAGCTTCCCCGGTGGGCGGTGATGCCGATATCCGTAATCACCGCCTGAGTGATGGCAGAGCCGTTCCAGGCCACATCGATCATACAGACCAGACTGACCACACACATGAAAGCGCCGGACACAAGCGCGTATTTTTTCTTCAGCACTTTCTGGCCTGTAAAATCAAAATCCCATCTCGGAACCCGTTTCAAACGGCTGCTGTATTGGTAATACAACACCGTCAGCGACGCGAAACTGACAATCCCCACAATCCCGCTGAACAGGAAGAGGAGGACGAGCTCAATCCGGTCACAGGCCGCCAGAAGAAATGCAAATTCCAGTTTTTTATCCACCACCAGAACCACAAACAGCGCAGCCGCCAGCACACAAATCAAATACATGGCCACCATCACCAGCAGTGTCACAATATTTCCTCCGCCCATCAAAAGGACGGACGGTATCATATGGCCTTTTAATAGCTCCCTGCTTCTGGCACAACTGTCCCGCAGGGATTTCTGCTCCACCATACATCCATACCATACAAACATAACAGGCGCGCACCCGGTCACGCAGAGCACCAGCAGAATCACCAGAAACATCCTTGTCACCGGCTCTTCCAAAATCGACTGCATCATAAAATTAAGCGGCTTTACATGGGTAAAAACCCGGTATATCAGATATAAATTAATCAGCAGATAATTGGCCAGGGCGATCAGCAGAATCATAAAATTCTTCCGCCGTATCTCATCGATCAGCTTATGCACTCCCCCCGACAAAATCTCCGTCCACGGAAGCCGCAGATAATAGGCCGCCCCGGAAAATGTGGTGATCAGGCTCCCTATTTCAACCGTAATAATGACCACTCCGATGAGGCTGAGCCCCAAAAGGATCAGTATGGTTCCCGGATGAAGCAAAACCCTGCCCAGGTTCCCCAAAGTAATAAAGCTGTAGCCGTTCATCTTCAGCACAGCCTTAATCCCTAAATCCATCAAACGCAGGTAAATGGGAGCGGTGACAAGGCGGTAAATCACCTCAAACAGAATCAGATTCTTCATATTAAATTTTATAATCTGCCCCGTTTCCCTGACAAATCTCCTCATATTTTCCCTCGTTTCTCTTCGTGTAACTGCATTTAACATGAAGGATGAAGGGATTTTAGAAAAAGCCTTAGGGTTTGGTTTTAAACCAAATCGCTAAGGCTTTTTCAGAAATCCCTTCATCCATTACGTTAAAAGTCCTTCTTGCGGCAGCCCCTACCCCTTGTTACCCTCATCGGCGGTTTCTTCCTGTTGATTCTGGCTGAGTGCAAGAATTGCTTCGTTGAGAGAATACATCTTCGCATCCAGCATATCCACCATGTCGGCGCAGGCTTTCAGCTCCTGCTGAAGATATGCGGGCGCATTCCCTTCAAACTTATAATAGATTTTATGTTCCAGGCTGGCCCAGAAATCCATGGCTACTGTCCGAATCTGTATCTCCACCTTCGTTTCTACCGGCCCGTCAGTCAGATAAATCGGAATCGTCACCACCATGTGGTAACTTTTATATCCATTTGGTTTTGGATTTTTGATATAATCTTTTACAAATAAAACCGTAACATCACTCTGCCTGGATATCATGTCGGCAATCATATAAATGTCCGATGTAAATGAACAGATAATCCTGATTCCCGCAATATCATTGAGCTTATCGGTCATATTCTCAATCGTGACTTCCCAGCCGTACCGTTTCAGCTTCTGGACGATGCTTTCCGGCGTCTTGAGGCGCGATTTAATATGCTCGATGGGATTGTAATCATAAATATGAACGAACTCATTATTCAGGATTTCAATCTTGGTATTTATCTCTTTTAAAGCAGAGTTATACAAAAACATAACCGATTTCCATTGGTCAATCTGGTTGTATGTTTTAGGGATGTTCATCATAATTTGATGCCCTTTAACAAATCGCCTAAGCCGGTAAAGGCGCTTCCGTTCTCTTTATAGTCAAACTTCTCTTCCGGTTCATCTTCCGGCTCCAAAGCTTTCATGCTCAGACTGATCTTTCCGTCCGCAACACTTAAAATCTTTACTTTTATGCTCTGGCCTTCCTTCAAAACAGCGCCCGGATGTTTAATTCTCTGGCTGCTGATCTGGGAAATGTGAAGCAGGCCTGACAATCCATTATCCAGATTGACAAATGCCCCATAAGGCTTTAAGCTGTCCACCACGCCTTCTACCACCTGGCCTGCCTGAATCTGTGCCAGTTTTTCCTGTTTCTCAGCTTCCGCCCTTTCCTTCAGCAGTTCTTTAGCGGAAAGAACCAGTCTCTTGTTCTCAGGATCAACCGTAATGACAAGCGCTTCCACATATCTGCCAACCCATTCATCCAATTTTTCAATATATTCCAATGAAAGCTGGGATGCAGGGATAAATGCTTTCATCTCATCCACGTATGCGATCGCTCCGCCTTTTACAATCTCCTTAATCTTAACCTTAACAACCGTTCTGTCCTCTTTCATCTGCCCTAAATTCTGCCAAGCTTCTGCCTGAGGATCCTCTTCTGCCACATATACCTGATTGCTGCGTCTCTCATCATATTCCTTATAAGACGCTTCCAGTTCTGCAGCGTAATCATCCATGCTTTCCATATCTTTTCTCATCTCGTCACTCATGTTTTTCTCCTCACTTTTCACAAAACTTTCTAATATATTAATTTATCATATCCTGCCTAATATTTCTATAGTTTTATGCGAAAAAATATGCTATATTCTGATTATCAGACCATAAACATGGAGGATCCCTAATTATGATTAATTTTTTGAACCTGGAATACTTCCTCGCAGCCGCTGAAGAGTTAAATTTTACAAAGGCAGCCAAACGCCTGTACATCTCCCAGCAGTCTCTGAGCAACCATATTTCCAATCTGGAAAAAGAATTTGACGTAATATTATTTAACCGCACCACTCCCCTCACCCTGACCTATGCAGGAAAGGCGCTGAAAATGAGGGCGCGCCAGTTTTTGGATCTCAGGGATGAAACATACAAAGAAATCGCCGACATCAAGGATTTTTCAACCGGACGCCTCTCCATCGGCGTTTCCCACACCAGAGGCCGCAAAATCCTTCCCGAAATCCTTCCTTTATATAAAGAACGTTTTCCCAACATTGAACTCCATCTGGTGGAAGGCAATTCCACAGAACTGGACAATGACCTGCTCCACGGCAAAGTGGACCTGATCATCGGAATGCTGCCATTTAAGGTTGACAACATCGAAACCGTTCCCCTCTGTGAAGAAGAAATCCTTTTAGCAGTCTCCGATTCCGTCCTGGAAAAATCATTTCCCGGCAAGGTAGAGGAAACCAAAGCATTTCTGGAGCATGGAAATGACCTGTCCATCCTCAACGACTGCCCATTCCTGCTGCTCAACAAAGGCAACCGGGTGCGCACCATCGCCGACGAGATTTTCGAGGAATCCCAAATCTCCCCGAACATCATTCTGGAAACGGAGAACATAGAAACCGTCATGGCCCTGGCCGGAAAAGGCATGGGAATCACGTTCTATCCCAAGATGTTCATCGCCAGCCGCGGCGCCTTAGAGGCGGTTCTCCGGGAACGCGGACCATTAAACTTCTATTCCCTGAACTATCCGAAAGCCCATGGGGTGCTGGCAATCGGATATCATAAGGGGCATTATCTTTCTCAGGCTACTAAGGAATTCATACGGATTGCAAAGGAGACGATTTGAGGGGATTGGGATTTAGGTGAGAAAGATACGCAGGGAAGCGGGGCGGACGGATGGCAGGACAGAAGACCGGGGAGCGGTACCGGGGAAACCAACGATACAGGGGGCTGGTTCCAACCGTTAAGTGGAACTAAGGCTTTCATCAGGAAAGAAGGCGGTGCGATGCCCATTCACGGTAAACTCCTGATGACTTTACCGTTCAAGGGCATCTCAGAAACTGATTCGGAATTCAGTTTCTGCCCGCCTTCTTTCCTGCTGAAAACCTAAGTTCCACTAAACGGTTTCCACATGCCCCCTGTATCGTTGGTTTCCCCGGTACCGCTCCCCGGTCTTCTGTCCCGCCATCCCCCCTCCCCGCTTCCCTGCTGGTTTTCTCTGGAGCTGGAAGTTAAAAACAATTTTGTAAATTGTAAGAAAATTCACCAGTAAAACGTCAAGGCATTTTCGAAAAAGCCTTGACGTTTTACTGTTAATCCCCATGTCAGTCACATTAAAAGCCTATGCCATGATCTGCATGAAATATCAAACATCATCTCAATCAAACGCTTCTCTTCTTTTTTCTACTTCCCTTCTCCAAATCTTTATGATCCATAGCGCGCCCAATACACAGCCTGTAAGAAGGGGAACCTGGGGCGGAGGGCAAGGACGGGCGGCCTAAGGGGCGGACCAAAGGCGGTGGGGATCCTGTGGAGACCGTTTAGTGGAACTTAGGGTTTCAGGGTGGAAAAAGGCGGGCAGAAGCTGAATTCCGAATCAGCTTCTGAGATGCCCCTGAACGGTAAAGTCATCAGGAATTTACCGTGAATGGGCATCGCACCGCCTTTTTCCATCCTGAAAGCCTTAGTTCCACTTAACGGCCGGAATCAGATCCCCGCGGCCTTTGGTCCGCCCCTTAGGCCGCCCGTCCTTGCCCTCCGCCCCAGGTTCCCCTTCTTACAGGCGTTACCCACGCCAATTCATTAAATAAAGATTTACAAAGATTTTAAAATCCCTTGACATCCCGCTGGTTTCTTGTTACTATATTAGTAATCATTATTGTTATTGTTTGCAGTATGATTCAGAAGAATGAAGAAAGGAGAATTTATGAAGACGCTAAAGTACAGTCGTCAACGTGAATCCATCAAATCCTGTTTGATGGAACGCAAGGACCACCCTACTGCGGATGCCGTTTATATGTCAATCCGCGAGGAATATCCTAATATCAGTTTAGGCACAGTCTACCGTAATTTGAATCTCCTGGTTGAATTGGGTGAAGTGGTGAAGCTGACCTGCGGTGACGGCGCGGATCACTTTGATGCAGATACCTCCCCTCATTATCATTTTGTATGCAGCGATTGCGGTCAGGTGATCGATCTGCCTATGCAGACCAGAGAAGATTTAAACCGGGTAGCTGAAGAACACATCGAAGGACAGGTTAAAAACCATACCATCTTTTTCTATGGCACCTGTAAAGATTGTTCAGCAAAAAAGTTACATTAAATGCTTGACACTGCTGGAAAATTATGTTATTGTAATATCAGTAATAATTACTATTATTTATCAATTGTATAGAATATTAAACCAATAATAAAAAGAAAAGGAGAACACGAATTATGAAGAAATGGGTTTGTACAGTATGCGGTTATGTTCATGAAGGAGATACTCCTCCAGAGTTTTGTCCAGTATGTAAGGTTCCTGCTTCCAAGTTTGAAGAGCAGAAGGGTGAATTAACATGGGCAGCAGAACATGTTGTAGGCGTAGCACAGGGTGTCAGCGAAGATATCATCATGGATTTAAGAGCAAACTTCGAAGGAAAATGTTCTGAAGTTGGTATGTATTTAGCTATGGCTAGAGTTGCTCACAGAGAAGGATATCCTGAGATCGGTTTATATTACGAGAAAGCCGCTTACGAAGAGGCAGAGCACGCTGCTAAATTTGCCGAATTACTGGGCGAATGCGTTACAACCAGCACAAAGAAAAACCTGGAATTAAGAGTAGCTGCTGAAAACGGCGCTACAGCAGGAAAGTTTGACCTGGCTAAACGTGCTAAAGCTGCTAACTTAGATGCAATCCATGATACCGTACACGAGATGGCCAGAGATGAAGCACGCCACGGAAAAGCATTTGACGGTTTATTAAAGAGATATTTTGGCTAATACTCCGGATATATAATGTATCGATGACGGTCTACAGAAGAAAAGGAGAATTTATATGTCTAAATATGCGGGAACAAAAACAGAAAAGAATTTATTAGACGCATTTGCCGGCGAGTCCATGGCAAGAAATAAATATACTTATTACGCATCCGTAGCTAAAAAAGCCGGTTACGAGCAGATGGCTGCTTTATATCTGGAAACAGCGGATCAGGAAAAAGAACATGCGAAGATGTGGTTCAAAGAATATCACGGACTTGGCACTGTTGAAGAGAATCTGGTAGACGCTGCTGCAGGTGAGAATGACGAATGGACAGATATGTATGTCCGCATGGCTAACGAAGCCGATGAAGAAGGCTTTCATGAATTAGCTGCTAAGTTCCGTATGGTAGCAAAAGTTGAGGCAGCTCATGAAAAACGCTATCTGAAACTGCTTGACAGCCTCAGAAAAGATGGAACCTTCAAAGGCGATGCTCCTTTAGGCTGGAAATGCCGGAACTGTGGTTATATTCATGAAGAGGCTGACGCTCCTGAAGTTTGCCCGGTATGCGCTCATCCAAAGGCTTATTTTGAGAGAAAAGCTGAAAATTATTAATAACATATGAAACGGTCCGTCCCGGCGGCGGACCAGCAAAACAACATAAAGTTATCTTTTGGAAATGATTCCGTTTCCTTCAGCATTCAAAAGCAGATAACGTTAATCGGGACAGATAATAAAAATCTGTCCCGATTTTTTTATGATCCTGAGTTTAGTTGTTTTGAGATTTATACTCCTCCCCCCAATTCCACATAGCGTCCAAAACCGGCTTCAGGCTCCGTCCCAACTCTGTCAGGCTATATTCCACCCGCGGCGGCACTTCGGCATAGACCTTCCGGTCGACAAGCCTCTTTTCCTCCATATCCCTGAGCTGGGCAGTCAACACTTTCTGTGACACGCTGCCAATGGACTTTTTCAATTCCCCAAACCGCTTTGTCCCGGGCATTAAATCACGCAGAATGAGGACTTTCCATTTATCCCCGATCAGCATGAGTGTTGTTTCCACCGGACAAGCCGGCAAGTCTTTTGTTTCCTGCATTTTCTCACTCCTCCAATAGTTTCTTTTTGGTTACTACAGCACAAAAAGGTGCTTACTTTACAAATGATACTTATAGAATTATTATAAACATGCAGGATATATTTTGCAATTCCAAAAATATTTTTAAACAGGAGGTCATTATTATGAACGAAGTTATAAGCTTTTTACAGGAAAATCCCGTACAGTACCTTGGGACCATCGGCCGCGACGGAAAGGCCAAATGCCGTCCTTTCATGTTCGCCGGAGAACTGGAAGGCAGACTGTGGTTCTGCACCAACAACACCAAGGAAGTCTACAAAGATATGCAGGCCAACCCATACATAGAACTTTCTGTTTCCAGCCCTTCTTATGCGTGGATCCGCCTCAGCGGTGAGGCTGTATTTGAAAATAACATGGGTGCAAAAGAAATGTGTATGCAGAATCCGATTGTCAAGAGCCAGTACGATGACGCTAAAAATCCCATTTTTGAAGTGTTTTATCTCAAAAATGCCCATGCGGTCATCTCCGATTTTTCCGGCAATCCCCCCAAGGAGTATCATATTCCATAAAACCGTTTTTCTACCGCAACAATAACAGTAATAATAACAGCAGTTTTCGTTCCCCTTCTTTACCGTGAAACAGGCGGAATCCGCGAAACAGGCGGAGAATCCCGCCCGCGGGATTCTCCGCCTGTGGCGGGTCGCTTCAGCGACATGAATCCTTACCGCCACAGTGCGATCCCATAGCCAGCAAAGCTGGCATAGGAGTTTTTTTTATTCAATAGGAGCACTTTCCTATTGAATAGAAAAAGCTGGGGAAGAAGCCCCCGCTTCTTCCCCAGCCTTTTATACCCTTCTCAGACAACCGGATTCTTAATGCTCCCGATCTCTTCCACAATACATTCCACCACGTCTCCCGGTTTCAAAAACTTAGGCGGATCAAATCCCATGCCAACTCCTGAGGGCGTGCCTGTGGATATGATCGTTCCCGCCTTCAGCGTCATTCCCTGGGAAAGTTCACTGACGATATGGTCGATTCCGAAAATCAGCAGGCTGGTATTGCTGTCCTGCCGCAGTTCCCCGTTCACCCTGGACTGCACCTGCACCTTGGGCGGATAAGGAATGGAATCCGCCGTCAGAATACACGGGCCGAGAGGGGCAAAACCATCCAGGCTTTTCCCAAAATACCACTGTTTATGCCGGTTCTGAATCGTCCTGGCGCTGACATCGTTCATAATCGTATAGCCGAATATGTAGTCCTTTACGTCCTCCGGTTTGACATTTTTTGCGTCCCTGCCAATGATGACCGCAAATTCCGCCTCATAATCCAGGCTGTCCACCAATCCGGGATAGCTGGGGATTCCCTCGCCATTGCTGACGGTCCGGTTCACCCTCTTGGAAAAATATACGGCATATGGCCGTTCCCCTGAAAATTCCTCTTTTTTATATCTGGCGGATTCTTCCGCATGGGCCATATAATTAATGCCCAGACAGATAATGTCCTGTTTCGGCGACAGGATAGGAGCCAGGATCTTCACTTCATCCAGATTTGCCGCCCCCCGTATCTCATAAGGATCGCTTTTCGAAATATGTTCAATCAACTGCAGCTCCGATTCGCTGATCCCTTCGATCAGCTCCTGCATCTCATCATAATCCATTCCGCAGGCTTTCAGCGGATACACCCACGCCCCGTCCTTGCTCACCACACCGAGCCTTACCTTATTCTCTACCTCGTATGTAACTAACTTCATCCATGATCCTCCTGCCTGCCATAATATTCTGCATCAGTCCACCCGGCGCTCCCTGACCGAAAATGCCGCCAAAACATGTGCCGTCTGAACTGTTACAATGTTCTATCTGCTACTATACTACCTCAGGCAGGAAGAAATTTCAACACACTTAAACGTCACCCGTAGAAAAATTCCGTCACTTCTTTCAAATATTCCTCTTCTTTCCCCATATCCCAGATGAGCTGGAGCAGAGAATACCGGTAACGCATATCTTTGGCATATAATACCGCATTCTGGAAATCCTCTTTGCTGATGCCCAGTTCCTGGGGCGTTGACATGGCCAGGCAGGCTTTCAGTTCCCCGGCAATCACTTCCGGTTCCGGCGCATAAGCATCCACGGCCTCCATGATCTGATCCAGGTTCTCCATAGCCGCCTGCAAATGCTTCAGGCAGTTTTCCGGCTTATTTTTCCCCAGTTCGTCTTCCATTTTCAGCATATCGGAAGTTCCCGCTACAGGAAGAGCCTTTATCTTCTCATCCCATTCGCTCCTTAATCTGGCGTTGACCCTGGCCGCGCTTTCCTCAAAATCAATCACTTCTTTTCTGAATTTCCTGTACAGTACGCTGGATACCACAGACCCAACGCCTACCGATTCCCCGTGCATGGACATGGGCTGTCCGTGATAGAGCTGCATCAATTCCACAGCGTGGGAGAAATTATGCTCTGAACCGGAGGCAGGGCGGGAGGTTTTCACATAATTCATCATGAGGCCGCAGAGCACCAGGGCCTCCATCACGTTCTGCAGCGCTTCATCTTCCCCTTTTACCAGGCCGTCCACATTTTCCGAACATTTCTTCATGGCGATCAGCACGTTGTCCGCCACCATCTGGCAGTATTCTTCCCCTAAAATGAGGCTGGACAGCTTCCAGTCCAGAATGCTGATGCATTTCCCCACGATGTCCCCGAATCCGGCGGCCCTCATCCTCATGGGAGCTGTTTTAATGATGTCGATATCCGCAATGATGGCCGTCGGGCCGATGGCGGGAAATGCGTATTTCAGCCCTTCCCAGATCATCGGGGCCACGGTGGACGCATATCCGTCCATGGACGGGGCCGTGGCGAATATGAAAAACGGCAGTTCCTTCTTAAATGCCACATATTTGGTGGTGTCATTCAGGGTTCCGCTTCCAATGGCAATCAAAAGTCTGGTGTCCTCTTCCACTTCGGCCAGCAGTTCCTCAAAGCCCTCTTTGCAGCATACCAGCTCCGGTTCTCCTGCAAAGCAGTGGACCTTAACCTGATATCCCGCGGCTTCCAGCATGGAAACCGCCTCGTCTCCCGCCGCTTTTTTTGTATTTTCATCCATGGATACCAGGATATGCCCCGGCCTTTCCAAGTGCTTTTCCACGATAGGCACCAGTTTGCTTTTTGCGCCTTTTTCAATCACGATATCCTTGATCCCCGTATAATGGCGCATCCCGCATTCGCATTGAAAATCCATTTGAGCTATTTCAGACAGGGTTTTTCCCTCAAGTATATTCAAAATCCATTCCCTCCATTCTCCGGGTTTCAAAAGATTCAAAACCGTGTGCTATTTTTTAACCTGATCCAGCACGTCATATAAAACCGCGCCTTCCGCGTCTTTCGGCACCGGGATTCCCAGCAGCTTGGACAGGGTGGGCGCCACGTCTATAATTCTCGCCACCAGTTTTCTGTCATAGGTCTCACCGATTCCAGGGCCCGCCAGCACCATCATGGCATGCATGTCATGGAGCGACGGCAGGGCCAGATGAACGCCGGTGAAGTTCCGGCACAGTCCGGCCGGTTCGAATAATTCCGGGTTGCGGATCATCCGTTCCGATCCGTCCCTGTATTTTATAGCGGTACGGTAAATGAACGGATGGGACATATATCCCGGCTTCCACGCGTATACCACGTCTCCTACCCGGTCGTAACCCAGACCGTCCACGATTCCCAGAGTGGCCGCCTCTTCCTTCGTTACAGCCAGAGCCACCGCAGGTTCCCCTGTTTCCGGATTGCGGATGTCGTAGAGGGCCCGGATGATTTCCGTCTGCACCTTCTCATAGTCCTCCGGCTCCACAATTCCCTGGGGATCTCTTCCCTTCAAATTGATGAAAATGTGGGCGTGGCACGGCTCCAGCGGATGGCATTTGGTCTTTTCCCAGTTAATGGTCAAATTGCTGGGATCATCGGTGGTCAGATCCAGATTATAATCCAGAAGTCCGTGGCGTGACAAATGTTCCTTCACATAAGGATTCCAGTCCAGATGGGTGAAGCCGTGATCCGAGATAACAACCACATAGGTTTCATTTAAGTCGACGTTTTCCAGGATGCGGCCGATGTTCTCATCCACCTGCATATGTACTTTGCGCACCATATCCCAGCACCAGTCCGCCTTGTCCGGGTCATATACCCTCGATTTCGGCTCCAGGCCGCCGTAGAGCACGTGTTCAATGTGGTCAATGGTGCCTACCCAGGTAAAGCCCATATCCCATTCCCGGTTTGACAGGACATAAGAAGACGCCTTGCCCCACCAGTCCGCATGAAGCTTTAACTGTTCCAGATAGAGGTCCGCAGGCAGCCATCCGTCCATAAATGCCCATGGATCATCCACTTCCATAAACGGCCCGGCCACTTTCTCCACCTCGCCGGTGAGTTCTGCCGGAACCGAATAGGTTTCCGCCGTATTGATGGCCGACTGATAGAGTTTGAAATGTTTCCCGTCTTTTGTCAGTTCCAGAATCTGGAACCGGAACCTTCCGTCCCTCTGGTAATCATTGGCTTTAAAATTCTTCACAATCCAGGGGCCGTAATCCCCTAATCCGATATCCGTATGGGCCTTCGCCCCGTCTTTGCATTCCGAAACCAGGATTCTGTCATACCCTTCTTCCGTCGACGCGTAAATCAGGGCGTACATTTTATAGCCCTCTATATAAGTGGGAGGAACCGTCATTTCAAATTCCAGCGGTGTTTTATAGCTTTCCGGCAGATTCTCCCATCCTTTTGCCTCCTCAGGCTGCAGCCGCACCGCACGCCCCGGAATCTGGTTGCAGTTTAAGAGCTGGTCCGAGAAGACCGCGCTGGACGCCGCATCCCACAATGGCATATAAAAATACCGGAACGGCGGGTTTAAGGCTCCCGCCAGCTGTACCCCGTCCTTTTCCTCGATACCGCCCAGTGGAAATGTAACCGGCCAGTTAATCATGGCCACCTTTTTCCCTTCTTTCACCGCCACATCCCAGAGCGTTTCGCTGAGGACTTCATTGCGGTCAAAGGATGTATGCCAATAGTCCAAATCCTCACCGGGATGTTTTACCATCAAACTGGGCACACCTGAACTTCCCGCTCCCGTACCGCTGACAATGGCGGTCCATCCGGCAGCCGTCAGCGGCGGAAATACGGTTTCCAGCCGGGAAAATACGCCCTGGTCCATGATTCGCTTCATGTTGGGCATATTCCCTTCCGCAACAAATTTCTTGATCAAATCCGGCATTGCCGCATCCAAACCTAAAAACAATATTTTTTTATCCATGATTTACGTTCTCCCTCTCCTATTTAAATACTCTCGTCAAATCATCCAGAGAAATACAGTATCTGGTGACAAAATCCTGATCGAACTGGTCCTTGGCCGTGCCGCCCAGCAGCATGGCACAGAAATCCACCCCTGCATTTTTAGCTGTTTTTTCATCCACCAGACTGTCCCCCACATACAGAATTTCCCGGCGGCCCACTCCCAGCTTTTCCATCATTAAAAACATTCCGCTGGGATCAGGTTTATGGGCGGGCACATCCTCACTCCCCAATACCTGGTTAAAATATCTGCTCAAATTGTATTTGTCCAGGGACGCGAACAGAAGATCCCTGAGTTTAAGCGACAACAGTCCAACTTTTACATCTCTGGACCTCAATGTTTTCAAACACCGTTCCACGCCCGGGAAAAAAGTGGTCCGTTTCGGCATTTCCTCCCTGCTGATCGCCCGGTAATAAGTTCTCATCTCCAGAATCTTTTCCGGATCCTTCTCACCGGTCACATATCCCAGCATGATTTCATGGGTATTTCCCACACAGGGGAGAACTTCCTCATACCGCTTTCTGGGATACCCGAAATGTTCCGCCGTATCGTTCAGCAGGCAGACAATAACCTGCGAACTGTCGGCTATTGTCATATCAAAGTCAAACACAACCGCCTTATATCGTTTTTGCATATTCCCCGGCCCCTTCCATTTTAGTCACATAAGGAGATTAAATAGTTCCCAAGCTGCAGCGAATACTGCAGCAGAGCATCGATTACAGGCTCGGGAACCCTCATGGAAGCCTTATGGGTTTCATAGGCAAATACTCCCTGGTAATCGATCTTTTTCAGTGTTTTCATAATCGGCTCCCACTCGATGGTGCCGTGATATGGGAGCAGATGGTCGTCATTTACCCCGTAATTGTCCTGGACATGAACGGCAATCAAACGGCTTCCGATCATTTCAAGAGCCTGAGGCTGGTTTAACCCCATCTCATTGGCATGGCCGAAGTCCCAGCAGATGCCCACATTGTCATATTGTTCTCTCAACGTATCACACATTTCGATCACATCCACGGTCCTGGCCATATACCTGGGCTTGCGGATCCCCAGTTTGTGATCCATCTTGTCAAACAGGTTCTCCACCGCTATGCTCATCCCATATTTCGCAGCCAGCTCCACATGGGGTTTCATGTATTCCACGTTATCCCTCAGCATCCTGCTGTAATCATTATCGGAGAAATAAGTTCCGGCATGAATGACCGTCGCTTTTACCCCCAGTTCCCCGGCCGCAATAATGGATCTGCGCACCATTTCTTCCGTATAATCCCGGTCCGCCACGGTTGTGGGGTCCAGCACGTTATAAAACGGGGTGTGGGCCTGGCTGGCTGTCATATTGAGACTGGTTAAAAGCTCTTTCATCTCCTTAACCCAATCCATCCATTTGTCATTGGACAGTTCCAGATCATACTGGTTCATCAGGCAGAAGTTGAAGTCCACATCTTCATAGCCGATTTTATGGAGACGTTTCACGCAGTCCATAATCGGGATCACCGCCCTGCCTTCCGGCCGGTCCCTGTAAATCGCAGTTGTCGTTGATAGTTTCATACTCAAGCCCTCCCTTTCAGGTTTTCTTCCTTAATCCCCATCATCACATCCGCCCGGTTGGTCATGATTCCGTCCACACCGTAGGACATCAGTTTTCTGATCACATCCGGGTTATCTATGGAGTTTCCGATTCCCCAGGCATTGATCTTCAGCCCTGCGTCATGGATTTCATCCACGGTCTTCTGGTCCAGGGTTTCATAATAGGGGTGGAGATAGTCCATTCCGATCTCCCTGCCGTATTTCCCCGGGTTCACCATATTGCACCGGTAGGGAACTCCCACGTTCATCTCCGGCGCCATGGCCTTGAATTTTACCATCTGAGGATGGTTAAAACCGGAGATCACCACCTGGTGGCTCCTGTCCTCTCTGCGGATCTTCTCTATCAGAAGCTCCTCCAGCCCCGGATAAGCGGCTCCGAATCCTTTAAATTCGATCAGGGTCACTATATCCCTCCCCCGGATCAGGTCAAAATACGAATCCAGGGTGGGGATTTCCTGAAACCCTGTTTTCTCTTTAAAATGATAAGAAGCGTCAAATTTTTCCAGCTCCTCCAGGGTGTAAACATAAATGTTCCCGGTTCCGTCCGTTGTCCGGTCCAGAGTGGTATCATGGCAGATTACGATCTGGTTGTCCTTCGTCAGATGAATATCCAGTTCCAGACAATCAGGATTGTATTCCAGCGCCTTCCTGAAAGAAATCAGCGTATTTTCCGGGTACAGGCCGGAAAGCCCTCTGTGGGCAATGCAGTTTGTCATCATCAAAACCACCTTCCTCCCGTTCCCATCAGGAGCGGTTCTTCAATTTAGGATCCAGCTTATCGCGGACCCAGTCGCCCAAAAGGGAGACCTGCATGATTAAAAAGATCATCACAATGCTGGGTATAATAGCCAGCCACCACTGGTTGGTCAGATAATCCCGGCCCTCGGAAATCAACACTCCCAATGAAGTCTGGGGCGGCTGGATTCCAAGTCCCAGATAGGACAGGGAACTTTCCAAAAGGATATAAGCGCTTAAACTCATGGTAGCCCTGACGATCAAAAGGGACGCCATATTGGGCAGGATATGTTCTATGGCGATGCGCAGACCCGAGGCCCCCATGGCCCGGCTGCACTCTATGTACTTTGCCTCCTTCAGTTGAAGGATCTGGCTTCTCATTAATTTAGTATAAGCCGACCAGCCCGTAAGCGCAATTACCAATATGATCATTCCCTCGCCTCCGCCAAAAAAGCAGGCGCAGAATATACCGATAAATGTGTTTGGAATCGATTGTCTGGCATCGGAAAGGAAGGTTACGAACAAATCCACTTTCCCGCCGCACATACCCGCCAGTATGCCTAACACAGTCCCGATCACCAGAGCGAACACCATTCCGGTAAACGCAATTTTAATAGTCATTCTGGTGGCATAAAGGATGCGGACTGCCAGATCCCTTCCCACACTGTCCGTTCCGAACAGATAAGTGGAAGACGGGTCTATGAAACTAGGCGCCTGAAGCCTTGCCCTCAGATTGGTAGCGCCTAAGTCCACCGGAAACAGTACCGGCGCCAGTAAAGAGATTCCTACAATTAAAACAAAGGTTATCATTAAAAACAGGATGCTGGGCGGAATCCCGCTTTTGATCTTGATTTCTTTTTTCTTTTTCTTCTTTGTGCTCATCACGTTCCCCCTCCTTAGCTGTTATCCCGGCTGTCACGGATACGCGGGTCCAGAAAGCCATAGGAAAGATCGACCACAAAGTTAACAACGGATACAAAGATTACGATCAGCAGAATGCCATACTGCACCACCGGGAAATCCCTTCTTTGTGCCGCCTTGATAATCAATGTTCCCATCCCCGGCCATGCGAAAACATTTTCCACAATTACAGCGCCGCCGATCAGAATGCTCAGCTGGGTTCCCATCACGGTCACCACCGGGATCAGCGCATTCCGCAGGGCGTGTTTAAATACCACCATCCGTTCATTCACTCCCTTAGCCCTGGCGCAGTCCAGGTAATCCTGTCCGATGACGTCCAAAAGAGCGGTTCTCGTAAGCCTGGCGATGGTGGTGGCAGGCCCTACCGCCAGCGTGATCATCGGCATGATATAGTTTTTCCAGGTTCCCGTACTGCCGCTGGGCAGCATTCTCAGTCTCAGAGAAAATACATAAATCAATAAAATACCCAATACAAAGTTAGGTATGGTATGCCCGATCACCGTAATTCCGATACAGGTCCTGTCATAAACAGTCCCCCGGTTAATGGCTGCGAATAATCCCATGGGAACTCCGATCACCACAGCCAGCCCCAAAGATCCCGCTCCCAAAGAAGCGGTCAATCCGATCCGTTCCGCAAACAGTTCCACTACCGGCCTGGAGAAATAAAAGCTGGTTCCCGCATCCCCTTTAAACAGGCCTGTGATGGAGACAATGTACTGTTTCCAAATGGGCAGATCCAGCCCCAAACTCTCCCGCAAAGCCGCAATAGCCGCTTCCGAAGTATCCTGATCCCCGAAAATCCATTCGACAGGGTCTCCTGTAAATCTGGTGAGCACAAAAATCAGGGTCCAGACAAACCAAATCGTAACAAACACCTTAATCGCTCTGGAAATCACATATTTTTTCATGCTTTCTTCACCTCCTTGTCAAACAGATGGCAGGCCACGTAATGTTCCGGCTCCACCTCCACAAGCGGAGGACGGCTTTCTTTGCAGCACTCCATCACTCTGGGGCATCTGGTCTGGAACGGACAGCCCGCCGGAGCGTTAATCGGGCTCGGAATGTCTCCCGTCAGCAGTTTCCTTCTTCTCTTATATTTGGGATCCGGCACAGGAATGGCATCCATCAGCGCAACCGAATAGGGGTGAAGGGTATTGTCAAACAATTCCTTCTTTGGAGCTACCTCCATCACCTGCCCCAGATACATTACCATGATCCGGTCACTGACATGCCGGATCACGCTCATATCGTGGGAAATGAACACGTATGCCAGATTTTTCTTTTTCTGAAGCTGTTTGAATAAGTTTAATATCTGCGCCTGTATGGAAACGTCAAGGGCCGAAACCGGCTCGTCGCAAACCAGCAGTTTGGGCTCCAGCACAAGGGCTCTTGCAATTCCAATCCTCTGCCTCTGCCCTCCTGAAAACTCGTGGGGATATTTTTCCAGGGCGTCTTCCCGAAGCCCCACCAGCTCAACCAGAGGCTTCACGATATCCAGTTTTTCCCTGGCGCTTAAATTCGTATGAATTCTCAATGGTTCTTCGATCAGCCTGCGCACATTCATCCTGGGGTCTAAGGATGAATAGGGGTCCTGGAACACCATCTGGATCTTCTGGCGCACGTCCCCTTTTACGTGTTTGCTGATCTCCTGTCCTAAAAAGCATATCTTCCCATCCGTAGGGTTATCCAGGCCGATGATCAGTTTTCCCAATGTGGTCTTACCACAGCCGGATTCCCCCACAACCCCCAGGGCCTCTCCTTCATGAAGCTCAAAGCTGATATTGTCCACGGCTTTTACATGGCCCAGTATCTTGGGAAACAGAAAGCCTTTGCGGACTGGAAAATATCGTTTTACCCCATCCACGGACAGTATTACTTCTCTATTTTCCATCATTCTGCCCCCTTCCTTTGATCTCTTCCACTCTGAAACAGCGGACTTCTCTTCCGTCTATGACGGTAAGCGGCGGTTCCTGCTGCCTGCACCTCTCCTCGCAGTAATCGCAGCGGCTGGCGAACCGGCACTGCTGCACGGGATGGGTGAATACCGGAACATGTCCCTTTATGGAAAACAGCTCCTCTTTATCCTCCTTGATGCTGGGGATTGCCGCCAAAAGCCCCCTTGTATAGGGGTGCCGCGGGCTGGCGAAAATGGCTTCGCATTTGCCCTTTTCCACCACGACACCTCCATACATGACCATCATTTCCTCACACATTTCGGCTACCACGCCCATGTTGTGAGTGATGAAGATAACCCCAACGCCGGTTTTTTCGTTCAATTCCCGGAGAAGTTCCAGAATCTGCGCCTGGATGGTAACATCAAGAGCGGTCGTGGGCTCGTCCGCAATGATCACCTCCGGGTTACAGGCCAGCGCGATGGCGATCAGCACACGCTGCTGCATGCCGCCGGACATCTGATGGGGATAATCGTTATACCGTAATTCAGGAGCCGGAATATGGACCAGTTTCAGAAGGTCCATCACCCTTTCCCGCACCTTTTCTTTGGGCAGTTTTTCATGGGTTAAAATGGCCTCTTCGATCTGGCTTCCAATGGTATAAACCGGATTCAGGGAAGACAGCGGGTTCTGGAAAATCATGGAGATCTTTTTGCCTCTGATTTTGCAAAGCTCCTTCTGGCTCATTTCCACCAGATCCTTACCGCCCAAAAGAACCTCTCCCTCTTCTATTCTCGTATACCGTTCATCAATCAGACCGATGACGCCGCGTACAACCGTACTCTTTCCACATCCTGATTCCCCAACGATCCCCAGTATTTCTCCCTTTTTCAGGGTAAAGCTGACGCCGTCCACAGCGGGCACTACCTTCTTTTTGGAGTAATAGTAAACCTTTAAATTATTAACCCGTAATATTTCGTCCATAAATCAGCTCCCATTTCTCAATCTATTATTTTCCCCAGAAATCTTCAGCACGCAGGGAAACGATCTGAAAAGATGTCCAGTAAGGATCCCATTCAAAGTTACGGTCTGTGCGGATTCCCCAGATTTCTTCCGGCAGATACAGATAGGATGCAGGAACTTCGTCATCCATAATTTCCAGGAATCTTCTGGCGCCCTGTTTTCTCTCTTCTTTATCCGTGCTCTTCTTCAAAATGTCTCCGGCTTCCGTATAGATCTCTTCCGGAGGATTGGGCCACATGATGTCCATCAGGTCGCTGTCCGGGAACTGAAGCCAGATGGCGCCTAATGGGTCGTCATAACGTACCGCACAGGACCAGGTACGAAGTCCCGGGAAGTGCTTTTCCAGTTTTTCCGTAAATACAACCTGAACATTTACGCCGATCTGTTTCCACATATCCACACACGCTTCCGCAGCCTGGACATCGTTCATGTAATAGTTTGGTACGACCTGGAGGTCAATGGTGCTTCCGTCATAACCGGATGCCGCTACCAGCTCTTTTGCCCGTTCCGGATCATACTGCACCGCTTCATAATCGTCTATGTAATAATCTCCGAACCCTTCAATCTGCCAGCCGTTAGGAACGTAAGCGCCCTCTCCCCAGAGAGTTTCCACCAAAAGCTGTCTGTCAATTGCCATGTTCATGGCCTGACGGAGCTCTTTGGAAGCGGTGGGGCCTTCGTTGGTGTTATAAACATACAGATGGAACAGTTCAACCGGAGTCACATGTGTTTTTACATTCGGTTCATTCTGGAAGTTTGCCAGAAGGTCGTTATTGATGTCGTTGATGATATCCACTTCACCGTTTAAAAGAGCCGTCATTCTGGTGGCGTCCTCGCCGAACTTGATAAATTCGATATTTTTTACATGAGGCTTGTCCCCATGGTAGTCTTCAAAACGTTCCAGTATGATCTTCTCGCCCTGCATGATGTTGGCAACTTTGTAAGGGCCGCATCCGATGGGAGCCGCGTTGTAACCTTCCAGTCCGCCCACTTCTTCATAGTATTTCTGGGGAAGGATATAAGCGGTACGGGTGGCGGAAAGCCTGGTGGTGATGATGGAATCCGGCCATTTCAGATGCAGGCGCACCGTATGGTCATCCACCACTTCCACGGATTCCACAGAATCCACAACATTGGTTACTGCGCTTCCGACCTCGCCGGAAATAGCCAGATCAAAGGTGAATTTTACGTCATTGGCCGTCATTTCGTCTCCATTGTGGAACTTCACGCCCTCTTTCAGCTTCAGTTCAAAGGTAGTGTCGTCTACCCAGTCCCAGCTTTCAGCCAGCTGCGGCTGGATATTGCCGTCTTTATCCTGATACATCAGACGGTCATGAACATTGTAAATCATTCTCAGCGCCTGGATTCCCATATCCTTGCATGGGTTAAAGTTATTGCTCATAGCGCCCACGCCGATTTTAACCGTTTCCACATCCTGTCCGCCATCCGCCGGAGGAGCTGGCGTCTCTGCCGCCTCTTTACTTTCCCCTTTTTTCACTTCCTCAGTTCCTGCCGGAGCCTGTGCCTGTGTGGCCGGAGCGCTTCCTCCGCCTGAACATGCCGTCATTGCCGCCATTGCCGTTGCCAATACCAGTGCCAATGCTTTCTTTTTCATATAAATCCTCCTTCTTTTATCATCCGTTCTTAAACGGTAGTGACCTTTTTATCTCTCTGCCGCCTGATTCAGGCCAAAGAAAAAAGAAGTACAGACTATGGCATAATAATGCCGATAGCTCCATTCCTTCTCTTCTTCTCTTTGCTGAGTTATCACATTACCAGTATACTGGCTTTTTGATTATTTCTTATTAAGTTTACATTAAATCGTTGTTAAATTTTATAAATGCCCGGAGCAATTTATCATTAAACAAGTCGGCCGCGAAATCGAGATCCTCTTAAACACATAACAAAAAAGGAAACAAACTAAGTATTAAATACAAAGTCTGCTTCCCTGCTCTTTATCTCTTTGTTGGGATCCAATGTCATGAGCATAGTATACTATAAGTTATTTACTTTTTCAACCTTTTTCTGATAATTTTATTAACTTTTTTATTCTTCCCAACATCTTGTCATATATCATCTTATTATCTGTATATTGTTATTTATTTATCAGTATTTTATTACTTTTATAATGAAATAATTCTTTAAATACATAGATCGGCACAATTTTAATACAAACACAATCAGCCCGGAATCCGATAACATCCACCGGATCCCAGGCTCTTTATAAAACGATCTTTATAATACGCTCTTTATAAATACGATCTTAATATATATGCCGGCAAACCCTATGCTTTTTCCACATTTTTGGTCGCCACAATATCAACGCCGGTTCCCGCGCAGTTGGGAATCAGCACCTCTCCGATTTTAACCGGCGCATCCACATGGGTTCTGCGGATCTCTTCCATGCAGTCAAAAATCTTTCCCTTAGGGATATCGTTCTTGGTTTTCACGGAAACCATGGCGATTCTGCCTCCGTTCACCGTGATGCTGGATGTGACAATACGGGTAGGGCTCAGGATCTCTTTTCTGGCATACGCATCTCCGCGGGCGCATGTATTGCCCTCTACCTTTATATCTTCACCCTCTATGGTAACTGTCATAGGGCAGCCCAGAGGGCAGCCAATGCATATCAATTCTCTCTTCTCCATATTTCCTCCATTCAAAAGCGTCTCAGCTATTCCTCTGTGCAGATCACGATTTCTTTCAGATCCGGATAATCAGAAAAACTCTGTTTTTTCAGCACTACCTGCTCCATCTCTCCAGGCGCCAATACTTTCTTTTTTCTTTTGGAAACCTGGACTCCGTCATAATATACACAGATCGACCGGTCTTTGTAAACGTCTGCCACACGGAAACGGACCGTGACCGCGTCCTGCATGTGGTTGATATCCAAAATCTGCGGCACGGTGTAACGGACGCCGTTTTGGGCCTTTAAAACCACTTCGTGGTTCTCTGAGGCATCTTCTCCCGCCTTCACGTAAAGAGCCGCGTTCTCGCCTGCCAGAGCTGCTTCCTGGGATACATAATCCACCAGGTCATGGACATGGAGCACATTGCCGCAGGCGAATATGCCTTCCGCTCCCGTCTCCAGATGGTCATTGACCACCGGGCCTCCGGTAACAGGGTTTAAGGACGCGCCGATCTGGCGGGTGAGTTCATTTTCAGGAAGAAGCCCTACGGACAAAAGCAGGGTATCACAGCTGTAATGTTCCTCTGTGCCCGGAATCGGCTTTCTGTTTTCATCCACTTGAGCCAGGGTGATCCCCGTAACCCTCTTCTTGCCTTCTATATTCACCACAGTGTGGCTGAGTTTTAACGGGATGCCGTAATCGTCCAGACACTGTACGATGTTTCGTTTCAGGCCGCCGGAATAAGGCATCAGTTCCGCAACCACTTTTACCTTGGCCCCTTCCAGGGTCATTCTGCGGGCCATGATGAGGCCGATATCTCCGGACCCCAGGATCACCACTTCTTTACCCACACTGTGCCCTTCAATATTCATAAGCCGCTGGGCAGTTCCCGCGGAATAGATTCCCGCCGGACGGTAACCCGGAATATTCAGGGCTCCTCTCGGACGTTCTCTGCAGCCCATAGCCAGGACGATGGCTTTGGCTTTTATGGTCACCATTCCGTCGCTGCGGCTGATGTATGTAATCTCTTTCTTATCCGTGATGTCAATTACCATGGAATTCAATTTATAGGGAATTTCACGGTCACGGGCCATATCTATATATCTCTGGGCATACTCAGGCCCTGTCAGTTCTTCCTTAAATGTGTGAAGGCCGAAACCATTGTGAATGCACTGGTTCAAAATACCGCCCAGGCTGCTGTCCCTTTCCAGGATCAGGATATTCTCTGCTCCCTTATCATGAGCTGCCACTGCCGCAGCCAGGCCTGCCGGTCCGCCTCCGATTATAACAATATCATACTCCGTCATCATTTCCTCCATTTCCGCCTGTTCTCCGGCAAAATTTATTTATTTCCGGTCAGCATTTCCGATCCGGGTCCATTTTTACAAATTTCTTCCATTGACAGGTTCCGTTCTCTTGAAAGAATCTCCATGGTTCTGGGCGTGCAGAATCCGGCCTGGCAGCGGCCCATACCGGCTCTCACCCTGCGCTTGATTCCATCCAGCGACACAGCTCCCAATGTCCGCGTTACCGCATCCACAATTTCGCCTTCGCTGACGCCTTCACAGCGGCAGACGATCACCCCGTAGGCAGGATTTTCACGGATCAATGCTTCCCGCTCTTCCTTGCTCAGGAGTTCCGGACGCACGATTCCCTTTCTGCCGGCTTTAAACTCTTTCTTTTCTTCCGCTCCGGCTTTCTCCACCACCATGTCAGCGATGTATTTTCCGATGGCCGGCGCACAGGAAAGCCCTGGGGATTCGATTCCGGCCGCGTCGAAGAAACCGTCGGCTGATTCTTTCAGGATAAAATCATCCCCGTCTTCATGGGCCCTTAACCCGGAAAATGAAGTGATGGTCAGGCGGAAGGGAATGTTCTTTACGCTCTTGGACGCTTTGGACATGGCTTCAGCCAGTTCTGCGGCCGTTGTAGCCGTTCCTTCTTTGTCCTCGATATCGGCTGCCGTAGGCCCCACCAGCAGGTTTCCATGAACCGTAGGAGTAACCAGAATCCCCTTGCCGTACTTGCCCGGAAGCTGGAAAATGGTGCGGCTCACAAAGTTCCCCGCCTCTTTGTCAAGCAGGCAGTAATCTCCCTTTCTGGGCACAATATGTATCTTATCTTCACAGACCATGTTATGGAACACATCGGCATAAACGCCGGCCGCATTCACCACATATCTGGTTTTTATCTCTCCTTTATTGGTAACCAGGCGGTATCCTCCCTCTGCCTTTTCAATGGATTCCACTTCTGTGAGGAACTTAAATTCCACTCCATTGTCACAGGCGTTCTCCGCCAGGGCTATGGTCAGGCCGAAAGGACATACGATGCCGCCGGTGGGCGCGTAAATGGCCGCCACCACTTCGTCGGACAGGTTGGGCTCCATCTCCCGGGCTTCGTCTCCGGAAACGATGCAGATATCCGGAACTCCGTTGGCAACTCCCCTTGCGTGGAGTTCCTTCAAAGCCGGAAGGTCCTCTTCTGAGAAACACAGCACCATGGAACCGTTGCGCTTAAAATCGAAATCCAGCTCTTCGGACAGTTCTCCCATGATCCGGTTGCCTTCCACATTCAGCTTTGCCTTCAGAGATCCCGTTGCGGCGTCATATCCCGCATGGACAATGGCGCTGTTGGCTTTTGACGTTCCCGAACAAACATCCTCTTCCTTTTCAATCAGGCAGACCCTGAGGTCATAGCGGGAAAGCTCTCTGGCGACAGCAGAGCCGGTCACTCCGCCGCCTATTATGGTTACGTCATAATCAAATCCATTCATAGTCTATCTCCTTGTGTTCATTTTTTTCTCTACAATTCCTCCACATATTTCACGAACTCCATCTGCCGGATGGTGTTCAGCAGTTCGGGGCGCATCTTCTTATCCCGGACCTCGATTGTGGCAATGGCCGTAGGCCCCTCTCCCTTAATCTTGTTCTTGGAAAGTTCAAAATGGGCCAGCTTGCAGCCGCTGTTCCGGACTTCCGAAACAAAGGAAGCCATACACCGGTTGGATTCAAATTCCAGGTAAAGATCATAAACTTTGGCATATTTATGCGCTATGTAATCCACTTTAGTCATCACCTGTAACGTGAACATCACCAGTATGAGACAGATCATAGCCCCTTCTATGAATCCGATTCCCGCCGCCAGGCCGATACAGGCACAGGCCCACAGGCCGGCCGCGGTGGTGAGCCCTCTCACCTGGTTTCTGCCCGTAACAATGATGGTGCCGACGCCCAGAAAACCAACGCCGCTCACTACCTGAGCCCCCATTCTGGACAGATCCAGACCCTCGTCATAATTGACAAACATGTATTCGCTGGTCATCATGACCATGGCGGATCCCAGGCAGACAAGGGTATGGGTTTTAATCCCCGCGCCGCGCCTCTTCATCCCCCTGTCGATACCAATCAACGTCCCTATGACCAGAGCAAACATCATCCTGATCGTACACCCCCTAAGGCTCCATTCATGGGCGGTATCGACTACGTAATCCCATAGTTCCAAAAATACTGCTCCCCCCTTTATATTTGTAAAATAAAAAGAGAGTAACGCTAACAGACAGAAAAATGCTTTCTGTCCGTCAACCTTACTCTCTCATCTCAAAGGTAACTTATTGAAATAATGATACCATAGGCATCCAGACATTGTCAAGCTTCCGTTAACAGGCCTTTCCCAATATTGACGCCATATGGCAACTGTTCAGATAGGTCTGCGCATTTACTGCGCGGACCGTACGAAAGCATAGCGGCCGCAGCATCCAGCCCCTCGCCGCAGGCGGCTTTAATGGGCTGGATGCGTAACAGTTCAGATTTGTCCGAACTGTTACGCCATATGTAATTCTAAATAAACCACAGTTCTTCCCGGCTGGTGGATACGGCATCCACTCCTGCGTCAAATGCAGCCATAACATCTTTCTTGTCAAAAATAAGACCGCCTGCCACGATCGGAATGTCCGTATATTCCTTCATGTGTTTAAGTATTGTAGGCATAATACCCGGCATAATTTCGATAAAGTCGGGGCGGAAAACTTCAATCTGCCGTTTCAGCGTCCCAAGGGCAATGGAATCAATCAGGAAGGTCCGCTGGCCGCTGTACATGCCTAAATCCTGAGCCCTCTTCACCAGCATCGGTTTGGTGCTGATAATTCCGTCGGCCCTGGTATTCTGCTTAATAAAATCCACAGCGATTTCCTTGGTGCTCAGGCCCGCGATAAAATCCACGTGCACAATAGCCGTCATTCCCTGATTTTTCACCTGATTCACAATTCCCGCTATGTTGCACAGGTTTCCGTACAATATAAACACCACGCCGCACTCCGATTCAAAGCACCTTCTCAGGCCCTTTTCATCCTTCACGGCTGCAATCACAGGCGAAGTTTCCAGTAAGTCTATAATCTTCATTCGAGCATTTTCCATGATGTCATTCCTCCCACTAATACTTTAACATATAACCGGTGATCGTCAAGCTAATTCCCATTTTCTATCGCTTTAAGCCAATTCCTGCAAAGTCCCGGATAATTGGTGATTGCGCCATCACATTTCCAGTCATAAAGCCTGTTAAATTCTTCTGTGGTGTTGACCGTCCAAACATTGGTTCCGATTCCATACTTCCTGCAGTTTTCCACTGCCTCCTCAGTCAAAGTGCTGAAATCCGGATGATAATATTCAAAATTAAACTTATTACAGTAGTAACCGGCATTCCCCAGCCCTTTTTTCCCCAGCAGCGCGCCGCATGGGATCTCCGGGGCCAGTTTTTTGAGTTCCAGAATGGAAAGGTGGTTAAAGGAGGAAAACAAAACCTTGTCTTCCAAATGATGACGTTTCAGCACTTCCAGCGTCTTTTCCTCTATCTTCTCATAATAATACACTCCGGTTTTGATCTCGATATTGGTTATAATCTTTTTTTCCGCCGCGAATTCACAGTATTCATCAAACGATGGAATCCCCTGGAACCCGTATGCGCCGTCTTTGATCTTTCCCGCATCGAACTTTTTCAGTTCTTCCAGGGTATAATCCCTGACACAGCCATCCTCACCCGTAGTCCGTTTCAATTCTTCATCATGGATTACGACCACATGGCCGTCTTTTGTGAGCTGGACGTCCAGTTCAATCCCATCGCAGCCTTCTTCCACCGCCTTTTCAAACGCAATCATCGTATTTTCCGGGTAAGTACCGCTGCTTCCCCGATGTGCATATACCTTCATATTGCCAACCTCTTTTCCGTCATCATCTCTTCTAAATAGGTTCCCATCTCTTTCAGCGATTCGAATACCGCATCCGGCTGGATAACCGCATCCGCCAAATCTTCTCTCTTCGTCTCACCGGTCAGAACCAGATAGCCTTTGGCTCCATTCTTCACTCCGGTGGCCACATCCGTGTACAGGCGGTCACCCACAAAGGCAATCCGCTCTCTGGGCACTCCGGTCTGCCTCAGCACCATCTCCACCGTTTCCGGGAACGGTTTTCCCAGATACCTGGGTTCCACCTTGGTTGACAGCGTAATGGCCGCGCACAGGCTTCCGCAGTCCGGAATGAACCCGTCCTCAGCGGGGCAGTTGATATCCAGATGCGTGGCTAAGAACATAGCCCCGTTTCTGATAAAGGTACACGCCTTTTCCAGTTTTTCATAGGTCAGGGTTATATCGAAGCCAACCACCACAATATCCGGGCTTCTCTGCGTCAAATGGATTCCGGATTCCGCAAACGATTCTTCCAGCGCATCCGTCCCTACCAAATAAACCTTTTTTTCCGGATAATAGGTTTTTAAAAATTGAATCGTAACATCTCCTGAGGTCATAATCTGGCGCCTTGTTATATGGCAGTTCATCCGTTTTAATTTATCCAGATACAGCCTCGGGGATTTTGAAGAGTTGTTTGTAAAAAATATAAACTCCTTACCGGCTGCCCGGACCGCCTCCAGATATTCCAACGCCCCATCCAGAAGTTTATCGCCCAGATAAAACGTCCCGTCCATATCCAGTACAAACAGATCCGTTTCCTCCAGCAGCTTTCTTTTTTTCAGTTCCATAAGACCGCACAACTCCCCCTCTCTACTTTGATTGCTCCTCTTCATGAAGCCAGCTGTCATGCTGGCTGACAACCTCATAATTTTTCTTGTCATCCATAACCACTTTAATTATACCATCATAAAAGGTCATATAAAACTCTGAATCCGCCTTATTGTATTTGCTTCTCACCGGCATATTGACCGCCTGGTCCAGCATCGCAACCGCAATCTTCGGCTTCACTGTTTCAATCCATTTCTTCGTGTTGGAAGTATCCCTTCCGTGATGGTTCGCTTTCACCACATCCGCCTGAAGTTCTTCACCATACTGCTCCACCAGATCCCGTTCCGCTGCAGAATAAAGATCCCCGCAGAAAAGGACTGTGGATTCCCCGTACAGGAACTTCATGGCCAGAGACTGGTTATTCATGAAAGCGGTGCTGTTTTTAGGAAAATCCTTGGGATAAACGATCTCTTCCCCCGGATTGTATATCTTGACCGTAATCTGGTCCCCAAAAGAGAATGTATCCCCGGCCTTCAGATATTCCACTGGTATCTCATGCGCTTTTAACGCGTCCACATAATTTTGATAGGTCTGGGTCGTATACTCCACCTCAGACCGGTAAGCTTTCCCGATCTCAAAGGTTTCTGCGATCTTGGGAAATGAGCCGATATGGTCAATATGAGGATGGGAAGCCACAAAATAATCGATCCTGGTAATGCCCAAATCCTTCAGATAACCAATCACCTGATCCGCGCAGTCAGGATGGCCCGCGTCCAGCAGCATGGTCTTGCCGTCCGGAGAAATAAATAAAGTGGAGTCTCCCGCCTTGTCATCCGCATCCTCACCTACGCGTATATCCCAGCAGTAAAAAGATAATTTGGATTCGTCACCTGAACGATCCATAATCTCTTCATACCGGTCGACTTCGGGAACTTCCTCCACACTCTTTGTCTCAGTCAGATTTTCCGTCTCTGAAATTGTTTTCTGTTCTTCTGATGCAGCCTTCTCCGCTGCTGTCTTCTCTTTTTCCGCCGTCTGTGCTTCTGTTACCGCCTGGGCCGTAACTGCCGCCGTCTCCGGGGCGGGAGAGGTTGTTTTTCCTCCCCCGCATCCGAAAAGCAGCATCGCCGAAAGCAAACAGATCAGAACAGCTTTTATTCTTTTTGCGCCCTTCATATGTTCACCCTCACTTTATTTCATAGCAGCTTTTGAGTAACCTGTCAGCATATACTTCTGGAAAATGAAAAACAGGATGATAACCGGCACAACGGCCATAACGGCTCCGGCCATGATCTCATGGTTGTTCATTGTCGCCTGGCCCGCAAAGGTATTTTTAAGCTGTGCCAGACCTACGGTAAGAACCCGTCTATGCTCGCCTTTTGCGATGATCTTAGGCCAGAAATAGGAGTTCCATCCATTTGTAAATGTTACCAGGGTAACTGTGAATAAGGTTGATTTACACATAGGAGCTAAAATCTTAGTGATAACCCCGATTCTGCCAAGTCCGTCTACCTTTGCGGCATCCACGTAGCTGTCGTCAATGGACATAAATGTCTGGCGCAGCATGAAGATGTAATAAGGAGACACGGCTTCCGGAAGGATCAGACCCATAAAGGTATCTGAAAATCCCCAGTTAGCGCACATGATATAAATCGGTATAAAGGTTATCTGGTGGGGCACCATGAGCGCGCCCAGCACGAATATGAACGCCGCGTTTTTGCCTTTAAATTTACCTTTGGAAAATCCATAGGCGGCGAATACGCCCGTCACAATCTGGGAAACCAATATTCCTGCGGTCATGACTGCCGTATTAAAGTAGTATTTGCTGAAATTCGCCCGGTTGAATACATTGCTGTAGTTTTCAAAATGAAATTCTTTGGGCCACAGCGTCGGTACGGTAAGCAGGATCTCATCCTGGGATTTCACAGATGAGATGAGCATCCAGTAAATCGGGAATACTACCACCAGCACTACAAAAATAGCCAATGCATACTGAAATACCGCCGCCACCCTCTTCTTATGTTTGGCGGCCTCATTTTTATCTTTTGCCATTGTTTTTACTTCGTCTGCCATATCTGCCTCCTTATGAATCATACGTAACTTTGCCGTTAGATACCTTCATGGTAGATACGGTAACTATGAGCAGTATCACAAAGAAAAACAAAGCCATAACCGATGCCCGGTCCATCCTGAAATCTTCCATCGCGTACCGGTAAATGTTATAAACAAATACCTCTGTTGAACGGTAAGGGCCTCCTGATGTAAGGATATCCACAGACTGGAATACCTTCATAGAGGACAGGAAGGTGGTAACGAATAAAAACAATGTGGTAGGCGAAAGCATGGGAAGCGTGATCTTCCAGAATCTCTGGAAGGCGCTAGCCCCATCCAGAGACGCCGCCTCATAGTAATCTCTCGAAATGCCCATCATAGCCGCCAGATAAATCATCATGCCGTAGCCGATCGCCCTCCAGCCCGTCAGAATCAGAACGGAAATTAACGCGGTATTCCTATTACCCAGCCAATCCACCTTGGCAAGCCCCATGCCCTGAAGCACGAAGTTCAATATACCGTTGTCTTTATTATAAATCCACAAAAATACAACGGCCGCTGATGACATGGCGATATACTTAGGCATAAATACAATTGCCCTCATGATGGAGAAAGACTTAGTCATACGGTTAAATATCAAAGCAAAAATCATTCCTCCGATCAGCGTTATACCCAGCTCTCCCAAGGAGTATAAAATAGTAACCTTCAAGGAGTTCAACAAATATTTCAAGCCGGTACCAAAAAACAGCCAGTTCCAGTTTTTAAAGCCCACGTATTTATACTCTGCGTTCAGAAGATTCCAGTCGGTAAAACTGATCCTGATCAGTTCCACAATCGGATAATATGTAAAAACCACGAGAAACAGCAGAGCCGGCAGCACACAGGCAAAATCCTTGAACGCAGAAACCGTCCTTGGGGTAATTCCCTTTCTCTTATCCACGGCTATCCCCCCTTTTATTATGCGTCGCCTAATACATCATTGATCTCTTCAACCATCTGCTCGATGATAGCATCCATATCCACATCGGATTCCAGAAGCGCTTCTGACATGCTGTTCTTCCATACGGTTGTCAGCTGGTTCCATGCTTTGTGCTGGATTCTCGGCTGAATCAGGTCAAGGTTGTCAAAGATACACTGGAATGCAGGTTTTTCTTTTAAGAATTCAATACCTTCTTCTGTTTCCAGAACGGACTTTCTGGTCGGCATATAACCGGTTCCGGTTGCCCATGTCATATTAACATCCTTGCTGCACAGATACTGAAGGAAATCCCATGCCGCGTTCTTGGTTGCCTGATCATTCTTAGACGGAATTAAAAGTACACAGCCGCCGATTTCCTGGTTCTTAGTCTCTGCTCCCGGAAGCCATGCCATGCCAACTTCAAAGCTGCACTTATCTACATAGCTGTTATACAGGGAACTTGTATGAAGAACTGAAAATGCTTTTCCGTCGATGTAGTTCTGACGCATAATTGAGGACGCATCTGTTCCTGCTGCCCAATAAGCGTATCCTTTTGAACACCATTCTTTAAATTTATTGGCAATTGCCACTGCCTGCTCGGAATCCAGATCGGTGGTCACGCCGTCGTCATTGATAATTTTAACGCCTTTGTTCAGATAGAAGGTTTCAAAATACCACTGATCCCATCCTGGTATAATGGTTCCGTAAACATTGGTGGTTCCATCTGCATTCACCTCGGAAACGGATTCCAGGAACGCGTCCATATCATCAAATTTCTCAGGAATGGTGATTCCTTTGGCGTCAGCCATATCTTTATTATAATACATAACCTGAGTGGAAATTAAGAATGGAAGAGCTACCTGTTTGCCCTCATACTGAGCTGCTAACAGCATACCATCACCAAAATCCTCCACATCATATTCTGTTGCCGCAATATACGGGGTCAGGTCTTCTGTAAGGCCGCCTGCTCCGTACTCAGCCACATATGGGGTATTGGCTACTGTAATGGCCGGAAGGTCGGTTCCCGCCGCATGAGCCGCTACCAGAGCCTCGTTGATCTGGGTATAGCTTCCGATATATTCCGCTTCCACAGTTACAAGATCCTGAGACGCATTGTAATCTGCAACTACTTTATCCACTACATCCGCATACTGGGATTCCAGGGAATGCCACCACTTAATGGTAATGGGCTCCGTAATCTCGTAGATAGATTTATCTACCTGAGGCGCTGCTGTTGTCTCTGAAATACCCCCCCCCGTATCTTTTGCCGGGGCTGCGGTTGTTGCCTGCGCCGCGGTTGTCGCCTGGGCTGAACCAGTTGATCCTCCGCCGCTGCATCCTGCCAGTGAGGCTGCCGCCATCGCTGCTGTTAGAACAATTGCTAATGTTTTTTTCATAGTGTTCCTCCTTTAATATAATTTGCAGGCCGCCTGAATGGCTTTGCCTGAACTTTAGTTCCCCTTTAGGAAAGCAAATTAAAAAAGGGCATAGACCAGTCAAAGCTGACTTGTCTATTCCCTTCTCTTTCACTCTGCGCTGGGATTCATTATCATGTTCTTAGTATACTATAACTTTTGTACAATTTCAATGATTTTTTAACTATTTTTTTAATTTTCATATAATTATTGTCCAAAAGCCCTCTATTGGCAGTTATTTTTTATTGTATATTTTGTTTATTTTTTATCAATACTTTTATACTGTTTTTTGTTTTTTTACCCTTGTCACTCCTCCCGGTCGTTGAGATCTTCTGCGTATTTCCTGAATACCATGCGGTAAAAATAAGACGAAAGAAAACACGCGATGCCGAACAGCACCGGAAAAGCCATGGGCATATACAGCACAGCCGCCCCTGCCGCCGCATAAATCGCAATGATGATGATGCTGACATGCAGATTGCCCACCGCCATGATAAACGCATGCACAATCAATTGTTTCAGCTTAACATGGAAAAAGGACAAGAGGGGAAATACATATAAAACCGTTAATAAAAAGACAATCATGATGCTGATTATAGCAAAAAACAGCCCATTCTGCATGACCGGCATCAGCGGCAGCCTTCTGGAAAGATACAGGTCAAAGGCCAAAAATGCGCCGCATACCAGCACAGCCGCCCAGACAGCAGTTGCCTGAACAAAATTTTTAAAAAATGCCCGGATAAAACTTCTGCACACATACCCTTCTTCATCAGCCGTCTGCTTCAGTGTGAATTGAAACAGCGCTGTCGTGGAAGCGCCTATGGTGATGATCGGAATGCTGAAAATAAACCACAGGATGCTGATCATAAATACATCCATCACCTTATTCATAAAACTCCAAAACGGATTTTCCGGGTTAAACAGCCTGTCCATGGGGGCGCTCCTCCTAATATATAAGTGTAGGGTTTCAGTACCCAACAGCCAGTTGGGACTTAATCCTCTCATTGTTTAAGCTGTATA
>NZ_WQPN01000093.1:57307-66302 GCF_018785315.1 Clostridium sp. MCC353 | reverse complement strand
GCCTTAGTTTCACTTACGGTTGGAAGCCGGTTTTCATCGCCAACGGATTCCGCTCCGCCCGGCGTCAAACCTCCAAGCAGACCTCCGCCCCCGTCCGTCCCCATTTCCTGGATTCATGGCGTTACTTTCGCTAATATGTTAAATAAAGCTTCACCCCTCTTTCTCATCCTCCACAATCTGCATAACTCTCTCCAGCCTTTCCTGCATCAGCTCATGCCAGATCGATGGATCCAGATAAGGATTGAAATCTTCCGTCACCTGATCCTTTAAAAGGAGAATCCCAACCTGGTTGGTATGGGAAGGGAGACAGATATCAACTTCCATCTGATCCAGTTTTTTGAGGCCTTCGATGAACTCATCCCGTAAAGTGGCGGGCAGACGGTCCTCTTCAAAATTCTGTTTCGTCAGGTTCAGGCCCACGCCGCCGTGAATTCCACAGCGGAGAACGCGTCCGTCTTTATCCGTCACATCAAAGAACATGGATGTGCATCCCGGCGTATGGCCCGGAGTGGATACGGTATGGATCGTGATATTTCCCTGGGTGATGGGCTTATCATCCCCATAGAGTTCATCCGGTTCGAACTCGCCGCAGGTATAATCCCCAATTCTGATCAAATCCCGTCTCTCATGAAGGAACAGCAGATCACGTTCACCCAGATAAAGCTTAGCTCCGGTCAGTTCCTTCATGGTTCTGGCCGCGCCGATATGGTCGATATGGGCGTGGGTCAGCAGGATCTTTTTGATATCCGTCAGTTCATATCCCAGTTTGCGGATATTTTCAATCATTAGATACGCGGTTTCATGCATTGCAGTGTCAATCAGGATCAGTCCGTCCCCCGTATCGATCAGATAACAGGCTACCCAGTCATTTCCTGAAATATAATAAACTCCCGGAGCCATTTTTATGGGCTCCACATATGCCTCCCACGGCCTTCTGCAGCAGCGCTCCATCAGCACCATTGCAGGCGGACTTGTTTTTGATGTACTGTTTAAGGGCATAACGGTTCTCCTTTCCCCCTGGCTAAATTTTCTATTTTATGCCAGGCAAACAAACGTAAATATAATAATAGTGCAGCCAGCAGATATGCACCGATTAAAAATGCAAATGATGGCTTATAAGAGTGGAATATATCATAAGAATACCCAACCCCCGTAAAGTATATAGAACTGGCCAAAGATCCAAACATAGAGTAATAGGAGTATACCTTATCGTATTTCTCACTGCCATAGGTTTCCCGCACCAGATACGGATCGCATACCGTGTAAAATGACATGCTCATTCCGAAGAACAGACTGGAAATGGCGATTACAGCCACATTTTTCCCAACCAGCAGCCCTATGATGGCCGCGATCACTACCATGATATAGAAAAATGTCACTCTGGTAGAGCTGAAATGGTCGTAACACCAGCCCACACTCATTTTAGCCGCCACATTTCCCAGCATCAGCATGGAACTGAGCATCCCGCCAACCGTTACAGGAAATCCCAGGGACAAACCATAGCTGGGCATAATATGGGTATACTGGCTGCTCAGATAGAGAAGCGGTACCAATATGACCATATAAAAGGTTATCTTCTGTCTTCCGGCCCGGTCCGCAGAATTGTAAAAACCGCTGCGGTCCTTTTCCCGGCGTCCCCGTTTTCCTTCTTCCCCTTCCTTCCGGTATGGCTTCTGGCCCACATCTTCCGGCCGGTAAATGATCAGGGCGGCAACCGTGATAAAGCAGATGGACAGCATTAAAATCACCGTGATGACCACCGCTGTTTTCCATCCCATCTTCTCAATCATCCGCGCTGAAACCGGATTCATAACCGCGCCGCCGATGCCGGACGCCGCCACTCCGATTCCAAGGGCCGTCCCCACCCGGGATTCAAACCAGTTATTTATGATAAAGGTGGACGGAGTGATCATTAAAAATGATCCCGCAAATCCCATAACAGCCGCTGTCAGATAGAGAGACGCCACGCCGTTTACAAAAACCAGCGCCATAAATGTGCCCCCATAGATCACCGACATGATGATCAGCATCGGCTTAATAGGGAACTTCCGGTAGCAGCGGAATACAATCAACGCTGCAAATGCCATCACCACGGTTCTGATGGAGAAGAATCCCGACATCTGAGCCGTTGTAATCCCCAGTTCATCCCGAACCGGCGAAAGGTACAGGCCCAAGGTATTGTTTCCGATACCCGTAACCCCGATCTGCAGAATACAGCAGCCTAACAGCACCCACCAGGCCCTATGTATGGATGATTTCCCGGTCAATCCCCGGCCAGATTATCAGCCATCTCTAATCTGGCTCTAAGAAGCTTCTTCCATGCCTCCTGATCCACAAACGGATTCTCTTCCTCTCTGTAGGTTCCGGCTTTGTCCATAATCGGCACCTGGTTTGGATGGGACGGAAGGGTGATATCCACTGGTTCCTCCATCAGCATTTTCAGGGAATTTATGAATTGATCCAAAAGCTCTTCCGGCCAGCCCGGCCATTTTTCATAAAATTCAGGAACCAGCGTATTCAATCCAACTCCCCCGTGAAGCCCACAGCGAAAGGTTTTCCCCGCCTGATCCCTCACATCAAAGAAAAATGAAGTGGTTCCCGGCGTATGTCCCGGTGTCAGAACCGTCCTGATCTCCATATTGCCCAGACGGATGGGATTCTCATTGTCATAGAGTTCATCCGGTTCAAAATCAACCCGGTTTTCATAATCAAAATACACCCACTCCGGATGTTCTGTCATCATCTGATAATCTTCTCTGGACATATAAACCTTTGCCTTTGTATATTCCTGAAGCAGCCTGGTTCCGCCGCAGTGATCCAAATGGCCGTGGCTCACCAAAAGCATCTTGATATCCATTGGGTCAAACCCTAATTTTCTGACGCTTTCCAGAATCAGATAAACGGATTCCGCAAATGCCTGGTCGATTAAGATCAGTCCATCCCCGGTATCCAGCAGATAGCTTCCCACATAAGTGGTTCCCACATAATAAACTCCCGGAGCCATCTGAAACGGCTCGCAGACCTGTTCCCATTCCTTTGCCCTATACCTGTTTTCTCCCATTCCTATCATTTCCTCCTTTTCTGCCGCTGCCGCGGCATCATTTTTTTGGAGAGGGCTTTTATACCCTCTCCATGTTTTTTTATGCTTTCGTTTTTCTTGCTTTTGCGAATATTGTACGGATAATCGGTGAAAATACACAGCCGATTCCAATGATCATCAGCACACATGAAATAGGTCTTGTGAAGAAGGAAGCCGCTGTCCCCGAATACTGGAACGCCTTTAACATATTGCTCTCCAGAGTTGGGCCTAAAATAAACGCCAGAATGAGGGGAGCCGTAGGCAGACCGCCGTATGTCATCAGGATTCCCACAATGGCGAAGACGATCATCATGCCGCATTTATACAGACTGCTGGAGTCCACATATGCGCTGACTAAAGAAATCACCAGCAGAGCCGGATACATATAATGGTAAGGAACCTTCAAAATCTGAGGGAACAGCCTCATTCCAAGAGCCTGCAGAACCAATGTGCAGAACGCGCAGACTGCCACAACCGCAAACATCAGATACACCACATTACCACTGTTTTTAAATACCATCGGCCCCATTTCAAGTCCGTGAATGGTCAGGGCGCCGATTAAAAGCGCGGTGGTGGAGTCGCCGGGGATACCAAGAGCCGCCATAGGGATCATAGACCCGCCGATGGCTGCATTGTTGGATATTTCAGAAGCCCAGATACCTTCCGGATTTCCTTTTCCGAACAATTCCGGATGTTTGGACGCATTTTTTGCCGATGAATAAGCGACCAGGTTGGAAAGGCCGGCTCCCATGCCAGGAAGGAAACCGATTCCAAGGCCGATACCAAAGGATCTCAGAATGTTGACGGTCTGATCCTTTATCTCTTTAAAGGTAATCCCAAGCCCCTTAATGCTCTTCGTGTCAACTTCCGGCAGGGGATCAAATCCCTTTCCGTATTCTACAATGATTCTGCTGACACCGAAAATACCGATCAAAACAACCGTCATGGAAAGACCGCTCATCAGATACATATTGTCAAACACAAATCTGGCTTCCGCGTCAATGGGAGAAAAGCCCACAGATGCAAAGAGAAGCCCAATGGTGGCCGAAGCCAGCCCTTTAAACATATTGCCCTTTGATATGGCCAGCACCATGGTTATGGCCACAAAACACAGGGAGAAATATTCCCACGGCCCCAGCATAAATGCCACTTCCGCCACCGACTGGCTTAACAGAGCGCCCAGTATCGCACTGAAAAATGTTCCGATAAAGGAAGCCACCATACCGATTGCCAGCGCTTTACCGGCTTTTCCGTTCTGGCTCATAGGATAACCGTCAAAACAGGTTGCAACAGCCGAAGCAGATCCCGGGATTCCCAAAAGCACGGAACCGATAAACGCGCCGGAACATCCGCCAACCCACAAACTGATCAGGAAGATAACTGCCGTGCCCGCCGGCATGGTGTAGGTAAGAGGCATAAAAAGCATAACAGCCAGCGTACCGGAAAGTCCCGGTATAGCGCCGAAAATGATTCCGATCACCGTTCCCGCCAACAGAAGAAGGAGGTTAAACGGCTGTACGATCTGAGAAACAATATATGGTATAAACTCAAGCATAATCTCCACCCCCTAATAGAACAGCATTCCATCCGGCAGTCCCAGCCCGAATGCAAATACATAAATTACGTAGATAATAACTGTCAGCAGCGCGGAAAAGATAATCCTGCCCTTCACCGTAGATTTGCTTCCCTTGGCAAATAATGTTGTCATTATGTAGGTAACCACTGGTGTTGCGATCAAATAGCCCACATAAGTCATAGCCAATACGTAGGCCGCCAGGATCACCAGCGTGATGCCCATGCGCACCCAGCCTTCTTTTACCATAAAAGGCTTTTCTTCTTTTTTACTCAATGTACTTTCTATAAAGATTCCGGCTCCGCATGCGATAAATCCCACAACCGCTATGGTTGGCAGCATCTTAGGCCCGGGATAAGCCGCCGTCATAGGCATCTTAAACTGGCTTACCAGCACAGCCACAATCAGTCCCAATAAGACTAACACGGCGCCTGTAATCTGATCTCTTTTTACTTTAACCACTCCAAAAACCCCTTTCTAACCTGTATTTTGAGAAAAAAAATCCAGCGCAACCCCATAGCTTATGATGTTCCGCTGGACTTTAATCATTTATTTCTGTTCCAGTCCAAGTTCTTTTACAACTGCGTTTAACTGTTCCTGCTGCTCTTTCACTTTTGCAAGGCCGTCTTCAAGGCTGAAGAATTCCATATCAAATCCTGCCGGCTGAAGAATCGCTTTTACGTCTGCGTTGGCTGCTGCATTTGCATAGAAATCGTGAATCTTCTGAACAAGTTCCTGATCCATATCTTTCGGCCCTAAGAACAGGTTAATGGAAGCAAAGGAAACATCCAGCCCCTGCTCAATAAAGCTTGGGATATCAGGAAGTACGGAGCTTCTTCCGCCTTCTTTATCTCTGGAAACACATGCCAGTCCGATTACCTTGCCGGATTCCACATACTGTTTTGCCTGGTTCGGGTTAACGAGACATGCGTCAATGCTCTTGCCCACTAAAGCGGTTAATTTCTCTGTATCAGAACCCGCTTCTACATATTTAAAGTCAATTCCCGCTGCCTTAGCAAATAAACCAGCCTGGATATGGGAAGATCCGCCTGTTTCAACACCGAACAGCAGGGTTCCCGGAGCTGCTTTTGCCGCTGCAACAAAATCATCCACTGTCTTATAAGGTGAATCCGCCGGAACAACCAGCACATAACCGCCCACTTCTGTTCCCTGGCTGACCGCGATTACGGTAAAGTCTTCTGCTGCCTTCTTATCGTAAACGCCGGTTGCTGTTTTAATCAGCATCGTGGTATGGAATTGTAAAATGGTGCTGCCGTCCGTTTTTGCAGTTCTTACTTTTTCCATGGCAACCACGCCGCCGCCGTCTGTATTATTAACAATCGTCAATGTATTTTTTGCATCTTTTGCAACCTGGGTCGCCAGAGTTCTTGCCATAACATCCGTACCGCCGCCTGCCTTAGCCGGAACCTGTACCTCAACATTCTTAGCCCACTGTCCAGTTTTTGCTCCCCCTGAGCACGCTGCCAATGAAGCTGCCATTGATACTGCCAAAACGCCTGCTGCCAATACCTTCAGTGTCTTTTTCATTTTCCTCTTCTCCTTCTGCTTGTTTACTCGCATTTTATAAGTATGCGTTGTAATTTTTGATAAATTTTATTGATTTATCAAATTTATTTTATTATAATATAACAATACTCAAAGATCAACTTATTGATATTTATATTTTAACTTATTTTTTTTAAGTTTACTTTATATATAGGAGGATTTTTCATGGATCTTAAACAATTGGAATACATGATAGCAATCGCAAATGAGCAAAGTATCTCAAAAGCGGCAGAAAAACTGTTCCTGACCCAGTCAGCCTTAAACCAGCAGCTGCTGCGCCTGGAACGTGAACTGGGCCTTCCATTATTCAACCGGGTCCGTCATTCCATGATTCCTACCCATGCCGGAAGAATCTATTTGGATACTGCAAAAAAAATGCTGGAGATGAAAGCGGAAACCTATAAAATCCTCAATGATATCGCAGATATGAAGAGAGGGGAAATTTCCATCGCCTACACACCGGAACGGGGTTCGGTTATGTTTTCCCACATCTATCCCCGTTTTCATAAGCTCTATCCCGATATCACATTCAAAATCTATGAATCCAGAGTAAAAAGGACTGAACAGCTGGTTCTTCATGGAGATGTCAGTTTAGGCTTTGTAGCCCATATGGAGGACAAACCCGATTTTGATTATTACCGTCTCCAATCCGAACTCATGGTTCTGGCGCTGCCTGCCAGCCATCCGCTGGCCTATCTGGCCGGTGAGGAAAGCTACAAGACCTTTCCTCTTTTCGACCTTAAACGCCTGAAAGACGACTATTTCGTCCTGATGACCCATGAAACCCGCTTTCGGGATAAGATCGATGAAGCCTTTGCTAAGGCAGGCTATAAACCCAAAGTTCTATTTGAATCGACCAGCACCTACACCACTTTTAATATGGTTAAAAACCAGGTCTGCCCCGCCTTCTTCCCACAGTCCTATGTGGAAGCGGATGCACCCATTGTGTACTTTTCCTTTGATTCCAGGGCATCCTGGATGAGGTCGGTTGTCACACGGAAAGGGGCATATCTCAGTAAACCGGAACTGGATCTGATCGAATTGGCAAGGGATTATACAGTTAACGATGAAAACAATAAAAAACTTATAATTCAATAAAAAATACCGGCATTCCTGTCTCGTATTGTATTTAGGAAATGCCGGTATCCTTATATGTAATCAAGTTTATATTTTTCTTCTTACTTTACTGCCAGAATTGGATCACATATTTCTCCGCCTCTTCCCGGTTCAAAGCATAGCTCTCTTCCAACTCCTTTTGTGCTTCTTCTCTGGATCTTCCCAGTTTTTTAAAGGCTTGGATTAAAACCTGAATTCCCTTCTCCATACCTTCCTCAAATTTCTCTTCCCCGCGCACCTCAAGCGCGTCTTCCATATTAAATTCCGTAAACAGCATATTCGACGCCTCCGTTCCATGTTCCCTTAAAAACTCCACAAGAAGCCCCTCGTTTTCACAGTCCGATATAATTCTTGTTTATAAAACCCTCATTTTTTCACTGCCAGAACCGCATCAGATATTTCTCCGCCTCGTCCCGGCTCAGAGCATAGCTCTCTCCCAACTCCTTTTGTGCTTCTTCTCTGGACCTTCCCAGTTTTTTGTAAGCTTGGATTAAAACCTGGATTCCCCGCTCTATCCCCTTCTCCATACCTTCCTCAAACTTCTCTTCCCCGCGCACCTCAAGCGCGTCTTCCATATTAAATTCCGTAAACAGCATATTCGACGCCTCCGTTCCATGTTCCCTTAAAAACTCCACAAGAAGCCCCTCGTTTTCACAGTCCGATATCGCCTGAATGATCGCTTCGTCTCTGGTTTTCCCGCTTTTCATACAATCACGGATCTTTTGGATAAAGCTGGAATACTCATAAATTGGACGGCATTCTTTCAATATCGGATGGTCTGCCGACAGGTTTATATTGATTACTTTCACCTTTAATTCTAACATAGGTTCCCCGTCTTTTACAAGGTAGGCATCCGATAATCTCAGTTCCTTTTCCGCAGCAAACGGAGCCGTTCCATTATAAAATACATAGAATTCCGGAGCTGGAATGGGGATCAGGCGGGTTTTATATAGCGCCTTCGGTTCTACCAGTTTTTCTATCGTTCTTCCGAAATAAATCACATCCCGTAAAGGCATGTTTTCATTCACTGTGGACTGGTGCTCACTGATCACCAATACTCTTTTTTTCACGGTAAACGCCATATCGTTCTTCCTAGCCATGAACAGCACTCCGCTCAGTGTCGTATAATCAATATCCTCCGGCTTCACTTCCTCTCCCGGCTCCAGGGCCTGATAAAGGGCGGCCGCATTCCTTGGATCGCTGAATAATGCCGTAAATGCACTGGATTTCACCTCACGGTTGCTGGTTTCTTTTGCTGTACTGTTATGAAACATACAGGTTCCTCCTAATAGTATTCAATTTTTTTATTGGAAAGCTGCGGCCGAACAGACCTGAAAATCGCGGATAATTCCCGCAATCTAAGAATGTTTTTAATTGCATTATTATATCAGTAAAAATACCGGCGTTCCAATCAATCGATTCTATGAACCGCCGGCATTTTTCGATGGACATAATTCTTGTTTATAAAATCCCACTTACCTCACTGCCAGAACCGCATCAGATATTTCTCCGCCTCTTCCCGGTTCAAAGCATAGGTCTCTTCTAGCTCCTTTTGTACCTCTTCTCTGGATCTTCCCAGTTTTCTGAAAGCTTGAATAAAACCCTGAATTCCCTTCTCCATACCTTCCTCAAACTTCTCTTCTCCGCGCACCTCAAGCGCA
>NZ_WQPN01000093.1:0-57297 GCF_018785315.1 Clostridium sp. MCC353 | reverse complement strand
ATATTCGACGCCTCCGTTCCATGTTCCCTTAAAAACTCCACAAGAAGCCCCTCGTTTTCACAGTCCGATATCGCCTGAATAATTGCTTCATCCCTGGTCTTCCCGATTTTCATACAATCACGGATCTTTTGGATAAAGCTGGAATACTCATAAATTGGACGGCATTGCTTTAATATCGGATGGTCTGCCGACAGGTTTATATTGATTACTTTCACCTTTAATTCTAACATAGGTTCCCCGTCTTTTACAAGGTAGGCACCCGATAATCTCAGTTCCTTTTCCGCAGCAAACGGAGCCGTTCCATTATAAAATACATAGAATTCCGGTGCCGGGATGGAGATCAGGCGGGTTTTATATAACGCCTTCGGTTCTACCAGTTTCTCAATCGTTCTACCAAAATAAATCACATCCCGTAAAGGCATGTTTTCATTCACTGTGGACTGGTGTTCACTGATTACCAATACTCTTTTTTTCACGGTAAACGCCATATCGTTCTTCCTAGCCATGAACAGCACTCCGCTCAATGTCGTATAATCAATATCTTCCGGCTTCACCTCCTCGCCCGGCTCCAGGGCCTGATAAAGGGCGGCCGCATTCTTCGGATCGCTGAATAATGCCGTAAATGCGCTGGATTTCACCTCACGGTTGCTGGTTTCTTTTGTTATACTATTATTAAACATACAGTATCCTCCTAATGCCTTTGTTTTTTTAATAGGAAAATGCGGCCGAAACGGCCTGTAGAATGTGGATGACTTCCACAATATCAGAATACTACTGCTGTAGCCCAGCAATATCTATGACTATCGTATAATTATACCAGTAAAAATGTTATTTCTCAATGATTTTATAGATTAAATCTGAGAATTGTATTTTATAGATTAAATCTGAGAATTGAAATCTGAGAATAAATCTGAGAATTAATCTGAGACTTCTGATCTAAAAAAATAATCCGGAGAATAATAAAACGAAGAATATTAAACCAGAGAATCTAACAAAAATAAGCTCATATCTCAGTACCCTAAAGCCGATAATCTCACACCTCAGCACCCAAAAGCGGATCATGCCATACTCAAAATCCCGCACTCAAAACTCTCCATAAAAAAACACACCCGGGCAATCCCCCTTCATCAATCTCTCAGGAAGCACCGCCCAGGTGCACTTAAAATCTACATCCGGCCGAATCAGGTAATCGGCGCCGGGTTAAAGATGCACAAGTCATTATGAAGTTTATATTTCTCTGCAAAACTCTGCTTTCTACCGCTGGCCACATCCACGATCTCGTTAAACAGCAGCGTTCCGATATCCTCAATCGTGGCATCACCAGTGGCAATGGGGCCCGCATTCACATCGATCAGATCCGGCCACTGCTCTTTCATATCATTTCTGGAGCAAACCTTTATTACCGGAGCGATTGCAAGGCCATAAGGGGTGCCGCGGCCTGTCATGAATACCTGAAGGCCGATTCCGGACGCCAGTTGGCAGGGGCCGCAGACAATATCGCTGGCAGGGGTGGCTGCATAGATCAGGCCCTTCTTAGACGGTTTTTCTGCCGGGGAAAGCACTTCTACAACCGGGGATGTACCGGACTTTGCGATGGAACCCATGGCTTTTTCCACGATATTGGAAAGCCCGCCTTTTTTATTGCCCGGCGTCGGGTTGGCGCTGCGGTCAACCTGGCCTTCCTCCAGATAGTGGTCATACCATTTCATTTCAGCAGCCAGTTTTTTCCCTACTTCCTCATTCACACAGCGCTCTCCGATCAGGTAAACCCCGTCACGCACTTCCGTAACCTCGGAAAACAATACGGTGGCTCCGCCTTTTACCAGCATATCAGCAGCATAACCGGCCGATGGATTTGCCGTTACACCGGAAAATGCGTCGCTTCCTCCGCACTGCAGGCCGATCAGCAGATCGGACAGCGGAAGAACTTCCCTCTTTCTTTCATTTAAAATGGCCAGCTTCTTTTCCGCCATCTCCATAAGAGCGTCGATCATAGCGTCAAAGCCTTTTTTCTCCTGAAGGATGATGACATTTTCCGGAGTGATATCAGCTTCGTCACACAGCATTTCCACAGTAAACTTCTCACATCCAAGGCCCACAACCATGAGCTGCCCGCCAAAGTTGGGATGTTTGGACAGGTTTCTTAACGCACGGATGGGAACTTTGGCTTCCGGCGCATTGATGGCAACGCCGCAGCCATATGCATGGTTGATGGGCACGATATCGTCCACATTGGGATATTTAGGGAGAAGTTCTGCCTTCATCTTAGCGACGGCCACATTCAGCACGCCCGTCACACACTGAACGGTGGTGCTGATTCCCAATATATTGCGGGTGCCCGCATAACCGCCGTCAGGATTGCGGTAGCCTTCCCAAGCAGTAACCGGCGGTGTCGGGAGGTCTGTCACAAGGTTTGTGCCGAATACCATCTCGTCTACGGACGGCGGTGTGGGCAGAACCAGCATCTTTTCGTTGATCCAGTCACCTTTTTTAATCGGGTCAGTGGCATAGCCCAAAATGACGCCATAGCGGATGATTTTCCCATCTTTAGGAATGTCGCAAAGCGCAATTTTATGCGCCTGGGGAATGTCCTGGGTAGCTGTAATTCCCGGCATCACCTCGGTGCCGGCTTTGATTTCATTGACTGCGATAGCCACATTATCTTCTTCTTTGATTTTAATATACAGTGGTGCGCTCAAATCATTACCTCCTCTTTAAACAGTTGTATGTAACAGTTGTATTTTACATTGGTGTGATCAGGTTTTCATCCTCATCGAATTCCAGGTCCGCCGGTTCTGAATCAGCAGTTACGCCCGGGTATCTGCCGTTTTTCACATCCTCATAATAAGCTTCCGACAGCATGATATTTCCCACATGAAGGGTGTTCTTAATCCTCACAACCCTGCATTTTTTCCTGTCTTCCACACCGTTGGCGGTGCGGATGCATGCCTGGATGGCCTCTTTGTCCGTGGCGACCACCGGGGGCATCATGCCGGAACGGAGCACTGTGCTTGTAAAGCAGTTGGGATAAATCACTTCCGAATCCAGCTTATCATACATTCTGGCGGTAATAATATCCGCCAGCCCCATGCCGTTGGCATTTCCATGGGAGCAGTCCGTCAAATCCAGGAAACAGGTACGTTTTACCTTCAGCCCGCCTTTACCGAACTCCGTTGACCAGGTTCCAGAGATGTTGGGGTCAACTCCGGTTCCGCTGTAATTTTTCCCCATTTCATTTACCACCAAAACATCCGCTTCATCCACCAGAATGCTGGGCATATTGGAAAATGCCGTCTTTAAAAGCTCTGGCTCCCGTTCAAAAATCTTGTCCTTAGGTATGGCTTCGATGAGCGCCGTTTCGTCATAGGCATTTTCAACACATGGAATGGCAAACAGGATATTGGATTTCTCCGCAACCACTTTTGCGTTGGCAGGCAGATTCCGTGCCATATTGCCGAGGCCGTCGCTATGTACGCTTTCAGCGCCCTTCTGTTTTCCCAGGCCCACAACCATCATCTTGCAGACGCCGCTTTCATAAGGCCCCCTGAATGCATTATGAGGTTTTATCCGGCAGGAAATGATGATTCCGTCGGCTTCATGGGCATTCTTATCCTGATATACCGGTTTCCCATACTCAGAATATCCTAACATCACGGTTTCCATGGACGATTTCACCGGACATCCCATGCTCTCTTCCGTGATGTTATAACCCTCCAGCAATTCTTTCTGTCCCCGTGCATCCGCGCCTCCATGGCTTCCCATGGCGGGCACAATAAATGGGCTGGCCCCCTTCTCCTTACAGAAATCCACAATCGCTTTGGTGATAATGTCCACATTGGCAACCCCCCGGCTTCCCGCGGTGATGGCAATGCTCATCCCCGGCTTAATGGCGGCCCCAATCTCCGGTCTGGAAAGCTGGCCGTATACAACTGCCGGGATTTCAGACGGATCGATTCTGTCTTTGTTAAATGTCTGCGTTGCATGGAACATCTTTGGAATCTCCACATCCTGAAGCAGACGGGAAACATTTCCCCCTTTTACAATCCGCATAACTGACCCTCCTCCTGTAAAATTATCCTTTATCCTCATTATAGCGCATAGAATTTATTAAGTAAAATTAATATTTTTTAGTTTTTAATAAGTGAAATTAAGAGTTCTCTATTGATTCCAATTCAATTTTATTATATAACTGACTTATGAATGTGAACAGCCGAAAAATAAGAGGAGCACAGTATTTGCGCCAAAAACGCTCCGGCATGGAGGAACTTTATGGATCTGAAACAAATCGAATATATTGTAAAAATTGCCGATGAAAACAACATCACAAGGGCGGCCGAAAAGCTGTTTATCACCCAGTCCGCCCTGAACCAGCAGCTTCTTAAACTGGAGAAGGAACTGGGCCTTCAATTGTTTTACCGTTCCCGGACAGACTGGCATCCTACGGAAGCCGGGCTGGTCTATCTGGAAAATGCCAGGGAGATTCTGCGAATCAAACGGAAAACCTACAGCATTTTAAATGACATGGCTGAATCCCAAAAGGGAAAGCTTTCCGTAGGCTTTACTTCCGGCCGTGGAATCGCCATGTTTTCCGCGGTCTACCCTGATTTCCACCGCCTCTATCCCACAGTCATAGTGGAGCCAATGGAACTCAGCGTCAAACAGCAGCAGGAACTGATTTCACGGGGTGATCTGGATATCGGATTTCAAACGCTCTGTGAAAAACAGAAAAACGGCAGCAATTTCATCACTCTGATGCAGGAAGAGATCATCCTGGCCATACCCAAAGGCCATCCCTTAGGCACATTGGCAGCCCCCGAGGGACAGCCCTTTCACACGCTCAGCCTGTCCGAATTGAAATACGAACCTTTTGTGCTCATGTACAAAGGGTCCACCATCCGGCCTCTGGTGGAATCCGCGTTTCAGGAGGCCGGGTTTGTGCCCAATGTGCTGTTTGAAACCTCCAATAACCTGGCCATTGTGACCATGATAAAATCCAACTTATGCTGCGGCCTTCTTCCTTATTATTATGTAAAAAAGGACAGGGAAGGCATGGCCTGTTTCTCCCTGCCGAAAAAACTGGAATGGGAGATGACCGTCAGCTACAGAAAGGACGGATATCTGAGTGAAGCCGCCCGCGAATTCATCCGCCTGGCAAAGATATTCTGTAATACGCCCTAATGATGTCTGTTAAAAAATGATTCCTGCCCCCTGAACGCCTTAACGAAACCGATTGGTTTGTAAATTCTGCGTAACGGTTCAGATAGGTCTGCACATTTACTGCGCGGACCGTACGAAAACATAGCGGATGCAGGCATTCTGCACATATATACCGAGGTAAATCTTTGTGTACCATTGCCAATTACACCGCTCCAAAAAATGTGCTAGGATATAAGCTGCAGAACGGCTGTATCAATGATGAGAAGGTCTCTCGTCGCTGATGCAGCCGTTTTATTTTTGAAAATGGAGGTAATTTATGGAACACACATTAAATACAAATCAATACCTGGCAGAGGGGAAGATCGGAAAACTGATGATGAAATTCTCCATTCCCTGCATCATGTCACTTCTCGTTTCATCTCTGTACAATATCGTCGACCAGATATTTATCGGAAGAGGAATCGGATATCTGGGAAATGGAGCCACCAACATCATCTTTCCGGTCACCGTGATTGCCCTTTCCCTGGCCCTGCTCACAGGAGACGGATGCGCCGCCTATCTCAGCATCTGCCAGGGTATGAAGGACGAAAAAAGAGCGAAAAAGAGCGTGGGAAACGCGGTATCATTTATCATAGCGGTCAGCCTTATTTTCACTCTGTTTGTCGCCCTTTCCCGGGATAACCTGCTGTGGGCCTTCGGCGCCACGGAAGGCAATATCGGCTATGCCAAAGAGTATTTCTTCTATATTATTATGGGCATACCATTTTTTATGTTTGCCAACAGCATGAATTCCATCATAAGGGCGGACGGAAATCCCCAGTTCGCCATGCTTTCCACATTGATCGGAGCTGTAATCAACGTGATCTTAGATCCTGTGGCGATTTTCGTGCTGCACTGGGGCATGGCCGGAGCGGCGGCGGCCACCATTACCGGGCAGATCATTTCCGCTATTTTGGCCGGTTATTATCTGATCCACACAAAAACCTTTCATCTGAGCAGGGACAGCTTTCTGCCTGATCTTAGTGTGATGAAAAAATTCCTGCCTTTGGGCATCAGCAGCTTTTTGACCCAGATTTCCATCGTTATCATCATGGCTGTTATGAACAACACCCTTGTCACTTACGGGGCCCAGTCCAAATACGGAGCTGATATCCCTCTAACGGTTGTAGGCATCGTGATGAAAGTCTTCCAGATTGTCATCGCTGTCGTGGTAGGCATCGCTGCAGGTTCCCAGCCAATTATCGGATTTAACTACGGAGCCGGTAAATACAGACGGGTAAAAGAGATATTTAAAACCATGCTAATGGCGGAAGCCTGTGTGGGAATCATAGCCACCATCTGTTTTGAGGCATTTCCGCAGCAGATCATTTCCATATTCGGAAGTGAAAGCGACTTATACAATGAATTCGCAGTTATGGCCTTCCGCCTGTTCCTGTCCACAATTTTATTCTGCTGTATCCAGAAAGCCACCAGCATATTCCTCCAGGCCCTTGGAAAACCGTTCTTATCCACCGGATTGTCACTTCTCCGTGATTTTATCCTCAGTGTGCCTTTAGTTTTGATCCTGCCCCGCTATATGGGGCTGACCGGAACCTTATACAGCGCCCCAGTCTCGGATATCGTTACACTGATCGCTGTGTTCTTTGTCACTGGCTATATTTTCCGGCATCTGAAGCAGAAAGAAGGACAGACCTCCACCGAAACCGATGTTCCGGCAGACGTCTGCCCTTCCAGACAGGCGGCGCCCAGCGCCCTGTTATAACTCTATTTCTCTCTTGCCTGTTAATTTAAAGAATAAAAGCAGAACACAGACGGTCAGCAGGCTGAGCATGGAGGACAGGGCGGACGCTGTCCCGTAGTTTCCGTCCATCACCTGAAAATAAATTGCAATGGTAATGGTCTGGGTAGAGGTCACCCAAAGCATGACAGAAGCGCTCAGCTCAGTGATGATCGACAGCCAGCTCATGATGGCGCCGGACATAATCCCGCTGGCCATCATGGGCAGCGTAATGCATACAAATGTTTTGAATCCATTGGCTCCCAGGCTCAGAGACGCCTCTTCCACCCCAAGGTCAATCTGCCTGAGAATCGCCTCGCTGCTCCGGATTGTATAAGGCAGCCTTCTGATGACCCAGGCCATGATAATGATCACCGCTGTTCCGCTCAGTAACAGCGGTTTTTTATTAAAAGAAAGGATCAGGGCGATGCCCAGCACAGACCCCGGTATGATATACGGAAACATGGAGATCACATCCAGAAATGATGTGAGTTTATTCCGTCTGCGGACCGAAGTATAGGCGATCACAACCCCCAATGTAATAATGATGGCCAGGGCAATGGCAGAGAACAAAAATGTATTTTTTATAGTCATGCCCATGGTTTCCAGGGATTTCGTATAGTTTTCCAGTGTAAACCCGCCTATGAACAGAGTGCCTTTTGTCTTTTGAAACGAATTGTACAAGACTACCAGCATGGGAAGAATGGCAAAACCAGCACACAGATAGACAAACAAATGCGCCAGCACATTCTTAACCCCCGTTTCTTTCCTGGGTTCCACCGGCCTCAGCGCGGACATCTCGATCTTTTTCCGCCCTGATACATAACGCTGCAAGAGGAAAATCACCGTAGTAAATAAAATGATCACCACACTGATTGTGGCTGCCAGCGTTTTGTCATTGGACACGTCCCCAATAAAAGAATCATAAATCAGGGTGGGCAGCGTCCGGTATCCTTCTCCAATGAGTTTCGGCGTACCAAAATCAGCCAGTATCCTCATAAATACCAACAACCCCGATCCCAGAATCGTGGGAAGGATCAGCGGAATCACGATTTCCCGTATCCGGTTCCATCCTTTGCTGCCCAGGCTTTCCGCCGCCTCAATCAGAGAGCTGTCCATATTCTTCAGCGCCCCTGAAACATAGAGATACACGAGCGGCATCAGCTTCAGGGTGAATACAAGAAGAATTCCGCCAAACCCATAGATCCCGCCGTAATTAATTCCGATTTTCTTCAATAAACCGGTAATGAGCCCGGCCCTGCCCAGCAAAATGACCCAGGAGTACGCGCCGATAAACGGCGGGGAAACAACCGATATCATCAGCATGATATCGATGAGCCCTTTGCCTTTGATCTTTATGGTCCTGCTGATATAGGCCAAAGCAGTGCCTGCCGCGCACGTCAGAAAGGTGGCAAGAGTGGTCACTTTTAAGCTGTTGATGATCGTATTGGTGTAATATTTTTTGCTGAAAAATTTGATAAACGTATCAAACTGAAAGGTTCCTGCCGCTGAGTCATAGACACTGTTTATCAGTATTTTTGATATGGGGTAGATGAAGAAGATACCAAAATAGACAAAACAGATTATGGAAATCAGCGTCCACCCGTCAATCCTCATTCTTTTTCTATTCATGCTTCTTCACATCCTTCATCAGCGAATCACCGCTCTCCATATCAAACAAATTGATTTCTTCCATATCAAATCCAAGCGTCACCTGATCTCCGGGCAATCTCATTCTTTTTTTGATATCCTGGGAAATTTCCACCTTACTGCCGTCCGCCATCCTGATAATGTAGCGCATTTCAGTTCCCAGGAAAATATTCTCCTCAACTTCTCCCCGGATTCCTTTCTCCTGAAAACTCAATTCCGTAGGCCGGATGACCGCTTTCACTTTCTGTCCGTGGTTCACAGAAGACGTTAACCTGCTGGTTTGATATTCACTTCCGTCGAAAAATTTTACAAAGGTTTGGGTGCCTCTTTTCACAACTTCACAGTCAAACAAATTGCTCTGGCCGATAAATGTGGCCACAAACAGGTTGGAGGGCCGGCAGTAGACTTCCACCGGAGTGCCGATCTGCTGAATCACGCCTTTATTCATAACCGCAATCCGGTCCGACATGGAAAGGGCCTCTTCCTGATCGTGGGTTACGTATAATGTGGTGATTTTATATTGGTTCTGTATATTTTTAATAGCAAGCCTCATCTCCACACGGAGTTTGGCATCCAGATTGCTTAGAGGTTCATCCATAAGAAGCACATCCGGCTGGATAACAATCGCCCGTGCCAGCGCAATCCGCTGCTGCTGGCCTCCGCTCATATCAGAAGGGAGGCGGTCCTTCAAACCTGCAATCTGAACCACATCCAGGATATCGTTCACTCTTTTTGAATACTCCGGGTCCTTAATCTTCCGCTGTTTCAGGCCGTAACCCACATTTTTTTCCGCCGTCATGTGGGGAAATACCGCATAGTTTTGAAATACCATTCCAATATTTCTGTTGTAAGGCGGCAGATGGTTGATCAGCTTGTCATTAAAATAAAAGCTGCCTCCCTCAATCGTATTAAATCCGGCAATCATTCTGAGGAGTGTGGTCTTGCCACAGCCGCTGGAGCCAAGGAGAGTAAAAAACTCTCCCTGGCGGATGTTTAGTGACAGGTCGGGTATTATGACCTTATCCCCATACTTTTTAACCGCGTGCTCGATCTTAATTGAAACGCTCATATGTTTTCCCTCTTATTCCAGAATGTCCAGATACAAATCCTCATACCGTTTCAAAATATCTTCTTTTTTATCTGCCGACCACTGGGTGGTGATCGGAATGGTATGCAGAGAAGAAATATCCATCTTATAGTCCGCAATCTCCACGCCGCTCATCAGCGGGTTGGCGCCTAAGACCTTTGCGCCTAAGACAGACTGCCCTTCTTTGCTGGACATATAATCCACAAACTTCTTGGCATTTTCCATATTTGATGCATTTTTAATGACCGCTACGGAACTCTGTTTTGGAATAACGCCTTCTTCCATATAGACTACGCCCACATTTTCCACCTTATCTGCCAGGTATTCCTGGGCAGGGGTATCCCAGGACATGCCGACCGCGTATTCCCCGGAAAGCACGCCTTTATAGGTAGCGCTGGAGCTGTCCACAATGATGCCGTCCAGATTCTTTAAAAATTCCTCAACATAGGCCCAGGCCTCATCCGAATCCACTTTTTCATCCAGGGTGTCTCCTTTTCCCATGGCCAGCACCATATTTTCCAACTGATTGTAGGCGCTGGAGCTGGAAGCCGCATTGCCCATGGCGATCTTTCCCTTTAATTCAGGTTTCAGAAGATCAGCATACCCTGTAATTTCAAAATCCACCAGTTCCTTATTGTAAATGATGACGGGAATGGCGTAATTGATATTTGTTGCATAACCGGATGTATTCCTGAACGCCTGGTCATAAAGGCTGTCATTTTCCGAAATATAGGATTCAAAATAGGAAGTGTCGCTGAGAATATAGCTTTCTGGAATCCACGCTACATCGCCATAAGGGTTCTGTGCTTCTGCCTGGATTCTGGCGTTGATCTCTCCTGTTGAACCGCGGATCAATTCCACCTTAATACCTGTAGCTTCTTCAAATGCCGGGAGCACAATATCCAGATTATCCTGGGCTGTTGATGTATACAGTACCAGTTTTCCGCCTTCCGGCTTATTTTCCGTCCCATTTCCGCCCTCTGGTTCCGTTTTTTTCTCTTCCTGGGCTGCCTCCGTTTTCGTTTCCGGAGCGGTTGTTTCCTGAACGGTTGTCTCCCCGGCTTTCGCTGCCGCCGTTTCTTTTGTGGCCGGTGAACAGCCGGCACAGGTGAGAACTAAACTCGCTGCTGTTAACACACTGATAATTTTTTTCATATTACCCTCGATTCCGCCGTTTTACACAGCTAAGACTTTATGAATAAGTTTCCCTTTCACACGTTTAAGGCCTCTCTGATATGGCCGTCTGCACGTTCCAGACATCTTCTGGCCTCATTGATTTCACAATGAAGCAGGACCTTTGTAATTGCCAGTTTGGTATTCCCTTCAGCCGCTTCCAAGGCCTCTCTGGCCTCTTCACGCCCGCACTGAGCCGCCATCATAACCATATTCTCCGCTCTTGCCTTCAGCTTATCATTGGTTGGAACCACATCCACCATCAGATTTTGATATGCCTTGCCGATCCCCACCATGCTGGCTGTGGATATCATGTTCAGGACCATTTTCTGAGCTGTTCCGCATTTTAAACGGGTGGAGCCGGTCAGCACTTCCGGGCCGACAATGGGTTCAATTGCCAGATCCGCTTCCATAGCCATGGGAGAATTATGGTTGCATACGATGACAGCCGTTTTACACCCTGTCTTTTTCGCATATTTCAAACCATATACCACATAGGGCGTCCGGCCGCTGGCCGCTATCCCGATCACCGTATCCCGGGAGGTGAGACCGATTCTCTTTAAATCCTCCACCCCGGTAATCTGGCTGTCTTCCGCCCCCTCTGCCGCTTTTACAAATGCATATTCTCCTCCGGCTATAAGACCGATCACCACGTCCGGCGATACGCCGAATGTGGGAGGGCATTCCACCGCATCCAAAAGCCCCATACGGCCGCTGGTTCCTGCTCCCATATAAATAATTCTTCCGCCATTTCTCAGGCTTTCCGTACACCATTTCACTGCTGCGGCAACCTGGGGCAGCACCTTTTTCACCGCTTCTATCACGCGGCCGTCTTCCTGGTTCATCACGCCGGCAATTTCCAGCGGCGTCATCTGATCCAGGTTAATTGTACGGGCATTTCTCGATTCTGTTGTCATATTTTCTAAATCAAGCACCGGTTTTCCTCCTCATACCACTTCAAAAGACCCAAGCTTTTTTATTTCTCATTCTGCCGGTTTATTAATGTGGGTGCGCCTAAGCTGCTTCATGCTGTCATCAAAATTGCAGTTCATATAAGCGGTATACAGGATATCGATCATGTTGAGCTGCGATATTCTGGATGACATGGCGCCGCTTCTGATAATAAATTCCGTAGCTGCCACACATAGATTATAATCGGCCAGTTTTGCCAGCGGCGATTCTTCAAAACGCGAAATCACAATGATGGGCGCGCCTTTTTTTCTGATTTCCTTTGCACACCGGATCATCTCCTGCGTCAGGCCCGAATAACTGATAATAATCGCCACGCAGTCCGGGCGGATATTCATGGCCTGTAAAAGCTGGGCATGCCAGTCGTCACAAACATGGCAGCTCTTATTAACCCTTAAAAATTTCAAATAAGCATCCCTGGCCACGAGAAGGGACGACCCCATCCCGAATAAATAAACAGAACTGCACTCCCTCAACAGCTCCACACAGCGCTGCAGCACGGACAAATCCACCAGTTTTCTGGTATTTTCAAGAGAGACGATATTTTTATATGTAACCTTATCGACAATCGCTTCCAGGCTGTCGTCCCTTTTGATCTCATCCATCTGTTTCTTGTCTGCTTCCTTTCGGACTGCCAGTTCATACATTAAAGATCTTTGAAATTCCTTATATCCATCAAAACCAGTCTTATGGCACAATCGGATGATTGTGGAAGGCGATGAGAATGTCCTCTCTGCAAGCTCATGAATGCTGCAGCCGCTGAACGATTCCGGATTCGTCAGCAGGTTAGAGAGAATCCCCTTTTCAGCGCCGCTGGCCTGCGCTGAATACTCTTGTAACCGTACCAGTACACTTTTCATCAGTATTCCTCCGTCTTCTGTTTTCATGATATCATAACGAACAATGTTGTCAATATTATACACAATATGCGGTACTTTGTACCATATTTTGAATAAAATCATTTTATATTTTTAAGTTAAATGACATCTTTAGACATTTAACGATAATTGGTCAAAAATAACGGAGATACCGCATATCCGGCAATTTGCCAAACATACCATATCTCCGTCCTGATTTATTCCCGACCGGCAGCCTGCCGGTCCGCAGACTATCGGTCCGCAGCCTTCTGGTCCATAGTCTTCTGATCCATAGTCTTCCGGTCCGCAGCCTTCTGCTTCGCAATCCCTTCCCAAAGCCCCACCGCGTAGGCAGCGCCCAGGGCCCGGTCAAACAGGCCATAACCTGCAACCGGCTTTTTACCGTTCCAGCCGTCCGGCCTCTTCTCAATCACTACCGAACCATCCGCCTGGACCACCTCTTTTTCCGTCCACGCCTCATCCCAGATTCTTCTGCCGTGATCCGGGCGCAGGTATCCGTCAAAATCCGTATCGTGGAGCGCCCTCATGATCTCGCCCATGTCCTGTGATCCGCTCTCCGTCACATGGCCGGTTTCGTAAAAGTCACCGTTCTCTTCCAGCTTAATATTCCTGAAATGCACAAATGGAATCTTCTTCCTGGCGCCGAACTCCCTTATCATGGCAGGCAGGTCATTGTCCGCCGTGGAACCGAACGATCCGGTGCAGAAGGTGATGGCGTTAGACGGACTGTCAATATAGTTCAGTATCCGCCTGTAGTCTTCTGCGTTCTTAGCCAAACGGGGCAGCCCAAAAATCGGTCTGGGCGGATCGTCCGGATGCAGGGCCAGGATGATTCCCGCTTCTTCTGCAACAGGTACAACTGCGTCCAGGAAATATTTAAAGTTTTCCCAGAGCTCCTTTTCTCCGATGCCTTCGTAGGATTTCAACAGCTCCCTAAGCTGCTTTTGAGTATAATTTGTCCCCCATCCTGGAAGGTCAATCCCCTCGTCCGGGTCCACCTCCTGAACCTTTTCAATATCAAAGGAAAGGCAGTCCGACCCATCCGGAAGCACATGCGCCAAATCCGTTCTGGTCCAATCAAAAACCGGCATAAAATTATAGCAGATGATCTTGATCCCACACCTTGCCAGCATTCTAATATTCTTCTTATAATTTTCAATCAAAGCGTCCCTGGTATCATATCCCCTTTTAATATCTTCATGCACGCGGAAACTGTCCACGATCTCCAGTTTCAGGCCATAACGTTCCACTTCCTGTACCAGCCCGCGGATTACCGTTTCCTCCCACTCAACGCCCAGCGGCAGATGATACAGTGACGTCACAATCCCATAGATGTTGGGAACCTGTGAATATTGTTTCAGTGATACCGGATCTTTTTCGCCGTGCCAGCGCAGAATTAACCTCATTTTGCTCATGTTTCCCTTCTCCTTATCCGTTTGATTTCTAAAATGCCATGAATTCTTTCTGTCTTCATGATATCATTTTCCATATATAATATCTAATATTTATTTAAAATCAGCCCAATAAGCAGAACTTATCAGATACAGCGTCCCTTTAAAAAGGAAACGGCCCCTCCGGTTCTCACCGGAAGGGCCATTCCTCTTTAGGTTGATTAATTATTGAACTGTAGCTGCGATTTCTTCAAGCTGTGAGAAGATCTTGGCATCGTTAGCTTCAGAATCTGCTGCGTTCAGATATTTCGGAACCATAGCAAGGTTGTTTAAAGCTGCAACAACTTCTTCGTTCTCTGTCAGCTGTTTTGTAACTGCTTCATAAGCTGCGATCACTTCGTCTGGTGTATCTTTCGGGAAGTAGAAGGAGAATTCACAATCAGGATATACATAATCTACGCCCTGCTCTTTTAATGTAGGAAGATCACTTACAGTTTCATATCTTTCAGCTGTAGGAACGCCTAAGCATACGAAATCACCGGATTCCACATAATCTTTTGCGTTGCCATATGCGCCTGGCATCAAGTCAACCTGTCCGCCTAATAAAGCTGCGATCTTTTCAGAGTTAGATCCAACGTCTACTAAGTCAAGGTCAATGCCTGCTGCAACTTCAAGACCTAATAATTCATAATATGTATAAGCGCCAACTTCTGTACAAGCCATTAATTTTCCAGGATTTGCTTTTGCCTGCTCTACGAAGTCATTCCAGTCTTTGTACTTAGCAGCAGATGCATATAACTGCTGTGCTGGTTCCAGACAGAATGTAGGTCCTAATTTAAATGCTGTATAGTTGTAATCCGTAACGCCTGCAATGTTAGCAACGTTTACAAGGTTGTGTCCGTATAATACGGTGCATCCGTCAGCTGCTGCATCCAGAACCTGGTTCGCTGCTACGGAACCTGAAGCGCCGCCTGCATTAACTACAACTGAATCAAATCCAAGCTCTTTTGCGAACTGAGACCAAACACGAGCAGAAAGGTCTGTTGTACCGCCTGCTGATGCAGGAACTACGATAGAAATGGTTGTGCCTGGCTTCCAGTCTGATGCAGGAGCTTCTGCCTCAGCCTTTGTCTCGCCTTCAGCTTTTGATTCCTCTGCTTTTGTTTCTGTCTTAGCTGCCTCTGTCTTAGCTGCTTCAGTTTTTGCTGCTTCTGTTGTGCCTGATCCGCCGCCGCATGCTGCTAAGCTGACTGCCATACCAGCTGCCAATACTGTTGCTAAAATTCTTTTCCTCATAATCTCTTTCTCCTTTTAACTTTATTTATGTAAACCGGGTTCTATATCAATCCGGCTAAACATCACTCATCATCTACTCAGCTTTTTTGAGTTTTAACTTATAAGCTTTCCATTCCTTAAAGATAGACCAGGCAAGAACACCGATGGCCAGCGCGAAGAATACATCAAAAATCGGTCTTGTAAAGAACGCGCCGAAGCTCTTATACTGCATGAGCCCTCGTCTCAAATAGGTCTCAACCATCTCGCCGATCAGGAAACACAATACAAAGGGCGATACGGACATCTTAAACTTGGTAATCAGATAACCGATTACACCAAACAGAATGATGGACTGAACGTCGAAAATCTTATTGTTGGTCGCATAAGCGCCCACTGCACAGAGTACCAGAATAAACGGCATCAAAATGTGTTTCGGAATCTTGAGCAGCTGTACAAATCCTCTGATACCGAAGAACTCGATAATCAGCATGAAGAAACTGCACACAATACATGCTGCGAAAATACCGTAAACGATATCTGAACTCTTTGTAAACAGAAGAGGTCCTGTTGATAAACCGTGAATCAGGAATCCGCCCAACATCATAGCGGTAACGCCGTCTCCGGGGATACCCAGTACCAGCAGAGGAATCATAGCTCCGCCGATGGTAGCGTTGTTGGCTGTCTCAGTTGCAACGATACCGTCCGGGCATCCTTTACCGAACTCTTCCGGATGTTTGGACATATTCTTAGCGGTTACATAGGACATCATACCGGATGTACTTCCTCCGATACCAGGAAGAATACCGATACCCGTACCGATTAATGCGGAACGGAATGCATTGGGAAGCTGATATACAAATTCTTTCCAGCTGAAACCAAACCCTTTGATCTTATTGATCTTAACCGTCTCCAGGGCCTTTCCGCTTCCCATCTTCTCTGCGGTCAGCAGGATTTCAGAAATCGCGAAGATTCCGATCAGGGTTGGAAGGGTATCAAAACCTGCCAGCAGGGATTTGTTGCCAAATGTAAAACGGGCGATACCGTCGATCGGCGCCATGCCCACCATGGCTACCATAAGACCCGCCATACCGGACAGAATACCCTTTAACATGGAACCGGAAGCCAGTACGGCAACCATGGTAAGAGCGAACACGGAGATACCGAAGTTCTCTACAGGAGTAAATTTCAGAGCCACCTTAGCGATAGGCGGCGCTAAAAATGCCAGCACGAGGAAGGAAAAGATACATCCGATAAAAGAAAATACAATTCCGTATCCAAGCGCTTTTCCCGCTTCTCCCTTCTGAGCCATGGGATATCCGTCAAATGTTGTTGCAATCGAAGATGCCGTACCAGGCATGTTCAAAAGAATCGCTGAAATCAGACCTCCTGAAATACCTCCGATATAAACTGCTACCAGCAGGTTTAAACCGAGTGAAGCATTCAGTGTAAAGGTCAGCGGCAGAAACAAGGCTACGGCCATAGCTGCCGAAAGTCCCGGAATGGAACCAAAGATAATACCAACCGCAACGCCTGCTGCCATGAGAAGCAGTGACTGCGGAGTGCTGATTGCTATAAAAGCAGAACCTAACTTACCTAATGCGTCCATAAAATCCCTCCTATAAATTGATTGTGAATATACCTGCAGGCAGCACGATCTTAAATCCGTAACGGAATAAGAAGAAAACTGCGAATGTAAATACAATTGAAATAATTGTTAAAAACACAGGTTTTCTGCCATCGTCAGGCGCCAGAGTATACATCTGTAACGGAAGATATACAATGGTGGAAACAATAAATCCTACGGGTTTCATCACAAACACATAGACCAGGATCAATGCGAAGCTGATAAGAACTCTCCGGTAATCCGGTTTGTTTTCATCCTCTTCATACACTTTGCCCTTATTCTTAGCCAGCTCCTTAACGCTCAGTGCGGTGAGGGCAATACCGAGCACCAGTGTCAGCCAGCCGATACAAAGCGGCATGAAATCAGGTCCGATCTCCATAACCTTGGAGGCCGGAAGCGCATAGGCGGCGACAATCATAGCCACCGACAGCAGTATAAAGAAAATACCGACTGTCAAATCACCATATTTTTTAATAAACATTTACTTTTCCCCCTAATTTTTCTCTTGCGCGAACCCCCTAATGATTCGCGCAAGTCCAATTATAACGCTGTATCTTCAGTAAGTAAAATTAATTAATCTTATAATTTTCTTAGAAAAACTTTTTCGTTTCTCAACGCACCAAACATGGTTTCTTGGAATCGAACTTCCAGTTCGGAATCAGATACTGCATGGCTTCCGCGTCATTCCTGTCATGGTATGGAAGCTGGTTGTAAAGCTTGTTAGCCTCCATAACCCTGTCCATATTGATGGTTACGCCAAGTCCCGGCTTGTCCGGCACTTCCAGATATCCGTCTTTGATCTGCGGAGTGTCATCAAGAAGGTTCTGTCCGTCCTGCCAGATCCAGTGGGTATCGAGGGCGGTAGGATTGCCCGGCGCCGCCGCCGCCACATGGGCAAAGGCAGTCAATGTGATATCGAAATGGTTATTGGAATGGCTTCCCCAGGTAAGGCCCCAGTCATTTAAAATCTGAGCCATTCTCACGCTGCCGCCGAATCCCCAGAAATGAGGATCTGCCAGCACGATATCCACAGCCTTTAAGGCTGCTGCATGATAGAACTGTCTCCAGTCGGTGGCGATCATGTTCGTTGCCACAGGCAGGTTAACAGCATTCTTAAATTCCGCCATGATCTCACGGCTGCTGTATCCGGCTTCCGGCCCGCATGGGTCTTCTATGTAAGTGAGGACGCCTTCCATGGGCTTACAGATGCGGACCGCTTCTTCCAGGCTCCATGCGCCGTTGGGATCGATGTTGATCCTTCCTTCCGGGAACTGCTTTTTCAGGGCTTTGACGGCTTCCATCTCTTCAGCTCCGGCCAAAACGCCGCCTTTTAACTTGAAGTTTTTGAATCCGTATTTATCATTCAATGTACAAGCCTGTTCCACAATCCGTTCAGGCGTCAGCATCTCTTCCCTGCGGAGTTTAAACCAGGGATCCACACTGTAGCATTCGTCCAGATACGGGAGATCCGCTTTCCTTTTATCGCTCACATAGAACAGATAACCAAGTGTTTCCACTTTATCTCTCTGCTTTCCGTCCCCTAAAAGTTCACACATAGGAAGATCCAGATACTGTCCCAAAAGGTCGAGAAGCGCGCATTCAATCGCCCATTCCGCTTTCACTACGAATTTAAGTTTGCTGATGTCCAGGCTTTGGATTCCCTCTCCATCGTCGTCCGCCGATCTTTTAGACGCCTTATGGATGCTGTCCAGAATCTTCCGGTATGTACCCACCTGTTTTCCCACTACCAGAGGAATACAGCTTTTCAGAGCGTCACAGGTATAATCCCCGCCGTGGATTTCACCAATTCCGGTATGGCCTGCGCTGTCTTTAAGAATTACCAGGTTCCTTGTAAAAAAAGGACCGTGGGCGCCGCTCAGTGTCATAAGCATGCTGTCATGGCCTGCAACAGGAATCACCTGCATATCAACTACTATTGGTGTACCTTTTTCCATTTTTCCCCTCCCATTTAATATAATGATTAAAGCTTTTTACATTCCTCAACTATTCTGCTATAATAGTTAATAATTAATTCTCTATAGGAACTATAAATTTATTGTAATGCATTTTATGCAATTTTACCAATTAATAATTCTGATTGCATCAATCGTATTTTCTAATAGCGCCTATAGAAAAAAACTGATAGACAGGAGGACACGGTGTTGGATGTTAAATATCTAAACTACATCATAGCCATCGCTAAAAAGCGGAATATGACAAAAGCGGCGGAAGAACTCTATGTTTCCCAGTCGTCTCTGAGCCAGTATCTGACGAAGCTGGAACAGGAAGTGGGCACTCCTTTATTTTACCGGGCAAAAGGCGAACTGACCCTCACGCCGGCAGGTGAACTCTATGTAAAAGCGGCAGAGCAGGTCATTCATATCCAAAAGGATTTATATAAAGAAATTTCCGGTCTTGACCAGAAAGGGCACATTACAGTAGGCGTGACTTCCCAGTTTGCCCTCCGCATGCTGTCCACCATCATTCCACAGTTCAAAAAACAATACCCTGAAGTAACCATAGAGATTTCAGAAACCAATCCTCCGAATCTGACAAAGATGCTGGTTGAGGAAAACATCGATCTGGGCATCATGGCCGCGGTTTCAAAAGCCCCCTTTGATGATCAGATGGAGATCCTTCGCACGGAAGAGGTTTATTTTGCAATTCCGGTCGGCCACCCGTTTCATAAAGACCGGCCCGATGGTTCCATCACCTATGAAGATTTCGTCAGATATTTTCATGATGATAATTTTCTTCTTGCCAAAAAGGGCTCCAGCATCGGTTTTCTTGCGGATCAGATCTTTGCGGCCTGTCATTTTAAACCCAGCGGCATGTTGGAAACCAACAGCATCCTGACCACCAGAAGCATGGTCGCAAGCGGTGTGGGCGTCACATTTATCGCGGATTCCTGCGCCACCGACCGGGAGCATGTGGCCTACTACTCCATGGAACCAAAGCTGACCAGGTATAATGCGGTTGTCAGAAGGAAAAACTGGGTGATGTCCGAGCCGGAGCAGGTGTTTTATGGGATGATACGGGATTATTTTAATGATAAATAAATCAGGGGATTGAAGGCGGCCAAATCGCCGTCTCCAATCCCCTGTATTTATGTTATTATGCGAGAACACCGATGGCCCAGGGGATATACTCGTCTTCCCCAACGCCGATTGCCTCACTCTTGCTCTTTCTGCCGGATGCCGTTTCCAGCAATTCATTAAATATGATCTGCCCCATTTCGTCCAGGTTTTTCTTTCCTTCTATCACCACGCCGCAGTTAATATCCATATCCGCCTCCATTCTGGTATACATTGGAGTATTGCTGGCCAGTTTAACCGACGGCACCGGAACGCATCCATAGCAGGAGCCCCTGCCGGTTGTGAATGCCATGATGTTGGCTCCCCCTGCAATCTGTCCGGTGGCGGCCACAGGATCGTATCCGGGAGTATCCATGAATACCAGCCCCTTTTCCCGTACCTTTTCCCCATACAGATAAACCGCGTTCAAGGCTGTTTCGCCGCCCTTTTTAGACGCGCCCAGGGATTTTTCCAGAATATTGGCAATTCCTCCTTTATTGTTTCCGGGGCTCACCTTTCCGTTAATCTGGCAGTCTCTTCCTTTGTTATATTCCAGCCACCAGTCAATCCTGTCCAGAAGTTTCTGTGCCACTTCCGGGGTTTTTGCCCTGCAGGTCAGGGTGTGTTCCGCTCCGAAAATCTCCGGGGTTTCCGAAAGGATAGCCGTCCCTCCGTTCTTCACCAGTATATCTACGGCCCTTCCCAATGCGGGATTTGCAGACAATCCTGAAAATCCGTCGCTGCCTCCGCATTTCAAAGCCAAAACCAGGTGTTCCGCAGAAACGGTCTGCCGTTTCGCTAGATCCGCCAGCGGGAGCATTTTATATACTTCGGCAATTCCATTTTCAATTGCCCGCACGGTTCCGCCAATTTCCTGCATCACGATCTTCTTGAGCATGGGGCCTTCCACCAGACCCAGCTTCTCAAACATGTCGTATATATTATTCCGCTCACAGCCCAGCGCCACAACCACAGTGCCCGCCACATTGGGATTATCCATATAACCGAACATGGTCCGCCTCAGAAGGTCCATCGGCTCTCCCGTCATCTCCATCCCGCATCCCAGGGTTGTTACCAGAGGGATCACCCCGTCCACATTCGGGTATGCCTTCAGCTTGTCAGGCGTAAAATAAGCGGCTATCCTTCGGACGGCAGTGGCCGAACAGTTGCTGTCCGCCATTACAGCGATATAGTTTCTGGTTCCCACACTTCCATTCTCTCTTACAATGCCCTGAAACACAGCCCGTTCATTTTCCGGAATCAGTTCTACAGGCTTATAATCCCGGCAGAATGCATAGTCAAGGGTGCCATGGTCAAATACAATGTTATGGCTGTGCATCATCACCCCTGCCGGGGTATCTTCCTTTGCAAAGCCGATCCTGATGTTGTATTTCACTACCGCCTCGCCCTTTTTTATATCCCTGGACGCAACTTTATATCCGGCGGGCACTGGGGTTTTGGTTGTAAATCCCTCACCCGGAACCTGTACGCCTGGTTCCAGGTCCATTCGCGCAACCACCACGTTATCCTGTTCATTCAAACGGATCACCGGACTTATTATTTTCTCCATATCATTTCCTCTCTTTCTTCCGCACCATATTGTTTATGTTTCAAAATTGCCTTCAGAATCGAACTCCCATTCATACGGCCCCTGTTCCCAAATGATATCGGGGTAATCTTTTATCTCCTCGTACAGTGCCTGGGAAACCTCTATGGTTTCCAGCTGAAGCGTATTATGTATGCGGGCTATTTTTATTGAATCCGGCTCCACTCCCATACAGCTTTTGATCGCTATTGCAACTGCTTCCCGGTCACTGTTCGCGTAAAATGGGATCTTACAGCCCTGTATTTCATTTGATGTCATTATATTGGTCCAAACGACCGACCAGTCTATGCTGTTGAGGCAGCGCCGGGTGGTGATATCCGCGTCTGCGATCCCGTTTCCGTTATGGTGGCTGTTTTCAGAAACACCTAAAATCACCAGCCGCTTTAAATCCAGAATCTGTTTAAAGGAATCATCCGGAACCGCCGCCCTTCCTGTGACGTTGGGATCATGTCCGTGACCGCTAATGTCTTTTCCAATCTCATCGATCACCAGAACATCCGCCCTGGCAAACTTGAACCGGGCCATGGATTTTTTAGCTTTCTCCAGGTTTTCTGCATCCATTTCCAAAAAATGCCCCCTATCAGCCACACCGATTTCACAGATTTCATCATAGGCGTTTTCCACGATTCCGATACCGTATACCACCGGCATTTTCTGCAGGAAGCATTCTGCCGCCTGAGGAATCCGTTCTGCGAACTGGGTGAACCCCTGTCTGTGAAACGCGGCCGCCCCTTTATGTTTGGCAATTCCTATGGCGATCATCTTCGCAAGGCCGCTTTCATGCTTCCCGCGGAAAGCCGTATGCGGTTTTTCTTTATTGATCAGGATAATGCAGTCCGATTCATAGGCATTTTTATCACAGTACAGAGGCGTTTTATCGGGCAGCTCACCATACCTGACCACCTCCATGCTGGATACAATGGGAACATCGATATTGCATTCCGTTATCCCATAACCTCTCAGGATTTCTAACTGCCCTACGGATGTCCCTCCTCCATGGCTTCCCATGGCAGGAATGACAAATGGTTTGGCTCCCCAGCTTTTCAACTGGTCACATACGGTTTTTACAATCAGCTGCAGGTTCCTGATCCCCCTGCTGCCCACCGCAATGCAGATGGATTTTTTGCGAAACCACTCTTTATCCCTGACTGCAAGATTCATTCTGTCAATCAGATATTGCTCAATGTTTGGGATCTTTTTATCATCATACCGTTGGTGTATCTTTACCATCCGGGGCATTTTTATCTGGTCTATTCCCTGTATTATAACCCCCTGTACCGGGGGAAACTCGATGAACATCTTAGAACCCTCCCGTTATTGTGTGATTTTAGACCGCTTTGCGCCGCGTATCCCTTTAACTACCGCAGCCAGCAGAGAGACAGCCGTAAGCCCTAAAAACAGCGCTGAAATCGGCCTTGTAAAGAAAGGTACCAAACTCCCTTCGCTCTGCATCAGCCCCCGCCTCAAATACTGCTCCATATTTCCGCCCAGTATGAACCCCAGCATCATGGGGGTGAGCTGGAATTTCAAACTGCTTAAAATAAAGCTGACAACGCCGAAAAACACAATGCATCCGATGTCAAAGACCCTGTTATTGTTTCCGAAAGCACCTACGACACAAAGAGCCATAATGATGGGCAGCAGAATATGCCTCGGAATATCCAGCAGTTTTATGAATATCTTCATTCCCATATGTTCCGTCACAAGCATGATAAAGCTGGCGATCAGCAGCGCGATAAAGATTCCATAAACCATGCTGCCGTTTTTCTGGAAAAGCAGCGGCCCGGGCGTCATTCCGTGGATGATCAGCCCGCCTAACAGCATCGCTGTGGTAGTATCTCCCGGTATCCCCAGTGACAGCAGAGTGATCAGGGCCCCTCCGATACCGGCGTTATTGGCGCATTCCGACGCAATGATCCCGTCAATGCATCCCGTTCCGAACTTGTCCGGATCTTTTGAGCTCTTTTTAGCGGCGATATAAGACAGCAGATTGGAAGTCCCGCCGCCGATTCCCGGCAGAATCCCGATTCCCAGCCCAATGGCCGCGCTCCTGATCATATTGACAATCTGCCCCGTAAACTCCATCCAGGTGATCCCGAATCCCTTTTCCGGCTTATATGTAAATACCGTACCATTATCACCGTCCAGACCATGATAAGCCACGCTGATAATTTCAGAAACTGCAAACATTCCAATTAACAGCGTCAGTATCTGAAATCCCCCGTGAAGGGACGGACTTCCAAATGTAAATCTCGGAAAGGCGTCGATGGGCGCCGCTCCCACCATGGAAAAAATCAGGCCTATTACGGCGCTGGCCAGACCTTTTGTTACAGACCCGCTCACCAGGCTGGAAATCAGGGTCAGGGAAAAAATGCTGACCGCAAAATACTCATATGCGCCGAACTTCAGCGCCAGTCCGGCCAATGGAGGCGCGATGCAGATCAGCGCCGCTACTCCGATTAAAGTTCCTAAAAAGGAATACAGAATCGCCACATTAATGGCTCTGTAAGCCTGCCCTTTCATCGCCATGGGATGACCGTCAAACGTGGTGGCAACCGACGCCGGCGTCCCGGGTATTTTCAGCAGAATGGCGCTGATTAAGCCGCCGGAAATCCCGCCTACATACAAGCCGATCAAAAGGCTGATTCCTTCAATCGGCTGCATGCCAAAAGATATGGGCAGGCATAAAGCCACGGCCATTGTCGCGCTGAGTCCCGGTATGGCGCCGAATACTATCCCCAATATGACTCCCGCTATAATAAGCAGAACTGTTTTGGCCGTAAAAATCAGCAGAAAACCGGCCGACAACATTTCAAAAACGTTCATAGATATCCCCTTTCCTTTCACTGTGCCGGGGAAAAGCGCTGTTACAAGCGCTTTTCCCCAGCCTTCTGCCTCTATGCCTTATCCCAGGATGCCGGACGGCAGCATGAGATGAAAACCTTTCGTAAATGACAGATAGATGACCGATGCCGATATCACCGCAATGGCAGCAAACATCACAGGCCTGCGCTTCCCTGCCGGAGCCAGCAGCATCATCTGAAGGAAAACATAAAGTACCGTACAGATCCAAAAACCGGCCGGCTGGATTAACACAGCATAAGCAGCCATTAATAACATGGTCTTCATGGCCTCTGTTTTACCCTTTGAATCATCCACTTCCCGTTCTGCCTCCATGGCAGCATTCTTCTTAACTTCCAAATATCCCTGTACCGCAATCGCCGCTCCCAAAACAAACAGCAGTACCGATGCCAGTTTGGGCATAAAATCCGGCCCCACGCTCATGCTCACCGCGCTTTTAATGGATAAAGCGGATATGAATAAAATGACGCTGAAAATCATGAGCAGACTGCCGGCAAAAACATCTCTGTATTTTTGCAGCATCTATTTTCCTCCTCTACGGCCTTCTTACTTCTTCAGCAAAGGCTCATACTGGTTAAACATCTCTTCCAGATACGCATATAAATCCTCAGGCCCCATATAATACGTTTCTATGCACATTGTTTCCAGAATCTCGTTCTGAAGTTCCGGATCACTGCAGGCTTTTTCCACCGCTGCGGCAAATTTTTTCTGAATTGCCGGGTCAATCCCTTTGGGCCAGGATAAAAAGTAATTTTTAGGCGCCGTCACATCGATTCCCTGTTCTTTAAATGTGGGGACATCTGGACAAACCTCGCTTCTCTCATCCGCGGCAACGCCAAGGACTTTAAAGTCTCCGCTTTCCACATAATCCTTTATCATTCCATAGGATGTTGCAATCAAGTCAATCTGGTTTCCTAAAAGGGCCGCCACCCGGTCTGACGATCCGCCTGCGTCAATGATATTGAACTCCACGCCTGCCGCGTCCTGTACCATCAAGGCCACCGCATGGGTATGTCCGCCGAAATCCGTGGCATACTGGACTTTGTTGGCCTTGGCATATTCCACAAGTTCTTTCATATCATTGAATTCAGACGCCTTGTTGGTCACCCATACCAGGGTTTCATCCATAAATACATTGGCTGCCATGTCAAAATCCTTAAATCCGAAATCAGCGACGCCGGAAATCTCCGTCAAAAGCAGACCTGGATGGAACATGAGAAGCTTATATCCGTTGGGGTCCGCCTGTACCACTTCCCTGGCCCCGATGCTGCCTCCGCTTCCCCCTATATTGGTGATGATGATCGGCTGTCCAAGCTCGTCCTGCAGTTTTTCGGCCAGCATGCGGGTGCACAGATCCGTATCCCCTCCGGCCCCTCCCGGAACTACAATTTCGATTGTTTTCGTGGGCCAGTCAATATCCTGTTCCCCGCTCTCCGCTTTCGGGGATTCTCCGGTCTCTTTTCCCTGTGCTGAGGTCTCTGCTTCATTTCCTTTCGGAGCGGTTGAGGCAGCTTCATTTCCCTTCTGTGAACATCCTGCAACGTTTGCCAAAACCATTATTACAGATATAATAACCGTTAAAACTTTAACCATTTTTCTCATACTTTTCTCCTATCCGTACCGTTTTCCCCGGTACACTTCTTAGCACCTGACGGTTCAGGCAGTTTTCATCTTCCGCTGTACTCTCTTTCCGCTTCCCTGCGCTTGGCGTTCACCATGCCCCGCCACTCTTTGATTTCACCCATAGAAACTTTCCTGCCCTGGTGTACGGCATCTTTACAGGGCTGAATGATATAGGCTTCCGCCGCCGCAACCTTTCTGCATGCCTCAGCCAATTTGGGCGCAATTTCATGGGGGATTTTTACAACGCCGTGACAGTCCCCGCAGATCAGGTCGCCGGGCAGAATCTCCATGCCGAAAATAGTTACCGGACAATTATATTCCTCAATGTGCGCATATCCGTGTGAAACAGACAAACATGATGCGAAGAAATAAAATCCCAGCTCATCCACCTCTTTCAGATCCCTGACCGCTCCATTGGTAACCAGGCCCACCGCCCCTAAAGACATGTGCGTGGACGCATTCACATCTCCCCAGAAGGTTGCAACGGGCTTTTCATCCATATCCTGGATCACCACCACGGTGGGGTCGTCCGAATCCCTTATGTACTGCAGATAATTCATGAAAATTTCCGGATCGTCAGACGGCTTTGTAGACAGAATTTTCCCAGTCGCCGCGTAGCCTATCATAGTCTTTTTGCCTCCTGTCCTCTGTTCCAGCCCCGGAAGTATGTACCCCTCCGTCCATGGAGTCAATCCGAAAAATTCAATGGCATTGCAGATCGTCGGCGCGTCAAAACACCTCAGCTCCTCAATTTGTGATTTCGTTAATCGATTCATTTTTTCCTCCTTTATGAGTTCAATATTACGGCAATATATTCCAGATCACAACTTCCAATGTTTTCCAGCAAATGGGAGCATCCGTCCCTGCATACCAGCGTATCGCCAGTGGTTACAATGACCTCATTTCCATTGTCGCTGGCCCTGCCTGTGCCTTTTAAAAAATAGTAGGTCTCAAATTCGCCGGTATGTTTGTGATATCCCAGCGAACACCCCTTGGGCAGCCTGCAGTATGCCCAAAACCGGCCTTTACCATCAATATCCTCTGCCGTAATAAATTTAGTCAGATATACCTTCCCTTTTCCTCCCTTAAAACCCTCCAGCTCTTCTGTCTTGATTTCTTCACTTCGCTTTACCATAAATGTCTCCTCCTATTGTTAGTAATCATAATTTCAAAAGCGGAGCATGAAACCGGGCCCTGTTCCAAAATGCCTCACTCGACACAAAAAGTATTGATTCTCTCTGTAAATATAGTATATTATAGATAACAATCCCTTACAAATACCCATAAACAATGTACAATATAGTTAAAAACTATATAAATTACAGACACTTTTTAATCTTTCATAACATCAGGAGGAATTCATGGATACAAGATACCTGGAATATGTGCTGGCGATTGCCGAATACAAGACGATTTCAAAGGCCGCGCAGAAATTATACATTTCCCAGCCTACCCTCAGCCTTTTCTTATCCAATTTAGAAAATGAGATCGGCCTGCAGTTGTTTCAGAGAAATCGGACAGAATTAAAACCGACTTACGCCGGTTCCCTGTACATCAAAACAGCAAAAAAAATAATCCTCTTAAAAGAGGATCTCTATCAGCAGTTTAATGAAATTATTGCAGGAAATGCGGGATGCATTTCCATCGGTTTTATGACCGTTGCCGGAAGCGCCATGTTTTCTTCCGTATTTCCGGAATTTAAGAAAATCCATCCAAAAATCGAACTGGCAATCACAGAGGCCAAAACAGCCGATCTGATCGAAAAGCTTCTGAACTCAGAACTCAACATTGCCATTATAGCGTCCATGGTTCCTAAGTCATCAGCCCTGCAGTATGTGACCGTTAAACAGGAGGAATTTTATCTTACCATTTCCAAGAAGAATCCCCTGGCCGAAACATTTTTATCCGCCGGACATCCCCTCACGCCGGAAGATCTTCTCCCGCTGAAGGACGCCCAAATAGTTCTGTCACCCAAAAACACGGTTAAAAGGCAGGTGGAGGATTCTATCCTCAAGTCCTATCCTTTGGATTCCAGCAGCATATATGAAATCAGCAACACCCTCACGCTTCTGAACGTAATAGAAAGCGGCATGGGAACCGCTTTTGTCCCGGCCGGATTCCGGACTTCCAACACGGGGAATTATTATTTCCCCTTATCAACGTCTCCACACTGGTATCTCGCCGCCGCATATCCTAACCACTATGCGCTGTCAGACGCCGAACGCACTTTAATTGAACTGGTACAAAACTATTATTCCTGTCATGATGAATACACAAATTGAACATGTTTTACAATACCAGACACCAGAGCGGGATCGTAATCAATGACAAGACAGTGGACACCACCACGCATTTCGTTGCAAATTTATAGTCCCCGTCATATTTGGCCGCCAGAATCGCGGTGCTGCTGCCCGCAGGCATTCCGGCTAACAGGACGGATACCCCTGTAATCAGCCCGTCCACATGAAACAGCCTGCATCCGATAAACGTGATCAGCGGTATGATCACAAGGCGGATTCCCGTATAGGCCAGCACCGTCTTGCTCAATATGCTCTTCACATCCACCTCGGCCAATATGGTTCCGATCAGGATCATGGAAAGGGGCGTGGTACAGTTTCCCACGGATCTGATCGTGCTGCCTAAGAATTCAGGCAGGGGAAGCTGTGTGATCAAAAGGATCAGCCCCAGATAGACCGCCACAATGCACGGATGGGTTGCCACCTTTTTTATCAGCGCCTTTTTACTGCTGCTCTCCGTAAAATAAGAAAGCCCCGCAGACCACATCACAATTCTCTGAGGGATCAGGTACACCGATGCGAACATCAGCCCTTCCGCCCCAAACACGCCTTCCGCAATGGGGTTGCCCATGAACCCGGCATTGGATACGACGGTGGCATATTGAAGCACCTTTTTCATCTTGCCGTGATATCCGTTGTAAAGGGTGTTTGCCATAATCATGCACACCACCTGAATCCCGCAGGCCACCAATATGATCACCATAAACCGTTTCAAGATATCCAGGCTGAACTCCATCCTGAATGAGTTTATAATATTACATGGGAGCACCACTCCTAAAACCAGGTCTGTCAGGATATTCTTCCCTTGTTCCGGCAGAGTTCCCCGCTTTCTGAGCACTACCCCTATAGCCACAAGCAAAAACATCTTTCCCTGCAGATTCAGCAAACTTCCCATATCCATAAAACAATTCCTCCAACCTGTCTTTTGCACGCTAATTTAATGTAACAGTCATCCCATACTTCTTGACCTGCCTTTACGGTCAAGGAGAAAAGCCGTCTGCATCACAATTTATTATTATATACATTTAAAAATTATAAGTAAATCGTTTTTTCCATTTTAAAGTTCCGGCTTTTAAAATTCCGCAGAGAAAGGGCGGAGCGTGTTCAAATGTCCGGTTAAAGGATTAATCAGACCAGGGGGTACACACTCCGCCAGAGGAAAAGTAATTGCCTATCCAATTATATTTTAGTATAATCATTGAATAGCCTTTATCATCAAATACGCACCGTATGACAGGAGACGCCATGAATGTCCAGCAATTGGAATACATTATAGAGATCGCCAAAGAAAAAAATATCACACGTGCCGCTAAAAATCTATTTATCTCCCAGTCCAACCTGAGCCAATACCTGGCCAAACTGGAGAATGAACTGGATGTCCCCCTCTTTATCCGCCGCAGGAATGAGCTTGTGCTCACCGATGCGGGCAGGGAATACGTGGACGCCGCCAAAAAAGTGATCGGAATCAAAGAAAACCTCTATTCCAGGATCGCGGAAGTTTCAAAAAACAGACACATCGCCCTGGGTGTTTCCTCCCAATGGGGGATGAACCTCTTATCCGATGTGCTGCCCCGGTTCCGCACCTTAATGCCCGGAATCCTTCTGGATATCTCCGAAGGCTCTACTGAAAAACTGATCCCCCAGCTCAATGAAGGCCTGCTGGATTTCGCCCTGATCTCCACCCATGAGTTCAGCGATCCGCTGAATCATCTGGAAATCCTGAAAGAAGAAGCCGTATATCTGGCAGTACCGGCCTCCTATGCCGAATCCAGCCAGATATCCCCTGATATGTCGGGGGAAGAAGCCCTTTGTAACCTCACCGGCTGCGGTCTGATCCTGTCCCAGAAGAGAACCGCCCTCAGGGAAATCTCTGACGAAATCTGTTCCAAATACCACTTCACCGCTGATACCGTATGTGAGATCAACAGTATGCCATTAACCGTAAAACTGGTGGCAAATGGAATGGGAATGGGATTTGTCCCCCAATCATGCATTAACCACGAACTGCCGGTTATCTATCTGCCTCTGTCCTCCAATGCCCGCCGTTATCAGGCTATTATCTACCGGAACCAGATGATCCTTCATTCCGCAGAACAGACTATTTTAAAGCTGATTCACGACAATTCACAGAATAACTACGATATGTAACGGTTTTCTCTTTCTTATTATAATAAAGAGTACGGAATTTTACCAATTCATTATAATAATGACGCAATCAGAATTATTAATACCACGCTGCTGTTCCCGCAAAGGGCAGCGGTAATTTTATTTCAGCTTATACCAGCTTCTGGATCAGGATACACAATGCCGGGATGGTCACCATGGAAAGCAATGTGCTGAGCACCGTACATTTCGATGCAAAATCCGCATCTCCATCGTATTTAGCCGCCAAAAGCGTGGTGGTCGCTCCCGCCGGCATTCCGGCCAACACCACCGAAATCCCTAATATCAGGGCGTCCACATGAAGCAGCAGCCCTCCCGCCAGCACCAGGCCGGGAACCAGAAACAAGCGCACAAAGCAGTAGTAGGCATTGTCCCTGCTGAACACGGTTTTTAAATCCGATTCTGCGACCACCGCCCCTATCGTTATCATGGAAAGCACCGTTGTGCACCCGCCCACATTCCTAAGGGATTTCTCCACAATGACCGGCAGGGTGAACTGTGACAGCATCAGCAAAAATCCCACTTCCACCGCAATGATGCAGGGATGGGACGCCAGATTCCTGATCACCGTCTTTTTATCCGCCGATGTGAAGCAGGCCAGTCCGGCAGACCACAGAAAAAGCCGGGCCGGTATCAGGTAAACCGAAGCGTACAAAAGCCCCTCCGGACCGTAAATCCCTTCTACCACCGGATTTCCCAGATATCCCGCATTGGAACAGATGGTTCCGTACTCCATCACTTTCTTCCGCTTCCCCTTTATATGGGGATACAGCACTTTGCTGAGCCCTAACTGCATCATCTGGATCACGAAAGCCAGCACGAAAATCTTCCCCGTGGAGACCAGCAGTTCAAAAGACATTTCCACATAGAATGAAATGATAATATTACAGGGCAGTATCACATTGATAATCAGATCCGTCAAGCTCTTCCTGCCTTCCGGCGTCAGAATCTTGAGTTTCGTCACAACAAATCCCAAACCCATGAACAAAAACAGCATACACTGCAGATTTAACAGATTGGTGAAGTCAATCATATGTTTTCTCCTATTCACTTATAGTAAAGGGAAAGATAACCGTTCGGACAGGTCTGCGCATTTACTGCGCGGACCGTACAAAAACACAGCGTTTGCAGGCATCCAGCCCCTCGCCGCAGGCGGCTTTAATGGGCTGGATGCGTACAGAGAAAGGGCGGAGCATGCATAAGGGCATGTTTGAAACATGCATTAGGGACACGCTCCGCCGGGGAAAAGTAATTTATTTCATCAGCAGGCAGCCTGTTTGATAAATACCGGCTTATTAACCGGCCAGGCAGGCTGCTGGCCTGATAAAACAAGGTCGATTTGAGAAGCCGCCTGAGTTGCCATCAACATCATGCACTCCTCCGTATTGGATGCCATATGAGGGGTCACGCTGACATCTTCAAAGGACAATAATGGGTTATCCATGGAAGGGGGTTCCTGGTTAAACACGTCGGTAAATACCCCTGCAATCTGTTTTTCCTCCATGGCCCGGATCATTTCAGGCTCATTCACCACTTCGCCGCGGGCACAGTTGATAAAGTATGCGCTGGGTTTCATCATGGCGAATTCTTTTGCCCCGATAAATCCCCGGTTATCTTTTGTGAGCGGCATGTGCAGTGTGACGAAATCAGCAGTTTTAAATGCCGTTTCCCAGTCCACCAGCTTCACATAGTCAGGAACGCTCTCCTGCTTCGCATATGGATCATAGGCGATGATATTCATTTCAAGCCCCAGATAAGCTTTCTTAGCCAGCGCCCTGCCGATCCGTCCAAACCCGATGACTGCCAGGGTCTTTCCGATTAAATCCACGCCCTTATGGTTATTTTTATAGAAGAAATTGTCCTCTTTCAACGCCTTATTGAGCAAAAATGTCCTCTTAGCCGCTGCCAGAATCGCTCCCAATGTGAACTCCGCCACGGAATTCGTGGTGGAATCCGGGGCATTGGTCACCCAGATGCCCAGCTGGTCGGCCGCATCCAGATCCACATTGTTGTATCCTGCCCCATGTCTGGCAACGATTTTAAGATTTTTACCGGCCCTTAACACCGCCTCCGTCACCGGAGCCGTCCTCAAAAGGATGGCGTCACAGTCCGCCACATCGCGGATCAGATCCTCCTCTGCGGCCCCTGTTCCCATTTTGATCTCATACCCCCGCTCCAGAAGGAATTCTTTTCCCTCTTTAGCGATATCCTGGGGAATTAACACTTTATAAGCCATATTCTTTCACCTGTCCTATATATTTTACAGCATCTGGGTTGTCACGGATGCCTTCGCCTTTTTCTCTTTTCCAATCTGCACGGAATATACAAAGCCAATGCATATGATACCGATTGCGTCGGTCATTGTACCCGGAACCATCATGAAAATACTTCCGGCCAGCACGACAATCGTCTGAAACCAGTTTAAATTACCCTTAAAGTATCTCTGAACCGCTGTGGCCAGCCCGTAAGAACCGATCAGCGCCGTAGCGATGGCCAGAATAATCTCAACCATCGTCCCCTGCCCGATCAGCGCCGGGTTAATGCAGAACATAAACGGCATCAAAAATCCTGCCAGGCTGAGCCTCCAAGCCACCAGACCCGTCTTCATGGAATCCGCCTTTGCGATTCCCGCCGCCGTATAGGCCGCCACCGCAACCGGAGGAGTTACATTTGCCATAATTCCGAAATAGAATACGAAGAAATGAGCCGCGATCTTCATAACCCCCAGTTCCTCCAGCGCCGGAACGATCAGGGTTGCTAAAAGCACATAGGCCGCCGATGTGGGCATTCCCATTCCCAGAATCACCGATGTGAGCATAGTTAAGAAGAGGAGCAGGAATACATGGCCACCGGACAAGGCGATCAGCAGTGAAGAAAGCTTGTAGCCGATTCCCGTCAGCATCAGAATTCCTACGATGATGCCCGCAGTACCTGTGGTCAGGGCCACGCTCACCATGCCCTTGGAAGAACCTGCGATCAGCTTCACCACATCCCAGAATTTCCTTCTCTTTCCCGGATACAACAGCATGATCAGCACCAGGAAAATGATGGAGAAAAATGCCGATTTCTGCGCAGAATAGCGGACGCCTACCAAAAGGAACACCAGCAGCACCAGCGGGAGCAGAAGGAACCAGCCGTTTTTCAGTTCCTCTTTGAAATTAGGAAGTTCTTCCTTAGACTGTCCCCGCAGGTTATTCTTTAACGCCTCCAAATCAATCATCATAAACAATGCTATGTAAAACAAAATCGCCGGTATGATTGCCGCCACCAGCACCTGCTGGTAAGAACCGATGTAATCGGCCATGATGAAAGCCGCTGCTCCCATAACCGGGGGCATAAGCTGTCCGCCGCTGGAAGCCGCCGTCTCCACAGCTCCGGCAAACTCCGGTTTAAAACCGCTTTTTTTCATCAGCGGAATGGTAAATGATCCCGTGCCCACCACATTTGCCACCGCGCTGCCGGAGATAGTTCCGAACAAACTGCTGGCTACAACAGCCACTTTAGCCGGGCCGCCTCTGAAACCGCCTAAAAGGGACTGGGTCAGGCGGATGAACACATCCCCCGCTCCCGACGCTTCCAGCACCCCGGCAAAAATTACGAATACGGAAACGTAGATGGACGAAACTCCCAGCGGCGTTCCGAAAATACCGTTGGTGCCTTTAAACAGCAGTTCCGTAATACGGCTCCAGTTATACCCCCTGTGGGCAATTCCCTGAGGAAGTTTCGGTCCTAAAAGGGCGTACAGAATACAGAGTATCGCGATAATCGGCATGGCCGCCCCCACCACTCTCCAGGTGAAATACAAAAGCATGAGGATCAAAAGAGTTCCCAGCACCATGTCGATGTTCGACATGGTACCGCTCTGTTTCCACATATCATTGGCAATGGAATAGGAATAGATTCCAATTGCCGCCAGGATTCCGATGAAAATAACCTGGTAAATCATCTTTCCCGTATTGCTTTTACATTTAAACAGGTCATAGCACAGGGGAACCAGCATCATGCTCATCACAAGATGGATAATCCTGTGCTGATAAGAAGGCAATGCCCCGAAAAATGATGTATAAATATGAAATAATGCTAACGTGAGTCCGATAACAAGGATCGCCGCTTTTTGGATTTTCACCTTGATATCTTCTTTTCCGGCTTCATTTCCCATAATCTTTTCTCCTTTTACTTTCTCAGTTCCGGGCTGTCAAAGACTTGCCGCGGCTCTATTTTATAGCGCCCACTTCTTTCAAATATTTAACTGCTCCGGGATGCATATCTAAAAGACCGTCCAGACCTCTTGTGGCATTTTCCACGGACCATTCATTACACTGGGGATATGCCGCTACCAGCACATCGTTGTTTTCAAATAACGCTTTTGCCATCTGATAAACTTCTTCTTCCGGAACGTCCTTATTGGCTACCATCACGCTCACGCTGCCGAATGTATTTTCCACCGGTTTATCCTGTCCGCTATATACATTTGCCTCAATTTTGGCGGGAATGTAGTAAGGGCATTCTGCCATGATCTTGTCAAACTGCTCCTGATCCAGATCCAAAAGGGTCAGTTCTTTGGATGCCGCCGCAGTGGCTACCGGTGAGGCTGGAAGGGTGCTCATGATACAAACCGCATCCACATTGCCGTCGGTCAGCGCTTCTGCCCCGTCTCCATGGGCCAGGTATTCCGGCGTCCAGTCCTTATTGATCTCATATCCGTATGCGTCCATAACCGTCTTCATCGCGTCTCCGGCCACACTGCCTGCCGGTCCCACGGCGATCTTCTTGCCTTTCAGATCCGCATAGCTCTTAATATCTCCGTCTTTTAAGGTGTAAACCTGCAGGGTTGTCAGATGGCCGCCCATAACTCCTAAAATCTCTTCTTTTGCCACCTGTTTTCCTTCAAAACTTCCTTTTCCGTCCAAAGCCAGGGCCAGCACGTCGGATGCCGTCATGGCTAATTCCACATTTCCATTGGCTGCCAGCAGGATATTTTCGGAAGATCCTCCTGTAATTTCAATGTTGGCCGAGATTCCCGGCACATTCTTATTGATGATGTCGGACATGGCGGTTCCTATGATGGAGAAGGCGCCGCCTGAACTGGAAGTGGCAATGGATATGTACTTTGTTCCGCCGGATTCTTCCTTCTTTGTCTCACCGGATGACGCCCCGCTGGATGCCTCTTTGCCGGATGCCGCCTGGCTGGCGGATGAAGCCCCGCCGGAATTTCCGCATCCTGCTGCCATCGCTGCCGTCAAACATGCTGCCGCCATAAAACTTGCCATTCTTTTTACACTTTTCCTCATTTTGTTTCCCTCCGCTTTTTAATAATTGGTTGTTTTATATAGTTTCTTTGTTAAATAAAGCTTTTTATTTATAACTATTATTTATGTTATTTATTTAATAACTGTTATAACACTAGTAAGCATTTTTTATTGCCGTTTCGGAACTTGGCATTATTTCTGTTCCTCTGCGGCAATAATTGTGACTAAAGAATCATTGACATGCTGTCTCATGGCCCGTTCCGCTGTGTCCGGATCCCCTTTGGCGATCTCGTCCACCAGATAGCGGTGCCAGTATCTTGGATACGCGGTTTTCGGCGCATTGGTCCCGATGGCCTTGCATAAAACCCAGAATAAATTGATCTTTCTCAAGGTATCCACCAGCAAATGGTTATTGGTGAAATCGGTCAGCTTGGTGTGAAACAGCACATGGGAATTGCGGCTGTCAATGGCCGTGTCCTCTTTATAAGGGACCGTGTCCAGCTCCGTGGCGATCTCCATCAGCACAACCTTCTGTTCCGGCGTCATGGACTGGGACAAAATCCGTGCCGACTGGCATTCAATGGCCTCCCTCAACTGATAGCTCTGTTTAATCTTCTCCAATGTAGGGATGGTGACGAAAGATCCCCACTGTGGCTTGGATTCTACCAGACGGTCTTCTTCAAGGCGCTTCAGCGCTTCAATAACCGGTATGACGCTGACGCCGGTGGCTTCCGCCATCTTGCGCCTGGACAACTTCATCCCCGGCGGAAATTCCCCGTCTAAAATCTTCTGAGAGATAATGCGGTAAGCCACGTCTGATGCGGTCTGGAAATTTTCTTCTGCCATCTTCATCTCTCCTTTTTTCTTGATCTGGTTACATTGTATAACTGTTATAACACTTTGTCAATCACATATTGGGTCGGATTCACTTTTTGAGCGGTTTTCACATTTTTTCAGGTGGTTTCTTATACATATTTAACAATACCTGGCTTTTGAAACACGCTCTAACCCTCAAGCCGCTCATATAACAAACGAAAGATTGCCTTTAAGCCTTCTCAATAAATGTCATCGGCCCCATCATTTATATCCTCTTCCAGCCTCTGAATTGTCCTGGACAAAACGATGAGTTCAAAAGGCGGAAGGCAGCTTCCCTTTGGGCGGCGCGGCCGGCTGTCTGGATTCGCCGGAGGGAGGCCGTGGCAGTTACCAAAAGGGGCAGACCATTCCAACGAATGTCCGCCCCTTTTCACAGTGCCATGCCGCCTGCTGCCTCATTCCACTCTTCCGCATGCGGCCTAAGCGCTCGCCATTATTCTCCCTTTTTCGCCCTTTTCTTTTTACCGGCAAACCACAGGCAGACACCTGCCGCCCCGCCGATCAGAGCGCCGATCAAGACTTCCCTGCCAATTTTCTCCCAGTCCAGGCGGAGTCCCTCCATTTTTACCGGATCCAAATGGCCGAATTCCACTGTGTTCATAATGGACGCCGCCAGCAGCTTCTGTTCTTCCGTCAAAGGTTCCTCCGTCAGGGAATTAAAATTAAACGCAATATAATTGCCGTTTACGACCGTATAATACTGCCGTCCCTGAAGAATTCTGCCTCCCACCGACATCCTGCTGTCCCCCACCATATAGGCTGCCTGTTCCTTATGGACAATCTCCTGGTAGTCAATGGAAATCTCTTCCACCTGCTCCACCAGTTCTCTCTGTTCTCCCTCTGCGGAATCCAGAATCTCCATCATGTCCGATGAGCTCAGATCCTCCATGATACTTTGAATTTCTTCATCGGTATACTGGGTTAAATGGGTAATTCCGCCCTTCTGATTATGTACTACTGTACATTCCATAGAGAAGTCCAGCGCGTCAATGTATATCCCTCCGGTTTCCCACTGCTCAAGCATGGTGCTTCCATCCAGGCCATAAGTGCTGAATATAGGATCGTCCTCAGCCATCCCGCTGTTAAAGCAGACCCAGTCCTCCGGAAATGTTATGGATAAATCCAGCTCTTCCACCTCCACAGTCTGCCCCCGTTCCAATTCTTCCGACATTCCATACACAGCTCCGCACATACCGGCAGAAAAAACCAGGCCGAGCAGCGCCGCTCTCCATCTTTTCCCCTTCATACTTCCTCCGTCCTGCCAGAGTGTATTTGAAGATAGCAATTTTCAAACCCGCTCTGAGAATCAGCTTAATCCTTTATACTCATACCTACCTTCAGCATGCGGAACATCCTGTCTGCCGCTCCTGAATACAATTCTTCCGCCCGTTTTAACGCTTCTTCAATATCCATCGCCCCGTTGATCGTAGGAATAATGCTGTCCACCCCGTGTTCAAAGATCTTCTCAGCTCCGTCGCCCATGCCGCCGACCAACGCCACAGCCGGAACCCCTTTGGCCTTACAGCGCATTCCCACGCCGCTTGGAACCTTGCCGAATGCGGACTGCCAGTCAATGCGGCCTTCCCCCGTAACAACCACATCCACACCATTTAGCAGATTATCAAAATCGATCAGATCCAGCACCGTTTCAATTCCTGATTTCAATGTGGCATGTAAAAATACGCAGAGAGCCGCGCCTAATCCACCGGCCGCGCCTGCGCCGGGAATCTTATCCACATCCATGCCCAGCTTGTCCTCAATCACCTTGGCATACTGTTTCATATATCCTTCCATCTGATCCAGGATTTCAGGCGTGCCGCCTTTTTGTTTTCCAAATGTATAAGTCGCTCCGTCCGGGCCTGTCAGCGGATTGTTAACATCGCACATAACAGTAAATGTGGATTCGGCCACAGCCGGATGGATGCCGCTGATATCGATATCCGCCACCTTTCCAAGATCCGCCCCGATTCCTGAAAGTTCATTGCCTTTTTCATCCAGAAAACGCACGCCCAGCGCCCTCATAGCGCCCATTCCGCCGTCGTTGGTAGCGCTGCCGCCGATCGCGATGGACAGCTTGCGGTAGCCTTTATCGAGTGCGTCTTTGATCAGTTCGCCGGTTCCATATGTAGTGGTATTCAGAGGATTTCTCTTTTCTGTTGGAACCATGGGAAGCCCGGATGCCGCCGCCATCTCAATAATAGCGGAATCCCCGTTAAATACGCCGTAAGAAGCCTTTGCATCCTCCCATAACGGCCCTTTCACATCCACAGTAACCATGCTGCCCTTTGTAACAGAGATAACCGCGTCAACGGTTCCCTCTCCGCCGTCTGCAATGGGAACGCCAAATGTTTCACAGCCAGGAAACACCTTTTCTGCGGACTGCGTCAGCAGATCAATAATTTTTTCTGAAGACAGCGTACCCTTAAATGAATCTGATGCAAATAAAAATTTCATACCTTGAGCCCTCCGATTTTCTTATGTCTTGCATAAATGTAACATATCAGACGGTATAATTTCACGTCGTTTAAACTGTTACATATAAATTATATTCCAGCCCGCTGATTTGTTCAACACGTAAATGAACTGCTGTACCTCACGATCTGGTTTTGACGATATTATAGCCTACATCCCTCCCCAATTCCAGGAAAGTCATAAATTTCACATTCTTTTTTTTAAAACAATAGACCGGCAACTGCAAAATCATGGTCACCGGTCTGTTATGTATTTCAATTTAATTTTATAAATCAGATCAATCCTGCGTTCTTCATGGCTGTTTTGATATTCTCAAGCACAGGTCCTTCCGGAGTTGCCAGATTCGGTCTGTAAGGAACTCCGATATTTCTCCCCCTCAAATTAGCCATATCTTTTGCGGCAACAGGGAAGCTTGCCGGATCCATGGAAAGTCTTACAGGATTCAGTTTAAACTGAGCTTCCAGAGATCCCTCCAGATCGCCTGCAACATATTTGTTATATACATCTGTGATCAGTTCAGGCATGAAGTTGGCAGCCGTACACACGCCGCCTACTGCGCCATGGCACATAGAAGCATATAACAGGGTATCTTTACCGCCAAATACTTTGAATCCCACGTCTCTTGTCCTGCGGATAAACTCAGAGGTCTGTGTAATATCCCCGCTGGTGTCTTTCATTCCAACGATGTTAGGAACTTCGTGTGCCAGACGTTCAACTAAATTACCTGATAAGGTGTAGTTAACTCTACCGGGATTGTTGTATAACAGCATAGGAGTTTCCGGAACCGCTTCAGCAATCGTTTTAAAATGCTCATACAGTTCTTTCTCCGTTGGTTTCAAGAACATCGGCTGCAGTACGGAAATACCGGCTGCACCGTTGGCAACAGCCATTTTAGCCAGACGGCAGCATTTTTTCGTGCTGATCGCGCCGATTCCAAAATAAACAGGAACTCTTCCTGCTGCCTGGTCTACCATGATTTTCAACCCGCGTTCCATCTCATCGTCTTCAATCACGTAAAACTCGCCATTGCTTCCAAATGCCAGAATTCCAAGAACTCCGCCCTCAATTACATAGTCTACCTGTTCTCTTAACTTCACTTCATCGATCATTTCGTTCTCATCAATTGGAGTAAGAATGGGAACGACAACACCCTTTATGAAATCTGTATTCATATCTTCCTCTCATTCCGCCGCGTAAGCGGCATTTAAATATGGAGAGGAGTTTGGGCGGATGCTCAAACTCTTAGGGGGAAAGAACGGTTTTTTCTTTCCCCTTTTCCTCTCATTCCGCCGCGTAAGCGGCATTTAAATATGGAGAGGAGTTTGGGCGGATGCTCAAACTCTTGGGGGAAAGAGCGGTTTTCTCTTTCCCCTTTTCCTCTCATTCCGCCGCGTAAGCGGCATTTAAATCAATTATGACTCAACGGTTGTATTAGCGATTTTCTCGTAATATTTAACGATGCTGGAATGATCTTCTTTCTCGTAGCCGTCAGCCTTTAATCCCTGCATAATTTCCATTAACTGTCCTGTTAACGGCACTGGGGAGCTGATTGCATGAGCTGCATTTAATGCGTTGTTAAGGTCTTTGATATGAAGTTCGATACGGAATCCAGGTTTGAAGTTTCTGCTCAGCATCATAGGAGCCTTTGCATCCATAACTGTGGAACCAGCTAAACCGCCTCTGATTGCCTGATATACTAATTCAGGATCTGTGCCTGCTTTTTTAGCAAATGTCAAAGCTTCAGATACAGCAGCGATATTAACAGCAACTACGATCTGGTTTGCTAACTTAGCAACGTTTCCTGAACCTAATTCGCCAACATATACTACGGAGCCAGCCATAACCATTAATAAATCATAGTATTTATCAAATAATTCTTTCTTTCCGCCTACCATTACAGATAAGGTTCCGTCGATTGCCTTTGGCTCTCCGCCGGATACAGGAGCGTCCATCATCTCGATGCCTTTTTTAGCTAATTCAGCGCCGATTGCTTTGCTTTCGGTTGGGTCGATAGAGCTCATATCGATAACAACTGTGCCAGGTTTTGCGCCGTCAGCCACACCGTTCTCACCTAAAACGGCTGCTCTTACGTGTGGGGAGTTTGGAACCATTGTGATAACTACGTCACACTGTTCTGCTACTGATTTACCATTCTCTGCTGCGGCTGCGCCACATGCAACAACATCTGCAACTGCATCTTTATTGAAATCACAAACTACTAATTCGTATCCTGCTTTGATTAAATTCTTGCTCATAGGTTTTCCCATGATTCCTAAACCGATAAATCCAACTTTCATCTTAATACCTCTTCCTTTCAATCGTTCGAATAACTGGTTGTTTGGTTTCTATCATGAGGCCCGGAACTGATCGTTTATCAGCCCCAAGCTCCATCTCATGACCTGATTATAGGTTGGACGGCCCGGAAATACAATCGGCGTTTTCGCCAAACTCACATTGTTTTTCTATGCAAAACGGATAATATTTCATTTTCTGAAACATTATCCGTTTCTACAGTTTTCATATTCGTTTCATTCCGAAATTTTCTTTTTCATTTACAACCGTATGCCCTTATTACTCCAATAAAAAACAAGAAATCCACTCATCGTTTTTCCCTGTCAGAAAAAACATTCCACAATTTCTTTCCGCAATCCGGCATTTGCTTCATGCATTTTCCCGGAAGCGCCTATTCCCGTCAATTTATATCATAACATCCGGGAAACAACCTGATGCCCAAATTTTCTTTCTCCGGCGGGTTCCCTTCCGCAGCTTTCCTTCTGCTGCTTAGCCAGATACCCTCTCTCCCCCAACTGCATAATCCGGTACTTTTTCCCCGGATACATTTCCTGCATATAGCGGGCAAAGATCAGGGGATCTTCCAAATTTCCCATAACCATATCATAATGCATGGGCACCGTCAGATCCGCTCCGATCTTCCATACAAAATAAGCCCCGTCCCGGCAGTCCATATTTCCTATAATCCCGCGTTCATGGCGTTCCGTATCCACTCCGTTAATCGGAATACAGGCCAAATCAAGGGGAGAAAACCGTTTCAAATCCTCAATCAGCTGTCCAGTAACCATGGTATCCCCGGCATGGTACACGCTGATTCCATCTAAATTCAGCACATATCCCAGGCTCTTCTGGTTCCCATGTTCATCTGTTTCATAAGTTTCGTGAGCTGCTGCCACCGGATAGAGAACCGCGCCATTTCCCAGCACAATTTCCTCCCCCGCTTTCGCTCCCACCACAGCTTCCTGGACGATCCCCCCGTCAGTCAACGTCCTCACCGCCGGAGCCGGAACAATAAAACGCAAAGATGGATTTGCCTGATGAAGCGGCAAAAGCGTCTCCAAATTAATGTGATCCGCATGATCATGGGAACAGATCACATAATCCGGCCCTTTCCACTCGCTTCCTCCAAACGGAGCCTCATAATTCCTGCGGCTCGTGCCGTCCGGACGGCGAAGATCATTCAATACCGGATCAAAACAAAGAGTGAGCCCAGCCCCCTTCACCACCATTCCCATCTGGCCGATATACCAGTATGCTGCCATGTGTTCCGGCACCTGGGTCATTTCAAATTCCTTTAACAGCTCCGCACCTTTTTTATACCATACATACTTCATAGTCCAATCCTGCCTCCTTTTACCTCAACCACGATTAACCTCAGGCGTGTTACCTCAGACGTGTTACCTCAGGCGTGAAGGCATTTTCAAAAATGCCTTCACGCTTTACTGTTAACCCCCACGTCACTCACATAAAAATGTCCCACCGCCATTATACCATATCCCTCCCAGCCCAGCCATCCCCCAGCCGGGAAGAAGCCGCTACTTTGCGGCCTGCCCTGGGTTTGGTGCAGACGGCCAGACCCAGGGCAGGCCGCAAAGCGGCGGCTTCTTCCCGGCGTTACTTCTGATAAAATTTAAAAAGCCAGTTTATTTCAGCGTAGATAAAATATCCTCAATCAAAACCATCGCCTGATCCACAGCCTGATCCACCTTGGACGCATCATAAGAAACTGTTTCCACCGCATCCTGCAGCACAGCGGTGATCTCCGCGTTGGTAGAAGCCGTGTTCTCATATAATCCCGCATTTTCCTGGGCAAACTGTGTAGCGATGATGATCTTCTCATCCAGTATGCCTTCACTCATGCATACATCCTGCACTGCCTTATAAGGAGGAACTCCGCGGCTGTCGCCCAGCACTTTGCCCGCTTCTTCATCGGTTAACAGGAAGTTGAGGAAATCGGCTGCTTCCGCCGGATGTTCGCTGGTCTTAACTACCGCATACAACTGAGATGGTTTTACCACAATGGAGGTGTCCACCGCATCGGCTCTTACCGGGAGCGTTGTCGTTACATAAGTATCCTGGGAATCGGAAATGGCTCCGGCCATCAGGGAAGTCCAGGACAATTCAGATGTCAGGTTGCCGTTAATCCAGTCCGGGTTGGTCCAAACCGCATTCAGGAAGGTATTTCCTTCCGATGCAGGAAGAACCACTCCTTCTGTGTATAATTTTGAAATGTACTCCAGCGCTTCTTTCAGGTCTTCCTTTGCAAAGCCTAATTCATAGCTGTCATCGATCAGGAATTTTCCTGTTTTCTGTATGATATAAGGACGCATCACAAATTCCACAAGATCCACTTTATCCGCATTCAAGAAATACATGTCCGCGTTTTTCTCATGAACAGTTTTGCCAATGGTGATCACATCGTCCCAGGTCCATTTGGTGTCCATATCACAGGGAATTCCCATTTCATCCAGTTTTGTCTTGTTCATCAGATAGGTTCTGGCGTTTAAGCCGCTGGGAAGGGTGATTAAAGTCCCGTTATACGTACAATAATCATTAATTAAGTTTTTATCAAATCCTTCGATATCAAAACCGTACTGGCCAAGATCCACGAAAAAGTCTCCATTAGCCACAAAATCGCCCATCCACGGCGGATTTAACTGTACAATATCCGCACAGGTGCCGCTTCCTAACTCCGTAGCCACCTTTTCACGCTCGGATTTTCCTCTGTATTCAGGCTCAATGGTGATATTGGGATGTTTCTCCTGATACATTTCGATCACTTTTAATGTTCTCTCATGTCTGTCGTCATTTCCCCACCAGGAAAAACGCAGGGTAATTGGTTCTCCGGCCGCCTCAGCAGACGCCGCTTCCGACGATGCCGAGCCGCCATCTGCCGCTTTTTCCGTCTGTGCCTCTGTGGCCGCTGTTGTCGCTGCCGTGGCCGGCGCTTCCGTCTCTTTCGGCGAACCGGAACATCCGGTTAACCCTGATACTGCCATGACCCCCGCGATGGACAGAGCCGCCAACTGTTTCATTTTCCTCATAAATGCCTCCTTCTGCCGCGTCAAACGGCAACTTTCTTCTCCTGTAACCAATTCAGGTTATTTCTGATAAAGCCATTATAACAAGTTTTAAATTTCCACAATATGACTTCAAACCACAAAAAGGTATCACTTCTTACTTAGTTTTTAATAAAACCCAGGTCAAATGCATAACGGTAATAATGCAGAAGCGGAAGCAGGGTCTGAGCGCACCGCTTTGGCCCGGCGGGGCAGTTGTAAACCACCGTGTACTCATTCTCTTTATATTTTGAGAAATCATAAATCGGCGGCTGGTTTTCCACCGTGATCCAGGAAAACATGCCAAGCCCCTTTTCGATATATCCGGTATTTCCAGTCAGTTCATAGGCGATAGCCAGGCTTTCTAAAACCATGCCGTTGAGATTCAGGAAACGGACAGAGGGGTGCTGTTTGCAGAAAAACATGTCCGCCCGTTTGATATAGCAGTGGCGGATGATATCCCCGATCACCATGACGATGGTGGTTCTCACCTTCTCAGTGGGGCAGATTTCATAAAACTGGTACATCCCCACAATTCCCACGTGCATCATGAACGGAACCCGGTCCAGATAATTATCCGGGTACGGCGTGGTCCAGGTCCCCTGTTCCTCCGCCCATTTTATGTAAACATCCACGATGGGACGGCAGGCATCCAGCCATCTTTCCTCATACGTTTCTTTATAAAGGGCCACAAATGTCCGCATGGCCCAGCCGATTTCCCTGGGCTCCACCGTAGCCGTCGTATGGTAAATGGGCAGCTCCATCAGTCCCAAAAGCCCTTCTCCGATGGATTTGGCCGCTTCCAGGCCATTTGGATTGCCTGTCATGTGATAATAGTCCAGGAACCCTTCCACCCATTGGTGGCTGGGCACCGGCTGGCCGCTGATGTGATCCACGCTGTGTGTATACAGAAGCCCCTGCTTGTTGGGCTGGTTGCTGTAATGGCAGAGATCCACATCGTACCAGTGCTCCACCGCTGCCTTCATATAATCGAAATACCTCCGGTCACCGGTTCTCGCCAGCATGATCATAAAATTATGAGGCATATCATATTCGTTATTGATCCAGATCAGTTCCCCTTTGGAACGCCCCTGTTTAATGTACTCCCATTCCGGCCCGTCCCCGAAATTCAGCATTCCAAGCCCTTTTGCCCTGGAATCCACATACCGGTAGAGAAAACGCTCCGTCGCAAAATGATAATGATCCGACACGTACTGCCCGAACACCCGCGAATCCATATAGCAGGAAGAATCCGGCACCGGCACAGCCGGCATTTCAAACTGGTGAGCCCTGTCCACCAGCATTCTGTCATCTAATTCTACCTCATGGAAATAGAGATAACATCTGGAAGTTCTTGCCACCCCCTGAGGCACTTTCAGCGGATGCCCGGTATCCGGCAGCAGATTGATCTCAATCCCCTCTCCCGACGTTTCCAGCGCCTTGGGGAAATTCTGGTAGGCCTGGTAAATTCCTGCGGCAAGGGCGTATGTTTCATTGTTCCAATCCGCCGTAAATATGCTGAACAGCACCTCCGGGAACATCTCATTGGCGGTATTCACCACGGTATCGGCTGTGATCACTTCCGACAGGATTTCCTTCTCCGTGGCCTTTTCCGAATGGAAGTTAAAACTGGACGTGTAAATGCCGTGTTTCACTCCATTTTTCTCCCCTGACGGATGGATGGACAGACGGATGGATCGGATTTCCTCATAAGGATAGTCCTTGTCATATTTAAGCCCGGCCTGTTCATTGTTAAGCTCCATCTGTTTGCGCATCGATGCATGGGGATCGTCTTCACAGTTGATGAACTGGTAATCCAGATTCATCCAGGGTTTTCCCGCCCATAAAGTCAGGATCAGGGAAAAGTCAAACCATCTGCGGTCCGCTCCCCGGTGTTTCCCTCTGGCCCGTACCATAGCCCTCACGGGGCCGCTCTCTATGATCTCCCACCCCTTGTGATCCAGTTCAATCACATATTCCCGGCCCTCTTTGTCCGTCAGAACAGGGCCTGTGATCTCATCTTTTCCGTAAATATGGTCTGCCGTAACAATCCTCTCAAACATACAGCAGCTTTCCGCCGCAGCCAGTTCCACACGGACAGCCCCGTTATCCAGAACCGTGTGCTCCCCTTCCTGCAAAATCCTCACCGTATTTTCCTGTACCGCCTCGATTCCGCCTTTTGATGATTCCAGGTAAAAGTCTGTTTCCTTATTTTCCGGAAGATCAGCCAGAAAATGGATCAGGAGCCATTTCACCGAACCGTCCCCCCAGTAAGCCGTGGCCTTAAACTGGGCCTGGCATTGCTTCATTCCGTCATTTACTGTCAGAAACCGGATTTCTTCCGGCTTCAGTTCTCCTTGTCCAAAGGGCACCGCAGTGGTTGCCGGTTCACGGTCTTTGCGGTATCTGGATACAATTTCAAAATGGATCGTTTTTTTCATTTCTATTCCTCTTTTCTGCCGCCTGCGCGGGATTTTAGTAACGGTGCAGATGATTTAGCCTTTTAATCCCGTGGTACTGATTCCTTCTACAAAATACTTCTGCGCAAAGAAAAATAATACAATCAGCGGTAATATGCTGATTAACGACATGGACATCACCTTGTCCCACTGTACCTGCGACGCGGTGTCAAGGGACGCGCGAAGCCCCAGGGATACCGGGAATTTCTTTACCGAACTGATATAGATCAGGGTATTGAAAAAGTCATTCCATGTCCACATAAACTGAAACAGCCCTGCCGAAAATAAAGCCGGTTTAATCAAAGGCAGCAGAATTCTAAAATACAGCCGCAGGGAAGAACACCCGTCTATATAGGCTGCCTCATCCAGTTCTCTTGGAACACCCCTTAAAAACTGAATGATCATAAAGATAAAGAACGGAAAACAGGCAAATGCCGCCGGCAGATAAAACGGCCAGTATGTATTTAAAAGCCCCAGCTTATTAAAGATCAAATATCTCGGTATGATAATCACTGAGTTAGGAAGCATCAGTGTGGAAATCATCAGCGCAAAACATAATTTTTTAAAAGGAAAACGAAATCTGGCAAATCCATAGGCCACAAAGGAACAGGAAAATACGGTGAGGGCCACGGTTGGCGCCACCATGAGAAACGTATTTTTAAAATACGTGGCAAACGTGATATTTCCCACGCCGTTCCAGCCTTTGATAAACGCGTCAAACGAATAAGAAGAAGGCAGCAGTTTGGTGGAGCCCAGGATTTCAGCATTCGTCTTAAAACAGGCAAAAATCATCCATATAAAAGGAAACGTAATAACTACCCCAATTGCAACCAACAAAAGATAGGCCGGTACATTATATTTTTTTTCCAGTTTCATCAGAAGTCACCTCCATCTTCATAATAAACCCATGCATCCGATGATTTAAAGATGAACATGGTGAACACCAGTACAATGGCAAACAGCACCCAGGAAATCGCGGACGCGTATCCCATTTTAAAGTTGCTGAAGCCTTCCGTATATAATTTCATGCCGATCAGATATGTGGATTTTAACGGTCCTCCGTTGGTGATGACGAACGCGGAGGTAAAATTCTGAAGGGCATTGATGGACTGCATGATCAGGTTAAAGAATATAATCGGTGTGATCATGGGCAGGGTGATATAGAAAAACCGTTTGCCCCGTCCCGCGCCGTCGATGCTGGCCGCTTCGTGCAGATCCATGGGAATCTGTTTCAGCGCCGCCAAAAACAGCACCATGGAAGAACCGAACTGCCACACCTGCAAAAGACAGATGGTGAACATGGCCGTGCCCCCCTGCCCCAGCCAGTTTACGGCCGGAAGGCCGATCAAAGCCAGCAGCTTATTCAAAATGCCGTCGGACATGAACATCAGCCGCCATAACGCGGATACCGCCACGCTGCCGCCCAGAATGGACGGGATATAATAGACGGTTCTGAAAAAGTTAATCCCCTTCAGCTTCATATTCAGCACAATGGCGATCAGCAATGCGAACAAAAGTTTTGCCGGAACGGATATGGCCGCATACTCCAGGGTCACCAATATGGACTTTTTAAAATCAGGGTCAATGGTAAACAGCCTGATATAATTGTTGAGCCCGATGAACTTAGGCGCCCCCAATACATTGTACTGGGTAAATGAATAATAAAGAGAGGATAAAAATGGATAGAGCTGCAGACATAAAAAACCGATAATCCAGGGCGAAATATAAAAAAGCCCCCTGAAATCCTTTAGTTTCCACTGTTTTTTCGGCCTCGACGCCGTGTTTTTGTTTTTCATACGATTCCTCCTTGCCGGAGCGTTTTTTGCGCAGATATTGCGCTGCGAAGGCACGCGCTGAGAATTTCAGATTCTCAGCTGCGATTCAAATTTGTGGCTCCGGCACAAATTTGGGTGTGAAAAACGAGCCATCAGGCTTATTTGCAACAGTTCAGACAGGTCTGAACTATTACGCTTATTTTTCACACGATTCCTCCATGATTTTCCAGTTGCTTTACATTTATTGTCGAATCTCATATAATCATGATATAATTAAATGCATTTTATGAAAAGAACTGCCAGCGGTGAAAAGGTATCATTATCAATCATTTTGCAGCAGGTCTGAACTGTTACATCATTTAACACAACAGGGGGAAGTCAGGTGTATAACTTAATCATTGTCGACGACGAAAAGAATATCAGGGAAGGGCTGGCCTATTGTTATCCATGGGAAGAATTGGGCTTTCAGGTGGCCGCCGTCCTGCCGGATGGAAAAAGCGCCCTCGACTATATCAAGCGATGCTGCGCAGACGCCGTGCTGAGCGATATCCGGATGCCTAAGATGGACGGGCTGACCTTGGCTGAACAGCTCTATAAAGACTACCCGCAGATCAATATTGTGCTGCTGAGCGGATATGCGGAATTCGAATACGCCCGTACCGCAATCAAATTCGGGGTCAAAGAATATATTTTAAAACCGGTAAAATATGAGGATATCATAAAGGTCTTTACGGATATCAAAGAAAACCTGGATCTGTTAAAAGGGATTAAAAAGATCGACGAGCCCTTTGCGGGATATTACGACCAGATTGTGGATCAGGTCACTGAGTATTTGAAGGAGCACTATAGGGACGCTTCTTTGGAAGAGGCATCCATAAAAGTGAGTTTAAGCCCTAACTACCTTTCCAAAATATTTAAGCGGAAAAAAGGGATCAATTTTTCAGAATATCTTCTGGATGTGAAGATGGAAAAAGCGGCGGAACTGCTGCGGGATGTCACCAGGAAGACATATGAAGTGGCGGCAGAGGTGGGGTACGACAACCCTAAGAATTTCTCCCGCGCCTTTAAACAGTACTGCGGAAAAACTCCCCGGGAATTCCGTGAACAGGATGAACGCCTATGAAACGCCAGTATTTTGCATCCAAATTCAGAATGTTTATCAGCCTTACCCTGGTTCCCATCTGCATTTTCGCCTTTCTCTCCATTTTTTACATCAACATGCAGGTAAAAAAAGAAGCCCGGGAAAAAACCAGATCCACCACGGAACTGATGGCCCAATACATGGAGGAACTGACCGGCACATTGGAATTTTATAAGGTGTCCGTAAACTCCGATTCCCGTCTTCATCTGGCGTTAATCAGCGCTCTGGGAACCAGTTCTGCCGGTACGGGCGATCTGGAAAAGCTGGCCCAGTCCATGCAGAGCCTGTATTACGCCCAGAGCACGAAGCCCTACCTGCAGTCCGTTTTCCTCACCATCAAAGGAAGCCCTTATTTTATAAACGGCATCTACCGGGAAACGTTTCAGGGGGCCGCAGACAGCTCCTGGGCCGACGAAGCGCCAGATACTGGCGGTGCGCCTGATATTGGCGGTGCGCCTGATGCTGGCGGTGCGCCTGATGCTGGCGGTGCGCCTGATGCTGGCGGAACGCCAGAAGCTGGCGGTGCGCCCCAAGCAGGCGGTGCTGCCGCCATCAAAGTGCGCAATGTCAAGAAAAATAAATTCGACACCCATACAATCCCCGTAGTCACCGTGTACCAGCAGCTCAAATACAATGAACTGATGGCAGTTAACATCCGCCAGGATTATTTTAATAAATTATTGGATTCCATCGCTTCTTATAATGGCCAGGGGCTTTTCATCACCGATTCCAACGGGCAGGTGCTTTTCACCAATAAAAACGATGAACTGCTGCCCAAGGCGGCCGCATTCTTTGAAAATAACACGCCCGCAGACTCCATCGTGGACGGATACTTTTATAATTCGGGAGTTTTCCCCGGCGTGTATGAATTGAGGTATCAGTCCCTCATCCCCCAGAAAGAGGTCTTTAAGCTGAGCAATACCATCTTAAAGCTGACGCTGGCCGCCGGACTGCTCAGCATCCTTTTGTCCTCTGTCCTGGCGTATTTTTATACCATGCGGGATTATAAACAGATTTTCCAGATCATAGAATTGTTTGAACATGCGGAAAAAGGGGAATTTGAGCCCCTCACTCCCGTGAAAATGAAAAACCACGCGTATTTGAATATCATCAATAACATCATCAACCTGTTCATGTCGCAGACCTATTTGAAAGTCCAGCTGGACGCGAAGAAATATGCCCTTTCCACAGCGCAGCTTTCCGCCCTCCAGTACCAGCTCAACCCTCATTTCCTGTTCAATACCCTTCAGAGCATTGACCTGGAAGTGCTGAAAATCGGCCGACGGCCCACTCCGGCCAACCACATGATCTCGGCCCTGTCCCAGCTCCTGCGCTACGCGTTGGATGAACCCATGAAAAAGGTTACCGTCCGGGAAGAGATCGATGCGACGAAAAATTACATAGATCTCCAGTCCTGCCGTCTGGGAGAACAGTTCCAAGTCATCTGGGAATACGGGCCGGAAGTTCTGGCCATGCCCATGCTGCGCCTGCTGCTCCAGCCCATCATCGAAAACTCCATCTCCCACTCCGGCCTCTCATCGCCGGAAGAACTGAAGATCAAAATCAAGATAAAAAAGAAACCCCAGTCCCTGGCTTTTTACATCATAGACAATGGCCTGGGAATGCCGCCTGAAACCCTGAACGAACTCCGCGTCCGCATTACAGACGACCAGGTAGAAAGCTCCGGCCGCCACATCGGCTTAAAAAATATCAGCCAGCGAATCCGCCTGGCCTATCCCAGCGGTTATATGAAACTCTGGAGCAAAGAAGGGTTGGGCACAATCGTTGAAATCGGCGGAATCTCCGGGAATCCTGCTGAAATAAATAGACAAATAGATGAATAAGTAACTCGGTATACGGATTTCTTTTACAGCTTAATTATCACCTTTTCTGGCTTTCCGAGCCAAAATAGGAACCGCTAAAATCAGCGCCCACCCATCGGCAAATGGGATGGGCACTTTTCTCTGGGATGGGCGCTTCTCTCTGAGATGTACTCTCACCCTCCAAGCGCATCATCCCTCCGTAATCTCATACTGCTTCATCCGCCTCCAAAGCGTAGTCTTGCTGATCCCCAGCTCCGCGGCCGCCTTCATCCGGTCGCCGCCACACTTTTTCAGCGCTCTTACAATCCTCTGCGCTTCTCTGGATTCGGAAACCGACGCGAAAATCTGATCTCCATCCATCACTTCCTCTTCCTCTGTCTCAGGATAGAGTTCCCTGAGAAGCCTGTTAACAGCGATTTCGTCAATGGATCTTCTGGACGATGTCAGGATCAAACGCTCACAAAATGATTCAATCTGCAGCAGATTCCCCTTCCAGCCATATTCCATCAAAATCCTCCAAGCGCCGTTTGTCAGCACATGATATCTGGAATACCGTTCACAGCCCTCCTTAATGCAGTCCGTTATCTTCTGCTTTAAATCCTCTTCCCGGTTCCTGATGGGAGGAACGGACACCACCAGCCCATTTAAAAGATAATACAGATCTTTTCGGAACTTCCCCTGGTTCACCACCGGTTCCAGCGGGGCGCCGGAAGACACCATCACCCGGACATCCGTGTGGGACGTCTGCAGGCCGTCCCTGCTGTTTCTGCGTTTATAGCGGATCAACTGATACAGCCGGTACTGGTTCTCAAGGGTCATCTGATCCACATCTTCGATAAAAAGCGTCCCCCCATTTACCTGGGCTGCCGCCCCTTTATCGGCAAAAATCAAGTCCGTCTGGTCTTCCCCCGCCATTCCGCAGCAGGAAACATCCATAAACGGCCCGTCGTTCCTCAAACTGGAATTGTGGATGCTTTGGGCGATCAAACGGATTTCACTTCCGGGCTCGCCCATGATCATAACCGGCTTCTCTGAAAGGGCGTAAAGTTTGGCCGTATGTACGCATTCCTGCATGGCCTTTGATTCCTGAAGTATATCCTGGAATTTTCCCAGGGCAATCTGTCCGCCAAAACGGCGTTTCTTTTTAGATTCCACCTCCACAGACTGGCGCCGCCTCATCTTATGGCAGGTGAGAATAGCTCCGTCCACCCGGTTTTCAATCAAAACAGGGGCCAGAACACCGAATAAGGACGTCCGGTTGGCGTCAATAAAAGAAGAATACTCCTCCCCTTCACTGAGAGCCTGGTATACCGCGTCCACATCCAGATCCACGATCACGTCCGTGATCCGCTTCCCCGTCAGCTCCTCTTCCCGGCTGCCCAGAATATCCTCCATCAGAGGGTTGACCGCTGTAATCAGCCCCTCAGCGTCCAGTTTTATCACTCCGCTGTAGGAATAATCCAGCAGCGTCTCCATTTGGGCCGCATTTTTCTTCTCCACCCCCATGGCGTAATCCATGCTTTCAGCCATGGCAAATGCAGTCTTCAGCGAATCTTCCGTGGTGGACAAAAACAGCGACGGCACATGGGCTTTGGTGGCCACCTCCACAGTCGTGTCCCCTCCGATGATCAGATCCGCCTTCTCCTCAACTGCCCTTTGGGACGCGTCCCGCAGGCCGGAACTGTTGTCCGAATAATACGTCCTGAGTTCAATATCATACAGGGTGTCAAAATACGACATATCGCAGAACATGTTCTTAAAGCCCACAACCGCGATCACCGGTTTGGGCTTTTTCACAATCTGTTTCGCTTTTACCACCAAAAGGGCCATTTCCTGAGCCGTAAGCGCAATTTCAACCACGGGAATGTCCGTATATTGTTTAATCAGCGAGGCCTGCAGGCCCCGGGCAATGATGATGGAAGCCCCGTTGGCAATGGATTGTCTGGCCTCCACAATGGTATCCCGGGTCTGCACCACCCTTATTTCACTGATCTCATATTTTTTCTCCTGAAGGATATTATGCGCCTGATACAGCATTTCTTCCCTGGAAACCAGAAGCGCTATCTTTCCCATCCTAAACTCAGCTCCCGTCCTTTTATAATATTTTGATTATACGTTAGCCAAATGCCCAGGGTCAAGCATTTCCGTCATGGCCAGGGGCTGTAAAAATTGTCTTACCTTCTTTTATCACCTCTTTAACAGCGATATCCTTAATCCGCTCAGGCGCCGTTTTCTCCGGATTTTGATCCAGCACCACAAAATCGGCACATTTTCCCGGAGTAATGCTGCCCTTTTTATCCTCTTCAAATATCTGGTAAGCCCCGTGAATGGTGACCGCCTGAAGGGCTTCATAAACGCTGATTCTCTGGTCTTCTCCTAAAATCCTGCCTTTATAAGTTTTCCTGTTCACCGCATTGTGGATGGAAAACAGGACATTGGGCGGCACCACAGGAGAATCCTGGTGAAGCGTGAATGAAATGTCCTGTTCCAGAGCCGATTTAAGGGGGCTGATCCGTTCCGCCCTTTCCGGCCCCAGAACCGATTCATAATGATAATCCCCCCAATAATATACATGATCCAAAAAGAAACTGGCGATCATGCCGATCTCTTTCATCCGTTTCAACTGATCTTCCCGAACCGTTTGACAGTGAATGATTACCGGCCTCAAATTCTCTCTGCACCCTGTTTCCTCAAGAGTTCTCGTATAGCAGCGGATCATCTGCTCAATCGCTTCATCCCCGTTGGCATGGACATTGATCTGCCAATGATTTTCCACTGCCTTCTTCATCAGCCCCATCACGTCTTCTTCCGTCTGCACCGGAAATCCCCGGTAATTTTTCCCTTCCCCTTCCGGCGCTTCATAATAAGGTTTTGAAAGCCAGGCCGTCTTCCCCTGAGGCGAACCGTCCAAAAACAGCTTCATACCCGCAAACCTCAGCCGGTTATGATAACCATTCAGAGCCGGATACTGATGGGGCAGAAGTTCCTCAGCGGCTTCCGGCGAAAAGTAGATGACCACATCATTGCATAGCAGCCCCTGTTCGGCGGCGGCTTTTAAAAGCCTGTACTCCGACATTCTGGCTTTTCCGTCATGTACTGTGGTAATCCCATAGGACGCATAGAGGCGGGAGGCATTTTCCACTGAACGGATCACCTCTTCCGGGGATGGGCCTTCCATCTTATCCGATCCCAAAAATGCCTGTTCCTTTAAAAGCCCGCTCTTTTCCACAACGCCGCCCTGAGGAACCGCAAAATGATCCCCCACATATCCCATCAGCTCCATCCCTTTTGTATTCACAACACAGAGATGGCCGGACACGTGAAGAATCACAACCGGATGTTCCCGGCTGATCTGGTCCAAATCCTCTTTCGTCGGGTGCTTCCCGTCGGGAAATACGCTGTTGTCATACCCCATCCCCATCAGCCACTGCCCTGGAGCCAGCTTTCTGGAAGCCAAAAATTCCTTCATCTTCCTGATCACGTCCTCTACCGAACTGCAGTCCCCTGTAGGCGGCGGATTCAAATCCGCCATCAGAAGCTGATAAGCCACCGCGGAAATGTGGGAGTGCCCATCGATAAATCCAGGCAGCACCGTGTGTCCTTCCATATCTTTCTTCTTGGCGTCCGGCGCCAGGGCGCAGATTTCCTCAAACTTCCCCACAGCCTTAATCATGCCCTCTGAAACCAACACTGCCTCCGCCTCCCGGCAGCCCGGATCCATGGTCAAAAACGTTCCATTGTATAAAATCTGCTCCATTTCGTTCCCTCCTAGTTATATTTACATATTCATGCGTTACTACAATTTTACACCAAATGAACTGTTTTTACACGGCTGTTTGACATTTTCATGCGCCCATATTAGAATGATAAAACCAGTTGTATATTCGCTTCCCTCCGGTGGATGGGACGCGGATCAACCAATCAAAATTTGAAAGGGCGGATAAAAATGTACCCATTAACAGATAAAGATCATGAGTTAATAACAGAAGCGCAAAAAGCAATCCATTTAAACTATGATAAAGAAAACTACAATCATACGGTAGGAGCAGCAATCCGGTGTAAAAACGGCAACATATACGTTGGGGTAAATGTTTATTCTTTGCATGGGGCATGTGCAGAACAGGTAGCAATTGGAACTGCTATTACCCATGGAGAAAGGGATTTTGAAACAATTGTTGCGGTTCGCGGAAAAGATGGAGAAGAAATTATACCTCCATGCGGAAACTGCCGTCAAATACTGCACGATTACATGCCGGAATGTGAAGTAATCCTTTCAGTAAATGGAGAGAACAAAAAGATTGGAGCCAAGGAGCTATTGCCTTTTTCTTATAAGACAGAGTGATAGAAGAGGTTGAAAAAACCCTTAGGGCTTTTGTTCTGTTCTTTGTTTTAGCAGCGCAATGCCACGGCAAAAATCCAGCTTGTCAATGGTTTTAGGGTTCCCCATTTATTGACCGTCTGGATAGGTGGAACGAAAAAAGTATGTGTTATTTCTAGTTTGTTGGTATAATAAAATATGATTTACGATTTTATTATTTATAGGGGGGTAATTTCATGCGAAATTCATTAGTAGATTTAGAACATGACAGACGGGGACTAAAGACAATTTTTCATGTATTGATGGGTATTGTAATTTGGTTTGCAGGCAATATATTGGCATCCCTTCCTGTGGATTTGTTTTTTTCTATCGTAAAGATGGAACCTTCAATCTTAGCAGTAGTTGCGATTCGGGCGTTATTAACAATTATCGTTTTGATATCGCTCACTATTTTTTACATACTTAAAATACTCAAATTGCCATTGCATGATTTTCGTATACGCAAGCCAAAAAATATTATTACGTGGTTTTTATGTGCTGTTGTCCTTCCCGTTGCAGTATCCAGCTTTTTTATTCTATTTACGCCTGGCATATTTCATGTGTCTGAATTGAACAATGAACAAATAATAGAAATCATATGGAATGCAATTTTTAGGACATGCCTTGTGGCAGGAATTACAGAAGAACTTATCTTCCGAGGTCTGATCATGCATATACTTGAACTGCGCTGGGGAAAAGCCATTGCGGTTTTGGCGCCGTCAGTGTTGTTCGGACTATTACATATTTTTAATATGAAAGCCCCTAATGCAATCGATATTCTCATACTGGTGATTGCGGGTACTGCTGTTGGAATCATGTTCTCTTTGATTACAATACAAAGTTCTTCCATATGGTCAAGTGCCGTTGTACACGGAATATGGAACCTTGTAATAATCGGCGGCATATTAGAAATTAGTGTTAACCCCCGATCAGCAATATTTACTTATGCATTGAAATCAAAATCTTACTTATTAACCGGCGGTGCTTTTGGAATTGAATCCTCTTTGCCAGCCATCATTGGTTATAGCGTTGTTATTCTCATTATTTTTACCCTCAACAAAAATAATCCACCCACCAATTCATAATAATGCTTTTAATTCCCTTTAGCCTGAGACTCCCAGCAGGAAAGCGGGGCGAGGCGGCGGATGGAGGACCGTTCCAAACCCCCGGTCCTCCATCCGCCGCCTC
>NZ_WQPN01000092.1 GCF_018785315.1 Clostridium sp. MCC353 | reverse complement strand
AATGGGCATCGGACCGTCTTTTTCTATCCCTGGAGCCTTAGTTTCACTTACGGTTGGAAGCTGGTTTTCATCCCCGAAGGCTTCCCCTTGCTCCGTCCCCCTCCAAACATCCAGTCCGCCCCCTCGTCCCGCTTTCCTGCGTAACACCAGTCAATTAATATAATATTCGCAGTTGCTTTTCATCACCAACCCAATCGGCACAAATTCCTGGCTGCGGCTTCTGCTGCCTGTAGTCAGATAGCGGTACAGCACTTCCACAGCCATCCGCCCCTGTTCCTTATTGGACTGATAAATTGAGGCCGTCAGAATACCGTTCTCAAAATATGGTTTAAGCTCAAAGAAAACGTCAGTGCCTATGAACAGCGGCCGTTTCTTCTGCCGCTGCTCCAGCAGTTGACAGAGGATATAGGTATTTCTGGCATTGCAGCAGAAGATGGCGCTGATATCCTCAGTATCCAGAAGGATCCTGCACCGCTCCTCCACGTCCTCTTTTCCAAAGCCGTCCAGGACGATCATCTCATTTTCGATTCCCCGGCGTTTAATATCCTCCAAAAATCCGTTTGCGTAATTCCGGTTGCTGAAGAGATCCGCATTTCCGCTCAAAAGCAGTATTTTTCCCTGGTCTGCCGGGAGGGCGGCGGACAGAAATTCCGCGGCCAGCCTGCCGGCCTTAACGTGGTCTACCTTAATGCTGCAGAAATAATTTTCAATTCTGCCATAGCTGGAAATGAGCACGATGGTCACTCCCTGCTTGTAAAACCGGGCAATCCATTCATTGCTGTCGTTGGTATCCGATAATGTGATCAGCCCGTTTATATCATCAAGCATGGTATCATAAAGCTTCTGCAGTTCCATGGACAGTTTATCCATCCGGTATTCCGATTCGATATATATAAAATTAATCTTATATTTTTGAACTTCTTCAGCCGCTTCTTTGATCCCTTCCCAGATTCCCCGGAAATAATACTGGTCCTCCCCCTTGGGCTGCGGCAGCACAACCGCGATGTTGATCGTTTTCCTCTTCAAGCTGGATGCCGCCGCATCAATTTGAAAATTCATTTTTTCCACTTCCGCCAGAATCCGTTTTCTGGTTTCCTCGCCGACCCCTTCTTTTCCATAAATGGCCCGGTGCACGGTTCCGATGGATACTCCGGTCTTTTCCGCAATCTCTTTGATCGTTGGCTTTCCGTTCTTCATATATGAACATATCCTCCTGTTTTTATAGAACCAAAATGTTTTACTAAAACGTTATCTCTTAATGGATTATGGCATAAAAAAAGTAAATTGTCCAGTTAGATTCCACAAAGTGTGATTCAGGGACGACAGAAAATGGTTTTCGAGTTTATTTCCACGACTGGGAGCTCATATTTCTTCCGGCATTATGCCCTATCATTTGCAGAAACAGGATGTCTGGTGTAAAATATAATATAATACCAATTGGAAAGTTACAAATTTGAATCGCGGATGAGAATCTGAAATTCACAGCGCGTGCCGACGTAGTGCCAAATTCACATTGTGCCAAATTTACATAGTACAAAATTTACATAGCGCAAAATTTACGCAGCACAATATTTGAGCCAAAAAACGCTCCGGCAAAGGAGGATTAACATGAAAAATAAAATTTTACTGCGTACCAATGTCTTTGTATGCGCTGTCATTGTTCTTGGATTCATCATCACATCCATTACCAGCTACCGTGCCAATATGGGGGTATTTGAAACAGATGTGGAGCATGTTTCCGATCTGGCCGCCGACGGTATTTTTTATCAAATAGATTCGATCTTTACCAAACCAGTCAATGTTTCCCTCACCATGGCCAACGACAATCTTTTAAAAGAGTTTCTTGCAGAAGAAACAAGCCGCCTCCAAGACGATACATTTGTTAAAAGCATGAGGGATTATCTTCACGCATATCGTGAAAAATATTCCTATGATTCCGTTTTTCTGGTGTCAGCCCAAACCAACCGGTACTATCATTTTAACGGGGTGGACCGGATTATGAAGCAGGACAACCCGGAAAATGTCTGGTACTACGAATTTATTGCCAATGATAAAGAATACTCCCTGAATATTGACAATGATGAGGCCGCCGATAACGAGATTACAGTATTTATCAATTGCAAGATCCGGGACCGAAACGGCGCTGTTCTGGGTGTAGTAGGGGTTGGTTTTCGTGTGGACGATCTGCAGGATCTTCTGAAAGAATATGAGCAGGAATTCAATGTGAAAGCCCGCCTGATCAATCCTCAGGGCGTGGTTGAAATTTCCACCCAGTATACCGGATATGAGAATGTCAATCTGTTCGATAATCCCATATATCAGGAATTAAAAGACCGGATTCAGGACGATAGAATGGCCGATCAGACCTATTGGCTCGATTCCGCTCCGGGCAGAGAATATGTGGTTTCCCGTTATATCGGGAATCTGGACTGGAATTTGATTGTGGAAAATGACACTTCAATCTTGACGAAGCATATGCGGCAGTCCATGATCCGCGGCATTTTGATCATTTGTATTATCATTATCATTGTGCTCTTCACAATCACCACGGTAATAAGAAAATATAATGAAAGGATCATCGAACTTACCACCGCCCGGGAACGGGAGTATTACGAGGCGCGTCAGGAAGCCGCAAAGCAGCTTTACGAGAATATTTACGAATTGGATATCACGCATAACTGTCCGGTGGGAGAGAGCACAGAGCGGTATTTTGAAAGCCTGGGAGTTCCGGAACACACCCCTTATGATGAAGCCCTGAAGATCATCGCTGCAAAACAGATTAAGCAGGAGCACAGACAGGGATATATCGATACCTTTTCTGCCCAAAATGTGCTGGAAGTCTATGAAAAAGGGATTAAGAGCCTGAGTTATGACTTTATGATCACCAATGACGGACAGAATTATTACTGGATGCGGATTATGGCCTGCATCTATTTCTGGAGCGAGGACAACTCGGTCAGAATGACCGCTTACCGCCAAAACATAGACCAGGAAAAGCAGCAGGAAAAACGCTTATTTGAACAAATGCAGAGTGATCCGCTAACAGGAATCTATAACAAAGCCGCTGTACAGGAGCTGATCTGCGAAATGATTTCAGCGGCGGACAACAGCAGTGAATACGCATTTATCATCGTGGATATCGATGATTTCAAACAAGTTAACGATACTTACGGCCATTCGGCGGGAGATTTTGTAATCGCCACATTTGCCCGGAATTTAAAAAAGCATTTCCAGGAAGAGGATATTGTGGGAAGAATCGGCGGCGATGAATTTGCGGTATTTTTAAAGATTCCCAACCAAGAATGGCTGGATAAACAGGCCCAGGTATTGTCAGACGGTTTAAGAGACAGCATAATGACCGACACCGGGATATGCAGCGTTTCCGCCAGCATTGGAATCGCCGTCTATCCCGATATGGGCGCGGACTTTGAGACCCTTTATAAAAATGCGGATTTTGCGCTGTATCAAACCAAAAAGAACGGGAAAAATGGTTATACTATTTATAATGCAAAGTTCAATAGTTAGGATGAAAGGAGTAATTTGTGGCTGAAAAGCGTCATTCCCGAAAACAGACGGAAGAAAACAAAAACAAAGGCATGTCGCGTATCATAATCATCATATTAAGTGCCGCGGCCATATGTCTGCTGATGATTATGGGCATGCGTGTGTATAAAGAAGGTAAAATACCAAAAGCCCCTGCGGAAAACCGCGCGGCAGGGGGAAGCGAGGCGGGAAATAAGGGGAGCGGAAAAGGAGCGGCGGATGCTGGCGGAATGGGCGGAGGCACAGCGGCTGGAAGCGGAGTTACCGGAAACGGAGCGGCCGGAAGCGACTTTACCGGAAACGGGGCGGCCGGAAGCAATGTTACCGGAAGCGGAGTGAACGGAAATGTAGCGGCTGGAAACATCAATGATCAGGATACCGCATTTGAGAACATCATTAATTCCATGAACCTGGAGGAGAAAATCGCCCAGATGTTCATCATTACGCCGGAAGCCCTGACCGGGTTTGAACAGGTGACGGATGCGGGAGAAGCGACCAGAAACGGGCTGGTCCATTATCCGGTGGGAGGCCTGGTATATTTCAAGCCCAATATTCAAAATCCCCAGCAGGTTAAGGAAATGATTGCCAGTACAAAAGAATTTGCAGATTCGGCAGTTAAACTTCCAATTCTGATTGCCGTGGATGAAGAAGGCGGAACGGTGGCAAGATTAGCGGGCAACCCCCAATTTTCAGTAGAAAAATTTCCTGATATGTCTGTAATCGGCGCTTCCGGTGATTTGGATAAAGCGTATGAAGTGGGGCAGACAATAGGCGGTTATTTGAAAGAATACGGTTTTAATATGAATTTTGCACCGGATGCGGATGTGCTGACAAACCCCGGTAATACGGTAGTCGCCATGCGCTCGTTCGGTTCTGATCCTGGACTTGTGTCCGCTATGGCCGGACAGGTGGCGGAGGGCCTCAAAGATCAGGGCATTATACCCGTCTATAAACATTTTCCAGGCCACGGTTCTACAAAGGGAGATACCCACGAGGGATTTGCATATACGGACAGAACACTGGATGAACTTAGGAAATCAGAACTGGTTCCGTTTGCGCAGGCGGTAAATGATGGGAGACCATGTATTATGGCCGCCCATATTGCTGCTGTGGCCGTAGACGGAAACAAGCCTGCATCCCTGTCCAAAACCCTCATTACGGATGTGCTCAGGGAAGAAATGGGCTTTACCGGCGTGGTTATTACAGATGCGCTGAACATGGGAGCAATACAAAGTCTGTATTCATCCGGAGATGCGGCTATTTTGGCCGTAGAAGCGGGAGCAGATATACTGCTGATGCCCGCTGACTTTAAAGAAGCATATGAGGCTCTGGTAAATGCTGTGAAGGAGGGCCGGATCAGTGAAGAAAGAATAATCATTTCCCTGAAGCGGATTGCAGCAATGAAGGCTGGATTGTAAGGAGGCTTACCGTGTTCTGCAGTATTTTATCCGGCAGGTTTATTTGACATTTATTTGACTATTGGCTGTTTCTCTGATAGTCTATATAGCATATTATATATTTACAAGGAGACAGAACAATGGGGGAAAAAAGAAATACTGATGTGTCCGCTGCACACGGGCATCAGAACGGCGGTTTCAGTACAAGTGTCGGTTTCATTCTGGCCTGTGTGGGATCAGCGGTGGGAATGGGAAATATCTGGATGTTTCCATACCGTGTAGGGCAGTACGGAGGGGCGGCTTTTCTTGTGCCGTACCTGATATTTATTACTATATTCGGTCTGGTGGGACTTTCGGCGGAATTTGCCGTCGGCAGGAGGGCAAAGACCGGGACGCTGGGATCTTATGAATACTGTTGGAAAAGCAGGGGTAAAGGCAAATTAGGTTATATTTTAGGGTGGATTCCGTTAATGGGATCTTTGGGAATCGCCATCGGTTACGCTATAATCGTTGGCTGGGTAGTCCGTTCCCTGGCAGGTTCCCTGACTAATACAATACTCACAACAGACGCAGCAGAATATTTTGCCCAGGCTACGGGGGCATTTGGAAGTATACCGTGGCATTTGATTGTAATTCTTGCCGCTATGGGAATTCTGATGTTCGGTGTGGCCAGCGGGATTGAGAAGATCAATAAAGTTTTGATGCCTTCATTTTTTATCTTGTTTGCAGTTTTGGCAGTCCGGGTGGCATTTCTTCCGGGAGCGGCAGAGGGATATAAGTTCCTGTTTGTTCCAAAATGGGAATATCTTTTAAAAGTGGATACCTGGGTTATGGCTATGGGACAAGCGTTTTTCTCCCTTTCCATTACCGGTTCGGGAATGATCGTTTATGGAACCTATCTGGGAAAAGATGAGGATATACCAAAGTCCTCCGTACAAACGGCGCTGTTCGATACGCTGGCGGCTATGCTGGCCGCGTTGGCAATTATGCCTGCGGTTTTTGCATTTGGAATTAAGCCTAATGCGGGGCCGCCCTTGATGTTTATCACACTGCCAAACATTTTCCGCCAGATGCCGATGGGGCAGTTGTTTTCGGTGCTCTTTTTTGTATCCGTAGCATTTGCAGGGATCACCAGCCTTGTAAATATGTTTGAGGCTGTCTGTGAATCCTGGCAGAACCGTTTTAAGCTTTCCAGAAAGGCCGCGGTTGCGCTGTGCGGAATTATCACATTCGGTGTGGGACTGTTTTTGGAAGCGGAGCCGAAGGTCGGTTCCTGGATGGACTTTATCACTATCATCGTAGTGCCTTTTGGGGCGGTGCTGGGGGCGGTTTCCATCTATTATATACTTGGATTTAATGAAATCAAGAAGGAACTGGAATCCGGAAGGGAAAAACCGCTTAGCGGATTTTTCGGGCCGCTGGCTAAGTTTGTGTATGTGCCGTTGGCAGTGATTGTGTTTGTGCTTGGGATTATGTATGGGGGAATTGGATGAGGTTGAATGAGGTTTAATTAGTGAACGTTACGCAGGAAAGTGTGACGAGGGGACGGAGTGGATGTTTGGATGGGGGCGGGCCCAGGGGAATCCTTCGGGGATGAAAACCAGCTTCCAACCGTAAGTGAAACTAAGGCT
>NZ_WQPN01000011.1 GCF_018785315.1 Clostridium sp. MCC353 | reverse complement strand
CGGTTTTCATCGCCAACGGATTCCGCTCCGCCCGGCGTCAAACCTCCAAGCAGGCTTCCACCCCCGTCCGTCCCCATTCCTTGGATTCATGGCGTTACTTTCACTAATCAACTAAATAAAGCTTTCCTCCACCGGAACCCAAATCTGCCTGTACCTGGTATAATTTTCCCGTTTATTCATGGATAAAAACGTCCGTGCAATGGGATCTCCCACAACATGGATATGATTATTTTTTACATATTCAACCAGATGGTTCAGATACTGATATGATAGCGCCTCTTCGCCTTCAAGTTTAACAACCGTATATAAACATTCACAGGGAGGATGCCTGACAATTCCTTCCCTCTCTCCAATCCCCAGAAATTCAGCATCCTTACCAAAAATGCCTAAAGCGGAAATGCTGTGATCCTCTCCATTTAAAACAGCCTTCCAATCATTCCGCTGAGCTGGAAATGCAAATGGCGCAAGATTCACCCATGTTTGAAATTCTTCGTATTTTTCCGGGCCAATGATTAAGCGGTCTCCGTCCATAAACTCAAAACGGTACATTTCCGGCCGCTTTTCCTTTCGGATACACCACAAATCTGCAGCAATGCGCTCGGACAGAGAATGGATTTCCTTCATGTATTCAAGCATCTTCTGTTTTACCGCAATTTCCTGCTCCAAATCCTCCTGCCGTTTCCGATAACTTTCCAGAACCCCTTTCACATCGCTGGTGTTGATCAGATATTCCGTCTCTTTTAATGAAAAACCGGAATTATGATAGGATCTGGCCCGCATCAGCGCGGTGATATCCAGATGGCCGTAAAGGCGGTATCCCCCGCCTTCCTCCCGTCTGGAATTTAAAATTCCTTCTCTTTCGTACAGCCTTAAACCCTCAGCAGATATCCCGAGAAGCTTTGAAACCACTCCAATTCTATACTCCATATATTCTGACCCCGGTTTATTTAATCCGTTTTCCATCAATTAAAACATGATACACGTTGGTGGCCACCTCAAAAGGCGAACCGTCTGTGATTACCAGATCGGCATCCTTGCCGCACTCAATTGAACCAACCCGGTTTTCAACGCCAATGTGTCTGGCCGCATTGATTGTAATCGCTTTAAGGGCTTCAAATGGTTCCATACCCGCCTTTACGGCCAGGCCCGCACAAAGAGGCAGATACTGCTGCGGAATCACCGGAGAATCCGTGATAATTGAAACCTGACAGCCCGCAGCCGCCAAAACTCCCGGTGTGGTAAATGATTTGTTTTGAAGTTCAAACTTCGTAGCATGTGTCAGAGATGGACCTACTGCCATAGGATAATCTTCCTTTGAAAGCTCATCCACAATCATATGGCCTTCTGTACAATGTTCCAATGTAAGTTTTACATCGAATTCCCTTGCAATCCTGATTGCCGTAAAAATGTCATTGGCCTGATGGGCATGGGCCTTCAATGGAATTTCCCGGTTCAATACAGGAAGCAGTGCCTCCAGCTTCATATCGTAAGCCGGTCTTTTTAATGCATCGTCCCCGGCTGCTTCCAGTCTTTCTTTATAATCCCTGGCTTTTAAAAGCATTTCACGCAGTTTTGAAGCGGTAGACATACGCGCATAGTTGTTCTTGTCCTTGTATCTCCGTTTCGGATTTTCACCAAATGCGCATTTCATGGCCACCGGATCTTTGATGATCATATCGTCCACACGCTTTCCGGATGTTTTAACAGCGATAAATGTGCCGCCCAGCACATTAGAGCTTCCGGGGCCGGTGGCCACACAGGTTATCCCTGCTTCCGCAGCCATTTTTACAGACGGATCCATGGGATTGAAGCTGTCAATCCCCCTCAACTGAGGAGATAAAATATCATTCATTTCATTATAATCCTGACCTTCAAATCCAATACCGTAACCATCCAGCCCCAAATGACAATGGGCTTCAACAAATCCCGGATAAATCTCCAAACCATCTGCATCTAAAACCTCTGTTCCATCCGGCAGATCCAGACCGCTGCCGATTCTGACGATCTTCCCGCCATCAATAAAAATATCCGCCTGAAAGGGTTCTTCCTTTACCGCATCGTGAATCAAACCATTTTTAATACATAGCATACTAAAATCCTCCTTTAGACTGTAAATACCATAATCTTTCATTTCCAGTAAACGTTCAGACATCGGGGCAATTGATAAAAAAGCAGCGTCATTCCCGCTTGTAAGCATCTTTCTATATCACTTTTCACAAGGGATGGAGCTTCAATGCCTCTTGACCGATTTGCTCATTCAAGAATATCTGCCGTCAGAACTATTACGATTCATAACCGACAAAAACGGAATCCAGCAGCCTAAAGGCCCTGAAATCCGTTTTTGTAAATATGTTTATTTAGATGTCCAGAATCTCAAAATCATCATCATCGTCCTCCACGGCCGGCTGTGAAACCGGTCTTCCGGCAGGAACTGCCTTCATTGATTTTCCAGAGGGAACAGCCTTAACAGCAGCCGTCTTCCCGGACTGCACTGACGCACCGCCTCTTTCAGACGCAGCCGTTTTCCCAGCCTGCGCTGACGCACCGCCTCTTTCAGACGAAACCGCCTTCCCAGACTGCGCTGACGCACCGCCTCTGCCAGCCGCTGCCGTTTTCCCGTTCTGTGCCGGCGCAGCGCCTTTACCAGCCTGTGCCGTCTTTCCAGCCTGCTCCGGCGCGCCGCCTTTACCAGCCTGTGCCGCCCTTGCCGGCGCACCGTCTTTTCCGGCCCCAGCCGTTCTTGCAGACGGTACAGCCTTGCCGGACAGTTCCCGTTCCAAACGTTCCTCTTCCCTGGCAAGAGCCTCTTCCTCTTCTGCCTCCAAACCTCTCAGATACCGCTCTTCTTTCGAAACCCGTCTTCCGAAAAGTTCCTTATCCTCATCATCTTCCATGTCTTCATCGTCATCATCATATGGACCGTTATGTCCGCCCCGCTTGAACAGGAGAACCAGAATAATGATAAATAATACGACACAGACTCCGATCAACGCCATGATAATGATGAACCGCATATCATAATCATGTACAAGCTGATTATAATCCTCAATCTGGCTCAGCACATCCTGCTTTGCTCCTGACGCCGCGTCAAAATACCGCTGCATCGTGCGTTCTTTCAGGTCATAGCGGTAGAAATTCTTTTCTCCGTCCGCATTTACCGCATAAACAACACAGTATTCCTGCTGACCTTCTCCTTCGGCAATCCAACCCTGAACTTTTTCACCATTGATAGTCAGAGAGTTCTCAACCAAACCGGCAGGAACTTTGACGTCCGCGTCAAGCGGAACAATTGTTACAGACTTAGCGATTGTCTGAACCTTAACCCCGTCAGCAGGCGCCGTGCCCGGCTGGCCGGAAGGCTGGGATCCTTCTGTCTTCGTTACAGTTATCGTGTAATTCTTTACTGTCTCTCCATCTTCAGCAGTCACTTTGCAGACAATTTTATTCTCACCCGGCTGAAGGTTATCATTGCCGGAAATCACCACTTTTGCCTTGGAATCTGAGGACGGCGCGCTTACGATAATTTTATCCACATCGCCGCCTACCGTAGCCGTATATTCTTCCACGTCCGCAGAAAATTCCGGTGTCAATGTCCCGGGCGATATCTGAAGAGATGCCAGAGAAGCTTCTTTCGAATACGTGGCCAGCGGCGTAATGGTGACCGCGGAACTTCCCTGCTGGTTCACAGTGACAGCCTGGCCGTCCAAATCGTATATTTCCTGGTCACTGACCGTTATTTTTGCTTTTCCTGCCTGTTTGGCTTTGAATTTTAATGTAAATTTCATCTCTGCCGGTTTAGATGTGTCTGAAGCGCCTGATACCTTTATGGAGCCAGCGCCGCCGCTGGCCTCCGTACCGCTCACAAACTCCAGCATGCTGGAATCGTAAGCCAGCATCACATCCGCTTTGCCCAGTTGTCCGTCACCGGTGGTTATCTTCATGGTAACGCTGACTTCATCTCCCACTTTAACCGTAGGATCTGAAAATGCAATCCGAGCCGTTGCCGCAAAAGCGGTCAGCATCTGTACATTCATCATAAGCAGAACTGCAATCAGAACTGCAGCGGCTTTTATCCGTTTTAATCCATTTCTGTTCATAATTTCTCCTATTTTTCCTTAGTTATCCGGCCGGACTGATCACTACTACATCACTGCCCCCCGGCGTGCCGCCTGTGGATATGCCGGAACCTGATCCGGAACCTGATCCGGGACCTGACCCCGGACCCGGTCCTGGGCCTGATGAACCGCCTGGCCCGCCGTTTGGATCTGAAACTCCGTTGTTTACAGAGCCGTCACCCGTAGGTCCTCCGTCCTGTCTCACCACACGGATGATATATTCTCTTACCGTACCATTTTGAGCCGTTACTGCAATTCTGATATCATTGTTTCCGGCCTGAAGCTGTATTGTGCCTGATCCGCTAATGCTGGCCGCAGAATGAATTGCCGTTGCATTGACCGTAATCTGGGATACGGACGGCGAAACAATCAAATCATATTCTGTCGTGTCTTTATTGAAGGTAGGGGTCAGCGAGAACCCGTTCACTCCCAGTCCCGACAGCTTATTGTTCGGGCTTCCGTCCACGTTCGGTTTTGGACTGGCATCCGCAGGCATGTTCCTGAACACAGGAATTTTAAATTCCAAAGCCGACTTCTTCAGCTCCGAACTGTACGCGCTGGCATATAAGGCTGCTTCCGACGCCGCCCCCTGTACATTGGTCATATACTGATGCTTATACAGATTGCTTCCCTGAACGTTGAACTTTTTCAAATAGAACGTATCCTGGCCTACTTTTACATAATTGTTGCCATAATAAGTAGATCCGCCCAAAATCGCGGCTTCCGGGCTGTTCCACGGACGCCCGTAATTGCCTGATTGGGACGCATACCACAACCCTCTCTGAACCGGAGTCATGCTGCCGGACGCATAAGCTTCTATATTAAAGAAATTATAATATCCTTCATAACCAGAACATCTGCCGGATATGGAATCGCTGGTTCCGCCCTTTCCCTGCTCCTGAATGATCATGGCTGCCAGAACATAGGGATTAACCCCTGACTGGGCTCCTGCGTTCATGATAATGTCCACATAGGAATTGCTGCCTGAGGAAGGCGGGCTTCCTGATCCGGAATTATCCCCCGGACTCCCCGGTCCCGAACCGCCGCTGCCCGGGCTTGAACTGCCCATGCCCGGAGACATGCCCGGACCGATTGAAGTGGTCACCACATCCACGTATTTTCTGCTGATCGATGCCTGGGGAGGCCCAAGACTGATATCTGAGCTGTTCCCTTTGGTCGGTTCTTCAAATCGGACTCCGTCTTTGCCCGAGGACCCGGATACCGTTCCAGGAGAACCCGACGTTCCGGATGACCCTGACGTTCCGGGGGAACCGGACGAACCGGAGATTCCCGGCGAAACACCCGGCCCGTAACTGCTGCCGGACGAGGACTGGCCGCCTCCGGAGGAGGAACCTCCCGGTCCATAGGAACTTCCGCCGGAAGTTCCCGAATTGCCGGAACCTCCCGAGCTGCCGGGATTCCCCGATCCTGCCGACGCTGTGCCCGACAGGAATGTGCCGGCCACCATAAGCTCCAGCCCCTCCTTTGTATGGGCCGACGCATCATAGCTTTGAGACAAAAATTGAAAAACATAGGTTTCATCCAGGAAATTCCTGGGATCCATATAGTAGCGGATGATCCCTTCTGATGCCGCCACCCAGGATGAAGTGTCAAATCCGGGCCAGGAACTGCTGTCCCAATTATAAGCGCCGTCGGCAACCGACTTCCAGGATGAAATGCTGTCTTTATGTACAAGATTCCTGCCCACCACCGCCTCATTCTGTATCACGGTTTCCCAGTCCAGGTTGGTGTGCTGGGCCGTAAATACCCATTGAGGATACTGGGCATGAAGCTGTCTTAATCCATTTTTATAACTTTCCGGAAATCCCTGACTGGTCAGATAGGATTCGAAATCCTGATCCGAAGTATAGGTAACCGGAAATTTCACATAACTGTTGAGGACATAACCGGTTTTCTCAGCCCCATTGCTGGCCGAAAAACGGATTTCATACCATAAGGCTCCGTCTGAAGCATTCTTTTCTCCAATTACAGTGATGGCCGTACCCTTTGACAATTTGGCAACCGAAGAATAAGAGGTTCCGGGACCGCTTCTCACGTTCAAATTGGAGGCATTGACCGAGGCGCTCCGCGGAGTATAGGCATAACTCACCATGGGGGGCTTAATTGCGCAGAGTACCGTATTCGCACTGAATGCCAAAGCCAGCGCCAGTGCGGCTCCCCTTATGTATCTTAACTTTTTCATGTATTTTCTCCTATGTGCCATTTTAAGTTGTAACAGTTCACACGGCTTATCTCCTTGACCGGAAGAACTGGTCAAGAAGCATCGAATATCCATCCGGTGTGAATATCGATAAAGAAAGCTGCTTACAGGCAAGCTTGACGCTGCTTTTTTTATCAATTTTCCCGCCGTCGGAACTGTTACTTTAAGTTACATAATCTTTCCATTTATGGCATTAAACCCATTATAATGAAAAACGTTATACCCTGTCAACAAAATCAAAAAAAGTTCACATAATTGGTATATTTTGTAAGAAAGTTTTAAATTATGACCGTTCCTCTTCTTCAATCAGCCGGTAACCCTCTTTGCATAGCTGCAGCGCAATACTGCCTGGCCTGAGCTTTTTTACAGCCTCTTCATAGGCAAACCACTTCGCCTTGTCCACCTCTTGTGAAATGTGAAATTCCGCTTTGTTTACCCTGGCAGCGAATCCCAGCATCAGCATATCCTTCTTTTCAAAGGGATAGCTGTTTACATATGTTACTTTATATGGTTTCAGCCCCAGTTCCTCTTCCACTTCCCTGGCCGCTGTCATTTCCCCGCTCTCACCCGGCTTCATGTAACCGGCAATGCACACATAATTCGTCTCTGATACATATCCCTGGCGGATCAGGGCGATTTCTTTTTCCTCATTTACCACCAGAGTGATCGTGCAGGTGTAGGATAATGGAAACCATGGCCTTTTGCAAACCTGGCAGTATGGCACCAGTCCTTCATCACCGATCTCTTTTTCAATTAATTTCGTTCCGCAGTCCGGACAATATGTAAATTTCATATCAGCTCTCTCGATTCTCTATAATTCTCTTAAAACCAGCTCTGTAATTCCCTGATTCCAGCCGCCTTCCATCCTCAATACCTTTTCTTCCCTGCCATAGCCGTATTCTTCTGAAATCATGGACTTAATTCCCGTACCGCCATGATATCCATGGATCAGCCGGAGCCGGTAAACACTTTTACCGGCCAGTTTCAGTTGTTTATCAATACAGTTTTTGGCCTCTTCCACATTTAAGCCATGGAGATCCACTTCTATGATTCCCGTATTCATAAATTCCTCCGCAGTACATTTTCCCTTCATTTTAACTCAAAAAACAGCCGGACCCTGCGTTTTATGACCGCAGGCCGGCCGTTTTATCACTTATTATACCGGATAGGCTTTGCTTTTTGTATCAGCCGCCGCCGGATCAATCTTTGACTGCTGCGCTTCTCTGTACTGGAAGAATTCTTTTGCTACGGCCGGGAACAGAGCATAGGACAATACATCTTCGTCCTGCTGTTTCCACTGCGCGCATTCCTTTTCAAACTGAGGAAGCTGAGCCGGGATCAGATCTGCAGGTCTGCAGGTGATCGGTGTTTCATCTCCGATAACCTTCTTCTGAACCTCTGGGTTAAATGGTTTAACTGTCTGTCCGAATTCACCCATAAGGATCTTCTTGGACTCTTTTGTTACCATCTTATAGCGTTCTCCGCTGATAACGTTAAGCACAGCCTGGGTACCTACGATCTGGGAAGAAGGAGTTACCAGTGGCGGCTCGCCGAAGTCTTTACGCACTTTCGGAACTTCTTCCAAAACAGTTGTAAACTTGTCTTCCTGGCCTGCTTCTTTTAACTGGCCAAGCAGGTTGGAAAGCATACCGCCGGGAACCTGATACTGAAGCGTTTTGATGTCCACACCCAGCATTTTGGGGCTTAAACGTCCGCTCTTCAATGCTTCTTCACGGATTGGAGTGAAGTATTCGCAGATCTCAGCCAGAAGCTGCTGGTTGCATCCCGTATCATATGGGGTGCCCTTGAAGGTCTCAACCATAACTTCTGTTGCAGGCTGGCTGGTACCCAGAGCAAGAGGTGACATTGCAGTATCAATGATGTCGCAGCCTGCTTCTACAGCCTTTAAATATGTCATGGAAGCAACGCCGGATGTATAGTGTGTATGAAGATCAATCGGAAGTTTGGTGGATGCTTTTAATGCAGAAACCAGTTCCTCTGCCTTAAATGGGGTCAACAGACCTGCCATATCCTTGATACAGATGGAATCTGCGCCCATATCTTCGATCTCTCTTGCAATGTTCTTCCAATAATCCAGAGTATAGGCGTCTCCCAATGTATAGCAAAGAGCTACCTGGGCATGTCCTTTTTCTCTGTTGGCGGCTTTCACCGCTGTCTGAAGGTTGCGGATATCGTTCAGACAGTCGAAAATTCTGATAATATCAATACCGTTGGCGATTGATTTCTGAACGAAATATTCAACCACATCGTCAGCATAGTGATTATAACCCAGAATATTCTGTCCTCTGAACAGCATCTGTAACTTTGTATTTTTAAATCCGTCTCTTAATTTTCTGAGTCTGATCCATGGATCTTCCTTTAAGAAACGAAGGCATGAATCAAATGTAGCGCCGCCCCAGCATTCCACTGCGAAGTAGCCAACCTGATCCATCTTATCAACGATCGGAAGCATCTGCTCTGTCGTCATTCTGGTTGCCAGCAAAGACTGATGGGCGTCACGAAGGACGGTTTCCACAATCTTAACCGGTCTTTTCTCTATCTCTGCCATTATGTTACCTCCTATAATAATTCGAAATTTATCTCACTCCAAAGATTGCCATAAAGGTACCTGCCGCTACGGCCGTACCGATAACGCCTGCTACGTTTGGTCCCATCGCATGCATCAGAAGGAAGTTTGTAGGATCTGCTTCAGAACCCACTTTCTGGGACACACGCGCTGCCATAGGAACTGCGGATACGCCGGCAGAACCAATCAATGGGTTTACCTTTCCTCCGGTTGCCAGACACATCAGCTTGCCGAAGAGAACGCCTGCTGCCGTACCAACTGCAAATGCAATCAGTCCAAGGGCAACGATCTTCAAAGTAGTAACCTTTAAGAAAGCTTCCGCACTTGTAGTAGCACCAACGGATGTACCCAGAAGGATAACTACAATGTACATTAACGCGTTGGAAGCTGTCTCTGACAACTGCTTAACTACGCCGGATTCTCTGAACAGGTTACCGAGCATGAGCATACCAACCAGCGGAGCTGTGGACGGAAGAATCATACATACCACGATGGTAACGATAATCGGGAACAGGATTTTTTCCAGTTTGGAAACAGGTCTTAACTGCTCCATCTTAATCTTACGCTCTTTTTCCGTAGTGAATAACTTCATAATCGGCGGCTGGATAATCGGAACCAGGGCCATATAGGAATATGCCGCTACGGCAATCGGTCCCATGAATTCAACCTGTCCCAGTTTGCCTGCCAGGAAAATGGAAGTAGGGCCGTCCGCACCACCGATGATGGAGATAGCTGCTGCCGCCTTGTCGTTGAATCCCATGAAAATTGCCAAAAAATATGCGGAATAAATACCAAACTGAGCTGCTGCACCCAGCAGGAAGCTCTTAGGGTTGGCGATCAGCGGACCGAAGTCTGTCATCGCACCAACACCCATGAAAATCAGGGAAGGCAATATACTCCATTCATCTAATAAGTAGAAATAATGAAGCAGACCACCCACACCGTTTGAAGTCTCTTCAGGGCTAGCCATAATCTCAGGATAGATATTGACTAACAGCATACCAAATGCAATTGGTACCAGAAGCAGCGGTTCAAACCCTTTTTTAATCGCCAGGTATAAAAAGATACACGCCACACCTATCATAATCAGGTTTCCACCTGTCAGGTTTAAAAATGCTGTCTGCTGAAGAAGGTTTGTGAATGTTGTTGTTATATAATCCATCTTAATCCCTCCATCCGGAATCTGCGCTAAATCGCATCATTCCTAGTTTAATGTAGCAATTGTTGCGCCTGCTTCTACTGAATCGCCTACTGCTACATTAATACTAGCAACCGTTCCATCCTGAGGAGCTACGATTTCATTTTCCATCTTCATTGCTTCCAAAACAAGCAGTACTTCACCTTTCTTAACAGCCTGTCCGGCGCTTGCTTTTACTGCAAGGATCTTGCCCGGCATTGGAGCGGATACGATTACGGAACCTGCTGCGCCTGCTGCTGCCTTAGGCGCTGCTTTCGGTGCAGCCGCTTTTGGAGCTGCCTTAGGCGCTGCTGCCGGAGCTGCCGCTGCCGCGCTGCCTGTACCCTCTTCTACGGTTACTTCATAAACATTACCATTAACTGTAATTGTATAATTTTTCATGATGATAATCCTCCTAATAGATTAAGCTTTTTTCCATTTCGCTGACGGCGCTCTTCTGATCGAACGCACTACCAGGCCGTCTGCAGATGTATTAGCCGATGCTGCAATAGCGGCTGTTATGACTGCTACCAGTTCCAGATCGTCCACCAGTTCCTCTTCTTCAACAGGAGCTGTCTGAACAGGGGTTGGCGCCGGTAATGCTGCAGGTTCTTTCTGGGCATTCTTTTTCATCTTCTGCTCAAATGCATTGATAAACTTGAAGCATCCGATCAAAAGGCTGATAAAGATTAAAACGATAAATACAGTACCCATACCCATCAGAGTATTCATTCCTGCTTTTGTCATATTCTCACCAGTCGTATAAACAGGGGAAAATGACATGGACGTATATTCAGATATCTCTTCATTAATTCCGATGCCGACTACTAGTTCACGTTTTTCAAATGTAGCGCTTACATCAATGACATACCCGTCATCAGTCTTTCTGACTTCGGTACTGTCCACAGATACAAACCCACCCAGTTCATCCTTAATGCTCTTCCAGGATGTAAGACCGGAAGCCATAGCCGTGTATCCTGATTTTTCTGCCTGTGACAAAGTCATAGCATACTGCTCGTCAGTCATAGTAGCAAACTGTGAAATCGTGTCCCTGGAGATCTGGTCCAGCGTAGTCGCCAGCGCCGGATCTACAGCAGTACTATCATCAGTTACAGCCGTGCTGCAGGCGGATAAAAAGAGGCAGGTTACCATGCATAATGCTAACATTACTCGTTTTATTTTCAGTTTCATATACCTGTCACCTCATTCTAAACCGTACCATGTTTTTTACTTGGACGATCCTCTCTCTTTGTGAATAACATTTCAAATGCTGCGATCACTCTCTTTCTGGTGTCTTCCGGATTTACAATGTCATCCACATATCCTCTCTTAGCTGCTGCGAGAGCGCTTGACTGCAGTTCCTGATACTGAGCTGCCTTCTCCTGAATGAGAGCTGCGCCGTTATCCGCTTTGCCGATCTCATCCGCATACATGATCTTAACCGCTGCCGCCGCATCCATCATGCCGATTGCCGCATTAGGCCATGCATAAACGATATCAGCGCCGATCGCTTTGCTGTTCATGGTTAAATATGCGGTTCCATAAGCTTCGCCTGCAATCACAGTCACCTTAGGAACGCTGGCATTAGCAAATGCATAGGTCAGACGGCCTGCCGCTTTTGCTATATTCTTTTCACTGCACTTGGTTGCAGCATATCCCTTAACGTTAACAAGGGTTAACAGAGGAATATTGAACGCATCACAAAATGCCACAAAATCCGCCGCTTTCTTACATCCTCTGGATGTCAGCACAGCATCATATTCTGCAGCCTTATCACCTTTTTCATCAAACTTTTCACTGCGGTTTGCCACACAGCCAACGGTTGTACCATTTAAACGGATAAAGCCGGTAACCATGGATGGCTCATAAGCAGCTTTTACTTCCATAAAGAAGTTATCATCTGAAATCATGGTCAATGCAAGTCCCGTATCTCCGGCGCAGTTTTCAAGGCCTTCGCATACCCGGTTTAAATCATCATTGCATTCATCATAGGACATATCATCTTCATTGTTGGCAGGAAGAATTGAAACCAGAGCTCTGATCTGGTTTAATATGGAGGCTTCATCTCCTGTAAAGTCCACAAGGCCCACTTCTTCACTCTGGAACGCTGCGGATGCGGTATTACACTTCTCTGTGTAATTATCATCAATCGCATTCGGTGAGTTTACGAATAATCTGCCCTTTTTCTCTTCCATAAAAGTAAAATCCGTGATAGCGGCCGATACTGCCATGCCGCCGCCGCATGTACCGAAAATAGCTGAAATCTGAGGAATAACTCCGGATGCCATGGTCTGGTTCAGATAAAGCCCGCCGAAACCGTTAAGAGCATCGGTTGCCTCCTGTAAACGTAAACCTGCGCAGTCGATCAGTCCGACTACCGGCGCCCCCATCTTCATTGCCAATGCATAGATATTGGAGATTTTTTTTGCGTGCATCTCGCCCAATGATCCGCCTAAAACGGATGCATCCTGGCTGTACACATACACAAGGTTGCCTTCGATGGTACCATAACCGGTTACTACACCGTCAGCAGGTGTTTCTTGTGCTGTCATGTTAAAATCAGTGCTTCTAGCAGTAACATAAGCCCCAACTTCAACAAAACTGTTCTCATCAAGTAAAGAATTAATTCTGTTACTTGCTGATGATTGTGCTGAATTACTCATTTTGCAGTCCTCCATTTTTAAATATTTTGATGGTGATTGTCACGTTATTAACGAAACGACCCCACAGTAAATCCAATTTCTGCCGATTATAATTGTATAACGATTCCTGCAAAATATCAAGTGATTTTTGGTTAAATATTCTAAAATTCCGGACAGGTAAAACCGCTTAACAGTGAATTTATAATTTTATTCAGACACCACTTAAAATTTATCTTATCAATTGTGCTGCACGCATAAACCGGATATACCTTTACGCACTCTCCATTGAGGCTGTAGGCAACGCTTCCCACCGGAGTCCCGGCATAGACCGGCGCCTTCAATTCCTTAGGAAGCTGCCAGGATATGTCCACCTGCTCTTGCTCATTCATCAACAGATTCAGCACTTTTTCTTCCGGTTTTAACAAGAGGGAAAGCCCGCACTCCGGATCCTTACTGATGTCCCCGTTTTCCGGTATGCCCATGGAAACGGTCACAGGCTTTAAAGGTGTTTCCTGAAATACATCCCTGTATTGGTAATGATCCAGCCCGTATTGGAACAGCGTTCTGGCATCGGACCATTTATAAGTTTTATGAGGCGGCCACCCGCATCCCAGCAGAGCGATGATAAAAGTTCTCTCATCTTTCCTAACCGCGCCCACATAGGAATAACCGGCCCCTCCGGTAAACCCGGTCTTCCCCGATAGGGCGCCGTCCATCATGGTTAAAAGCGCATTGTGGTTGATGCAGTTAAAAGACCGCTTACCTCCGATATCCGTAAAATAGTAATTCTGGGTTCTGGTTATTTTAAGGAAATCGTCTTTTTTAGGAGAATCCATCACACAGTATTTCATAATCCGGCTCAGGTCTTCGGCGGTGGTCGAATGGACCTTTTCCTCTCCTCCCAAAGTCATTTTGGCATCCAGCCCGTTGGGGGTGATGAAAAATGAATCGCCGCAGCCTAAATCCCGTGCTTTCTGGTTCATCATCGCCGCGAATCCTTCCACGCTCCCCCCTATATGCTCTGCGATCATGACCGCAGAATCATTATGTGATTCAAGCATCAGGGAATACAGAAGGTCTTCTAAACGGAACTCTTCACCTTTATGTACCGAAAGATGGACCTTGGGCTGGGAAGCCGCATTGGAAGAAGCGGTAACCACATCATCCATGCCGCCGTGTTCCAGCGCCAGGATGCATGTCATGATCTTGGTGGTGCTGGCCATGGGCCTCTGCTGTCCGGCATTTTTCCCATATAAAACGCGGCCGGAATCCCCATCGATTAAAACCGCTGACTGGGAATACAGCCCCAGTTCCTTCTGCTTCTCTTCTTCCTCTTCCCCAAAGGAGGGAAATGCAGCAATTTGTACAAATATCATTATCATCACGATCAATATAACCGGAAATCTCCGTACCATTCAGTCACATCCTGAAATCTGCCATTAATTCATCCTATTCACTGATTTTTCATTTTATCCCTCCATGCCGCAGCGTTTTGAAGTGCAAATTTTGCGCTACGTATATTTTGCGTTACGCATGTGTTGCGTTACGCAGGCACGCGGAGAATTTCAGCTTCCCAGTTTCAATTCAACTTTATGGCTCCGGCACAAATTGGAGTGTAAAAAATAAGACCTCAGGATTATTTTTCACACTATCCCCCATCCTGTCTTGGATTTCAAATGGAAATCCGCTATAATAATGAGTACAAATGTTTGTTATCAGGAGGTGGCATTTTGGAAAATAACCGTTTGATTTTTCATATCGACGTAAATTCGGCATTTTTGAGCTGGGAATCCGTTTATCGTTTATCCCTGGATCCCCAGGCCCAGGATCTGCGCCTGATCCCGTCCGCAGTTGGAGGCGACGCCTCCAAACGTCACGGAATTATTCTGGCCAAATCCACCCCTGCAAAAAAATACGGGGTCACCACCGGAGAACCCATCACCCAGGCTCTGAAAAAATGTCCCCAGCTATTGGTAGTCCCCTCTCATTTTGAATTATACACCGCTTACTCTGAGAATTTAATCCGGATTTTGGAAGAATATACTCCTGATATTGAGAAATTCAGCATTGACGAAGCTTTTCTGGACATGACCGAAACCATCCACCTGTTCGGCGGACCGCTGGATACGGCGGACCGGATTCGGGAACGGATAAAAAATGAATTGGGCTTTACCGTGAATATCGGCATCGCGCCCAACAAACTGCTGGCAAAGATGGCATCCGACTTCCGTAAACCGGATCTCACCCATACCCTTTTTTACGAAGAAGTGGCGTCAAAGATGTGGCCACTGTCCATCAGGGAACTATTTTTTGTTGGAAGTTCCGCCCAGAAAAAGATGGAAAGCATAGGGATCCATACCATCGGACAATTAGCTGGTTATGACGTCAACCTGTTAAAAACCCTCTTGGGCGATAAATATGCAGTCTTGATCCATCAGTACGCCAATGGAATCGACAACGATCCGGTGGCCGCAAAGGAACCGGTCAATAAAGGGTACGGCAACAGCATCACCCTGTCAAAGGATGTATCCGACTATGAAACAGCCAACCAGGTGCTGCTCTCTTTGAGCGAAACCGTAGGAGCCAGGCTCAGGACCGGGCATGTGCTCTGCAGTTGTATCTGTGTGGAATTAAAGGACTGGGAATTCAGAAATATTTCCCATCAGATGACCCTGGATACTCCCACTGATTCCACCCAGGTCATCTATCAGAATGCCTGCCGGCTGTTAAAAGAATTCTGGGATCAGACTCCGGTCCGTCTGATCGGAGTCCGGGCTACGAAAATTAATGACAACAGTTACTGCCAAATGAGCCTGTTTGAAACCGAACAATCCCAAAAGATGAAGGATTTGGAAAAGACCGTGGACCAGCTCCGCAGCAAATACGGCACCGATATCATAAAACGGGCCAGTTTTCTGCAGAAAGATTCCATCGTGGACCATGCGGCCGGCAAAGCAAAACACCTGAATAAAAACGGTAAACACCAATGAAAGAACCAGGAACCAAAAACACCGCGGCCTTAACGGTCAAAGCAGATAATCATTGATTTCATATTCTTCATCATTGATCTTTAAGGCGCGGGCAAATACGGACACCTCATCATCTTCTGCCTCTTCACAGGTTCCGTAAAGGGTCAGTTCAGCGCCGCCGATCCGTTCGGTGTAACTGCACTCCTGGCCAGTTTTTCCTGAATCGGCCAGGCATTCTGCCAGCTCCAGAAGCACATCCTCCACCTCTTCATCAATGCGGTATTTCAAAAATTCCGTTTCCAGCAATTCATATAATTCTTCGTTCATTTTAGCATTTCCCCCTCATAAATTTTATCTGATGTAAAGCATAGCTAAAAATATTTTTTGAACACGTTTCCGTATTCACTTTGGATTATGACATGTGTTTATTTCCTTGTCAATTACTAAAGGCCATGTTAAAATCTTTACCATGGAAAAGATAATTAACTATACAATAGATTCATCGGAAAATGGCCTGACAATTGAAGAATTCCTGAGAAAAAGAGGGTATTCGAAAAATTTAATCGTGCATCTGCGCAAAACGGATCTGGGACTGACAATAGAAGGGAAACTGGCCTACACCACCCATAAACTGAAACAGGGGGAGGAACTGACAGTTAAAATAAAGGAAGACGGCAGTTCGGAAAATATCGTTCCCAGCCGCCTGCCCCTGGATATCGTCTATGAAGATGAGGATATTCTGGTGGTGAATAAGGCTGCCAATATGCCGATCCACCCTTCCCAGGGTAATTACGACAACACTCTGGCCAATGCGGCGGCTTATTACTTCGCGGAAAAAGGAGAGCCATTTGTATACCGGGCCATCAACCGGCTGGACCGGGATACCACCGGGCTTTTGATTATCGCAAAACACATGCTGAGCGCGGCGGTACTCTCTTTCATGGTAAAAGAGCGGCTGATCCACAGGGAATATATGGCCATCGCAGAAGGCCGCATCAGCCGGGAAGGCACGGTCACCGCGCCGATTGCCCGGGCAGACGGTTCTACCATAGAACGGTGCGTGGATTTTGAAAAAGGGGATTTCGCCCGCACCCATTACTGGCCGGTCCACTGTCATGAAACATATGACTGCACCCTGCTCCGCCTTCATCTGGACACGGGCCGGACCCACCAGATACGGGTTCACATGAAATACATCGGCCATCCCCTGTTGGGGGATTTTCTCTATAATCCGGACTACCGATTTATAAAACGACAGGCCCTCCACTCCAGCCGCCTGGATTTCGCCCACCCTGTAACAGGAAAAAAGATGTCTTTTGAGGCTCCGCTTCCTGATGATATGGCATTTATTTTATAAAAAGGGGGAAATCTTTATTTAACGAGTTAGCAGGAGTGACGCCATGAAGACGGGGAATCCGGGGCAGGGGGCCGTGGATGAGAGGAATTGGGAAGAAACATAGGAAAAACAAGGAATTGTTTGATTGAGGTGGGGATTAACAGTAAAAGGTCAAGGCATTTTCGGAAATGCCTTGAGGGTTGATGTTAAATGGTGTGGGCATTTACATTAAAGGGTGAAGCCATTTTCGAAAATGCCTTGAGGGTTAATGTAAAAAACTTGATATTAAAAACCACCTGCTGAAAGCTAAATGGCATTTAATTCCCCAGCGCCAGAGAACACCAGCAGGAAAGCGGGACGAGGGGACGGACTGGATATTTGGATGCGGGCGGACCAAGGGGAATCCTTCGGGGATGAAAGCCATCTGGAAACCGTTAGTGAAAGTTAGGCTCCAGGGATAGAAAAAGACGGGC
>NZ_WQPN01000091.1 GCF_018785315.1 Clostridium sp. MCC353 | reverse complement strand
TATAATGTACCCATAAGTGTGGACACTTTGAAGAGTGGGGGCCCCGTCTTTTTAGACAGATCGTCTCCTCTGCTCCCTAAATATGGACATCACTCTGTATCCCCGTCCCCTTATACTGTACACACCCTGCAGGTGTACCCAGTTTTTTGGACTGCTCCCCGGAGTTCTGGCCCCGACCCCGTTTTCTTTAGACATACTCACGGTCCTTATGGTATTCTTAAATGAACAACAGGAGGAATACCATGAGCAGAAAACCCTTTACCAATGAACAAATACTGATGCTGCGTCAAAATCCATACACTTACAGCGTGACCCAGTTTCAATTGCACCTTACCAAAGAGTTTAAAGAGATCTTTTATTCGGAATACCAGGCAGGAGAGCTTCCAAGGAAGATTCTGGAGGACCATGGCTATGATCCCGCAGTCCTTGGGGAGCGCAGGATCTGGAGCATTTCCCGCCACATCCGGGAACAGTACAAGAAATACCGCTGTTTCCGCGAAGGGAACCACACGCTCGGGAAGGAGCAGCCTCAGGAACAGACCCGTGATATTCCCGTATCCGAAAAAGAAGAACTGAAACAGCTCCGCCATGAGATTGATTATCTGAAACAGGAAGTGGAGTTTTTAAAAAAAATTTCTGCAGTCAGAATTACAGGAAAGTAGGTGCGCTGCTCATGAACGACTCTTCGTGTATTTTTGAGATTATCTTCCAGACCATGCAGCAGAGCGGCTGTTCCCTTTCTGTCAAAGAACTCTGTTCCACAGCCGGGGTTTCCAGAAGCGGCTATTATGCCTGGCTGAAGGCTGCCCCGGCCCGGGAACAGAAGGAAGAGGAGGACCGCCGGGATTTCGAACTGATTCTGTCTGCTTATAAACAGTACGGTTATTCCAAAGGGGCCCGGGGTATCCATATGGCCCTGCTCCACAGAGAACCACCGGTCATAATGAATCTGAAAAAAATCCGCAGACTGATGGAAAAGTTCCGTCTGTCCTGCCCATACCGGGGGCCAAATCCTAATAAGAGGATTGCAAAAGCGATCCGGACCGGAAGTGTTTCGGATAATCTGCTCCGCCGTGAGTTCGAGAGCTACGGCCCGAGGATGGTTTTACTGACGGATATCACTTACCTGCCATATGCCGGAAAATTTGCATATCTGTCTACGATCCTGGATGCTTTCACGAAACAGATCCTCTCTTATGTGCTCAGCGAATCCCTGGAAGTGGACTTCGTACTGGAAACAGTGGAGAATCTGATTGCGGACCATGGAATTTCTCTGCATGCGGAAACGATTATCCACAGTGACCAGGGCTGTCATTATACCAGCCGCAGCTTTATCAACATCCTGTATGACAGGAAACTGCGCCAGTCCATGTCCCATAAGGGTTGCTGCTGGGACAATGCCCCGCAGGAGAGCTTCTTTGGTCATATGAAAGACCATATCAGGGGAAAACTGGCGGATTGTGCAACGTTTAGCGAAGTAAAGTCTGTCATAGATGACTACATAAAATACTATAATAATGAACGTTACCAATGGAATCTAGCGAAACTTGCCCCAAACGAGTTTTATGACTTTTTCAACACAGGGGAGTATCCCCTGGATATCCCCAACAGGCCGGCTCGTCCGATGCCAGCCAAAAAGCCGGAAGAATTAGGGGCGGGGGTACTTTAAGACACTAAGTTTAAATCTATCACAGAATACCATAATAATAGAAAACAGGACATCTGAGGACAGGATACAAGCGCAAAAGAGGCGACCAAAAATAAATCGCCCCGCCTTTAAAAATGTCCTTGACAAGGGGTACAGTTCA
>NZ_WQPN01000090.1 GCF_018785315.1 Clostridium sp. MCC353 | reverse complement strand
GTTTCACTTACGGTTGGAAGCCGGTTTTCATCGCCAACGGATTCCGCTCCGTCCGGCGTCAAACCGCCAAGCAGGCCTCCGCCCCCGTCCGTCCCCATTCCCTGGATTCATGGCGTTACTTTCACTAATCAACTAAATAAAGATTCTCAATAAGCCCTCTTCACAATCTCGTCCATGTGAATCTGCGCTTCTCTCCTTATTTTTTCCTCATCCATGGTGAGAACCTCCCTGTCCTTCATCACGATCTTACCGTTAATCACGGAATCCGTCACATCGTGCCCATTTGCGGCGTCCACAATGCTGTTGACCAGGTTCTGGGTTGGGGTGATATGGGGCTGGTCGATGTTCAGCAGGATCACATCCGCCTTTTTGCCTTCCTCCACACTGCCCAGCATATCTCCGTGGCCGATGGCATTGGCGCCGCCCTGGGTTGCCATGGCAAGGAGGGTCGGGCAGGTCATGACTACGGGATTGAAGGAAGCCAGACCCCAATATGCCAGCATTCCATAGCGGAGAACCTTCATTTCGTCGAACAAATCCAGATTGGACGGCGCTGCCCCGTCACAGCCTAAGCCCACGCTCAGGCCCGCTTCTAATATCTGAGGCGTTTTGGGAAATCCGTGGTTCGCTAAATTTGCCCTGGGACAGTGGATCACCTTTACCCCGCGTTCTGCCATGATGGAAATATCCCGGTCAGAGAGCATCACATTGTGGGCAGTCAGCAGATTGGGCCCCAGGATGCCCATCTCGTCTAAGAACTGGGCCGGGCGTTTCTGGTAATTCTGCAGGCAGAAGCTGACTTCGTCCTTGTGCTCACAGAGATGGGCATGGATGCCTGTCTTAAATTCTGCTGCCGCCTCTCCCACCATCCTGATCAGCTCCTTCGAACAGGTCATGACCTGACGGATTGCAAACCAGATATCGATCCTGCCGTCCCCGGCTCCCTGATAGGCGCGGTACAGTTCTTTTGTGTGCTCAATGGCTTCATCCGCAGTTTCTTTCATCGCTCCGGTAATGGCATTTCCCATATCCATGGTGGACTTGGCGATTGCCGCCCTCATTCCCGATTCGATCACAGCGTCCGCCACCCGTTCCATATGTACGCCGCCGGAATCCGCAAATGAAGTCGTTCCGTTTTTAATCATTTCAACACAGGCCAACTGGGCGCTGACATAGGAATCCTCCGGCTTTAAATTGCTTTCAAATGGAACCAGGAATCTGGTCCACACCATGGGGTATTCATCCGAAACCCGCCCTCTCAGCAATTGCTGGCAGGTGTGGGTATGTCCGTCCGTGAAACCCGGCATCAGAAGTTTTCCGGTTCCGTCCAGCACCTCCGACGGGATAAACTGCTGATCCATCTCAGTGACATCGCCGATCTTTTTGATCATAGTATGGTCTATTACAACGCTGCAGGCCTCTGAGACGCTCATATCCGGTTTCAAAATTTGACAATTTCTTATCAAAATATCACATTTTTCCATATTTTTTTCCTCCTAAACTGCCCCTGTCGCCCTGAGCACAAGATCCGCCACAATTGCTGAGAAAATAAAGGTTCCGGTGATTACGAACAGAGTGATCACCACCAGCTTCCATCCCATTTTTGCAAAATCCTTTAAATCTTTGCCCAGAGATATTCCGGCAAATGCTCCCAGCGCGGTTGCCGGAGCCATAAACGCCACCTGGTTTGTCACCTGAATGATGGTATCCTTAACAGGTGACAGCGGGCAGGCCAGCAAAAGCCCGGTCAGGGAAACGTACATCATGGATGGCAGGTGGATAAAGCGGCTCATGAATTTGCTGAGCGTGAGGCCGAATAAAGCGATGGCACACAGCACTAAAATTCCCTTAATTGAATCCAGCAGCGGCATTTTATAGCCGATTATATTGGTCAGGATCATGATAACCGACACCATACACAACAGTCCCAACTGCTGAAGAAAATATTTCCTTACCATTTATTTTCCCTCCCTGTTCATTTTTTTGCTTATTTTCGGTTCCAGGAATGCGTATAGTTTTCTTGTAACCGGCAGACCGATGAAAGTTCCCATATAGATTCCAGTAATGCCGGTCAGCATGTCGCTGGCACCTCCCAGTACCATGATATCTTCCGCATACTGAGGATAAACTTCACCCAGAGTGCCGGCGGCTGCGGTCATCATGGAACCGCTGCCCACGCCGCTTGCCATGCCTAATGCCAGCGGATGAAGCAGATCCCAGGAAGCCACAAGGCTGGCCAGAATGCCGATAAAAACCGTTCCGATTACAGAACCAACGATATAAACTGCAAAAGTGCCTCTGGTTTCCGCCGCATCCGGCCCGCAGATATCGGTGGTAAGCCCCAGATTGGAATCCCGGTTGATCGAATAGCAGGCGCCGATAGCCTCTTTTTTCAGTCCCAGAAGCAGCGCCAGCGGAAGGGAAAGGAAGATGGTTCCCAGGTTTCCGAATTCCTGTAAAATGAGGGCCGGCCCCACAGAAACCAGCTTTGCCAGGTTAGCTCCCGCCGAAACGCCCATCTTCGCCATAAACGGCGCCAATGCCACCAGAACTAGACTTCCCCCCAGTTTTGACTCCGGCATTTTAAAAAGCCTGAATGCATCCGGCCCTAACATCCCGCCTATAATTGTTGCAAATACCATTGGAAACAATGTCAGCGTGCCGATTCCCACATTGAATTTGATCGTGCCGATGGAATCACAGATCACTGCGATCACCACTGCCGCAGCATAAACTTTCCAATATTTTTGGACTACGGTTTTTAACTTTTCCATACTGCCACTCCTTTTCTTTTTATAATTCTAGGATAACACAGATCCGTTTTTTATCGAATCCACCAAAAAACGATAGATATCCATCGTTTTTTACGATAAATACCTATCGTTTTGTTTCAATTTGACGAATCAGCCCGATAAACTGTTCCGCAGCCTCCGTCAGCACGAATTTATTTTTCACAATCCACCCCACTTCCAGTTTAATTCCATCATGGATCGGTATGGACAATATATCTTTATAATATGCGTCGGAGGAATGGTAACCGCTTCCCACCACAAATCCGTCCGCCCACCTCATCAGGGAATAGGCTGCCGCCCTGTCGGATACGGCAATCACCTTCTTCAGACGGAAATAAGGAACGATCATCTCCGTATAAGCCGGATTCGCATCCGCCGCCCTGTCATAGGTAATAAAGGGATATTTCATGAGTTCTTCCACACGAATGCTCTCTCTTCCGGCGAGAGGATGCTTTTCACTGATGTAAACGTGGGCCTTTTTATAGGAAATGTGGTTAAAGATCAGATTTCTGTTGCGCAGCTCCTGAACCATCCTGCCTTTGCTCTCCTCAGCGAAAAAAATGATTCCAATATCGTCCATGCCTTTTTCCACCCGTTCCAGAACCGCAGACGTCTTGCATTCGTTAAACCCGAATTTATATTCTTCCGCATCCATGGATCTCACCACGGAGATAAAGGAATCCATGCCGCAGATATGATGCTGGGTGGAAACCGAAAATCCCTGCCTGTGATAAGTTTTTCCGGCATATTTTTCTTCCAGAAACTCCAGCCTCTGGAGCACACCTTTGAATTCAATCAGCAGTTCTTCCCCTTCCTTGGTCAGCCACACCCCTTTGGTATCCCGCAGAAATGCGGTGATTCCATAGTAAGATTCCACCTCCTTGACGGCACTGGACACGCTGGACTGGGCCGTATACAGGCGTTTGGCCGCCTCGCTGATGGAACCGGATTCCGCCACCGTAATAAAATACTTCATCTGCTGTAATGTCATCATTTCCCTCCGCTTTATTTTTCCATCCTTTAACAGCCCTTCATTAAAACCCGTTCCAACAGTTCCATCTCCGTCTCGCTGAGGCAGTGGTTTAAGCTTCCATCTTCCATTCCCATTCTGCACTCTTTAAAATCCATCCACATAACCGATTCCACCTCTTCCTTCTGAAGACGCAGGCCGCTGATATCCACCGGTTTTTTATAAAGGTAAACATGGCTGATCTCATGATTGATAAATGGTTTTCCATAAAATTCAGCCTCATCTTTTCCAGAATGGGTCCCTATGTATTCCAAATCCCCTTCACAGGCTGAAATCCCCAGTTCCTCCTTCAATTCCCTCAAAGCGGATTCCATATACCCGCTGCCTGCCGGCACATGGCCTGCCGAAGAGATGTCGTAACAGCCCGGAAATGCATCCTTTCCGGCGCTGCGCTTCTGGAGCAGGATGTCATATCCGCTTTTATGATTCGGGCGGATCAGCCAGATATGGGAGGTGGCGTGGGGAGTTCCGTCCATATGCATCAGAAAACGCGCTCTCACCCGCCCGGTCTTATTGCCCTCCTCATCCAGTTCTTCCAGAAGTTCCAGTTCTTTCCCATCCAGAACGGCTTCCATAAGCCTGTCCCCTTCATATCTCAATTTTAATGAGAAGAACGGAGCCTCCTCTTTCAGAAGCTGAAAGAATATCTTATCCCCTTCCCAGAGATTTAACGACAGCACATCCTCCTTTTTCACCCATTCCAGGGTTCCTTCCGAACAGGCTGTCATCTCCCCTTCGAACCCCTTGGATGTGTAAAGGCACATGTACTCCGGCTGCCATTTATCCGAGATAAATGTGATGATTCCCCGGAAACGGAAATCGGTCAGGGTCAGTCCGGTCTCCTCTTTCACTTCCCGTTTTAAACACTCTTCCGGGCTTTCCCCTTCTTCAAAATGTCCTCCAACCCCGATCCATTTATCCTTATTCACATCCTGAACTTTCTTTACCCGGTGCATCATCAGATAGCTGTCATCCTTTTCCAGATAACATAAGGTTGTCATATTCGTTTTCGGCATCATAGCTGTACTCCTTCAGTTTAACGTAACAGACGGCGGACGGCCTTTTCGGTCAAGAAGACCAGCCGTCTGAATTGTTACAGTTTAATTCCATATTTCCACAAAATCATGTTCCTTCTCTGCGGGGATTTCCCGTATATCCATTCGGTCAACCTGTATGAAACGGCCATTTTGGAGGCGGTGAAGGAATATCTCGATCTCTTCGTTTGGCCCCTGTACTTCCATCTCTACGCTGCCGTCCCATAAGTTTTTCACCCACCCCGTAAGTCCCAAAGGCCGGGCCAGATAACAGGCCGTATAACGGAATCCCACACCTTGGACACGGCCGTAAAATATGATATGTTTTCTCACTTTATCCATAGAATCCTCCATGCCGGAACTTCTTGAACTGCGATACGATAAGCTGCCTGCACCAAAGTGTGTTTGAAAATTGCTTTCCATCAGATGCGCGTCACAGTTTGTGGGAGATTTGTCCCGATCCTTTTATTCTATACCGTATGGTTTGAATAATCAAGAACGTTTATGGCCTGTAAAAAAACGGCATATCGGATGAGAAGACGGTCTCAGCGGGTCATCCGGCACATAAGGACGGTCAAAAGAATCCCAATCCCCGAAATCAAAAACCATACCGGCACTCCGAAAAATTGGGCGACCGGACTGGATACCAAAAGCCCTACAGGCATAGCAAGGGACATCAGACTTCCGATCAGGGAAAATGCCCTGCCCTGAACCTGGGCCGGAATCGTTTCCTGCATATAAGCAATATACGGAATGTTATAAACATTGGAGAATCCGCCCATAAAAACACAGACTGCGGCAAAAATCACCCAGGCCCACATGGCAGGAGGCAGCAGGCCGCTGACAACACATGTAATTCCGATTCCGGCCAGACCCAGATATACAATCCTGATCTTATGATCAGACTTTCCCAGACTTCCGAACAGGATTGCCGATACCATCATGCCGATCGCATAGCACAATTCCACAATACTGCCATGCCAGGCATTTCCATGAAAATAGCTGCTGGACATCAGCGGATAATAAGTGGACAGCGGCAGATAAAATACCATGGCAACCGTCGATGCTATGGTCAGCTTCATCAGTTCCCTGTCCCTTCTAAATATCCCAATCCCCTCTTTCATTTCCTTGACAAAATGAGGAACCTGACGTTTTTCATGAACCGGTTCCGGAATTTTCACAACAGCCACCGTAATGCTGGCCACAGCGGCTCCGGCAAAATCAGTAATAAGAATTACCGGAAGCGGAAACGCCGCATACATCGCAGCTCCCAAAACCGGCCCCAGCATAAACGCGCCGGACTGCATGAACTGGCTCCATCCATTGGCTTTCATCAGCTTATCCGCCGGCACAAGCTGAGGGATGATGGATTGAATCGCAGGCGTATGGAAAACTCCGCCCAGCGCCCGAACGCCCAGAATCAGACATGCGGCCCAATAGGGCGGATGTCCGTACCATAAGATTGCAGCAAAGATAAGGGCCGCGGCGCCGATGAATAAGTCCGCGGCAATCACCACATATTTTCGTTTTAACCGGTCAATCCACACCCCAGCAAAGGGCCCCAGGAATATCTGAGGTAAAAAAGCCGCCATACCGGACATAGCCATCATAAGCGGTGATGAAGTCTCGCTGGCCAGCCACCAGATCAGCGCAAACTGCACTACCGAACTGCCGATCAGAGAAACGGTCTGCCCTGCGGCAATCATAAAAAATTTACTTTTCCAATTTTTATTTTGTGTCATATTTTGTGTTATATTTTCTGTCATATTTCCTCGCATTCTGCCGCAATACACGGCACATTAAACTCTCTTCCTCCCAAACAAAAATGCAGACAAAAACGCACGCCACGTCTTCATCTGCAATATTTTTCCACAGAAAAAGAGCATAGGATGCATCATGCAATTCGTAAAATAAATACAACAAATAAACCGCAGCCATACGGTTGTCCGCAATGTCGTAAATTATCTTAACCGAATTGAATAATACATCAAATGCCCTCCATTTCTCCAATAAATTAAACACATCTTATCAAATACCTGCTAATCTGTCAATCGGAAATATATTTAATCCTGCACTGCCTTTTGCTTTACTGAAAAAATCAGATGGGGCATATCCATATTATAATAATGCTTTACAAACATTCCCCTGCACTCCATCCCATTTCTTTCCGCCACCTTCTGGGAAGCCACATTATTATCCCTGATGATGGAATAAACTTCATCCGCCCCCAATTGATCAAAGGCATATTCTTTACATGCAATGGCTGCCTCCGTTGCATATCCCCGGTGCCAATACGCCTTTTCAAACAGATATCCAACTTCCAAAACCTGCTTTCCATCACAATCCTGCCGGGTTATACCGCATTGTCCAACCATCCTGTTTTCTACCTTCAGCACAACCGCCCAAAGGCCATATCCAAATTCCCGGTATCTCTGAATCTGGCGTTCCAGCCACTGATGGGCCTCTTCATCACTAAATGAATGCTCATAAGCATACATCACTTCCCTGTCCTGCAGCATTCGGCACAACGCTTCATAGTCCGTCTGTTCCATTTCCCGCAGTATAAGGCGGTCTGTTTCCAATATTTTTTTCATAGTCTTACCTCATTTATGATTATTTTAACTGCATACAGAATTTATAATGACTGTTCTTCATCCCACAGGATTCATAAAAATGATGAGCCCGGCTCCGCTTCCGGCTGCAGCATACTTCAATCTGCATGCAGCCCTTTTGCACCGCCATCTCTCCTGCCCTTTCAATCAATTCTTTGCCAACCTTCTGCCCTCTGTAGTCTTGCCTGACAATTAACTCCTGTATTTCAGCAACCATCCCGGCGTGATGGAGCAGGAGGTTCATATGAACACTGATAAAGCCTGTCATTTTTCCTTCCTCCATAGCCGCCAAATAGAAAATCCCCTATCCGTTCCACTCCTCAAACTGTTCCAACACATGGCTGACAAGTTCTTTATCATCTTTTTTATCGAAATTCAGCTTCAAAATATGGCTTCCCTTCTGCACAACATAGATAAATCGTTTATCAGTCTGCGCATCCGGAATCTCATACTTGTAATATTCAACGGTCAAATCGCATGGCCGTGATATCTCCGGCCCTGTGACCACATATGCATTTCCATAGTAATCTTTCATATCCTCATAGAGCCAATGATAAACCCAGTCGTATCTGGCTGTATACAGGCTGATCGATACCCTTCCTTTTTCCCCGTCTTCTCCCGCCTTCTTATACGCCCCGCTCTGAAGGGAGGCCAAAATACTTCTATCGTTTTTGGCATAGCGGCTGTCGTCCCATTCATACCCGAATGCAGACGGATCGAAAGGGAACTCCGTCTCACCTTCAAAAACCGCATCCCGTTCTATTAGACCTCCGGGAAAAACCCTGAATAAAACAACATTTAACATTCCTATCATCAATAATATACTGAAAAAACTGATCACAAAATAACCGAAATTATTCTCCTGATCCGATCCCTCTCCCCGCTTTTTAACCAACCGGAAAATGGCTCCGGACACAGCCATGGACACCATGACCGCTGCAAACATCACTCCTCCCAATATCAGCTTTTTAACGCTTCCCCCCGTACCGAACAGGGTAACAATCATGAGCAGAATCGCGGCCATCACAATGCCGGAAGAAACCTTAACGCTCTTCAAAGACACCTTTTTAAGCGGCCGCCCGGCATTTAATCTGGACCGGGTTCTCACATACCAGATGGTACTTTTCACCGCTAAAAACGCCATGGATACTGCCGCCAGAATCTGAGCCGCAAAGCTTCCCACCATATTATTATTTACCAGGTTCCAGGATGGATTTCTGGTAAAGCTCCTGCTCTGGATCACAAACAGAACAAGAAGAACCAAATAGCAGGGAATGGTTCTGGTAAGCTGTTCCCGCCCCACATTTTCAAACCACAGCTTCGGATCTGTTTCAATGGGAACCGCATCCTGGTTCTCCGATGAAAAAATCCGGAATTTCCTGTAACTGCCCACAAATTCCCAGCCATATTCTTCACACATCTGGCGGTACTCCACCACACGGCTGTCATTGTCCGTATCCCACTGTGAAATATTAGGAATCATCACAACCGAATACCGTTTATTCCCTGGTTTTCGCCGCCTGAAAACAGGAAACGGTATGATATCCGCCTTTTTGCAGTCAATAAACCAGCCCTTCTTCGCCTGCTGTTCCAAATATTCAGCAAATGCCTCCAGTTGATCTGCCTGGAAACTCCAAAGTGACATCTTATAATTCAACATAGGGCTTTCCCTCCTCTACCAGCTTTTTCAGTCTCTCATATTCCTCTTTCAAAACCCGGCGTCCGTAAGGAGTTATCTTATAAAACCGCTTCCGCCCCTCCATTGCCGTCTCCGCAATCATTCCTGATACCTTAAATTTCTCCAAAAGAGCATATAGAGTGCCGGGCCCTATCTGTATCCTGTCCCCTGAAATCTCCCCCACCTGCCGGGATATATCCACGCCGCACCGTTCCTCCGTCAACGCCAGAAGGATATAATACATCTGCTCCGTCAGGGATTGAAACTGTTCTCTCGCCATTAGCCGCCACCCCTCGTACAATTAATATCGATAATCGATGTTTCCTGACTTCAGGATAACATCGATTATCGATATTGTCAATTTAACTGATATGACGTTTTTCTTAACCTTTTCTGTATTCATTCCATTTAGGGGGATTGTCTTTATTAATGTATTGGCAGGAGTAACGCCATGGAGAAGAATTGACATGGAGATTTGATGTAAATGACGTGGGAATTAACATTAAACCCCGAAGGCATTTTCGAAAATGCCTTCGGGGTTTAATGCGGGGTTTAATGTGGGGTTTAATGTTAAAATTTGATGTCAAAACTACCTGTTGTAAAACCGCATTTAATTACCTCGGCCTGAGAAAACCAGCCTTCCGCTCTCCGCCTCGCACCGCTTTCCTGCGTTACCTTCACAACTAAATGCCTCTAACTTCTATAAACAGCCTCCCCCTTCAACTCAATCTTCTCCACAGCCACCCCTTCCGTTTCAAAGACCACAATCCTGTTCTTCCCCTTTTTCAGCAGCGGCCCCGGTATGTACAGATAGCAGATGGGCCCTTCCGACCAGTAACGTCCCAGATGGAATCCATTTACAAAGGCCACGCCTTTTCCCAGCCGGCTGCAGTCCAAAAATGTATCCGCACATTCCTCTGCTTCCCATTCAAACTCATAAAAGGCGGGAACCCCTTCTTCCCATCCCTTTGAAAAGTCCAGGTTTTCTATATTGGCAAAATCCAGGGCATATTGATCCCAGCCGCTTTCAAAATGGATGTCCACCCGGACGCCTGACCGGATTCCCTTTTTCTGCGTAGGCGCCACCAGTTTGTAGCCGTAATTGACCCTGCCCATGTTCTCCACCAGGATATCGATGGAATTTTGTTTTTCCAGATATACTTCCAGATCTTTTCCCAATGTTTCCTGATACTGGGTGGCCGACCATCTGTGGTTTACGAAAAGCTGTACCCGGTCGGCGGCTTCTACGATTTTGATCTTTTCATTCTGGTCATAGCCTTTCACCTCTTTGTGATAGAGCATATATCCATATCCGCTGCCCGCTTCTTCCATAGTGAGTGGATGTTCACTGTGCTGTTTTTTTGCCAGAGAATCCGCTGCAGCGAACAGGGATACCTTCCGTTTTACAGGAATTTCCCCATAAGCCATCTGCTTTCTGATTCTGGGTTCTGCCTGAAATGCTTCAGGAACCGCCCGCTTTATGGCCTGCTGCAAAGCCGCAAACTTTTCTCCGGCTTCTCCCCATTCCGTCATGGGCGCGCCATAATCATAGGAAGTGACCTGGGGCAGATCCAAATGATCCCTGGCCGAACATCCGTTCATAAATCCGAAATTGGTGCCGCCCTGGAACATATACAGATTCATGCTGGCCCGTTTCAGCAGCGATTCCGCCTCCCGGGCAAGTTCATCCGCCTCTCTCTCCACAATAGGCTCACCCCACCGGTTAAACCAGCCATCCCAGAATTCCATGCACATGAGGGGCCACTGTTTGTTATGCTTTTTAAAAAATGCCTCCAGCATATCCAGATTTTCATCAGACCGTGATCCGAAGTTGGCCGTTACAAATACATCTTCATCCACCAGGCTTCCTGCTTCCAAAGCCTGCATCCAGGAACCGTCGGAGGTAAACAGAGGCACTTCCACCCCCTGTTCCAGCATCAACCGCTTGATCTGTCTCAAATACTCTTTGTCATTTCCAAAGGAACCGTATTCATTTTCCACCTGCATCATCAGGACCGGGCCGCCTTTGGTGATCTGCAAAGGGTTGAGAACTTGAAACAGGGCTTTGTAGTAGTTCTCCACTTTTTCCAGGAATAAGGGAGTGTTGGTTCTCACCTTCATGCCCTCATACCGGAGCAGCCAGGCAGGCAGGCCGCCGAATTCCCATTCCGCACAGATATACGGAGAGGGACGGACGATCGCGTATAAGCCCATCTTCTGCGCCAGGCGAAGGAACGCTCCCACATCTTTTATTCCCTTAAAATCAAAGCTCCCTTCCTCTTTCTCATGCAGATTCCAGGGGATATAAGTTTCCACCGTGTTGCATCCAAGGGCTTTTAAATGATACAGACAGTCCTCCCAATATTCCGGCACAATCCGGAAATAATGTACAGCTCCCGATAAAATCTTAACCGGTTTCCCGTCTAAAAGAAACTCTCTGCCTATCTCAAATGAACTCATGTCTTTTCCTCTCTTACCAAAACGTCTCCCAACCCGGTTTTTTCAGCCTCATCAAGGCTTCCATATAGTAATAATCTCCCCAAAGATTGGCCTGGTTGATCCCTTTTCCTTCTGCAAATGCATAGACGCCATGAAGAAGGATTCCTTCTGCGTCTTTATTCCTTGAAGTGCAGTTTTCGGCCAGAACCGCCGTCATCCCCTTGGCCAGCGCTCCAGCCTGTTCATAATATCCCGCGCCTTCCGCTTCCATAAGGCCGCAGGCGGCAATGGCCAGCGCAGAACTGTCATAGGGCTGCAGGTCATTTTCCGTAAATATCAGATCCCAATAAGGGATTCCTTCCTCAGAAAGACGGCTTAGGAAATAGTCTGTAATCCTGCCGTAACATTCCCGTTCCCCCATTTCCTCCGTTTTTCTCACGTGAAGGGGAATTCCCAGAATCGCCCACGCCTGGCCCCTGGCCCAGCAGGAATCATCCTTAAAGCCCTGATGAGTCGCCCCGTGAGATGGAAGCCCGGTCGCCGGATCGAAGTAAAATGTATGATAGGTGGAATAATCCGGCCTCACAATATTGTGCAGCACCCGGTCATAATGAGTGTCCCCGATTTCTTTATAACAGAGATTTCCGGTCATGCCGTACGCTTCATAAAGCAGAGGCAGGTTCAAAAGGGAATCGATAATCAATCGGTATTCCCGGTCACAATCCAGCGCTCCCCACGCCTGGATGAAACCACCTTTTTTCTGAAAACGCCCGGCCAGGCAGTCCGCCGCCTGAATGATCAGTTCCCCGATCTTCTCATCCCTGGTAATCCGGTATCCGGCAACTGCCGATGGGCTGTAGAGAAAACCGATATCATGGTGATCCAGCACAAAATGATCCCGAAGGCGTTTCCGAAAGCTTTCCACATTGGCGAAGGCCAGCTCTTTGAACTTATTTTCACCGGTATGCAGATAAGCCATCCACAGCATCCCCGTCCAGAATCCATTGGTCCAGTCGTCATTTCCCTTAATCCGGTAACGCCCCTGTTCCGAACATGCGGAAGGAAAATTCTCCCCGAACCGCTTCCTGTTGATCTCCAGCTTCTCACAGATCCAGTCCAGCTCCCCTTGAACCAGATCCTCATCCACAAGCTGGGATTTTTCCAGCAATATTTGTTTATTTCTCTCTAAATTCATACTAATCCTTCCATGCCAGAGCATTTTTGCGCAAATACTGCGTTACGCATATACTGCGTTACGCAGCTTTCCATATTGCGTAACTTATTTCAAAAATGCTTCAATACTCGTTTCAGGATCATCCGGCACCATCTGGGCCGTTACTCTGATTCCTGCTGCCAGAAGCTGGTCCACGGCTTCCCTCTCCGCAGGCGTCATGCTGACAGATTTCTTATACTGGGTGGTTCCCGGACGGTTGGAAAGATTGCCGATGTTAACCGGAAGAAGATTCACGCCCTCTTTCATCATGCGAACCAGGATTTCCGGTGTTTTCACGATCAGCATAACCCTCTGTCCGTCGTAATTTCCATTTTTAATGTTGGCGACCGCTTTTTCAAAGGGCAGAATGGAAGTATTCACTCCTGCCGGAGCAGCCATGCGCAAAATTGTCTTTTCATCGTCATTTGCCGCCACCTTATCATCAATTACCATAATACGGTTCACTCTCAAACCGGTTGACCAGCGTGTGGCTACCTGTCCATGGATTAAACGGTCATCAATTCTGATATGTACAAATCCCTTCATTATTCAAATCCTCCTTAACTAAATATTTTCAAATTATATGCTAAAATTCCAACAAGTACCAAAAGAAATGTGACTCTGGTAGAATTCATTTTCTTTCTTCCCAGCATCCAGTAGGTAAAAAATACTACCAGCGCAGGAGCCAGTGCAGGCATGATCTGGTCGGCCAGTTCCTGAACTGATTTCGTAACTTCTCCCATGTTAAACACATAGGCAAATTTGGCGTTGACTACTGATGGAACCAATGCCCCGATTACCATGATGCCCAGCACATTGGCCGCTTTTGTAATCTTCTTTAAACGGTTTCCAAGTTCACTCACAACCTTAGCGCCTTCCCTGTATCCCATGGAGAAAAAGCTTCTCATAAAACCAAGGCGCAGGAATCCGAACAGAATCCAGAGGATTAAAGCCGCAGGGCTTCCTTCTAATGCCATATAGGAGGCGATGGAACCGATAATCGTGGATGGAATTACATGGAACAGGGTATCGCCGATTCCGGCCAGAGGCCCCATCATACCGGTTTTTAAAGATGCTACCGTATCAATAGCATCGATCCCTTTTTCTTCCTGTATCGCATTGTCCACACCCATGATGATGGGAGCCATCGTATTGTTGGTGTTGAAAAACTGAAGTTCCGTCATAGCAGCAGTTTTCTTGTCTTCTTCGTTCTCATAGCATTTTTTAACTGCCGGAAGCATGCTGTAATAGTATCCGAGGCCCTGCATTTTCTCATAGTTCCAGCCTGCGCCGCCTATAAAATACCATCTCCAGAACGTCTGTTTTTTCACTCCCGACATATCTATATTCTTACTCATCACCCATACCTCCTGCATTCATAACCGAACTTTCCGCTGCCTGCGGCTGATCCTCTTTATCATTCTGGAACACCAGAATCGCTAAGGCTACGCCAATCAAAGCTACGCCCAGCACCGGAACCTTCAGATAGGCTGCCAGCACAAAACCAATAATCAGATAAGGAATATTTTTGCTCACCGGCAGATACCGGAGAAGGATTGCAACACCGAGGGCAGGAAGAATACCACCTGCTGTTTTAAGTCCGCTCATCAGCCAAATCGGAATGTTGTCCACAACAAGCTGGACAAAGGTGGAGCCGAAGATCAAAGCTACGAAAACCGGAAGCATTCTGGACAGGGACTGAGGGATCAGACCCAAAAGGTTCATATTAGCCGCCTTGTCGAATTTTCCTTCCGACACGTATTTTTCAGCCCTGTGCTGGAAGAACGTGTTGCTGAACCGGGCCAGGATATCCAGCTGGATCATCAAAAGCCCGATGGGAATTGCCAGTGTCACGCCTAATTCCGGTTCGCCGCTCTGGATTGCGAAAGCGGTTCCTAAGAGCGCGCCTGTCATGTAGTCCGGAATGGAAGCGCCGCCGAAATTGCCGACGCCCAGCACCAGAAGGTTTAAGGTTCCTCCTACAAATAATCCTGTTTTAATGTCTCCCAGAATCAGTCCTGCCATAAAACCGGCCATGGATGGTTTTACGAAACCAAAAGTCGTATTGTTGCCGTCATAAAATGCAAAACCTGCATATAAAGTCAATAATAATATCTGCCACCATTGAAATTCCATCTCATCTACACTCCTTATTCATCGTCTGAAGAATCGGTCTGCACGCTGAGTTCGCTGCAGCTGATCCCTTCTCTGCCGTTGCCAATCAATTCTTCCAGTTCTTCGAAACGGTTCACATCCAGTTCCCGAAAGCTGGCGTCCACGATCATCGGCAGATTCACGCCGCTGATCACCTTTGCCCTGTTCTTCAACTGATGTTTATTTAAAAGAAGCTCCGCCTGGTTAAATGGGGTTCCGCCTTTGATATCTGCAAATATTATTCCCTGTTTTCCTTCTGTCAGCCATGCGGTCAGATAGCTTTCCAGTTCCTTCACATAGATGTCCACGCCTTCTTCTGTCAGTTCAATCGTCTTTATATGGCTGCTGTTGCCAAGAACCATATCCACCGTACTCTTAATTCCGCTTGCGATTCCACGATGGGAAACAATCAAGATTTCCATACTTTCCTCCGTTTTCCATTCTGCCTGTTAAATCGGCTCAATTTCAATGCTGAAATAATCCCAGCGTTTATACATCTCAATATACTCAATCGTTCTTCCGTCAAAAAGATAAGTGTATCTCTTTGTAAATGCAGACGGCGCATCCCCCAAAAGCCCTAAAAGCTTCCGCTCTTCCTCCGGCGTCGGATACACGATTTCCGTGATCTCCTTGGAATCCGCCTGGAACAGGTCAATCCCGTAATCCTGGCGTATCTTTGTGTAGATGGAAGTAAAGCGTTCCGGATGTTCCACATCCTCCGGCCGGATAAATTCCCGGATAATGTAACTGTTCTGCACCAAAATCGGCTGATCATCCACAAACCGCACCCTCTTGATATGATAAAATGGTTCGTTTGAAGAAATGTTCAGTTCCGAGGCGATCTTACCATCCGTAATCATCTGAATGGATATGATTTCCGTCTTCTCCTGTCCGTTCTGATACTTTTCACGGTCGGAAAACTTCACGATCTTTCCCCGTTTCGCCTTCGATACGTAAGTGCCCTTTCCCTGATATCTGACCAGATATCCTTCGTTGGTCAGACACTGCAGCGCCTTCACTGCCGTAATGCTGCTGACATTAAACTTGCTCTTTAAATCCGCTTCACTGTAAAACTTGTCTCCCGGCAAAAATTTACCGTTCTTAATCTCATATAATAATGTCTGTTTTATCTGCTGATATTTTGGAATTGCCATACCCGTTCTCTCCTTTATGTACTTAATATGTTAATAGATAAAGTAATAGTATCAAATCAGGAACCAAACTTCAACCGGCAGGCAGTTTCTTTTTTATTCCTACCTCCTTTTCATTTCTATAATAACTAGTTAATAGGTTAATATGTTAAGTTGATAATTACATATTACTACGTCCGATTTTCAAATGCAACAACTTTTTCTCAAAATTATTACCAATTATACAAGTCTGATTTTGTCTATTTCATACAAATTGAAGATCAAAAACAATTAAGACCTATTTTTCTTTGGAAGTCCATATTTTTTCACCCATCATTTTTCCTTCTGCAATATGCGTTTTAGTAAATAAATAAGGCGCCGTATTTAAGCGGTTCCAATAGAGAAGCATAAATCCGCTGGAAAAATCCGGCCCGTTCCTCCGCACTGCCGCTCCTGGAAATCCGATCGGAAAACACACTATTTCCACATTCCAGGAATTATGGTAGAATAAAAAAAACGAATGATGTATTGTGGACTTTGATACAACTCGGAATTAAACGAGGCAAATAATGAAAGAATTATTACTGGAAAAATTTGATGAAGATGGCAGGTTTATTTACTATCACCCAACTGCTTCAGTTAAAATATTTGATTTTGAACTTGAAAAGTCTGAGTGTGATATTAATATTTGTAAAAAGTTAGACCGGATAGAAGTTGCCCCTATATTGACAAATTACTTGGAATGGTTGACGTTATGTAAAGATAAGGTATCTGATTATTTTAGTTCAAAACTGGGTGAGCGTTTGCCAGAGGATTGGTTTGAGAATATCGAAGTTTATAGTGCTAGTTTAACCTTCATAACATTAGAAGATTTTGGTGCAGCTATCAATTTTGGAGAAAGTATTTTCCTGACCATATAATCGTATTTTATTTTGTTGGGGTGAGCAAACCGGAATAGAACAAAATAAAATGGATGAGGAACTCGCTGACGAAACAATGAAACATGGATGGAAAAAACATGAATGGAGGAAAGAATGAGCGAATCTAATATTTTACTGGAAACCTGGTCTCCCGTATGTGATATCCAGGCATTTGTAGAAGAAACAGACCAAAATTGTTATTTTTATCTCTGGTTTTACCCCAATTCCGAACGCGCCTACATGAGGGAGTGCTGGATCTGCAACACAGCTCCGGCTGGGGATGAAATTGACAGGAAGGCCATGGAGGACGGCAGGGCTCCTTCTATGCCATCCGAATATGTTGCCCATGATCCGTCGGGTATTCATCTGAACAAGGATTCTCTGGAAATTGTATGGCTGGAGGAGGGGGACGGCGCAGCCCTTTTGTCAGACGGGAGGCTCATATGCCTAATCCCCGGCTGGGCAGGATACAATGATTTTTGCGGCTATTCCATTTATGCCAAGGGCACCGGCCCATTTGCCTGGGGGCTGAAACAGACTCTTGAGACGTTGGAGGCGCGGGTAGCTAAAAGCATAAAATTCTGGGACTTTTTTGAGAAGGACTACTGGGGTCAGGTGCAGGAAATGCATTTGGAAATTCTGGAGGAATTCTTCGGTCCGCATCAGAAGTATTATGGCATCGACGGGAAGAAGTTTCCACCCAGAGCCTTGGTGACCGGAGAAAAGGACGGGATCTGCTACGGGATCACGGCAGGCGTCAGCATGGTGCCCCTGCCCAAAATTGAACAGTATTACCAGAAGGAAACCGAAAAGTTCCGAAGGATCGAGCTGGGCTTCGCCTCATCTGGCTGCGGGGCGGAGGAACAGATGCGGATGTACTCTTTTCTGTCCTCTCTGGCGTCATATCCCTGGCGGGAAATCACTTGGCTGGGTCATGGGCACACCGTTCCATGCAAAGCGCTGGAAGGGTATTCGGCCGTGTGGCTGCTAAACTCCCGCCTGATCCCGGAGATATCCGCCCCGGTTTATAAGAACTTTATGGAGGAACCGGTAAATCTGCTATGGGCGGTGCCTTTGCGGGAGGATCAGTACCAGCGGCTGGTAGAACAAGGGACGGAAGAGACCTTGAAACTCCTGACGGACGAACTTCCGGCAATTCATATATTCAGAAGATAAGGGTTATATGAATTTAGGAATAAATTGGAGGTATCTGAGTGAAAAATAATATGTTCTTTTTTGTCATAATATGCATTTGGGCCGTTATTTATTTATGTTTAGCCGTATACATATGGTTTTCAAAAAAAGCAATCAGATTTTGGGGACATAAGAGAATGTTTGAGGTGACGGATATAAGAAAGTATAATCATGCAATGTCTAAGCTCTATGTTGCACATGGCATTGTATTTATTCTGCTCGGACTTCCTTTGCTTACAGGACATTCCAAATGGATAGTTATCTCCGTTGCAGGAATTGTAGTGGAAACCATTGTTTTTATGGCAGTTTATTCGTTGGTGATTGAGAAAAAATATAAAAAGTAATTTTAACAATTCCAATTTGCTAAGGTATTCTACCTTTTATTTTTCCTGACGGCTTTTGGGTAACAAAAATCAAAATTTTTTAAGGAGGCAATAAGTATGGATAACCTTGCCATCCATTTTCTTAATGATGATGAGCAGCCGGTCACTCAAGAAGCAGTAAGTAAACTGATTTTCAATATTCGCAACAATCAGATTGCAGATGCGTTTTTGGCTTTGGATGAATACGGTGAGGAGGACTCCCAAGAGGATGCACCTGTAAATATTGGAAGGCAAACGCCAGTTCTAAAGCGAAATGCGTTAGATAATTTAGACTTGGCAGCAGAATGTGTCCTGCATTTTGCCGAAACTGGAGAGTTGTATCCTAATTTAAAGTGGGAAGAAGCAGAATAAAAGCATTCCTCAATTTCCAGTTTATCAAACTGAAAATTGAGAATTTGCCAAGGAGAAATAATGATTATATTGGATATTCTTCAAGGTCTTTCTTGGAGTGCAGGAGAAAAATTGTTAATGGAAGAAGGTTATCTTGCTGAGGAATGTATCAAAATGGATGATGCTTCATGTGACAAGTTATTTCTTTATCCTTACAGCTTATACGATACTCACGGAAAAAGACTAGATTGTATTTATCTTTCCGAGTATTGTAATCATGTAATTGATGATGAATATATAGATGGCAGGATGACATGGGAATCTATAAAAATACAATGGACAAGAAAATAATCTTCTTCATAATAGGTGCGATGAAGAAGATTATTTTGAATGGACAAACTCACTAAAACATCTGGATTTTTCCCCTCTCAAGCCAAAAGCTCAGAATGCAGCTAACCGCCTATTCCTGCAAAAAAACCTCTAAGTCTTCCACCGATCCCTTAAAAACGTTCAGATCAATATAGGGTTCCTGCCCCTGGTATCCGTCCAGCTTCTCCGTATCCGAATACTGCCAGAACGTCCAATCCCCTTTCATGTCAAAATCGGGAGAATAATAGACGTTGCGGATCCATAGGGGATATTCTTCATAATAACCCTTAATATAAGAATCATATACGGTCATGGTGGTATAAATGACCGGCTTAACTCCATAGTGGTCTTCCAGCCGTTTTAAGAAAATATCAAGCTGCTGCCGGACCTGCTGCGGATCAGGCCGGTTCACCTTTTTATCTCCGTAAAACTCAACGTCCGCCGCCGGCGCCAGCCTTCCCTCTTCCTTAGGAACCGTACTGATGAAAAGATCCGCCTGGGAATCGCCGGGGCTGTCAAAGCTGAAAAAATGATACGCCCCTGAGTATATCCCCGTCTCCTTCACATTTTCCCAATTCCCAGCAAAATTCTCATCCACATGGCCGCTTCCTTCCGAAGCTTTGATAAAGGCAAATTGGATTCCCTGTCCGCTCAGCGCATTCCAGTCAATTTCACCCTGATAATGAGATACATCCACTCCCCGTACTTGGTAAGCTCCGGACAGCCAGAGATTGGGTTTTATCTTTTTTGTAAGAATCCCAATTCCCAAAACGGCCAGCAGAATCAGCACGGCCCCAGCGGCCATGCTGATGATCCAGATCTTTTTTCGCATCAATTTCATTCAACTCACCTTTTATCCTGCATTTCCCTTACAGACACTCTGATCAGCATCGTTTCGCTCACTTCTTGTACTTTTCAAACGCTTTATGGGCATCAAGATGTACATCCCTGAAAAACAATACAAGCCAGATCAAAAGGGCAGCCGCAGCCATTCCCCAATGGAATATTATGGAACATACCGCTCCCGCCCCTAAAATCCCGCTCCATAAAAAGAGGGAATTTCTCATGTCAAGGCTGATTTGCTTCCGGTCATACTTTTCCCTCTCCTCTTTGGAAAGGGTATTAAAACCACTGACCAGCATAGCCCCTTTTTCTCCGCTGAGGGCAAACACGATCCCCAGCAGACAGAAGACAGCCGCCAAACTAACGCAGACAGCCGCCCAAATCTCATTTTCACCCATACAGGTTCACCCCATTTCCGCTTTTATGGTTTTGTTACGATTAGTTTATCACAACAATCCGAAAAAACAAGGAGGGCTGTATTTCTTTTATTACATCCTATAAATGAATCCATCCGAACGCATTGGCAATGGAACTGATCAGAATCAGCAAAATACACAAAGGAGCCACATATTTTACAAGATAACCATAGATTCTCTCTCTCTTAAACTCTGAAGAAATCTTGACTTCCTTCGAAATCGCTTTAAACCCAACCACTCTCACAATCAATATGCAGGTACAGAACGCCGCAACAGGCATCATCACGGAATTGCTCAAAAAGTCCAGAAAATCCAGTATGCTCATTTTAAGCGGCTGGATGAAACTCCAGATACCAAAACCAAACGCACAGGCCGTACCGATCAAAAACATCACAGCCGCCATGATCAGGCTGCAGGTTTTCCGGTTCCATCCGGTCTGATCCACAATGGTGGAAACGCTGGTTTCCATCAGGGAAATGGCGCTGGTCAGGGCCGCAAATAAAACCATCAGGAAAAATACCAAACCGATCAGATTCCCCATGCCCATGCTGGCAAATACCTTAGGAATGGTGATGAACATCAAAGACGGTCCCGCCTTCAGAGTTGCCGAATCCCCGCCGGAAAACGCAAATACCGCGGGAATGATCATAAGCCCCGCCAAAAGAGCGATCATCGTATCGAAAATCTCAATCTGTTTTGTGGACTTTTCAATGTCCACATCCTTTTTAATATAAGAACCATAAGTATAGAGCACGCCCATGGCAATGGACAGGGAATAAAACATCTGCCCCATGGCAGCAACTACTGTCATAAAAGAAAAATTCTTAAAGTTTGGAATTAAAAAATACTTAACCCCTTCCATGGCTCCCGGACGGGTAACGGAATATCCGGCCACAAAAAAGGCCAGGATCACCAAAAGGGGCATCATCGTCTTGGATACTTTTTCAACCCCCTGCTCCACTCCTGCCACGATCACTAAAAATACGGCAATGCCAAATACAACAAACCACAATTCCACGCTTGCCGAATTGGTGATAAACGAATCAAAATATCCGTCGGCCGCCAGATAAACTGAGCCGCCCCTCATATATTCAAACAGGTATTTAGCCACCCAGCCGCCGATCACACAGTAATACGGCACAATCACCATGGGGATCACCGCATTGATCCAGCCGCCGAACCGGAACATTTTCCCCTTTCCAAAGGTTGTAAATGCGCCCACCGGGCTTTTCCCAGTCATACGGCCCAGGGCCGTTTCCGAAACAATCAGGGCATAACCGAATGTTACCACCAGAATCAGATATACCAAGAGGAATATCCCTCCTCCGTATTTTGCCGCCAGATAGGGAAACCTCCAGATGTTGCCCAGCCCCACCGCTGACCCGGCAACCGCCATGATATATCCCAGTTTACCGGAAAAACTCCCCCTGGCCTCGCCGCCAGGCGCCTGGTTTTGACCGCCTTCTTTCTTCATTTCAACTTCTCCACCTTTCTCTTTCCGTACCAAATGCATACATAAGGCTGCCGCAAAATCTGCAACAGCCTTATAGTATCACATCCAAACTACTAATTTGTAAAATTATCAAAATATCCCTGAACCAGAATGACCGGAGTTCCTTTATCTCCTGAGCCGCTGGTTAAATCACACAGGGAACCGATCAGATCCGTCAGCCTTCTGGGTGTCGTGCCCTGAGCCGCCATATCGCCTACCAGGTTTTCGTTCTTTTCCTGGATTCTCTTGGAAATCGCCTCTTTCAGCGCCTCCCCTGTTAAATCCTTGAAATCGTTGTCCGCCAGATATTTTAATTTCACCTCATTTGGCGTCCCTTCCAGTCCCGGCGTATAAGCAGGGGATACACATGGGTCAGCCAGTTCCCAGATCTTGCCCACCGGGTCTTTAAACGCTCCGTCACCGTAAACCATGACTTCCACATGCTTTCCTGTCTTATCAAGAATCTGTTTCTGGATATCCAGCACGAAATCCGTGCATTCCTGTGGGAATAATTTAATCGTTTCTTCTGTTGATTTATTGGAGCCAAGAAGGCCGTATCTTTCATTAAATCCGCTTCCGTCAACCGGAGCCGTCAGAATGTCGTCCAGCCCGCATACCCGTTCTGCTCCCGCATCCTTTAAAATGCGTTTTGTCCGGAATCTGGTATGTATGTCACAGTTCAGCACATTCTTTGTATAGTTCAGAATCTCCTTGGGATTATTGGCAAATATCACGGTAACCTCCGCTCCGGCTTCCCGGATCAGGCTGCTGTAATACTCCACATAATCGACTCCTGTAAAAGGATGCTTGTTTTCACCGAACAATTTACGGTACTGCTCCAGTGTCAGCACATCGCTGTACGGATTAATCCCCGCGTCGTCTAACTGATCCAGAGACACCAGTGAATTGCCCACCTCATCGCTGGGATAGCTGAGCATGAGCACAACTTTTTTGGCTCCCATGGCAATGCCTCTGAGACAGACAGCAAAACGGTTTCTGGAAAGAATCGGGAAGATAACGCCGATGGTCTCTCCGCCTAACTTCTCCTTTACATCTTCAGCAATCGCTTCCACGGAGGCATAATTTCCCTGCGCTCTCGCCACAATTGACTCGGTAACTGAAATAACATCCCTGTCCCTCAGCTCAAAGCCTTCGCTTTCTGCCGCTTCCAAAACACTGGATACCACGATATCGGCCAACGGGTCACCTTCCCGGATAATCGGACAACGAATTCCTCTTGAAATAGTTCCTACTCTGCGTTCCATTGCAACTCCACCATTCTATTTTAATTTCGTTTGTATTGCACATACTTTTTTATTATACAGTAATTTCTATCATATGTAAAAGAAATTTTTATACTATTACAGAACTTATTATTGAATTACTGCTGAAATTGTAAAATCAGGCGTTCATATTCACTGTTTAAACCGTTATATATTTTTAAAATCGGGCTGCAAAGCCTTCTGACCTCGCCCAGTATTTCTTCAAAATGCACAACGATCGTCCCCACCACATCCTTATCTAAAAGCCCCTGTTCGGCCTGCTGTGTGATGATGGAGATCACTTTATCACTGGAATAGGCTTCTTTATAGCTCCTGGTTCCCAACAGGGCGCTGACAATATCCGCCACCGCCACAATCCGTTCTTCCATGGTGAGCTGCTCTGCACACAGCTTTTTAGGATAACCGGAACCGTTCAGCTTTTCATGATGCCTAAGGGCGATCCGGGTTGTCACCTCATCCACGTCGCCGCCCAATATTTTCTCCGTAATATCCACATGAGTTCTCATAATGGCCATGGCCTGATTGCTCAGCCTCCCCGGAAATTCTAATATCTCCACCGGTACGCCGATCTTTCCAAGATCATGAAGCATGGCTCCGTAATATACATGACGGACCTGTTCATCATTAAGCCCCATGAGCTTCGCCACCAGATAGCTGATATTGGTGGTGGTTATGGTATGCGTCACCGTGTGGCAGCTTCTGAAGTCGATGGCAAATGTCATCATCTTCAAATACTCGTCCACCTCTTCCATTTTCATATCCACATATTCCAGCACATCCTGGAAACCAATTCCCCTGTCCAGACGTTCCAGCAGGTCATACCGTTTTTCCGCTTCAAAAAACAAATCCACAACAGGATCCAGGAACCGCCCGCCCCGGGCCTCATTCAAATAAGCGTATAATTTTTCCCGGTGCGCCCCATATTCACAGAAAAACATGTCCACGCGGTCAGCAAGATTTAAAATCTGAGCCAGTTCCTTATTTTGTGAAGTGAACCCATCCAGCTTTTTTGCGCTCACATGATGGAGCAGCACGGCATCCGCCCATTTCTGCAGCGGAGACAGATAATATAAAAACAGATATCCGTAAATGGAATGTCCCCAGATATTTTCCGATTCAAACTGTATCATCTTCTCAATTTCTTCTGTTTTATAAGCCCCAACATCATGAAGCAGGGAGAGGAAACAGATATCCTGCTTATCCCTGCCGCCCCAATCTCCCTGTACATCCAACATCCTGGATACCAGAAATGCAACTCTTTTGCCATGATCCACCAGCCTGGGTTCCACCTGGTTCAGCGTCCTTTGCAGCATTCCGCTGATGTTGCTGCTGTTTATTATGGATGTTTCTGTCATTATTTCTTTCCTTCCCATGTCGAAATTCTCTTAAATCCATTTTTTAATCATAACATACCGCTTTTTTCGAATCAAGATGATTAACCGGCTGAGCTGTTACCATTTTTCCAGTTCCTGCACCGCTTTTACATACCGGCCGGTCTCCCGGCTCTCTACTGTTTTTTGTTCGAACCCATAATAAATCCGGTCCAGATCCCCAGCCAGCCCTTCCAGCGCGCCCGCCCATTCTTCCCTGTCTGCCATCCTCTTGCCGTCAGCCTCTTCTGCGCGGAGACATCCGGCGATTCTCCTCAGATATTCACCCGGGCTTTCATTTTTCCGCCTGGGATTTTTTCTTCTCTTTCCAATCTTTTCCACCCGGACAAACAGGCCTTCCGGCGTCTTTCTGTACAAATGACTGAGCCATTCAAACCTGGCCGACTCCCATATTTTTCTGCACCCTCCGGACAGAGCAGGCCAAAAATTGCTTTTTTTCACCACCGTCCTTCCGGGCGATTCCCGTTTGGACCGTTTTATTCTTGCATTCCGGAAATGGTATAAAATATAACACACCGTCAGCGCCAAAGCCAGAGCCAAAACCATAGCCATAACCCAGCCCGGGATTCTCCAGACTGCAGTTTCCGCCGCTTCTTTTGCCTCTTCCTGTATTACCGTTTTTACCGTTTCTCCTGCTTCCTGAGGCGCATCAGGCAAAAGTCCGGCTAAAAAGTTAAGGAGCGTTCCCAGAACCAGTCCGACTGCCCCCAGTATCAGGGCCAGAACCTTTCCCACGCCTTTTACCGCCGCCAGTAACAGGTCCACAGCGCTGTGTACCTGCCCGGAAGCCGCTCCGGTCACCATGCCTGTAACCGCCGCAATTCCGGCCGCAGCCGCGGCCAGAACCAGCTTTCCTCCCGTTCCCGATCCCTGGATTACGGACACCCCCTCTTCCCTCGTCCGAATCTGGTTCACAGAGATCAGATTCAAGATAATGGCTGATAAAGATAGTATCAAAACATCCTGTCCCGGTTCGAGCCGGGTGGAGAATGCCGCATACAGGTAAAATGCCAGCAGAATCACCAGGCCGTCCACATACCTTAAAAGGCTGTTTGCCGACGGAAGGCGCCAGGCCGCCGCCGCTCCATGCGCTCCCACCCCAGCCACGGCGCAGGCCAAAAATGCGTGAAACATCGGGAATCCATCAGAGCAGAAGGAACGGGTGACCGTAAAATACGTTCCTGCCAAAATCCCGGCTCCATTTAAGATCAGATATAGATTAAAGGAAATTCCGGCCCCCGCAAGCAAATAATCTGCCCCCATAAGCACCAGGATAAATCCGGCCCACACCGGCACGGCAACCGATACAATACGGATCTGCGTACAAGTGGGAATCATATAAAAAAAGAGACAGATTATGGCTGCATCCGATAAAAGCGCACTGCTTCCTCTCAGATAATCACGAATTTTATCCATCCTCTTCCTCCCCATCCGTATGAAAACAAGCCGCGCCGCAGATATCTTCCGCATAAATGCATCCGCCTTCCACCGCTGCCTGTCCGGTCTTTTGCTGTACCAGAAAGCTGACCCGGCTCTGTCCCAGGCGGGCCGCCAGCTCTTCGAATTCATTTTTTCCATCCGTTCTGGTACAAATGTAAACAGTCCCCATTTTATGGCAGGACTGCCAGAACTCTTCATATGGAAAAATGGTTTCCTCCCCATGATAATCCAGCATCGCCAAAGCTTCCATACAGCTTAAAAGAGAGGATTCTCCCTCGGCCGGCAGCCGGATCACGGCCTCCTGCTCCCCAAAGGCGGGCAGAATCAGGGCGCACTGCACCTGACGTTTTGCCAGGGCCGTCATCAGGGATGCAGCCAGGCTGATCATCTGCTCCAGCCTTTTTTCCAGCACAATCCGTTCCTCATAGCTGCCGCCCTGATGGTTATCATGTTCAATCACCCGGCTGAAACCGGCTAAATCCAAGATAAACGCCGCGCATCCCGGCATTATAGTCTCATAAATATTCACATTCATCTGCCCGCTGGAAGCCAGCAGCCTCCAGTTGATCTTTTTCATGGGATCGCCTGGCTGATAAGGGCGGCTGCTCTTTAAAATCGTTATATCCTCTGTCTGTCCCTTATTTTGGGACACAGCCTCCTGGGTAATTTTTAAGAAACGGCTGATTTGAACCGGAACCAGTCTGGGATAGATGAGTATCCGGACCGGAACAGAAAGGTCATACCAATCTTCTTTAGCAGACAGACCGAATCCGTCTCCCGCCTGCAGCCCTATGCCGTCTATGCATACCACGCCGCGTTTTACAGTTTCCAACTTTTCCGACCAGCTGATTTCCTGCTGCCATAAAAGCCAGACAAATCTTTCCCTGATCCCCGTTTCCGCGTATTCCTTTCCCTTCAGATAATACCAGCCGAACTGGCCGGAACCGGCCTGCCTTACGACCGGCTTTTTACCTGTGGGCAGAATCACATCCAGCCAGACAAGAGGAAACAGGCTCTTATTTTTTACGGTCAGATTCATTTGAACCTGTTCGCCTGCATAGCAGGAAGGAACCGTTGTCTCCGTCCGTATTTCCACATGGCGGCAGATGCCCCTGCTCCAGGCATAGGAACTCAGGCACAGGAAAAAGAACAGAAATAAAAATGAGGAAACCAGCCATGCTTGAAAATAAAGGGCCGTGACTGCAAAAAACAAAAGGGTGCAGAGGCCGGGAATTCCCACAAATAAGCTGTTTCTACTCTGTTTTTCTTCCATTGAACAGCTCCTTTTTATAAGGCGGCACCCCGGTCTCATCCAGAATCTCATCCAAAATGGATTGTGACGTTTTCTTTTGAAACCTGGCATCACTGGTTAACACCACCCGGTGTTCCATAACCGGCTGCCATATCTTTTTAATATCTTCGGGAAGCACAAAATCACGCCCCTGCATGGCCGCATATGCCTTTCCGCCCTGGTACAGGCATCTGGACGCTCTCGGACTGGCCCCCTGTTTAAACCATGGACAATTCCTGGTCTTCTGCACCAGTTCCACAATATACCGGCTGCAGGAATCGGAAACCTTCACCTGGCTGATCTCTTCTCTCATCTTCATAAGCACTTCCGGGCTGGTAACCGGATTCACTTCTTCATAAGGGGTCCCATCCCCCAGTCTGGCAAGAATTGCCACCTCTTCCTCAGCATCCGGATACCCCAAAGAGAGACACACGAAAAAGCGGTCTAACTGGGCGGCCGGCAGCATAAATGTGCTCTCCCTTTCCACCGGATTCTGCGTGGCCATAACTAAAAAAGGCTGGGGAAGGGGCAGTGTTTTTCCGTCAATAGTCGTCTGCCCCTCCTCCATGGCCTCCAGCAGTGCGGACTGGGTTCTGGGAATCGCCCGGTTGATCTCATCCGCCAGCAGAATATTCGTATGTACAGGCCCTTTCATCAGTTCAAATTCCGTTGTTTTCTGGTTAAATACCGCCATTCCCACAATATCCGAAGGGAGCAGATCCGGAGTGAACTGAAGCCTTTTAAACTCACATCCCAGCGCAATGGACAACGTTTTAACCAGCGTCGTCTTGCCGCTCCCCGGCAGATCATTGAGCAGCACATGCCCGCCGGATAACACAGCCATCAAGATCATGTCAATCTGCCTCCGCTTGCCGACAATAATTTTTTCCGTTTCCCGTTCCAGAAGTTTTGTATAGTGTGCGACAGTCTGCATAGGTAGTTCCTTTCTTTTGCATAAATCAAGCATTTTCTACTATTATAACACCTGGCCTTAAATTTACACTATCTTTATTTAACGGATTCGTGAGAGTAACGCCAGTAAGAAGGGGAACCTGGGGCGGGGGACAAGACCGGACCGCAAAAGGGGCGAACCAAAGGCGGAGGGGATCTGGTTCCGACCGTTAAGTGGAACTAAGGCTTTCAGGATAGAAAAAGGCGGGCCGATGCCCATTCACGGTAAACTCCTGATGACTTTACCGTTCAGGGGCATCTCAGAAACTGATTCGGAATTCAGTTTCTGCCCGCCTTTTCCATCCTGAAAGCCTAAGTTCCACTAAACGGTCTCCACATGATCCCCTCCGCCTTTGGTTCGCCCCTTTTGCGGTCCGGTCTTGTCCCCCCGCCCCAGGTTCCCCTTCTTACTGGCTGTGTACTGGCTGCGCTAAAGATAAAAAAAGATTTGGAGAAGGAGTAGAAAAGGCAAAGAAATGTTTGCTTGAGGAGGGATTTGGGGTAAAGTGCAGATTATAGCGAATGTGACGTGGCGATTTCATGTAACTGACGTGGGGATTTGCATTAAAACGTCAAGGCTTTTTCGAAAATGCCTTGACGCTTAATGTTAAATTTTCTTATAATTTACAGAATTGTTTTTAATTCCTAGCTCCAGAGAAAACCAGCAGGAAAGCGGGGAGGGTGGACGGCGGGGAGCCAGGCCGCCCTCTCCGCTTTCCTGCGTAACTCCCGCCAATTAAATCCCAATTCACACTACAAAGTAGTTTCCCCTTCCCGAAGTGTCACGTCGAACACGGTCTCGCTTTTCGTCATCCTGCTGCCGCCAATCAGCTTGATCACGTTCTCAACCGCCGCCCGGGCCAGGTCTTCTATAGGCTGGACAATGGCCGTAATGGGCCGCTCCACCCCCAGCGTCAAGAGAGTTCCGTCACAGGCGACCATGCTGATTTCCTCCGGCACCTTTATTCCATGACGGCGGGCATACTGAAGGCAGGCGCCGATCAGCATGTCCACTGCAAAGATTCCGTCCGCATCCGGGTGTTCCTTAAATATCTTCTCCGCATAGTCCATATTATAGGCCAGATCAAAATGATTCCAGCCCATATCCATATTATAGACTATTCCCCCGTGTTCCTCAAAATAGGAACGGAACACATCATGGCGTTCATGAGATGGGGTGCTGACTATCCTGGCCCCTGAAACCTGCACCGCTTTTCTGCACCCGGATCTTAACAGACGCTCTGCCGCCAATTCTCCCACCTTTTTATGATTTGAACGCACAATGGGTATATCATCATTGATGTAACGGTCCAGGGCCACAATCGGCCGGTCTACATTTTCATAGATATCAAGTCTCAGGGAATGAGCACCCATAATGACTCCATCCATCATCTGGCGCTTCAGCATGTCAATGTACTCTTCTTCCCCATTTTTCCTGTTTATCGTGGAACAGACCATGGTTTTATAACCATGGTCGTACAGACAAATCTCAGCATACTGGATAAATGTGGAAAAAAACGGATGAGACGCATCCGGCACGATAATTCCTACAATATTGGTCTTATTCCGGTATAAATTGCGGGCCAGTTCATTGGGGCTGTAATTGAGTTCTTTCATAGCCCGCTCTACTTTTTCCCTGGTTTCCGCAGACACATATCCGGTTTTATTCAGCACCAGCGACACCGTGCTGGGCGCCACTTTCGCATATTTCGCAACATCTTTTATACTTGCCATAAGCCACCTCTGTTTCCATCCCATTATGTAACAGTTCAGACAGGTCTGAACTGTTACGCACCCAGCCCATTAAAGTCGCCTGCGGCGAGGGGCTGGATGCCTGCAACCGCTATGTTTTCGTACGGTCCGCGCAGTATATGCGCAGACCTATCTGAACTGCTACCCCATTATACCTTCCCGGAAGTTTTTCTGTCAATGATCAATCGCTTTAATTTCCGGCAGCGGCTCCCGGCTGGTAACTGCATTGCCAAAGAAGAAAAATGCATCCTGCAGCTCTGTCTCCATCATGATCTTCCGTTTCAGATATTCATAGGCCGCGTCCAAAGAACGGCTTCTGTCATAGGGAATACTGCGAAAGGAAATCTTACCATCCTCAATCACCATATACTGGGCGTCTTTGCAGGGATCGTCCGGCCTCCGGTAGGAAACGCTGCCCGGATTGAGCCAGAGCATCCCCTCTCCCAGAATATGGATTCCCTGTCTGTGGGTATGGCCGAAAACCATCCGTTTTTCCGTGGGCCGCCCATTTATTTTTTCCTCATGGCAGGCCCAAAAACGGTTAAACTGATCCCGGCTCTCCACCGTCCTGTACCCGGTTTCATATTGATGGCTGATGAGGTAACCCGCTCCGTCCGCTTCAAAATACTGGATCTCAGGCAGTTGATCCAGAAAACTGATTTCCTCATCTGTGAGCTGCCCGCAGGTGTGGTGCACCCACTTAAATTCCCCCGGCCCCGCTTCTTTCCATGGGGTATCCCGGTAAATATGCACCGTATGGGCATCGTGATTTCCCTTCACCGTCCGGACATTATGGGTTCTGATCCAGTCAATCACCTCTTTTGGAAATACCCCATAGTCCGTCAGGTCTCCGGCGCAGATGATTTCGTCCGAATCCATTTCCCGGCGCCAGACGGTTTCCAGTGCATCAATGTTGCCGTGTATATCCGAAATTACCAGAATTTTCATTTTTTTCTCCCAAAACCGGTCATTTTCAGGCCATTTTTTCCGTTCTGTATCCACCCGGTCTTTTAACTTTTATACCGGGCATGCTTTTACCCGCTCTGTATCCATCATTTTTTCAGCCTTTGATCCCAAACCTGCTTTTACCCACTCTATATCCGCCCTGTCTCTCAGCCTTTGACCCCAGACCTGCTTTTACCCGCTCTATATCCGCCCAATCTCTCAGCCTTTGATCCCCGACATAGCAATAGACTGGATAAACTGCTTCTGAAATGCCACAAATATAATCATAACCGGAACAGTCATCACTGTCCCCATAGCAAATATGGGCCCCCAGTCGTTCATGTCTCCGTAAAATGACTGCAACGCCAGCGGAAGCACCTTAATCGCATTGCTTCTCGTAACCATGGCAGGCCATGCCACATCCCCCCACCGCTTTACAAACAGCAGAATGGATACCGTGGCGATCACCGGCTTAGACAGTGGAAACATGATTTTGAAAAATATCTGGGGATAACTGCACCCATCCATAACCGCCGCTTCCATCAGATCATAAGGCATATCCTTAAAATGCTGGTAAAACAGGAAGATATAAAATGGAGTCGCCATAAACGGCAGAATCAGGGACAGCATCTTGTCAATCAGCCCCATGGAATTGACAACGATCATTTTATTCACGATCACCGCCTCGCTGGGCACGATCAGCAGAGAGAGGATCAGGGAGAGCAGAATGCCTTTTCCTTTGAATTTCAGCATTCCCAGGGCATATCCCATCATGGCGTTGAATAAAACCGCCAGCAGGATGGATACCGAAGAAGAGATCAGGGAATTGATGAAAAAACGGCCTACGCTCAGCTTTCCGAACAGATAGATATAGTTGTCCATGCTCATTTTCCCATGGGGGAGAAATGCATACACATTGGACATGTCCACACTGATCTGGCTGCTTGTTTTAAAGGAAGACACGAACAGACAGATCGGCGGCGCGATGAATAAAACCGCCACCATTATAAGGATGATATACAAAATTGTATTTTCTCTGAATTTTTTCGATCTCATGCCTTATCCTCCTTCAACAGCACTTTGGATTGAATCATGGAAACAACCATGACAACCACAAAGAAAACAACCGACTGGGCCGCCGAAACCCCGATCTGCATCTTTACAAATCCCGTTTCATAGATCAAATACACCAATGACATGGTGCTCTTCATCGGCCCTCCCTTTGTCAGCACCAGAATCTGGGTGAACAGTTTCAGGGAAGAAATGATATTGGTCATAACGATGAAAATCACCGTATTTTTCAGCAGCGGAAATGTGATATAAAAGAATTTCTGCACCGGCCTGCACCCGTCTATCTGGGCGGCTTCGTAAATATCCTGGGATATAAACTGAATCCCGGACAGATAAATGATCATATTAAATCCAATAGCCGACCAAATGCTCATGACCGCTATGGAAAACAGGGACTGGGACGGGTCTTTCAGCCATCCCTGGGGAGGGATGCCGAAAAATCCGATGATGGTGTTCATCATACTTCCGTCGGCTGAGCCCAGAATAAAGGCCCAGACAACGGAAACCACTGCCATGGAAATAACCTGAGGGCTGAAACAGATCACCCGGAACGCGGTCATGCCTTTCAGCCTGTTATTCAGCAGAAGCGCCAGCAACAGAGGCAGGATTGTCAATGCGGGAACCACGTAGACGGTGTATTTCAGCGTATTTTTCGCCGCTGCCGCCATATCTCCCGATGACAATACACGGATATAATTCTCCAGGCCCACAAAGCGCAGAGGATTATTGGCCGCCATCACAAATTGTTTATTTGTAAATGAATACATAAACGACATCAAAAACGGTATGATTACAAATATGAACAGCGTAATCAGTGCCGGAGCGCTCATCAGCCAGGCCGATGCACTTTGATTATACAGTAATTTTTTCTTCATTTGCCTATCCCTTCCCCCTCAATTCCAGCCTTCTGCTAAAAATGCTACTTCACTTCGTTATATTTATTGTCCTCGATCAACTGGTCGATCTCTTTCGTAATATCGTTCATCGCCTGTTCCGCATTTCCATAAGCCAGGATATCCCTGAGCGTCTGTCCGATTGTGGCGCGCACAAAAACAGCGGCCGGTGTGTGCGGACGGTTAATGGCAATTCCGCCTTCTAACTGTTCACGGTACAGATAGAGTTTTCCACCTTTGGCGTATTTCGGGTCCTTTTCAAGTACAGAGAGGCGTCCCGGAATGGAGCCGTTGGCATCTGACATTCCCTGTACATATTCCGGTTTGAGAAGCTCGTTGAGGATGGCCGCACACTCTTCTACCGTGTCATTTTCTTGAGCCTTCACAGTAATTCCCCAGGTCTGGGAGCCGCTTCCGCTGTATACTCCGTGTCCAAAATCAGGAATGGGCACCAGGATTCCGTCGTCACCCAACAGTTCTTCTACCTGAGGGGTCATCCAGTGGCCGTAAAGCAGCATGGCCGTATCTTTCTTGCCGTAATAACCGTCATCGCTGTCCGCTCTGGCGTTGATATATCCCTGTTCACTCATCCAGTACAGGTAATTGGCCGCTTCAATGGTCGCTTCGCTGTTGAGCGCCCCTTCTGCCATCATGGTATCCCGGTCCATCCAGTCGCCGCCGAAGCTTTTTACAACCGGAAGATAGGTATAGTAAAATTTGGAACCTGTAGTATCCGCCTGGCCCACATCCAGCGCCCAGTATCCTTTGTCTTTCAGTTTCTGACAGATATCTTCAAATTCCGCCTTATCCCACGCTTCTTTATAGCTGGTTGGAATCCTGGCCCCCACTTCTTCCAGCATGGATTTATTGGCCCAAAGAGCCAGGCCGGAATCGAACTGGGCAATATTGTAAAGTTTTCCTTCCGGCGCATAGGTACATTCATCTAAAACAGATGGAAGCAGATCCGCCTTGATTTCATCGGTAAAATAATCATCCAGCGGCAAAAATACGCCGGCATGGCAGAATACGCCCAGACGGTTGCCGTCTGACATGGTCAGGTCCGGCAGATCGTTGGAAATGATGGCGGACAAAAGCTGGTTGGAAAGATCCGCCTGTTCTGAGATGGAGAGCTGGAATTCTTCGTGGTTATCATCGATTTCTTTCAGCATTTTACCGTAGTAATCCCGCTCGGATTCCGTAAAATTGGAAGGAATCCAGACCGTGATATTCTTTCCTGACTGATTTCCCGCTTTTTCCTCGCTCTTCTTTGTTTCCGCCGCTTCGGAGGAAACCTGCTTCGCTTCCGTAGTTTTCGTTTCTTCCGACGGGACCGCCCCTTTCTGACTGGAACATCCTGCCGTCCCCATGATTAAAAGCCCGCTCAGCAAACCACATACAGATTTTTTCAATATTTTTTTCATTGTAATCCCCTTTCTCATTTCCTATTCTTACATGTTAGAATCTTTACGTTTTTCCCCTTTACTCTTACATTTCCTCCCCTTTTTCTCTCCATCCCCTCTCTTCATCTATCCTGTCAATTCCAGATTGAGGCCATGGTATAGACCTCTGTGGATACCGGAACGCTCCGGTCTGAAAAATCCATCTGAAAACTTCCGTGCTCGCCGCCGTAGAAAATCCTGACCGCTGAAACCTCCCCATCATTTATGAATAATTCCGTCATCCGCCTGTCGGTAAATATCTCCACTTTCCTGACCGCCCGGACGAACGCAGTTCCATCCGGCCGTTTGACCTGTTCGGAATCCGTAATAATCCTTAACTCTCCATTCCGGTAATCCAAATACAGCTTAGAACTGCCATTCTTCATCAAACACATCCTGAAATCCGAGGAACGTTCCGGCTCGATCCTGGCATACCAGGCATTTCCTCTGATCTCAGGCAGATCAAGCGAATTCCCGTTTCCCTTAAAAATGCACCGATCCTTCAACTGGTAAACACTTTCTACGGGCCTCATCCTCAATGTCCCGCCCCAGATTTCCATAATCCGGGGAATGGTCATGCTTCCATTGGATCCATTCTCTTCTTCCACATGTTCTTTCCAGAAATCCGCCGCCCATCCTATGGCAATTCGCTGTCCCTCATATTCAAATGTCTGTACCGCATAGAAATTGCCTCCAAAATCCAGAACTTCCGTCGTTTCCACCTGGAACCGTCCATGTTCCCAATTCCCTATGTAATATCTCACATGCTGCCTCTCCACGGGTTCCTGGCAGTACCTCATAAGGGATGTGGTCACAACCATCTTACCATCCAGCCAGAATATATCCGGGCATTCGATGGCTTCAATTCCTTCCGCCTTCATTTCCCCAAGCAGCACTCCTTCATAAGTCCATGTCTCCATGTCGTCGGAACGGTAATACAGAACAGACGGCACCTCCTCCACGCAGGAGCCCAAGACTAAATACCACCTGCCGTCCTTCCCAAGTACTGCTTTAGGGTCTCTGAAATTGGGTGAAGCCCCGAAAACCTCTCTTTTTATAACCACCCGTTCTTCCCCAAACCGGATTCCGTCCCAGCTCTTTGCCATCATCTGGACTTCTTCCGGTTCTATCCATTTTTTTGTTCCCTCCAGATGTCTGGTGAAGTAAAAGACCATGCTGCCGTCACCTGGAAGTACCGCCGAACCGGAAAATGCCCCTCCCCAGCACGTAGGGTCGTCCAATATTTCCTTCTGGGGTTCCAATACGATCGGCAGATCCTTCCACCAGATCAAATCCCGGCTGACCGCATGTCCCCAGTACATGCTGCCCCATTTCTGGGAAAACGGATTATACTGGTAGAACATATGATAATACCCGTCAAACCAGCAAAGGCCGTTGGGATCATTGATCCAATTTTTATAAGGGGTGAAATGGTATCTTTCCCTGTACCGCCCATCGCTTCTGCCTCTCTTTGTTAGTTCTCCCATTCCGTCTTCAGGCAGCTCCAGATACTGTATGCCCGTTTCCATCATATCTTCCGATTCACTGAGATACATCAGCCCCGGAAAACACCCGGAAAACGCGATCTCATACTGCGTATCCCTTTTGACCGGCAGACGCAGCCACCGGAAATATCCCGGCAGAACCCTCTCACACCTTTCCGATTCTTCGGAACTCTCTTTTAACCTTATCTCTGCCGCCTCTTCCCCGTCTTTCGCTCTGACCAGCAGTTCCAGACACCTATATGCCCCTGTATTAAGCCATGACATCCCACACCTCCCAGATTATCATCTATTTGAATTATTTTTATATCGAACCCGTTCGATATAAAGGTTAAGAGAAAACTTTTCAATACAAATGAAAAGTTTTTGTGTATTATGCCTTATCGAACCCGTTTGATATATTTGATAATAATACATTATTACCTACATGTCAACTATTTTTATTTTTTTCTTTCATATCATTTTTTCAGCTCAGGTACCAGCACAGTACGTTTTGCCAAAAACAGTTGCGCATACTATAATATCCTGCTATAACAGAATCAGTACCCCGTTTACCAAAACGTCTGTTTTAAAACTGATTATCCCAACTATCAGGAGGAAAATACTATGATGCGCGATGCACAAAAAACAATTGGAAACCTAATTGACAAACAGAAGACTGCTTATATCAGCTCTGTTGATGAAGAGGGATTCCCCAATATCAAGGCCATGCTGGCCCCCAGGCTCAGAGACGGAATCACAACATTTTACTTCACAACCAACACCTCTTCTCAAAAAGTTGCCCAATTCCGAGTGAATCCAAAAGCCTGTATCTATTTCTGTGACAAACGCTTTTTCAGAGGGGTAATGCTGATAGGAACCGTAGAAGTTTTAGAAGATCCGGAAAGCAAAGAATTGATCTGGCAGGAAGGCGACACCATGTACTACCCTTTGGGCGTAACCGATCCTGATTACTGTGTGCTGAAATTCACCGCTGTTAAGGGCCGGTATTACGCCAATTTTAACTCAGAGACATTTGAAATCTAAAACAGGATTTGATTTTTACGCAGGGTATGATATGGAGATTTTATGGATATTGCTTGATGATTGACTGGAAATGGCTGGGTGATTGGCAGTAAATGGCTGGGTGACTGACAGTAGTGACTAACAGTAAGCGGCTTGGTCATTGACAGTAAATGGCTTGGTCATTGACAGTAAATGGCCAAGGCTTTTTCAAAAATGCCTTGAGGGTTGGTGTTAGAGGGTTGATGTTAAAATCCCCACCAGAACCAGAGAACACCAGCAGAAAAGCGGGGAGAGGCGGCGTCCGGAAACCGGACGCC
>NZ_WQPN01000089.1 GCF_018785315.1 Clostridium sp. MCC353 | reverse complement strand
TCGCCAACGGATTCCGTTCCGCCCGGTGCCAACCCTCCAAGCGGGCCTCCGCCCCCGTCCGTCCCCATCCCCAGGATTCATGGCGTTACTTTTGCGAATCAACTAAATAAAGATTTTTGCAAATCCCTCCTCCTCAATTTCCTCACGGAAATCGCAGTCTAAGTGCATGCAAACCACCCTGTCTCTCCATTTTATGCCAATCCGTTCCTTCATCGCCTCGAAATTCCCATGTCCGGAATCCCTGGGCGCAGATTTGGACGTATCCAGATAGAGCCGGGCCAGACGGCCTGATTTCAGCTCATCCACAATTTCATGGCTGACTAAGCCGCTGTCGCCGCTGTAGTAGACAGCCTCATCCTGATCTTTGATCCGGTATCCAAAACAGCCCATGGAAGGGTCGTGAAACACCGGCTGGGGAAGGATCGTAAGGCCCTGGTTTTCAAGGGTTCCTCCCATGAAATCGTAGATATCTACGTTGATTCCGCTGAGTTCAAGATACTTTTTTAACCGCTCATCCGGATAATAAACCTTAACTTTGCGGTTTCGTTTAAACCAGGAATAAGCGATCAGCTCTCCCAAACTGCCTATATGATCCGTATGCATGTGTGTGATGAACACGGAAACGGAAGGAGAACTTTTATACTCTTCCAATTCATAAACTTTGTGAAATACATCCTCCCCGCAGTCCAGCAGGTAAAAATCCCGTCCATGCAAAAACCAGGCGGATGTGTTGCCCAAAGGCGGATAAAACGCCGCCCCAAACCCTAAAAACCGCAGATTAATCATAGGTTATCACCGGTGCTTTTAAGATACCTGAAGGCCTCAGGCAGTATTCATATGACCATGCACAGCCCGTGGTCCGCCAATAATCAGGCGCCGCTTTATTATCCCCTGAATCGCAGTTATGGAGCGCGCCGAATGTATTGATCCTGTTTCCAAACGCCGTTATCTCAATACACGTTTCTCCTTTCTCAACCGGTTCTGTTGTCAGTTCATATGGGGAAAATGCTATAATTCCCTGTTTCCGCCCCTGATAATCCACGCGGATTAAAGGGGATGAAAATTTATTGACTGCGACTGTCAGAGGCGTTCCCTCACCTTCCAGGGAAATATGATAGATTACATTTCCTCCGTAAAAAGGCAGTCCCTGTACGTTCCAGTCTCCGAAACGCAGATGGCGCACAGGTTTGGTCACTGCGGCGCCTGAGCCGGATACCTTCACTCCGAAATCTCCCAGCAGATAAACCGCCTCCAGATTTGTGCCGTCATGGAACCCGCGCACCAGACAGAGTTCATTTGCTCCTTTTTCCAGCACTCCCAAAGGGATTGTTCTGATTCTCCGGTCCACATACCAGCCGTCAGAATCCGCAGTGACCGGATAGCCATTCCAAAATACCGTAGTTTCCTCCAACTGTTCCAACGCCAAACTCACATGATCAATTTGGCACTCAGACCAGATGTAATAGCGCAGTTCGATTCTATGCTCCGGTTCCTGGTGTTTTACACCATCGCTTATGCGGCTCCACGGCTGAGGCCATGCCTCCATGCGAAGCGGGCAGCCCAGCTTTTTTCTCAGCTTATTATCGATTCTGAGTATTTCCTCATTCTTCTGCCACGGCTGTCCGTCAAATGAATATTCAGGCATATCCAGAACCAGGACATTTGGTTCCGTCAGCGTTACAGGCACTTCTTTGCAGTATTCCACCTCCCGGACCGGTCCGTCTGCCCTCTTCAGCTCATTTGAGACCAGTTGAGCCGGGCAAGGCCTATTTTCTTTTGCAGGCGGAAGGCCAGCGGACGTTTCCCGGGTAAAGGGTATTAATTGAAGAAGAAGGCTGTCATGCTCAAAGAATTTCACTTTGATTTCCGTTTCCTTGCCGGAATGAACGCAGTCATTTTCTTCCTCAGCCGTTCCATTTAATGCATTCATACGGATACATTTAAAACAACCCTTGATCCTGAGTGTCAGATCCTTTGGAACAGCCAAATCCTTTCTCCCGGGGTTATTCTTATGGGCCAGGAACAACCACCTCATATCCCCGTCTTCCCTGATCTGGCAGATTAAATCCTCCGCCCTTTCAAAGTCACCGTAAAATGCCTCGATATCCGCAAATGCCCCCAATTCCCGGTAAAGTTCTGTTTTAGAATCAGGAATAACCCGGCACTTTTCTGCCAAATGCCTGACTGCCTCAGAACGTTTCCCCTCTATCAATTCAGGGATTCCACCCATGAATACAATCTGTCCTCCCGCCTTCCGAAACTCCTCTAATGCCGTCAGCGTCGTGGATCTCATGGTCTTCATATATGGCACAACCACGGCCTGATATTCCATCTCTCCGATTGCCAGGCCATTTTCACCGCTCCCATTATATAGTTGCGGAATCAGGGATTCCGAGATAAAGTCGAAATCCAGGCAGCTTCCCAGCAGCCAGGCCGTCAGGCGGAGGAACTGTCCGTCCAGTTCCTTGACCGCTTCTCCGGTCTTCTCCATAGTTCCCCAGAGGGTCCAGCAGCTTTCCACCGGATGCAGTACGCCGATCTTCACCCCGGCCCGGCCCCGGCTCATAACCATGGCTATCCGGGCAAAATAATCCTCTATTAATTTATATTCCTCATACCAGGGCGACTGATAGAATATGGACGCAGGATAATCCCGTTTCGCCTCACCCTCCATTGATGTCCAGGCAAGATGAGGCGCCCTCACTGTCACGCCCAATGCGGCCTGCCAGTCTCCCTGAAGCTTATGTCCCCTGAAATCAAAGTCCCAGTTGGTAACTCCGTACAATTCGCTTATCATGGCCTCATAACCGCATTGGTGAGCAATGCTTTGGGCCTGCTTTGCTGTGGTAAATTCACGCCTGTCACATAAAATGTCAATTCCCGGAATTCCAAACCCCGGATAAGACCTCATGGCCTCCCCCACAAACTCGGTCTGGGATGACAAAAGAGGTTCCTTCATCAAATGTCCGGTCAATGCGATCCCATGTTCCCTGCACCACTGCCCGATCTGTTTCGCATAACTTTCGGCAAACAACCGGCTTACCAGATCATGATAACAGTACCTGGCCTCCGATTCCATGTCCTCCCTGTCATAAAACAGTTCCGGAAGGCGGTCCAGAAGATCAAATCCATATTCCTCATAAAACCGTTCAGGCAGACGGTCCGTAAATGGCATGATGATCTCTTTGCGGCTATCTATGCTGCCCGCCCTCTGCTTTGGCGTAAACTGGGGTTCATCTGTGAAAATGCCAGGCACCGCATTGCCAAAGTCCGCCCCCAGGCATTCCCGGTACTTTTCGTAGGTAATATCTATAAACTGTTTAACCGCATCTGGATTCAGGGTATCTGTATAGGACTGGCCGTTAAACCATGGATTATCGCCGCATATCTCCAGATATGCCCACCAAATATTTTGCATTTTTTCCATTTCATCGGCCTTCGCCTCAGGCATAACTGTTTCCGTCTCAGGCTTTCTCATCTCAGGAATTCCCGCCCCAGGCATTCTGCCTCCGGCATTTTTCGCCCCGTTTTCATCTTCAAGAGATACCCCTTCAAGCCTCTTATATCCCTTCAAAAACCCGTTTTCCCCTGTCACCAGGTATTTCCCCAGCAGTTTTCTCTCACCGCTTCTTACCGCCGAAGCCGTGGATGTCTTTTTCCCCGTCTCCGGTATCTCTCCGTCCGAATAGGGTTTTGGGGACCACACCAAAAACCTGGACCGGTACTCATGGTTACAGGTTACAAGCCCGCCGGCAAATCCCGACGGCCAGCGGTCTTCATCGTAAAGCCAGGCGTGAAGCCCCTGTTTTTTGGCCTGCTCATTGGCGTAGGAGATCATTTCCATGAATTCATCCCCCAAATAGGGCAGATTCATCCCCGTTCTGCTATGTAAAAATCCGCCGCCCATTCCCATTTTTTTGAATATTTCCAGGCAGAAATCCACGTCCTCCCGGGTCATTTTCGTATTCCATGCCCAAAACGGCACGCCCCGGTATTCGGCCGGCGGGTCCGCAAACTGCCTCATGGAAAATTCTTTTTTGTTATCTTGATACAGCATACCTTCTCCTTCCTGTTCAGGACAGGCTGTCAATGTATTCCGACGGTGAGATCCCGGTTACAGCCCGGAATATCCGGCTGAAATAAAATTGATCCTTATAGCCCGTCATCATAGCCACATCCTTAATAAACATCTGGGGATTCCGTTCCATAATTTCCTTTGCCCGTTCAATTCTCACATTTCTCAGATAAGAATGAAATGCCTCCATCCCATGTTTTCTGAATATGAGGTTTAAGTAAGACTGGGACAGCCCAAATTCCCTGCAAACCGACGATACGGTGATATCTTCCGACAAATGTTTCCGTATATAGTCCTTTATCGTCTCCAAAAACTCCGGGGAATCCAGTTTTACGGCCTCCTTATCCTCCCGCCAGTACCGGACAAAAATGCTCTTTAAACTATCATACAGCTCTTTTGGGCTTCCCGCATCATAAAATGCGTCTTCGAACATCATTTCATCTTCAAACACGTCTCCCCGGTAGTTCAAATACTGCTGAACCTTTGCTGCGATCTGCCGGACAAACCGTTCAAGGCGAAGCTGGGGGTATTCCGCTTCGCCTGCATTTTTTATGAAATCCCAAAGCGTCTGCAAAAACATGGCATAGTCCTTTTTTTCCAGGCTCCGTTCCATGCTTTTCATCGCTTCCCGGCTGTATACTTCTTTTACAGGGCCCTCTTCCGCCCCCTTTTCCACAGACACCATAAAGTTCTGGGTTACACCTATGGACAGGCGGCTGTTCAGGCTCTTATACAGGCAGGAAATCGCCTGGCCCAAGTCTGCCGTTTCCACAGAATGGGACATCATCACCGATGTCACAAAACATCCGTCCTCATTTCTGCGCTCCGCTTCTTTGGCCATCATACGGCTGAATTCCGCGCCGCTCAATGCCTTGGACGGGCAGATGTAGAGGGCTTCCCGCTCATCACGTCCATATACAAATATGGTATTTTCCATCTCCGATATCAATTCAATCTCATACGTTCCTGTAAACCGTCTGGGCAGCCCGTTCTCCCTGATTACGGCCAGATAATACCGTTCTTCGGGAAAATATTTCCGTATATTATCCCTGGCGGCCAGATATGACGTGGGGCGTTCTCCTGACCGGCCTGACGCCGCTGCTCCTTGCGGCTCCCTGGGCTGGCCTTCCGCAGCCGCTCTCCCCGGCTCCCTGGACTGGCCTTCCGCCGCCTCCCTCCCCGGCTCCGTTAACACAACCTGCCCCATGACCATGGCCCGCACCAATCGCTTTCTCTGTTCATAAATCCTCTGTTCCAGAACCTTCAATACAGGCGCCACCGCCGCTACGAAATTAGCCGGCGTCATGGGCTTTAACACATAATCGGACACCCCGTATTTCAGCGCCGCCCTCACATATTCAAACTCCTGATAGCCGCTGACTAAGACAATCTGGGCCTCCTCGTCCTCCTCTTTTATGGCTTTCACCATATCAAGCCCGCTCATCACCGGCATCTTCACATCGCTGATTACCAGGTCCGGCCATAACAGGCGGTACTGATCAAGCCCCTCTTTTCCATTTTCCGCAGTTCCCGCAATGGTTAGGGACGGACATTTCATTTTAATGATATTGCAGATATAATCCAACGCACTGGGCTCGTCATCCACTACCAGCACACGAAACATACGAATCCCCCCTGATGATTGTGTCCTATATTTATAAACCTTCTGGCTCCGCAAATGGAGCCGCTATAATCACTGTAGTTCCATTTTCCGATCCATTGATCTCAAATTCAACCCGGTCGCCGAAAAACAGGATCAGCCGGGCATAGGTGTTCAAAAGCCCCATGCCTCCGATCTCCATTTCCACCACCTCATGTTTGTACATGAGATTGATTTTCATCTCTTCCATTTCCCGCCTGATCTTAGAAGCGGTTTCCGGCCTTATGCCTTCGCCGTTGTCCCGGAACTCCATCATCCACCGGCCCCCGTCTTCGGAACACCTTCCTGTCACAGTAACCTTCATCACATCAATGCTGCCGTTAAACCCATGCTTGATGGAGTTTTCCACAATCTGCTGGAAGACGATTTTCGGCACCATCTGGCCTTTCAGCTCATTTTCAACATCAATCCTGTACTCAATCTTATGCTGGTATCTGAGCTTCATGAGATACAGGTATTGGTTCAAATAATCCAGTTCATCCGCAATGGACGCGTACCGCATTTTATTGCCCGTGGCGTAACGGAGCATTCCCGATAAACTGTCACAGATATCGCAAATGGATTCATCCCCCAGCGTCAGCCCTCTCGAAGAGATCACATTCAGCACATTATGAAAAAAATGAGGGTTGATCTGGGCCTGGAGCAGATCATAGCTGGCCTGGAGCTGGAGATAAGAAAGGTTCTTTTCATTGGTTAACGATTCCTTCAGCCGCTTTAAAAGGCGTTCATAGGCATCGGTCAGCGCCCGGATTTCATCCACGCTGTTCTCAATATGTATCCCCTCTTCCATGTTGTCAAAACTGGCCTGTTCCATCTGCCTGCGCAGTTCATTGATGGGCCGGGCCATATTGACCGATACGCGGATAATAAAGAATACAAATAACCCGGTAAACAGCAGAATAATCCAAAATGCCATCCATAAAAAGCCGGACATTTTCTTTAAAATGACCCCCTGGTCCTCAGAAAGCAGAATGGTAACGCCTGTCAAATCTGAGTATACGGATGAAATGATCTCGTATTTTCCGGTTTCCGGGTTTTTCACCTTCATGATCCCATTATTTTTTTCCATTCCCATTTTCCGGTAAAATCCGGAGCTCTGGGCATTTTCGTCCCCATAGAGGAACTTTCCGCCGTCAAAGACAGCCGTCACCCGGATATTTTCATCATAAATATCAAAGATTTTATTAAGCGATTCCGCCGTCTGCTGGACTTCCAGATATCCCAGCCGATATCCCAGAATTTCGCGGATAATTCCGTACACATCGGGCTGGTATTTCAGCCCCCAGGGGTCCGTATGGGGCGGGATCAGCATAGTCTTCCCCCGGATTCCCGTGGCCTCCTTGATCCATCCCCGCTGTTCTGTTGGAATGGATTCCCGGATTTTCCGGTTGTCGAAGTCATAGCTGGCAAACAGGTCCCCATGCTCATTATAGATGAGAACCCGGTAATAATTTTTCACAATATGATAGGTGTTGAGGCGTATATTGATAGTTTTTTTCGCATCCAGCCGGTAGTTGTTATCGTTCAGAACCGTGGATAAAATTTTCAGATTATCCAAAATCGCAGGATCGGATAAAAGGGATTCCGTAGCCTCCTGCATGGAACTGTATTCCAGCTCCAACTGCTTCATCATCTGCCCTGTCAATGTGGCCAGATAGGAGTACTCCTCCGCAACATACCGTTTTTTCGAAGAATGGTAATACAAAATGCATATGACCATCACGGAAATGCACAGAAGCACCACGTAATTCAACAATATTTTTTTCTGAAACCTCATATCCCCACCTGCCCTTTGTTATTCCTATCCCTTCACGGCTCCTGCCGTCATACCGTCAACGATCTTATCATTCAGTATAAAGAATATTATCAGCATAGGCAATACAATCAGGATAACATCTGCAAATAACAGGTTATAAGAGCTGGAAAACTGCCCGATAAAGCTGTATAACGTCAGCTGCAGAGTCACATTTTTCGTCCCCGGAAGGAAATAAAGAGGATTCATAAAATCGTTAAAGACCGAAACCAGATTCAGTATGCTGACCGTCGCGCTCACCGGTTTCAGCAGCGGAAATACCACTGTCCAGAAGGTCTTCCACTGGGAACACCCGTCAATATAACTGGCGTCCTCCAGTTCAATGGGAATCGAGGACATAAATCCCCTGTAAAGCATGACGGTAAACGGCGTATGCAGCGCAACCTCGATCAAAACCATTCCAACCATGGTTTTATAAAGCCCTAAACTCTGAAGAATCCAGATCGTAGGCATGATCGCAGGCGGCACCATGAGGCCGATTAAAATTAACGCATTGGCCGCCGTCATTTTTTTATCGCTCCGCCTTTGAAGCACATAGCCGGACATGGATGAAAATATGATCAGCAGCAAAATGGAGCAGACCGCCAAAATGAAGCTGTTTTTATAAGCCCGGATCAGCATATAGTTCTGTTCCTGTATTACCTCTATAAAGTTCTCAAAATGCAGGGATTCCGGGAGGGAAATGCTCAGTTTATTGGCTGATTTCCTGTCCTTCAAGGAGTTGACCAGCATGAACAGGAAGGGTATCACAAAGATAAAAAATCCGGCTATAACGCCCGCCGACGTGGCCATCAGGCATTTTACATTTTTCTTTTTCATACGATTCACCACCTATTCTTCCCGGCTGATTAAGAACTTCTGCAATGGGTACGCGATCAGGCCGATCACAACCAGCATGATCACATTTCCGGCTGTGGACAAACCATAATATCCAGCCGCAAACTGCTTATATACAGAAAGGGCGATTACCTCTGTCGCCGTGCCCGGCCCGCCTTCTGTCATCGCCTTAATGAGGTCAAATGTCTTCATACCAGTCACCAGCGCCAGAATGATAACGGAATTCATGGCAGGCCGGCACAGCGGCATGGTGATATATCTGAGAAGCTGGGACCCCTTAGCCCCATCCACCTCCGCCGCCTCATAATAGGTGCGGTCAATGGCCTGAATGCCGGATATAAAGATCACCGTCGCCACGCCAAGCCCTTTCCACACATCAGTCCCGATGATGGAATAAAGCGCAATATCCGGGTTTCCCAGCCAGTTGACGCTGCTGCCGCCAAAAAACCTGATCACCTGGTTGATCAGCCCTCTGGAAGGGTGCATCAACGCGCTGAACGTAATTCCCACCGCTACGGAACTGACCAGATGAGGGAAAAATACCACCGATCTCAGGGTCCTTTTCAGCTTAATATTACCGGTGAGGTAAACCGCCAGCAGAAACCCTAAAACCACCTTAATCCCGCAGGTGGAAAATGAGTAAATAAACGTGTTCACAAGGCTGTGGCTCAACGCCTTGTCTTTCATAAACAGCCTGAAATTCTCAAGCCCTACAAATGTCACATCGGTAAAGCTCCAAACCGTAAGGCTGAAATAAAATGAAATCACAAGAGGAATGATAAAAAGTCCCGTAAAAACAATTAACGTAGGCGCAAGAAACCATCCTGAGTACCTTTTTTTCTGTTTCAAATCCTTTCACCTGCTTTCTATATAAAAATAGCTCCGGAGTTCGTTTAAAAATAAGTTTCCACTAAATGTATGTCATACTCCGGTGCGGCGTTCAATTTTATTCTCACATTTCCTGCCTCCATTAAGCAGAAAAAGACTGCCTGCAAATACCTTCCAGGCAGTCTTTTTATTATCTGTTACTTCCAGTCAAGCCCCAGCTGCAATGCCTGCAGTTTGCAGTCTTCATCATATTCAGCCGCCGCGTCTTTGCCGGTGGTCAGGCCGGAAATCAGTGACTGAGTGATTGTAGAACAATTGGCCCCTTTTACAGCAGTCTGGAATTCCATGGCAACTTTTGTCTTGTTATTATCAAAATACGCCTGCATGTCGTTCTTTACGCCGTCATAAGAATTTTCAGGAAGGGAATATCCCTTAATGCAGTAAGGTCCGTCAGGAAGGATCGCGCCTGCATAAGCATTTAACGCTTCGTCCGAAATATAGAATTCCATGAATCTGAGAATATCGTCTTTTTTCTCGGAATTCAAACTTCCGTAAAGGGAGTTGGGCATCCAAACGGTTAAACCGTGATCGTCCGCATTGTCCCCGGGAACTCCGAATACACCGATTTTGTTAACCGCTTCCTCGCCGTACAGGGAGTAGATATTGGACAGCGCCTGGGTTAAACTGATCCAGTGAGCGCCTTCTCCGTCGGCCAGCATATCACATGCCTCGTCATAGGTGGTTGCGGTGTGGCCTTCCTGTAAAAATGGAATGACGTCCTCGTATTTTTCCCAGCTCTTCAAAGCTGCCGGGTCGGTGGCGTATTTGGCGTTTCCTTTTTCAAATTCACTTACAAAATCAGGATTTGCAGATGCCACATTATAATGGTCGCCCAGGAATAATACCTGTGTCATGGACTTTTTAGCTGTAGAGCTGATATAAGCCGTATGGCCTGCCTCTTTGATCTTCTCACAGTTAGCGATGAAATCAGCCCAGGTGTGGGGAACTTCCAGCCCCAGTTCTTCATAAATCGGTTTGTAATACATCACAGCGCCTGCCTGAGTGGAAGCAAAAGGAACTCCGTATACAACGCCATTTACCGTAACGGAATCTTTGTAGGTATCATCATACTTTTCAATAAACGGCTGATTCGTCAGGTCAATAAAATATTCAGCCGGATTTAACGCGTCCAGAAGGGACCCTGAATTATAAACCAGAAGATCCGTCATTTCCCCGGATGCCAGCCTGGTCTTCAAAACGCTGTCATCCACCTTATATTCAATTTCAATGGTAATCCCCAGTTTTTCTTTAGCCAGATCGCAGACTGCGTTAAGCCCGTCTAAGGATACATTGTTGTCGATCAGCAGGGACAAAGTCGCTTCTTTAAACTCCCATTCCCCTTCCTTCTTCTCCGCTTCTGTGGTTTCCGGCGCCTTTGTTTCCTCAGCCGCTTTTGTCTCTTCAGCCGCCTTGGCGGTTGTCTGGGCAGGCGCGGAAGTCGCAGGCGCCTCCGTCGCATTCTTCGATGACCCGGAACATGCGGCAAGACTTGATGCCGCCATAGCCGATACCAGTGCCAGTGCAATCATTTTTTTACTTTTTTTCATAAAACATGCCCTCCTTTGTCACACGGTCTCTTAGATAATTTTATCTTAACACAGGGGGCATTAAAACTACATGGATAAAACGCCAGAGGGGGATGTAAAAATAAAAAGGGATTAATTGGGATTTAAGTGAGAACGTAACGCAGAAAAGCGGGGAGGGCGGACGGCGGGGCAGAAGACCGGAGAGGGGGACCGGGGAAAACCAACGCTACAGGGGTCTGATTCCAACCATTAAGTGGAACTAAGGCTTTCAGCAGGAAAGAAGGCGGTCCGATGCCCATTCACGGTAAACTCCTGATGACTTTACCGTTCAAGGGCATCTCAGAAACTGATTCGGAATTCAGTTTCTGCCCGCCTTCTTTCCTGCTGAAAACCTAAGTTCCACTAAATGGTTTCCACATGACCCCTGTAGCGTTGGTTTTCCCCGGTCCCCCTCTCCGGTCTTCTGCCCCGCCGTCCGCCCTCCCCGCTTCCCTGCTGGTTTTCTCTGGCTAAAGTAATTAGAAGCAAATTTAACATAAAGGGCGAAGGCATTTTCGAAAATGGCCTCACCCTTTAATATAAATCCCCACACCACTTAACATCAACCCTCAAGGCATTTTTGAAAATGCCTTGACCTTTTACTGTTAATCTCCACGTCAGTTACTTAAAATATCTATGTCATAATCTGCACGAAATACCAAACAACGCCTCAATCAAACGCGTCTTTGCTTTTTCTACATTCCTTCTCCAAATCTTTATTTGGGCGATTGGCCAAAGTTACGCCTGAAAATAAAAAAGTTTTTGGGAGGAGAGGAGTAGAAAGAGCAAAGAAGCGTTTCGGTGAGGAGGCATTTAGTAATCCGTGTTGGTTTGGCGAATATGACATGGAGATTTGATGTAAATGGTGACGGCATTTACATCAAAGGGTGACGGCATTTTCGAAAATGCCTTGAGGGTTGATGTTAAATCATTTTTAATTACTTGAGCCAGAGAACACCAGCAGGAACGCGGGACGAGGGGACGGACTGGAGGTTTGGATGGGGGCGGGGCAAGGGGAATCCTTCGGGGATGAAAGCCATCTGGAAACCGTTAGTGAAACTTAGGCTCCAGGGATAGAAAAAGACGGGCA
>NZ_WQPN01000088.1 GCF_018785315.1 Clostridium sp. MCC353 | reverse complement strand
CCCTTAAAATCGATGTTAATCCCAGTAATTGTCTGCCGGGCGGATAACGCCGCAGGCTATTTTTTCGCCAGAATTGCCGGACGGCTGTGACGTGAAATCGTCGGCTTTCTGATGGATGATTACTGCCCTTCCCATGATCTGGTCGACGGTAAACCTTTTATCATAAAAAGACGTCCAGGCATAACCCTGGTTTCCCAGCAGAGGGGGCAGATCCCCGGCGTGATCCGGATGAGGCTGGTTTGTAGGATTGTAATGTTCTCCCGTATGGGCGAAATG
>NZ_WQPN01000087.1 GCF_018785315.1 Clostridium sp. MCC353 | reverse complement strand
TAGATAATATTAAAATGATAATAACAAAATGATAATATTTTAATAAATAATAAAACAATAATAATAAGGCGCTGAAAATAATAAAACAACGATAATAATAGAACACGCTAATAATAAAACAACAATATTATCGATAAAAGCAATATTTAATTGCAATAACAAGATTAATACCAATAACAAGATTAATACCAATAACAAAATTAATAGCAATACCAAAATTAATAGCAATACCAAAATATCCATATTACTAAATATCCATATCAACCCAGCAATACAAACAAAAGATGTCAGCCTAAAAGGAGAATGCCATGATCTATCAAATCGAAGACCTAAAAAAAGCGTACAACAAGGGTGAAAAATTCCGTTTCTTATTCTTTTGGGGCCACACCCCTCCTGCCGACGGCCATATTAATGAAAGCTGTCTCAGCCAGTGGTGGAAGTGCTCATTTGTTATAGACGGAATCGCTTATTCCTGTGCAGAACAGTACATGATGGCGGAAAAAGCCAGAATGTTTGGAGACGAAGAGATGTTATCCATGATTATGAAAGCCGCTCGTCCCAAGGAGATGAAAGCTTACGGACGGGCTGTGAAGAATTTTGATCCGGAACGGTGGAACGTTTCCTGTTATGAGATTGTTAAGAGGGCAAATCTGGCGAAATTTTCCCAGAATCCTGAACTTTGGGAGTTTTTGCGGACGACGAAGAAGCGGATTTTAGTGGAAGCCAGTCCCAGGGACCGGATTTGGGGTATTGGAATGGGGAAAAGCAACCCGGATGCCGAATGTCCTGTGAAATGGAGGGGAACTAATTTGTTGGGATTTGCGCTGACGGAAGTTCGTGACCTGCTTTTGAAAAAGGAAGGGGAGGAACTAGGCCGATGAAAGAGATCAGGGACAGGAACGGACTGACAGAAGAAGAATTTTTAAGACAGTACAAGCCGGGGGACTATCCGCGGCCATCCGTTGCGGCGGATATGGTTATTTTTACAGTGACTGAAGAAGAAAAAGAGAATTACCGCAGGCTCCCGGAAAAAGAGCTTCGGGTGCTGCTGATCCAAAGAGGCGGCCATCCCTTTTTAGGCTGCTGGGCCCTTCCGGGTGGCTTTGTGCGCCCGGTGGAGACATCGGAAGAGGCTGCGAGAAGGGAATTAAAAGAAGAAACCGGGGTGGATCAGGTCTATTTGGAACAGTTGTATACATTCAGCGATGTGGGAAGAGATCCCCGCACCTGGGTCATGAGCTGTTCCTATATGGCGTTGATTGACAGCGCCAGGGTTTGGGTGAAAGCTGGTGATGATGCGGACAATGCGGCCTGGTTTGGCCTCACCTGCCAGATGGTGGAAGAGAGCAGTGGAAAAAAGGACGGAACGATCATTAAAAGGCAGAAGTTTCGTTTGGAGCTGCGTCAGAAGGAGATCATTTTAAAGAGCACAATTGAAAAAGTGGTGGAAAAGCACAGGTGCGGCCAACGTTGCGAGTATAGGATTTTGGAAAATGACGGACTGGCCTTCGACCATGCCAAAATAATCATCTATGCCATAGAACGGCTTCGTGGAAAACTGGAATATACGGATCTGGCCCTGCACCTGATGCCGGAATATTTTACGCTGACCCAGCTCCAGCAGGTATATGAAGTTATTCTGGATAAGAAGCTTTTGAATGCTGCATTTCGAAGAAAGGTGGCAGGACTGGTGGAAGAGACCGATTCCTTTACGGAAAATGAAGGCCACCGACCATCGCGGCTTTATCGGAGAAAAGGAGAAGTAATAGAATAGTAGGACAGATATACAGTGGACAGGATGAAGAACCAGACAGACAAACAAACAGAGGGCCAGACAGAAAACCAAACAGAAAACCAAGCAGAGAACAGAACAGAGAACCAAGCAGAGGACCAGACAGAAAACCAGACAGAGAATAAAACAGAGGATCAGATAGAAAACCAAACAGAGAACCAAACAGAGAACCAAACAAAGCAAAGCCTTTTCAAAGTCCATCGATTGCGGTAAAATAGAAGTCATAGAATATGCAGTATTATGTGAAAATAATCCTGATGGCTTATTTTTCACACTCAAATTTGTGCCGGAACCCCCAATTTGAATCGCAGATGAGAATTTGAAATTCTCAGCGCATTCCTGCGCAGCGCAATATTTGCACAACGCAATATTTGTGCTAAAACGCTCCGGCATGGAGGGATATATGATAAAATGCAGCAGAGAGGATTCGACTGGTGAGTATGAGCAAGCCGTCTGTTTTTAAATTCAGGGAAAAATTTCATAAGCGGTGGCTCTCGTATTCGCTCAGGCAGAAGATCCGCATGATAACCGGCCCGGCCGCGGCCGCTGTTTTTCTGGCCGTTTTAGCGGCTCTTTCGATCACTGTTTTCGGCATGACGGGATTCCATACAATTCTGGAAAATAATGCGAAAAGCCTGGATTTCAGAGTGGCAATTGAGCAGGAGACCAGGAAATTTGCCGGTTTTATCCAGGATAGCGGTGAAGAAAACAGGGATGCTTATTTTGAAGCCTGCCAAAATACCCGGGAGGCGTTAGAGGCCCTTCCCTATGATTATGAGAAGACGGGAGCTGCCCGGTTTGCGAAGACATGGTCTATTAAGAACAGTTTTGAGACATATGAAAAAAAGAAAGAACAGTTCTTTTCCACAGACCCTTCCGAAGATGATTATGTGCGGAAATTATATGAGATTTACAGCATTCAGGATTATCTGCAAAGCTATGCCGGCAGTCTGCAGCAGATGAATGAGGAGGAGGGGAATCTTCAGTACCGGCGTCTGGTGCCGCTGTTTATGGTGGTTCCTGTCTGCACCGTCATTTTTGCGGCGGCGGCCGTGACCGTCATTTGGCGGATGAACCGTTTATTGGAACGGAATCTGGTACAGCCGGTGTTGGAGCTTTCCGGGGAATCCAACCGGATCGCCCAAAATGATTTCAGCGGGCCGGATTTAAGCCCGGAAGGAGAGGATGAGATCGCTGATCTGGTCCGGGCCTTTATGGTGATGAAACACTCCACACAAGGGTATATTACAACTCTAAAGGAAAAGCACGAGATGGAGAAGCAGTTGGATGCGGTCCGGCTCCAGATGCTGAAAAACCAGATCAATCCCCATTTTTTATTCAACACCCTGAATATGATCGTGGGAATGGCACAGGTGGAGGAGGCGGAAACCACGGAGAAGATGATTACCGCCATGAGCCGGCTGTTCCGCTATAATTTAAAATCCACGGCCTCCGTAATGCCGTTGGAGCGGGAAATTAAGGTGGTGGAAGATTACATTTATCTCCAGAAAATGAGATTTGGCAGCCGCATCCGGTATGAGGCTGACTGCAGCCCGGAAACTGCCGATCTTTTGATCCCTTCGTTTGCCCTCCAGCCGATTGTAGAAAATGCCATTGTCCATGGTCTCAGTGAGAAGCCGGAAGGCGGCAGGATTTATATCCGTACCTGGATGAATGGAAGAAAACTCTGGATTTCAGTTGCGGATACAGGCATTGGAATTTCAAAAGAGCGGCTGGAAGAGATTCAAACAGCCCTTATTCAGGGAAAAGAGGACAAGACAGGAGTGGGAATCGGAAATATTTACCGCAGGATTCATACCATGTATCAGGATGGGGAACTTTATCTGTACAGCAAGGAAAACTGCGGTACAGTGGTGCAGATATCATTTACGGCAGAGGGAGAGGATTAATATGTACCAGGTTTTAGTAGTTGACGATGAAATGATAGAGCGGATGGCGCTTGCCAGAAAACTGAAAAAGCATTTTGGGGATACCTGTCAGGTGATTCAGGCGGAAAATGGTCTGGAAGCGCTGAGAATGTTTCAGGAAAACAGCATCCAGATTGTGATTATGGACATCGGAATGCCTGGTATGAACGGTGTGGAGGCAGCAGAACAGATCAGGAAACTGGACAAGGGAGCGGTTATCATATTTTTAACAGCATATGATGAATTTTCCTATGCCAAGAGGGCGATTTCGATCAGGGCGCTGGAATACCTTTTAAAGCCCTGCGATGATGAAGAACTTCTTCCGGTGATTGAAGAGGCCATGCGGCAGGCTGGGATGAACGCGGAGTTCACAGAACCGGAACAAGGGGTCCGTTTTGAGGAAGCGGCGGGCCAGGATGAGGAAATCAATGAAAACAGAATCAACCAAATCGCGGGGATCCTCCGTGAATATGTGAAAAACCACTATATGGAAGAGATTTCCATGCAGGATGCGGCCAGGGCCATGAACTATTCGGACGCTTATTTCTGTAAACTGTTTAAACAATGTTTCGGCCAGAATTTCACTGCCTATTTGACCCAGGTGCGGATGAATGAAGCGAAAAAAATGCTTCAGAATAAGGCTGTCAATATAAAAGATGTGAGCAGCGGGGTGGGGTATACGGATTCAAAATATTTCTCTAAGGTATTTAAACGTATGACCGGCATGCTTCCTTCGGAGTATCGCACTGGTTATAATGTACAAAAATAGTAATAATATTTTGTACATATGTACTAATGAAACAAAAAAATTGAAAAACAGGCTAAAAATGTCCACCTCGATGACAATATTTTACGCTACCAAAATGTCCTCCCGGGCTTTATAATGGGGATACTGTTAAGAAAACGCTAAAAACTTAACAATATCTGATTTATAAAACCCGGGGGGATTTTTAGTGTTTAAAACAAGTTCGAACAGCAGCTTTTTGTATCGGGACGCCGATCACATGTGGAAGGTTTATGGCAGCGCAGTTTTTGTGAGACAGAACAGGCAGACACAAGACAGGTAAACACAAAGCAGATCAGAAAGGAATGGAAAGAGCATTGAAAAAGATATTAAAAAAACTGGCGGTTATCGCTATGGCAGCGGTCATGTGTGCAGGGCTGGCCGGATGCGGATCTGTAACAGGGGGAAAAAGGATTATCAGGATTTCCCATGGACAGTCGGAAACCCATCCCCAGCATTTGGGACTTTTGGCCTTCAAGGAATATGTGGAAGAGCGTCTGGGTGACAAATATGAAGTTCAGATTTTTCCCAATGAGATCCTGGGTTCCGCTCAGAAGGCCATTGAGCTGACACAGACGGGAGCCATAGATTTTGTTGTGGCCGGAACCGCCAACCTGGAGACATTTGCGGGTGTGTATGAGATATTCAGCATGCCTTATTTATTCGATTCGGAAGATGTTTATAAATCCGTGATGGAAGACACGGAATATATGGAGCAAGTCTACGCTTCAACCGATGAAGCCGGTTTCCGTGTCGTGACCTGGTACAATGCAGGAACCCGTAATTTTTATGCCAAAACACCGATCAGCACGCCGGACGACTTGAAGGGCAAAAAGATCAGGGTTCAGCAGAGCCCGGCCAGCGTAGCCATGGTAAACGCATTCGGAGCGGCAGCAGCGCCTATGGGCTTCGGCGAGGTGTATACGGCCATCCAGCAGGGGGTCATCGACGGGGCTGAGAACAACGAACTGGCTTTAACCAATAACAAACACGGTGAAGTTGCCAAATATTACTGTTACAACAAGCATCAGATGGTGCCTGATATGCTGGTCGGCAACCTGAAGTTTTTGAACAGTTTAAGCCCGGAAGAATACCAGATTTTTAAAGAGGCGGCCGCTTTATCCACGGAAGTGGAGATGAAGGAGTGGGACGACAGCATCGTGGAAGCAAAACGTATTGCGGAGGAAGAGATGGGAGTGAATTTCATCGATGTGGATGTGGAGGCATTTAAGGAAAAAGTGCTGCCTTTACATGAGAAAATGTTGAAAGAAAACCCGAAAATCGTTGATTTATATCAGCATATCCAGGAAGCCAACGAAAGAGCGAAAGGAGGAGAGTAGATGGAAGCATTACATAACGTGAGAAAGGCGCTGATGAAGGTTTTGGGATTCTGCATCATTTTTTTATTCATGATGATGACGGCAATCGGAACCTATCAGATTGTGACCAGATACTTTTTCAACCGGCCCAGCACGGTGTCCGAGGAACTGCTGACCTACTCTTTTACCTGGATGGCCCTTTTGGCTTCCGCCTATGTGTTCGGAAAACGGGATCATATGAGAATGGGATTTTTAGCGGATAAACTGACGGGAACCGGAAGGAAGTGGCTGGAGGTGGTGATTGACCTTTTGGCCTTCGCTTTTGCAGGAGTTGTGATGGTCTATGGGGGAATCTCCATAACAAAGCTTACCATGATCCAGACCACGGCATCCCTCAGGGTTCCCATGGGGTATATCTATATGATCGTTCCGGTGACGGGAATCCTGATCATGATCTTCAGTCTTATTAACGCTTTGGACATGCTCCATGGTGATTTCAGTGAACGGGGGGAAGCAAAAGTATGAACACAATCGCAATCGTCTGCGGACTGATTATTCTGGTCCTTTTAGTAATCATGCTGCTGGCCGGCGTACCCATCGCTGTGGCCCTGGCAATTTCATCCATCTGTGCCATCCTTCCCGTGCTGAATACGGGAGCGGCGGTGCTGACTGGCGCACAGAGGATATTTTCCGGTATTTCCGTATTCAGCCTTTTAGCCATTCCATTTTTCATTCTGGCGGGAAATATCATGAATAAAGGCGGAATCGCCATCCGTCTGATCAACTTCGCAAAATTGTTCACCGGAAGGATTCCGGGGGCATTAGCCCATACCAATGCGGTTGCCAATATGCTGTTCGGCGCTATCTCAGGTTCCGGCACGGCGGCAGCTTCCGCCATGGGTTCGATCATTGGGCCGATTGAAGAGGAAGAAGGGTATGACCGGGATTTCTCCGCAGCGGCCAATATCGCCACAGCCCCTACAGGCCTTTTGATCCCGCCGAGCAATGTTATGATCACTTATTCCTTAGTCAGCGGCGGAACCTCGGTCGCAGCCCTCTTTATGGCCGGATATATTCCGGGAATTTTGTGGGGCCTGGCCTGTATGCTGGTTATCTATTACTTTGCGAAAAAGCGGGGATACCGAAGCACGAAGAAATATAGCAATTCAGAAAAGGTGAAGGTGTTTTTCCAGGCCATTCCATGCCTGCTGATGATCATTATCGTAATCGGCGGTATTATTTCCGGTATCTTCACCGCCACCGAAGGAAGCGTGGTCGCTGTTGTGTACAGCCTGATTCTGTCCTTATTTTTCTATAAATCCATCAAATTCAGCGAGCTGCCTAAGATATTCCTGGACAGCGCGGAAATGACGGGCATCATCATTTTCCTGATCGGTGTGTCCAGTATCATGAGCTGGGTTATGGCGTTTACGGGAATACCGACCGCAGTATCGGAAGCCATGTTAAGCATCAGCGATAACCGTTACGTAATCCTGTTTATTATCAATATCCTGCTGCTGATCATCGGTACATTTATGGATATGACGCCGGCCTGCCTGATTTTTACACCGATCTTTCTGCCGATCTGTCAGACACTCGGAATGAATACGGTTCATTTTGGTATTATGATGATCTTTAACCTCTGCATCGGCACTATCACACCGCCGGTGGGTACTACGCTGTTTGTTGGCGTTAAGGTAGGAAAAACCAGGATTGAAAATGTGATCAAACCTCTGCTTCTTTATTTCGCAGCCATTTTTATCGTCCTTCTGCTGGTTTCCTACGTGCCGATTCTTTCCATGTGGCTGCCGGGACTTTTAGGATATGTATAAAGAAACTTGATTTTCACCACAACATATGGTAGGATTAAAATACAAATTCATAATCGGTTGAAGAATCCGGGAGAGACTGGCTGACAGCGCCGAAGGGGAGAGAAACTCTCAGGCAAAAGGACCGGATTTGGACGAAACTCTGGAAAGGTGAATATGGTATTTTAACCGTTACCGTTAGCACCACCGACGAGGCAGCTTCGGATCGACCGAAGTAATCTTTCAGGTACGAAGACAGGGCATATAGCAGTTATTTGCTGTATGCTCTTTTTTGTGTCTAAAATTTGACAAACTTGAGGAGGTAACACATGGAACTAAAAACAACATTGTATGACACCCATGTAAAATATGGGGGAAAGATTGTGCCGTTTGCAGGATATCTGCTTCCTGTCCAGTACAAGACGGGTGTCATAGCGGAACACATGGCTGTGAGAACGAAATGCGGATTGTTTGACGTGTCCCATATGGGGGAGATTACCTGCATCGGCAGCGATGCCCTGAAGAATTTAAACCATCTGTTAACCAATGATTTCACCGGCATGTATGACGGCCAGGCCAGATACAGCCCGATGTGCAACGAAGAAGGGGGAGTTGTGGACGATCTGATTGTGTATAAGATCAGGGATGGCCATTACTTTATTGTTGTCAACGCATCCAATAAAGACAAAGATTTCGCCTGGATGAAGGGGCACGAGTTTGGAGACGCCGTATTTACGGACATTTCGGATACAGTTGGACAGATCGCCCTTCAGGGGCCGAAGGCTCATGAAATTCTATTAAAGATCACGGATGAAGGGATGATCCCCGTTAAATATTACAGCTGCCGGGCGGACGCCAAAGCGGCTGGGATCAACTGCATCATATCCAAAACCGGATATACGGGAGAGGACGGCTATGAGCTTTATATGGCGGCGGATCAGGCGCCTGCCATGTGGGAAGCGCTTATGGAAGCCGGTGAGGAGGAAGGCCTGATTCCCTGTGGATTAGGGGCCAGGGATACCCTGCGGTTAGAGGCATCCATGCCCCTTTATGGCCATGAGATGGATGATGTGATCACGCCGTTGGAAACGGGGCTTGGGTTTGCCGTAAAGATGAAAAAAGAGGAATTTATCGGAAAGAAAGCCCTGGAAGAAAAGGGAGAACCGGGGAGAAAAAGGATTGGGCTGAAAGTAACCGGACGGGGGATTATCCGGGAACATCAGACCGTATTTGCGGGCGGTAAGGAGATCGGCATCACCACTTCGGGAACCCATTGCCCGTATCTGGGATATCCTGTGGCAATGGCTCTGGTGGATAAGGAATTTGCTGAACTGGGCACTTGCGTGGAGGCAGAAGTGAGAGGTAGAAAAGTGGAAGCGGAAGTAGTGGCGCTGCCATTTTATAAAAGAAAATAAATAATATGACAGGAGGAATTTGTTATGACATTTCCAAAGGAGTTAAAGTACGCGAAATCACATGAGTGGGTGAAATTTGAAGATGAAAATACGGTTCTGATCGGTTTGACCGATTATGCGCAGAATGAGCTGGGGGATCTTGTGTTTGTCAATCTTCCGGAGCCGGGAGATGAGGTGACGGCTGGGGAGGCGTTCGGCGACGTGGAATCGGTGAAAGCGGTTTCCGATGTTTACTCACCTGTGACCGGAACTGTGGCCGGGATCAATGAAGAACTGTTAGACAGCCCGGAATCCATCAATTCTGATCCCTATGGGGCGTGGTTTATTAAGGTGACGGATGTGAATGACCAGGAAGATTTAATGGATGCGGACAGCTACGAAGCCTTTATAGAAGAAAACAGAGAATAACCGGAACAGGCGAAAGGAGAAGGATATGGGGTCTTATCTGTCCAATACGAAAAAACAGCAGGAAGAGATGCTGAAAGAAGCCGGATATGATGGCTTTGACGCGCTGTTTTCCCACATTCCCCAGGAAGTCATGATGAAAGGGGAACTGAACATTCCGTCCGGGTGTTCCGAGATGGAAGTGATGGGGAAAATGGAGAAGATGGCTTCTTCAAACCGGGTGTTTCCACATATTTTCCGGGGAGCAGGGGCTTATAACCATTACATACCGGCCATTGTAAAGAGCGTTACTTCGAAAGAGGATTTTGTCACGGCTTATACGCCGTACCAGGCGGAGATCAGCCAGGGAAACCTGCAGTCCATTTTTGAGTTTCAGACCATGATCTGTGAGCTGACCGGGATGGACTGTGCCAATGCGTCGGTGTATGACGGGGCATCCGCGGCGGCCGAAAGCATTTTTATGTGTAAGGAAAGAAAGCGGGTGAAAGCCCTGGTTTCCGCAACGGCTCATCCGCAGGTGATTGAAACCATGAAAACTTATTGTTATGGCCGGGATACGGAACTGGTGGTTGTGCCGGAAAAGGATGGAGCGACGGATCTGGAAGCCTTAGCTTCCCTGGCAGATGAAACCACGGCCTGTTTTTATCTTCAGCAGCCTAATTATTATGGGATTTTGGAAGATGCGGCGCAATGCGGCAGAATTGTTCATGAAAAAGGCGGCAAATTCGTGATGGGCTGCAATCCCATTTCACTGGCTGTGCTTCAGACCCCGGCGGAATGCGGGGCTGACGTGGCGGTGGGAGAAGGGCAGCCGCTGGGGCTTCCCCTGGCTTTTGGAGGGCCTTATCTGGGATTTATGGCGGCCACAAAAGCGATGATGAGAAAGCTTCCCGGAAGGATCGTGGGGGAGACGGTGGACAGTGAAGGCAGGAGGGGATTTGTGCTGACCCTTCAGGCCAGGGAACAGCATATCAGGCGGGAAAAGGCGGGCAGCAATATCTGCTCCAATCAGGCGCTGTGCGCTATGACCGCATCGGTCTACTTATCCGCCATGGGGGCAGAGGGCCTTAAACAGGCCGCGGTTTCCTGTATGTCCAAGGCTCATTATCTTCAGGACGCTTTGGCTGAAGCAGGTTTGAAACCGGTATATGAAAGGACTTATTTCCATGAATTTCTGACCGAATCCCCGGTGGACACTGGCGTTTTAGGGGATTACCTGGAAAGCCGTGGTTACCTTGGCGGCCTGCCGGTGGATGGGAACAGGATTTTGTGGTGTGTGACGGAGATGAATACAAAGGCTGAGATGGATGAACTGGTCCGTCTGGTGAAGGAGGTATGTGCCGGATGAAGCTGATATTTGAACGGAGTGTAGAGGGAAGAAAATGCAGCATTCTTCCGGAATGTGATGTGCCGGTTGTGGAGCCGGGAGCCTGGGCGAGAAAACAGCCCCTCCATCTGCCTGAAGTGTCGGAAAATGATATCAGCCGCCACTATACGGAACTGGCAAAGGCCACCCACGGTGTGAACGACGGTTTCTACCCGCTGGGATCCTGCACCATGAAATACAATCCAAAGGTCAATGAGGAAGCGGCCTCTTTAAAAGAGTTCACCCAGATCCACCCGCTGCAGCCGGAGTATACGGTTCAGGGATGCCTGGAGGTGTTAAAGACCGCGGAAGACGTTTTTTGCGAAATCACGGGTATGGATCAGATGACATTCCAGCCGGCGGCAGGGGCCCACGGGGAGTTTACAGGACTTCTTCTGATCAAGGCATATCATGATAAGCGGGAGGACAGGAAGAGAACCAAGATCATTGTGCCGGATTCCGCCCATGGGACCAATCCGGCCAGCGCCGTGATGGCAGGATTCGAGGTGGTCAATATTCCGTCCCAGGAAGACGGATGTGTGGATTTGGAGAAGCTGAGAGCTGCTGTGGGAGAGGATACGGCCGGTTTAATGCTGACCAATCCCAATACGGTTGGCTTATTTGATAAAAATATTCTGGAAATCACCAGGATTGTGCATGAGGCAGGAGGCCTGAACTATTATGACGGGGCTAATTTAAACGCGGTTATGGGCGTTGTGAGGCCCGGGGACATGGGATTTGACGTGGTGCATTTAAACCTGCATAAGACCTTTTCCACCCCTCACGGCGGCGGGGGACCGGGAAGCGGGCCGGTGGGATGCAAGGAGTTTTTGGCAGAGTTTCTGCCGGGCTGGAGAGTGGTAAAGGACGGCGGATATCATATGGAGGAATATGGTTCTTCTGTGGGCATGGTGAAATCATTTTACGGAAATTTCCTGGTGGTTGTAAAGGCGCTGACTTACGCGCTGATGCTGGGAAAAGAAGGGATTCCCGAGGCATGTAAGAACGCTGTGTTAAATGCCAACTATATCCGTGTGAAACTGTCAGGAAAATACCACATGCCGTACAAAGAAACCTGTATGCATGAATTTGTCATGAGCCTGGAGCAGGAAAAGCACGACATCCATGTATCGGCTATGGATATTGCAAAGGCGCTTTTAGATTACGGCATCCATCCGCCGACCATGTATTTCCCGTTGATCGTGCATGAGGCTCTGATGGTGGAACCGACGGAAACGGAATCAAAAGAAGGCCTGGATGAGCTGATCGGTGCATTTCTCGACATTTATGAAAAAGCAGAAAGCGATCCCCAGTGGATCCAGGAATCCCCGCATACCACCAGGATCAAACGCCTGGACGAGGTGGCGGCGGCCAGGAACCCTAAATTAAGATATGTGTTTGAATAAAAGTTCTGACGGATGAAGGAGCAGTATGGCGGAGTTAATCAGCGTGATTGAGAGCAAGGGAACCAATCCCTATGAAAATCTGGCCCTGGAAGAATACCTTCTCATGCACGTCAGGCCCGGGGAATGTATCCTCTATCTCTGGCAGAACCGAAAGACAGTGGTGATCGGAAGAAACCAGAACGGATGGAAAGAATGCAGGATCGGGCGTTTGGAAGAGGACGGCGGGTTTCTGGCCCGCCGCCTTTCCGGAGGCGGAGCGGTATTTCATGATCTGGGGAATTTGAACTTCACGTTTTTGGCTGACAGAGATTATTACGATGTGGAGAAGCAGACGGAAGTCATATTGAGGGCGGTGAGGGCGTTTGGCGTTCAGGCAGAGCGGACCGGGCGCAATGACCTAACGGTGGATGGAAAAAAGTTTTCCGGCCATGCGTTTTACCGGACAGGGAACCGCTGCTATCACCACGGTACGGTGCTTCTGCAGGCGGACATGGATGAGATGTCAAAGTATCTCAATGTTTCACTGGACAAATTGAGATCAAAAAGTGTGGATTCGGTTAAAAGCCGGGTGGAAAATCTGATCGCTCATGTACCCGATATCACTGTGGAGCGGATGAAACAGGCCCTCATAGATGCGTTTGAGCAGGTATATGGAAAACCTGCGGCATATCTGCCGGAGGAACGTCTTGACAAGATGGAACTGAGAAGAAATTATGAAAAATTTTCCTCCTGGGATTGGAACTATGGAAGGAAAATCCCCTTCCAATATGAGGTGAACAAACGGTTTCCCTGGGGTGGTATCGGTATACAGCTAAATGTAAACGGCGGAGTCATACAGGAGGCTGCGGCGTATTCCGATATGCTGGATACGGAATTTATATCGAAACTGGAACAGGCCCTTTCAGGAGTGCCTCACAGCGAAAGAGAGATGGCAGAGGCTGTAAAGGGAATTCTGTGCAGCAGCCCTCTTCAGGAAGAGATCAGGAAGGATATTGCAGGCTGTTTGACACAAGATGAATAGCGGAATGGGATAAAATGCTTTGGAATGGAGAATTTTATGGCAGAACAATTCGATTTAATCGTGATTGGCGCGGGGCCGGGGGGATATATACCGGCATTAAAGGCCGCCGGGCTGGGAAAGAAAACTGCAGTAATAGAAGCTGAATATTTGGGAGGAACCTGCCTGAACAAAGGCTGTATTCCGACCAAATCCCTGCTCCATGCAGGTGAATTATACCGGGAAATGGGAAACGCTGACCGGTTCGGCATCAGCGGCGGCGGATATTCGCTGAATGGCGAGGCTGTATGGAATTATAAGGACCGTGTGGTCTCAGAACTCAGGAATGGAATTTCCCAAAGCCTGAAGAAGGTTAAAATAGAAGTGATTAAGGGCCGCGGAAAGATAACCGGGGAAAAAGAAGTGACGGTTTTTAAAGAGGGCGGAGAAGAACTGGTGATAACAGGAGAAAAGATTCTGATTGCAGCAGGTTCCAGCCCGGCGGTTCCTCCTATTGCAGGAGCAAAGACAGAGGGAGTTGTGGACAGTGACGGGATATTAAATGGGGACGGAACCATTTATCCACGGCTTGTGATCATCGGCGGCGGGGTGATCGGCATGGAGATGGCAACGGTTTACAGCGATTTTGGAAGCCGTGTGACGGTCATTGAAGCCATGGACCGCATTCTGCCCGGCATGGACAAGGAAATCTCCCAGAATTTAAAGATGATCATGAAAAAAAGAGGGGTGGAGATCCATACCTCGGCTGCTGTAAAAGAAATCTGCAAAACGGAAGACGGGCTGGTCTGCCGTTTTGAGGAAAAGGGACAGGAGCTGGAAATAACAGCGGACCGGATTCTGATTTCCATCGGTCGCAAACCCAATGCGGAGGGGCTTTTTTCGGAAAGCATGGAACCTTGCTTTAAGAAAAACAGAGGGTATCTGGCCGTGGATGGGGACTATGAAACGTCTGTAAAAGGCATTTATGCCATAGGGGATGTGATTGGCGGAATCCAACTGGCCCATGTGGCCACCGCAGAGGGCTGCCGGGCGGTGGAGGCCATGTTCGGCCTGCCTTTTACCCAGAAGCTGGAAACGGTGCCTTCCTGTGTTTATACCAGTCCGGAAATCGCCTGTGTGGGAATGACTGCGGATCAGGCGAAGGAAAATGGAATTGCCGTGAAAACAGGAAAATACATCATGTCTGTTAACGGCAAATCGGTTCTGACCATGCAGGAGCGGGGATTTATCAAGCTGGTGGCGGAAGCGGAGAGCAAAAAGATCATCGGCGCCCAGCTCATGTGCGCCAGGGCCACGGATATGATCGGGGAACTGGAGCTGGCGGTCAATAAAGGGTTGACGGCGGCGGATTTGGCAGAAGTTATGATGCCTCACCCCACATTTTGTGAGGGAATCGGGGAAGCAGCCCTGGAGTTGATAGAAAAATAACAGAATTAAAATGGAACAAGATCCTTTCGGCGTATACATTTGGCAAATACCGGGAGGATCTTTTATTAATCAGTAAATCCAATGCTGATCTATACTTTTAGCCATTTTTGTGATATAATTTAAATAATTTTCGGACAACGGGAAAGACATTGCTGCAGTACTTTGTGGTAAAAATGTAATTAGGGAAATATAATACATATAAGGAGATAAAGCGATACGAAAGATAAGTTGGAAACTGTACAGAATTGATTTCAAAATCCGCATGGGGAAAGGTGGGTTTTTATGAATGTCAGAGAATCGATAGAAGCTTGGGAAGAAGAATATCTCAGTCCATATGCGTCGCTCAGTAAGAACACTCTCGGAAGGGACAGGCCGGAACCGCTCTGCGACATAAGGCCGGAGTATCAGCGGGACAGGGACAGGATCCTGCACTGCAAAGCATTTCGACGTCTGAAACATAAAACCCAGGTTTTTCTGGCGCCTGAAGGCGACCATTACCGGACCCGGCTGACCCATACCCTGGAAGTGGCCCAGATCGCCAGGACCATCGCCAAAGCGCTCAGGCTGAATGAAGATCTGACGGAGGCGATTGCCCTTGGACATGATCTCGGCCATACGCCTTTTGGACATTCGGGGGAATCAATTCTGGACCGGATATGTACGGACGGATTTGCCCATTATAAACAGAGCGTGCGCGTGGTAGAAGTATTGGAGAAGAAGGGCGCCGGGCTGAACCTGACAAAGGAAGTCAGGGACGGCATCTTAAACCACAGGACAGCGGGGCATCCGTCCACTCTGGAAGGCTGTATTGTCCGGCTGTCGGATAAAATTGCTTATATCAACCATGATATTGACGACGCGATCCGGGCACGGATCTTTGTGGAAACAGACCTTCCGGGTGAGTATACGGATATTTTAGGCCACAGTGTCAGGGAACGTCTCAATACAATGATTCATGATATCATCAACCACAGTATGGATAAGCCGGAGATCACCATGTCTCCGGGCATGGAAGAGGCGATGAAAGGCCTTAGGAAGTGGATGTTTGACAATGTATACAGGAGCGATATCCCAAAAGCGGAAGAGGGAAAGGCCCAGCAGCTGATTGTGAACCTGTACCGGTATTATCTGGAACATCTGGACCAGCTTCCGGAAGAGTATCTGTACATGATGGAAGCCAGAGGGGAAAAAGCGGAACGTGTGGTCTGCGACTATATCGCCGGAATGAGCGATATCTACGCGATCGATAAATTTGAGGAGTTATTTGTGCCTAAGGCATGGAAAGTATAAAGAAAGGAGAGACTTCATGCGCTATCCGGAAGACATTGTAGAGGAAGTAAGGGTGAGAAATGACATTGTAGATGTGATTTCTGGATATGTAAAATTACAAAAAAAGGGAAGTAACTATTTTGGATTATGTCCTTTTCACAGTGAGAAGTCTCCATCGTTTTCCGTATCACCGTCCAAGCAGATGTATTATTGTTTTGGCTGCGGGGCCGGTGGAAATGTAATTACATTTATTATGGAATATGAAAACTATTCCTTTACAGAAGCGCTCAGGATGCTGGCTGAACGGGCCGGCGTGGAACTGCCTTCCGTGGAATATGACAAAGAGGCAAAGGAACAGGCGGATTTAAGGGCCACGTTGTTGGAGATCAATAAGCTGGCAGCCAATTATTTTTATTATCAGTTGAAACAGCCCCAGGGCCAGATCGGATACCGGTATCTGAAAGACCGTCAGCTGAGTGATGAGACAATCACCCGTTTCGGGCTGGGATTTGCCAATAAAACCAGCGATGATCTGTACCGGTATTTAAAGTCAAAAGGATACAGGGATCAGATTTTAAAAGAAACCGGCCTGGTCAATATTGAAGAGCGGGGGACCTACGATAAGTTCTGGAACCGGGTCATGTTCCCTATTTTGGATGTGAATAACCGGGTGATCGGCTTTGGAGGCCGGGTGATGGGGGACGGCGCTCCCAAGTACTTAAACTCGCCGGAAACAAAGCTGTTTGATAAGAGCCGGAATCTCTACGGGCTCAATTATGCCAGGATTTCCAGAGAGAAATACATGCTGATCTGTGAGGGCTATATGGACGTGATCGCCATGCACCAGGCGGGATTCACCAATGCGGTGGCGTCTTTGGGAACCGCGTTTACAACCCAGCATGCGGCGCTTTTAAAGCGGTATACGGATCAGGTGATCCTGACCTATGACAGTGACGGAGCAGGGGTAAAAGCAGCGCTCAGGGCCATTCCGATCCTTAAAGCGGTGGGCATGTCCATCAAGGTGCTCAACATGCAGCCTTATAAAGACCCGGATGAATTCATGAAAAATCTTGGGCCGGAGGCGTTTAAGGAACGGATTGAGCAGGCGAAGAACAGTTTCATGTATGAAATTGATGTGATTAAGAAAAATTACAGCATGGACGATCCGGAACAGAAGACACAATTCTATAATGAAGTGGCCAGAAAGCTTTTGGAGTTTCCGGAAGCGCTGGAACGGGATAATTATCTTCAGGCTGTGTCCAGAGAACATTTCATCAATTATGAGGATCTGAGGCAGCTGGTAAACCGTTTGGGCAGCCGTATGGCAGCAGGAACGGTGAAAGATGAAACCTATAAAAAAGAAAAGATCAGGCCTACAAAGGCGGAAAAAGAAGATGGAACAAAACAGTCCCAGCGCCTTTTGCTGACCTGGCTGATTGAAAATCCATCCTTGTTTGACCGCATTAAGGATATTATTACGCCGTCTGATTTCATTGAGGATTTGTACCGTCAGGTAGCGGAGATGGTTTTTAAAGACCATGCGGAGGGGAAAGTGAACCCGGCCGGTATCCTGAACCATTTTATCAATGACGAGGATCAGTACAAAGAGGTGGCGTCTCTGTTCAATGCCAGCTTAAAAGGGGCTTTGGATGATGAGGAGCAGAAAAAAGCATTTACGGAAACCGTATTAAAAGTGAAGAAGAACAGCCTGGACCATGCCAGCAGAAATGCCGGGGATATCGCGGAATTACAGAGGATTATCAGGGAACAGGCAGCGCTGAAAACACTGCATATTTCTTTTGATTAAGGCAACACTATAAGCAGGCTGTGGAGGGATGGAGAAACATGGACGAGAAGACATTGGGATTCGATGAAAAGCTGGAACTGTTGTTGGCAGAAGCGAAAAAGAAAAAGAATGTACTGGAAAATCAGGAGATTCTTGATTTCTTCCGTGATGAGATTCTTGACCCGGATAAGCTGGACAAGATTTATGATTTTTTGGAAAATAATAAAGTGGATGTGCTGAGGATCGGGGACGATGAGGACATTGATCCGGATCTGTTTATCGAAGAAGAGCTGGACGAAGAGGAAGAGATTGATGTGGAGAACATTGACCTCTCTGTTCCTGAGGGCGTTAACATTGAGGATCCGGTGCGCATGTATTTAAAAGAGATCGGCAAAGTCCCTCTTTTGTCCACAGAGGAAGAGATTGAACTGGCCAAACGCATGAGCTTAGGAGATGAGAATGCCAGAAAGAAACTGGCTGAAGCCAACCTCCGTCTTGTAGTCAGCATTGCAAAGCGCTACGTTGGCCGGGGGATGCAGTTTCTCGACCTGATACAGGAAGGGAATCTGGGCCTCATAAAGGCTGTGGAAAAGTTTGATTATACGAAGGGATATAAATTCAGCACCTATGCCACCTGGTGGATCCGTCAGGCCATCACCAGATCCATTGCGGACCAGGCCAGAACTATCCGCATTCCGGTACATATGGTGGAAACCATAAACCGGCTGATCCGGGTGTCCAGACAACTGCTTCAGGAGCTGGGAAGAGAACCCCAGCCGGAAGAGATTGCAGAAAAGATGGAGATACCGGTCGAGCGGGTCAGGGAGATTATGAAGATATCCCAGGATCCGGTCTCTTTGGAGACGCCCATCGGGGAGGAAGAGGACAGCCATCTGGGGGATTTTATACAGGACGACCACGTGGCCGTTCCGGCGGATGCCGCCACATTTACCCTGCTTCACGAACAGCTTATGGAAGTTCTGGACACCCTGACTGAGCGGGAACAGAAGGTGCTGAAACTGAGATTCGGCCTGGAAGACGGGCGTCCAAGGACTTTGGAGGAAGTGGGAAAAGAGTTTAATGTGACCCGTGAGCGGATTCGCCAGATTGAGGCGAAAGCCCTCCGCAAGCTGCGCCATCCCAGCCGCAGCAAGAAATTAAAAGATTATCTGGATTGAAAAAAATACGCCGTTGGCGAAATGAGAGGAACCTATGAAATTATCACGCAGACTGGAGATGGTGGCTTCCTTTGTGGAACCTGGCAGCCGGATTGCCGATATCGGGACAGATCATGCATATGTCCCGATTTGGCTGGTAGAAGAAAAACGGGCGGTGTCCGCCATTGCCATGGATGTGCGGCCGGGGCCTTTGGAACGGGCGCAGAACCATATAAAAACTTACGGCATGGAAGGGCGTATTGAGACGCGTTTGAGCGACGGCGTTTCCCGGTTAAAGCCGGATGAAGCGGATACGGTTATAATCGCCGGTATGGGCGGTGAGCTGGTGATACATATACTGGAAGAGGGAAGGCATGTGTGGAACAGCGTAAAAACCTGGATTTTATCCCCCCAGTCAGAGCTTGGCAAGGTCAGAAGATATCTGGAAGAACAAGGCTTCTGCATTGTAAAAGAGGATATGACCTGTGAGGAAGGGAAATACTATACGGTGATGAAAGTGGTCCGCGGATCCATGTTTCTGGAAAAAGAAGCCTATTATCTTTACGGGAGGTATCTGGCGGAACATAAGAATCCCGTTTTAAAGGAATTTTTGGAAAAAGAAACCCTTTTGTATCAAAAGGTTTTAGAGCAGCTAAGTCTTCATGAAACGGAGGCAAACAGGGGCAGAAAACAGGAGATTATACGGCATTTGGAGTGGATTAAGGAGATATTGGATGAAATGTGAACAGATCATAAACCTGTTGGAACAGTTAGCGGATGTGGGTTATGCCTGTGAATGGGATAACCCGGGGCTGCTGGCCGGGCGGATGGACAGGGATGTTAAAAGAATAGTGATCGCGTTGGATGCAACGGATGATGTAGTTGACCTGGCGGTGAGCCGGAAAGCGGATATGCTGTTAACCCATCATCCGCTGATTTTTAAGGCGGTAAAAAAGGTGAATGACCAGGATTTTATTGGCCGCAGGTTATTGAATCTGATTGAAAACGGCATATCCTATTATGCCATGCACACCAATTTCGATATAGCGCCGGGATGTATGGCCGATCTGGCTGCCGGATTCTTAAAGCTCACGGAATGCGGCGTCTTAGAGATTACAGGGCAGTCGGAAGAGGGCGCATACGGGATCGGGAAAGTAGGATTGCTTCCGCATGAGATGACGCTTGGGGAACTGGGAACCTATGTAAAAGACGCTTTTGGGCTGCCTTTTGTGACGGTCTACGGGATGGATGAGATAAAAGAACCGGTCCGCCGGATTGCTGTGTCACCCGGCTCAGGTTCCAGCATGATTTCCCATGGATTAAAAGCAGGCGTGCGGGTGCTGGTTACAGGAGATATCGGCCACCACGAAGGGATTGACGCCGTTGCGGGCGGCATGGCGGTGATCGATGCGGGACATTACGGAGTGGAGCACATTTTTATTGAATTTATGGCTGATTATATTAATAAAATCACAGATGGGCAAATAGAGATAATAAAAGCGGCTCCGGCTTTTCCGGCGGCTGTAATCGTATGAGACAAGAACGATAAGGAGGGCATCGATGGCATTTGTTACAATCAACGGCAAAAGGGAAGAATATGAGGAGGGAACCTTATATTTGGATATTGCAAAAGACCACCAGTCCGAATATGAGGATGACATCGTGCTGGTTTTTGTAAACCGGAAGCTTGCGGAACTCCACAAAAAAGTGACCGGGGACTGTACGATGGAGTTTGTTACCACCAGGGATAAACCGGGAATGCAGACGTATCACAGAAGCGCGATTTTACTCATGCTGAAATCATTTTACGAGGTGGCAGGGGCGGAACATGTTGAGAAAATATCCATTGATTTTTCCCTGGGAAAAGGGCTTTATGTGCTGCCTAAGGGGGATTTCGTGCTGGATCAGGAACTGCTTGACCGGGTGAAAACACAGATGCTGGAATACGTGGATGCAAAGATCCCGATCATGAAGCGGAATGTGCACACGGATGAGGCTGTGGAACTGTTCCACAAACACCGGATGTATGACAAGGAGAAACTGTTCAAATACCGCCGGGTGTCCAGAGTGAACATCTACAGCATCGGCGGGTTTGAAGATTATTTTTACGGCTATATGGTTCAGAATACGGGGTATATCCGGTACTTTGACCTGGTTCTTTTTGACGACGGATTTATGCTGATGCTGCCGGATTCCAAGAATCCTAAGAAGGTGCATCCCTTTGAGGAAAGGGAGAAACTGTTCCATGTATTGAAGGAATCCTCCGACTGGGGAGAACGGCTGGGAGTGCCGACAGTAGGGGCTTTAAACGACATGATCGCCCACGGAAAGGCCAATGAGCTGATTTTGATCCAGGAAGCGCTGCAGGAGAAAAAGATCGGCCAGATTGCGGAACAGATCGCGGCGCAGCCGGACAAGAAAATCGTTATGATCGCAGGCCCGTCTTCTTCGGGAAAAACCACATTTTCCCACCGGCTTTCCATCCAGCTTGAAGCCCTGGGAATGAAGCCTCATCCCATAGCGGCGGATGACTATTTTGTGAACCGGGTGGACAGTCCCAAGGATGAAAACGGAAATTATAACTATGAAATACTGGAATGCCTGGATATCAACCAGTTTAATGAAGATATGACCAACCTCTTAGCCGGTAAAACGGTGGAGATGCCCCGCTATAATTTTAAAACGGGAATGAGGGAGTACAAAGGCGATTTCCTGTCCCTTGGAAAGGAAGATATTCTGGTGATTGAAGGAATCCACTGTTTAAATGACCGCTTTTCCTATTCCCTGCCGAAAGAGAACAAATTTAAGATTTACATCAGCGCGCTGACCCAGTTAAATATCGACGAACATAACCGGATACCGACCACGGACGGACGTCTGATCCGGCGCATGGTGCGGGATGCCAGAACCAGAGGGGAGAGCGCCCAGGAAACCATCAAGAGATGGCAGTCAGTGCGCAATGGGGAAGAGAACAACATATTCCCGTTCCAGGAGGAAGCGGATATCATGTTTAATTCCGCCTCTGTGTATGAGCTGGCTGTGTTAAAACAATATGCAGAACCTCTTTTGTTCGGCATCCCAAGGGATTCGGAAGAGTATCTGGAAGCCAAGAGGCTGCTCAAATTCCTGGATTATTTCCTGGGAGTGAGCAGTGAGGATATTCCGAAAAATTCCATAGTGAGGGAGTTTATCGGTGGAAGCTGTTTTAGGGTTTGATGGTGCTGCCTTCAGGTAAGGAATTAGTGTCAAGCATTTTTGAAAATGTCCCAAAATAAGTGAAACATTAGCCCCGGCAATTGCTGGGGCTTTTTAAAACAAAATAAAGCATGGTCTATAAAGAATGTTGGATTGATTATTATTTTTGGATACCACAAGTACACCCTCCGGGGGCATAGGGCTCTGCCCTAGGTACCTGCAAGGGACTAGTCCCTTGGCCCATTAACCCTTGCCGGGAAGCCAGGGAAAGGAACAAAGTTCCTTTCCTAGTCATGAGGGTAATCCGTGTATCTTTTGTCAAGAGACTTTCGCGGCATAAAGGGACTTTGTCCCATGATTCCACGGTTCACTTGACAACGATTCCGCTCCGATTATTATGCAGATGCTTTTTCTTCGTCGTCCCAATGGTGTTCCTGTTTTTGGACGAACTTATGAAAGATAGATTTTCGCCAAGGATGATTCATTGGAGGAATGTATTTCTTTTTCGGTTTTGGCTCTTTGTAGTCTAAATCTAAATTTTTGGATTTGGCTTCGTGTTCAGGAATAGCTTCCAATGCATAGATATCGGCATCATTGATACAACAATACTTTTTGCCATCAAAAGCTTGGATAAACATGGTCTTGGTTCCTTTCCGGTAATGTACCTGCAGACCGTTCTTATCAAGCATCTTATAGTAGCTGTTACTGTGTCTGAGACAGTGTCCGGTATCGACCGTTCTTTCACACAAAGTTGCCAGTGTAAGATTTATTTTTTCGTTTGAGGGTTGCTCTTCAAACACAGATTTGATAGTATTGAAAGGAAGTGAAAACTTCGCATTGAATTCTTTTACTTGGAGGTTGAGGAATTCGTTAGCAGCTTCTATGGTCGTGATTCCCGCGAGTCTTAACTCGATTGGGAGTCTCGACTGTAAAGTTTGATTTAAACGTTCTACACGGCCTTTTGCTTGTGGAATACTGCTGGATTCTAATTCAACACCAAGCTGGTGGCAGGCATAAGCAAACTGTGTATAGGTATCCTCATCGAGAGATGGGGAATTTTTCTTTTTATAGGTAAACACAGTACGGCGATCAGTAAAAAACTTATAAGGAATGCCGTAATCGGTCAAAATCTGTTGGAATACATGGTAGTAACCATTCAAAGATTCCTGAGTATCGAACCATGCACCAACCATTCTGCCAGTGGCATCATCAATAGCAAGATGAAGGTGCCAAATGCTTCCAGGAACCCATTCATATGGAGTCGCATCCATCTGAAGCAGTTCTCCAAAGTAAGCGGCTCTAGGACGTCTGGTATGGGCATCTTCGACAGCTACAAGATTGGTTTGGATGGCATCAGCATCCGTTTGTGTTTTGCACGAGTGACTTTAGGTGAGAGAATGTATTCTGATTCTAAAATTTTAGAAACTGAGGAGGCAGACAGAGAAATACCTTCGTGCCTGTCAAGTAATTCTGTATAGTGTGTAAAGTTGGCATCATAGTATTTACTGCGGTAAAGATTAATAATGGTAATCTTTACGTCATTTTGAATGGTATTGGCTGGTTGACGTCCTTTGTTTCCATGTACGAAGTATTCTTTCCCATATGTTTTGTATCCGGCGAGCATACGGTTGATGTGCCTGATTGTGCAGCCTAGTGTAAGTGCAGCTCTTTCTTTGTTAGGCTGTGGGTGATCAGCCAGGGCTTTGATCACTTCAAATTTCTTCTGTTCATCCATTGTAAGTATAACCTTTCTGATAATAAATTCCTCCTGTCGTAATAAATAAGCAAGAGTTAGTATACCGTAGTTGGGACATTTTTCCTTGGGGTATATAAGGACATTATCATAAATGGCTCATATCACCCTATATCATTCTACATTTCGGGTTAAATTATGTGAATGAAATATGATTTCGGTTTTAGTAGTATTTAATTTCGTCATTTTTATTGTTGACAATTATAATAAACAAAAGTATAATATGTTTATAATGAAGGAGAAGAAATATGGACTACGGAAAAATGACACTTGATGAAATTAAAAAAGGGTATAAGTATGACAAGGAGCAAGATGCTTTTGTCTGCAATCATTGTGGGCAGGTATTTAATATTGGCCAGGTGTTTCAAATTGAGGGAAGCTTTTTTATGGCTGAACCTGCGGTAATGAAACATATTAGTCAGTCCCACAATAGCAATTTGACACAGTTGCTTTGCTCGGAGTCAAAGTATAATACTCTAACCCAAAACCAGAGAGATTTACTCGCTATGTTCTATTCAAAAATGTCTGATAAGGATATGGCAAAAAAATTAAATGTAACAGAAGCTACAATTCGTAGACAACGTTTTACATTTAGGGAAAAGGCAAAACAGGCTAAATTCTATTTAGCTATGTATGAATTAGTGTTTGAGGATGAACCAATAACCACTGAACAGATCATTCCCATTCATAATAATGCAATTTATGTTGATGATCGCTATCTTATCACAGAGGATGAAAAGCAACACATTGTTGAGACTTTTTTTTCCAGTATTCAACCTCTTGTACTAAAATCTTTTTCGCCCAAAGAAAAGAAAAAGGTTGTTATCCTTGGAAAAATAGCTGAACAATTTGAATATGGAAAAAAATACAGTGAGCAAGAAGTTAATGAAATTCTCAAGCCTATTTATGCTGATTATATGACTATTCGACGATACCTTATTATGTACGGATTTATGGAGCGTACCAAAGATGGCCGACAATATTGGCTCACAAATTAGAAGGAGGAAAGGATGAAACCGATTATTGACCATATTCAAATTACGGTTAAAAATATGAAGATCGCAGAGCCGTTTTATGACAAACTTATGCCCATTTTGGGATATAGTCTGACGGACAAAATAAGCGCCGTTATTGAAGAACACGATTTATATGTGGTTGAATATTTGAACGAAAGTTTTGATTTTGCTATATGTTCACCCCGTACAGCTTTCAAAAGTGATACCATACACCGAAGAAAACCAGGAGCATTTCACCATATGGCATTTAGAGCTAATTCAAGAAAAGAAGTGAATGAGCTCTATTTGCGTATCAAAGAAATAGGGGCAAATATAATTTATACTCCACGAATTTTTGAAGAACACGGGCCCTATTATTATGCGATGTTTTTCAAAGATTTAGAGGGGATCAAATATGAAATTGTGTTTAACAAACCGGAAAGTGAGGTGGTTTAATGTCTGGACGGGTATGGTTGTATTGTCCAGTGTGTAACAGCAAAACCCGCATACAACTTAGAGCAGATACTATCCTTGAAAACTTTCCCTTATTCTGCCCAAAGTGTAAGCATGAAACTGTAATATGGTGCTGCCTTCAGGTAAGGAATTAGTTGACATTCAGCATGAAATTATGTTAAACTACATTAGTTTGAGTAAGACAGGTGGCCGCAGCTGTGATACCGAAAGGTTGCAGATGAGGAAAGTCCGGGCTTCACAGGGCAGGATGCCAGATAACGTCTGGCGGAGGCGACTCCAGGGATAGTGCAACAGAAATATACCGCATGGAAACATGTAAGGGTGGAAGGGCAGTGTAAGAGACTACCGCCCGGCTGGTAACAGCCGGGGCATATGTAAACCCCATCCGAAGCAAGACCGAACAGGGAACATAAGGCGGCCCGTCTGTTCCCGGGTAGGTCGCTTGAGTCTGCTGGTGACGGCAGACCTAGATAGATGGCCATCCAATGACATAACCCGGCTTATCGTCTTGCTCAAATTTTTAAGTGTATATTTATTAACCATTAAAACGGTCAATGAAATCTGATTTAATGGGAAGAAATGGTGGGGCCATGCGGTTGATATCGCATGGCCTTTTTGTGTATGCAGCCTTTTTCCTTTTTTGTATCCCTGGATTGCACTGGAGAGTGTTTGAAAATCTCTTTCCGTCAGATGTGCGTCACAATTTGTGGGAGATTTGTCCCGGATGAGGGAGGCGCAGCGGGCTGCGTTGACCAAATTCGGGGCAAATCTCCCGCAAAGTGGGACGTGCAGATGGCGGAAATGAATTTTCAACCACACGCTGGACTGATATGTTATAATAAGGTCAAATAAAACGTTAAACGAAACCTGATAAGGGTGCCGGCAGTCATGTGATAATTGTTGGAAAAAGGTTAAAATAATACTGTGGGAGGATAAATATGATTAAAGTTAACGGCAGAATTTTTGGAAGCGAACAGTTCAGCAATGGGGAGGTCTCCTATAAACCGGTGACAGTCAAGCCGGATCATAACATGATTGAACTGTTTTTCCAGGATAATAAAGACATCACAGACCTTCAGTTTGCCGTAGAGTTTATAAGGGATAAGGAACCCGGTGCTGAGATTGATCTGACCATGCTCTATGTGCCGTATGGCAGGATGGACCGGCCCATTAACGGATATGTATACAGTCTCAAAATGTTTTCCAATATCATAAACCGGATGGAGTTTGCCCGTATCTATACGCTGGATAATCATTCAAACGGAATCACGGATCTGCTGGAACATGTGGTTGAATTGGACATTAATCCATATATTGAGAAAGTGAGGGAATTGTTCCGGCCTGACTATCTGTTTTTTCCGGATGCAGGAGCTATGAAAAAATATCCTCAGAAGATCAATGCCTGTGCCCGAAACCAGATTCCTTATTTTTACGGTCAGAAACAGCGGGTTCTGGATGACAGCAGGGAGATCATCAGTTATGAGCTGTTCAATAATGATCTGAGCCTGACCGGAAAACGGATTTTAATTATAGATGATATCTGCTGTACCGGGGGAACTGTATTGAGAGCGGCCAACATTATGCGGCAGAGAGGGGTGGCCGATATCGCTTTATGGGTGGCCCATTGTGAAAATAATGTGATCAAATATGACATTGTCAGAGAGAACAGTTCTATTTCGAAATTATATACCAGCGGCAGCATCATAAGGAACTATACCATTCCGGAAATTGAAGTCATTCATCGGGAGTGGGGCTGAAAAGATGGGAAATAGGATGGGAGAGTGAAAAAACGTTCGTTTCTGGCAGATGGCCGCAATCCATCTGCCTGGAACGAACGTTTTTATGTATGAAATGTTTTGCTGGCCGGACTTTTGCTGGCCGGACTTTTACCGGCTGGACTTTTGCCGGCTGGACGCATATATACTCCGGTTTCAGCATCCGCTGCCTCCTGCATTGATCAAAAGATGGTGGAAGCCAGGAGGAATCTGTTATATGATTCTGAATATGACAGCGAAGACCAGCATGAGGATGCTGATTCCCCATAACCATTTAAAGGAGAATTTGATATGGTCTTTCAGTTCCACACCGGCAAGTCCCATAGCCAGGAAGGTGGTAGGCACGCAGGGGCTGACTGCAAGGGCGACATTTTCACCGATTAACATCGCATGGGCTACCTGTTCCGGAGTTATGCCGAAGCGGGACACGGTTTCGCTGATCAGCGGAAGTACGCCGTAGTAATAAGGGTCCGGGCCCATAATCATGCCCATTGGAGCGCCTAAAGCGCCGATGATGAGATGGAGGTATTTCTGCAGGCTTTGGGGAAGCATGTGGATCAATACCTGGGCCATTGCGTCGATCATGCCTGTATTGACAAAGATTCCTAAAAAAACGCCTGCACCGATTAATGTGACCACAAGACCGATGGAACCTCCGGCCAGGTCATGAATGATCTTTTGCTGTACCTTTAAATCCGGGTAGTTGACGGCAATGGCGATCAGCATTCCAAACATGAATACCGCATAGGCTGGGAAGATGTTTTTTACTAACAGCACGATGAGGATAATGGTCAGCAGAAGATTAAACCATAATAACTTGGGCCGTTTCATGGACAGATCGCTGTCTTCAGAACGTCCGCTGTCCCTTACCAGGTCTATAACCACACCGGATTCTCCCGCTTTAGCCAGGCGTTTCTTTTCGATAAAGCTGAAATAAACAGCCAGCGCCAGGGTACAGACGATTCCAAACACCTGCATGGGAATCATGCTGACCCACAACTGGGTGGGATCCTGGCTGATGGCGGTTGCCGCCCTCATAGTAGGGCCGCCCCAGGGAACCAGATTCATAACGCCGGTTGCGCAGCTTACGATGAGAAGCAGGACCGTGGGCCTCAACTTCATTTTCTTGAAGATGGGAAGCATAACCGGAATTGTAATAAGGTAAGTGGATGTAGTGGCGCCGTCGATATGGCCGATAATGGCGATGACGGCAGTGGCCAGCAGGATCATGGTGATGTTGTTTCCGGCAATCTTTAAAAGATAATCCACCAATTTGTCAAATAATCCTGCGTAATTCATGATTCCAAAATACAGAATGGAAAATACGAACAAAATAGCGGTTGCCCAGGTGGTTCCCACGCCTTTTGAGATAAAACCGGAGATATCTGCAATGCTGAATCCTGCGATCACAGCCCCGATGATTGGCAGGAACACGAAACAGGTGGCCGGCAAAGCTTTGTCTTTCAAGATCAAAAACATCATGACAATAATAATTGCATACCCAATAATAGCTAACATAAAACCCTCCTCTTTAGAACTGTTGATAATTTAGATGATCTTTGAAATAAAACTCCGAAGCGTTCGATTGAATTTTTCCCTCTCAACCCAGAATAAAATATGTCCCCCCTTTTCGTATTCATGGAGTTCGTGATAGGTAGGTATTACTTCGTTATAATGACGTCCCATGGAAGTTGTGTGCCCCTTTGAACAGCCGCTGGCAATATATACCGGGACTGTGAGGTCTTTTAACAAAACTTCAGCGTCAGTATGGCACCAGTCTGAATGAAGGGCAAAACCGATCCAGGGCGGAGTTTTTGAAATTTCTGTCCGTACCATGGAAATCTCTTCCTGTGTAAGATAGGTATCAATTCTCTGTATAAAATTATCGAAATACGTCTCAGGCTCAGTGATCCACAGCCTGTATTTTTCGTTCCAGTCGTCCATGTTATAATTCTTGGAATTATAGGAATTCCAATCATCAGGTGAAAATGGAAACAGGCAGCAGTCTACCAGCCCCAGACCCTTCAAATGGAAAGAATCATATTTATGGGCGTAAGTTACAACGGCGCTTCCGGCTAAAGACCATCCCATCAGTATCACATCATCCAGGTTTAGATAATCAATCAGCTCTTTGATATCGTCAGCATGGCGTTCAATGTCATTGCCGTGAAGCACTTTGGAAGAATTTCCAAATCCCCTGGGATCAAATGTGACGACCCGGTAATCTTTTTCCAGATCTTCGGCATTTTTTTCAAAAAATTTGGTGGTGCACATGTGGCCCGGTACAAAAAGGATGGGAATGCCGGATCCACGGTCTTCATAATAAATCCTGGCCTTATCGCTGGTGGTCATATAACCTTTTAACATATCGTTACCTCCTGAAATCTCTTATCGATTAAATGTATCTTACTATATGCGGGTATAACTGTAAATCCAGAGTTTGAGCATACTTTTTATAGTTTAAAACTATGGGATGAACTGCTTTTGTGGTATAATTTGAGATAGATCAGAGGAGGACGGACTTATGGATTTTAGAGAAATACAGTATGTTTTAGCGATCAGAGATCATCAGACGCTTTCAGGGGCAGCGCGTTCGCTTGATATCACGCAGCCGTCAATCAGTAAATTTCTGCAGAATCTGGAACGAAAACTTCAGGTAAAGCTGTTTGACCGAATCGATAACAAGCTGATCCTGACTTATGCCGGGGAGCAGTATGTGGAAACCGGCCTTAAAATTTTGGATTTAAACCGCCAGCTTCAAAATAATCTGAATGATATCAATCAGAAGTTCAGAGGAAGGCTTTCCATCGGCATCACTCCCACAAGGGGGAGATATGTGCTGCCTAACACACTGCCGGCGTTTAAACGTCAGTATCCGAATTATAAGGTGAGGATTATGGAAGGCGGCGTTCAGGAACTGAATAACGCGTTGAGCGAAGGGAAGATTGATCTGGCGATCTATACGGTGACAGACGGGTATTTTGCCGGTTTTAATTATGAACAGATTTGTAAGGAGGAAGTGGTTATGGTGATTTCTCCAGATAATAAGCTGGCTCGTTTTACGGAAAAACGGGCGGGGAGAAAACACCCATGGATCGATATTAACCGGATGGGGGATGAAGTGTTTTTTATGGTGGACCCCAAATTCCGCACCAGAAAAATTGCGGACCGGATCATGATGGAATCCGTCATTTTCCCGGAAACCATAACCCTTGAAAGCGTGGAGAGCGTGCTTTCCATCATCGCTTCCGGCATAGGCGTGGGCTTCTGTACGGACATGTGTGAAAAATATTTCTATACGCCCAGAAAACTTTTGTTCTGCTCAGTGGGAAACAACAACAATGAGTGGGATTTCGTGATCGCATACCGGAAAAATGTGTATTTGTCGGATGCGGCGAAACTGTTTATCGAAATAACAAAGGAGAAATTTAAGGGAATTGGGATTTAATTGGTGAAAGTTACGCAGAAAAGCAGGACGAGGGGACGGAGGTTGGGCTGGCTGTTTGGAAGGGGCCGGGCTGGCCGGAATCCAACGGCACTGGAAGGCAGCTTCCAACCGTAAGTTAAACTAAGGCCGCAGGCACGAAAAAAGACGGTCCGATGCCCATTCACGGTGAACTCTTTATAGGACTTCACCGTTCAGTGGGCATCTCAGAAACTGATTTGGTTTTCAGTTTCTGCCCGTCTTTTTCCATGCCTGCGGCCTAAGTTTAACTAAACGGTTTCCAGATGCCTTCCAGTGCCGTTGGATTCCGGCCAGCCCGGCCCCTTCCAAACAGCCAGCCCAACCTCCGTCCCCTCGTCCCGCTTTTCTGCTAATTTCTCCTGCCAAGTTAATTAAATGAAATTTTGCCTGGAGGAAGTGTGTAGAAGAAGGGAGATTTTTTTACATCAACCCTCAAGGCATTTTCGAAAATGACTTCACGTTTTACTGTCAATCCCCACGTCATTTATGTGAAATTTCATGCCATAACTCGTACTAAATACCATCCTAAACAATTCCTTGCTTTTTCTACGCATCTCCCCAAATCTTTATTATCATAGTGAAGCCGGTACACAGCCATGAAGACGGGGAATCTGGGGCAGGCGGCCGTGGATGAGAGGAATTGGGGGGCATATGCAGACCC
>NZ_WQPN01000086.1 GCF_018785315.1 Clostridium sp. MCC353 | reverse complement strand
CGCGCAGAGGCCGCAGCTGGAACCGGCAGGAAGAATGCCAGGCGCGCAGAGGCCGCCGCTGGAATCGTCAGGAAGAATGCTTGGAGCGCAGAAACTACCGCTGGAACCGGCAGGAAGAACCTCAACAGCCCAGCCGCCGATAGAACCAGAAGAAAGTGAAAGTACACCCGCGATACAGTCACTGATAAAGCCGGAAGAAAAAGCAAATCCTGTCATTTTTTCTGAGAAATTACCAGATGATTATATTGAGATACAAAGAGCTGATGTAAAACCGGTTATGTATAACGGGTACGATCTCAATGAATTGATTTTTACAGTGGTAAAGACCCTCCAAAATGTGAGCCGTGTAAGGTATTATGGAGCGGCAATGCTAAACGATGTCCTTAGGGGAACCGTAACAAAGCGTATAATTGACAGCAATCTGGATAAGATTCCGGAATTCGGGATTTTAAAAGAGTTTCAGCATGAAACGGTGAGATCCATTATTGAATGGATGATTAAAGAACATTTGATCTTGAGGACCAAAGAGCGGTATCCGGTTCTGCATTCGACCTATGAAGGGCTTCATTATTCGGAGAAAATGACGGAGGGAAAATTGAAGAAGTTAAAGACGTATTTGGAGGAAGGCACATGACAAATTCTGATTCTGCCAAAACTACATACCCCTTAACCATTGACAGCAAGTACTACAGCAGCCTGGATATCGAAGGATTTTCCCAGATGATGAAAGATCCGTCCTACTGCTATAAATTTTATTGGCTGGAAGCGATTGTACAACTGATTTCCAGGGGCGTGAGGGAGACCACATTTGATGCCATTATTGATGAAATGATCTGCAGCGCCTGGTACTCTGTCCGGGAATACCATATCCATCTGAGCGGCCTTCCGCTCAGCGGCGAGGTGAGGGATGGTCTGGAACGGGCGGTGATCCGTCTTACGGAATTGAGCGGTCTGCCAGCCGATGCTTCTGATGTGGAGATCAAAAACGCCATTCGGGAACACAATCCGGAATTGAAAGCGGCAAAAGAGCAGCTTACCAATATGGTTCCGTATCGCGCGCTGTCGGGATTCTTCTTAAAGTCAGATACAAGGGCTGAATGGGACAGCATAAAACGGATGACAGCCTATATTGAGCGGATTAACCGTGATCTGGTCCTGCTTCCCTATACATTGGGAAATGGGAGTAAACTGAATAAGGAAGTGTATTTCCAGCCGCCCTGGATCAGGATGATACAGGATCATACCGTATCGATTTTAGGGTGGATCCAGTTTGAGAAGGTGAAATGGCTCCAAAACAATAATCCGGAAGTGCCGGGGCTGGTGTACAAGCTGGCGCCGATGGATGAAAAAATGCGCAGGCTGAATCATGTGCGGAAACTTTGGGAAGGGATTTTGGAAATACGGGAGGTAAGGGATGTATTTACGGAGGATCCTGTGATGTCCGGCCAGTATGATGTGGATCATTTTATACCATGGTCATTTGTGATGAATGATGAATTATGGAATCTGATGCCAATGGATTCTTCTTTAAATTCTTCCAAGAGTAACCGCCTTCCCCACTGGCAGCCGTATTTTGAACGGTTTGCAGGCAACCAGTACATTTTGTACGAATTGATCCATGAAAAGGCAGGAATTCGGAACCTGTATGAGCGATGTTATAAGGATAATCTTCATTCCCTGTGGGCCGGGCAGGAACTGTACCGGAAGGGCAACAGCAGGGAAGAATTCTTCCGTATTTTACAGAAGAATATGCAGCCGGTGTATGATTCGGCCAGGCGGCAGGGGTATGAGATTTGGAATCGGTGAGACGGCAGAGAGACAAACAGAATTTCCGGACTTAAACTAATGAAGACTGTGTTATGAGGCGGTGAGAATCGTGTCAGTTCAGATAGGTCTGAACTGTTATGCATCCAGTTTATTAAAGCCGCCTGCGGCGAGGGACTGGATGCCTGCAGCCGCTATGTTTCCGTACGGTCCGCGCAGAAAATGTGCAGACCAATTTGAATTGTTAATGAGAATCACATTTTGCGAAAATTAAGGGGAATGTGTATGAGAAGAAAATGGTTGATGATGTTAGCGCTGATGATTCTGTTGATGCTTTCGGCCTGTGCTGCTGAGGAACGAGCACAAGGTGCTGCAGAAACGAAAGGTATTGCAGAGACAGAAGGTATTGCAGGGATAGAAGGTGCTGCAGAAACAGAAGGCATTGCAGGGATAGAAGGTGCTGCAGAAACAGAAGGCATTGCAGGGATAGATAGTGCTGCAGAAACGGACGGCATTACAGAGACGAAGCAGATTGTTGAAATTGCTCCCCACAGTTCATTGGACCTGTCGCAAGAGGGGCGGCAGCCGATCCGGATGCAGGAGTATTATAAACCATTTGTCGGGGAAATCCTGGAGAAGGATTCTTTGGTGGTTGGCATGATTGAGGAAGACCGCCCTCCATTTTTTTACTGCACGGGCGACGGTTCAATGGACGGCCTGGATGTAGAAATCTCTCTTGGAATCGCCAATTCGTTTGGCGTGGAGCTGGTGATAGACCGCACGGCCCGCTCGAATCAGGAACTTTATGAAAATTTGGCACAGGGCAAATATGATATGGTGCTGTCCAAGCTCAGTATGACGCCGGAAAGGGCAATGGGGGTTTCTTTTTCCGCGCCATATGTTACTTTGAGACAATCTTTTTTAGTAAATAAAAAGCTGGCCTCCCAATACGGCGTAACAGAGTATCCATATGACTATTTGCGGGAACCCGGGGCGGTGATTGGAACCGTTGAGGGGACTTCCTATGAAAGCTTTGTACGGCAGAGTTTTCCGGAGGCTGATGTCCGCGTATATCAGGATATTTCATCTATGATTGACGCTGTGGTCGGTGCGGAAGTATTTGCGGCGGTTTATGATGATCTTACCTTTGTCCAGGCGATTATGAAGAATTATGAGATTTCATTGTATTCTACAATTTATACTGTGGAGGACCTCCGGGACTATATTTGTGCCGCGGTTGGAGACGGATCTGAGGATCTTTTGGAATGTATCAACGCATATTTAATGGTTAACTGTTATTCCTATGTATTAGATGACTTGATCCGGGATTTTCCGGAATGCTTTCATTAAGGGGTGTGTATGAAAATGGGTAAAATTCTCAGAAGTCCGGTTCTGCTGTTTGTTTTGTTTGTGTTGGGAATTCTGGTGGGGATCCTGCAGCCGCCGTTTATTGGGGTTTTGGAGGTATTTGGAGATATTTTTCTGACGCTGCTGGAACTTTGTATGCTTCCGATCATTGCCACAATGATGACCATAAGCATTCATAATGTGCTGAAAGCAAAGGTGGGCGGCAGATTTCTCTGCCGGGCCACGGTTACCAGCATTATAATTACAGCGGCAGTTTTTGGGATCACGGTGGCGGTTAGCTGGCTGATGCGCACATCTATTTTCCAACAGAAAGATTTCCAGCTTGCTGCCAGTAAACTCCTGATTGAAGGGGAGGCAGGTATTAATTCGATGATTCGGGAGATCAGCAGTTACATACGGCCGGAAAGCCCTGAGACGGTTACAATCAGTGAAATGATCCTCAATATTTTTCCGGACAACATTATCAGGGCATTGTCGCAGAGCAATGTGCTTCAGGTTGTCTTTTTTTCCATTATACTGGGCATTTCAACGGTTACATTGCCGCCCAAGAAGGAAGAATTGGTCATGGATTTGTGTGAAGCGGTGAACCACATTTTCATGGAGATTTTCGACTTTATCATGATATTCCTGGCGCCTGCGATTTTCTGCATTATATCCGTGCAGATATCTGCTTTGGGTATGGATATTCTGCTCTCTTTGGTATGGCTTTTATTGATGACCATTGCAATCTGTCTGTTAATCTGCGCGGTGTCCATGATTGTAATGTGCCTGGTGACGAAGACATGTATCCCGGATCATCTGAAAGCCATGGGGAAACCCCTTTATATGGCGTTCGCTACCGGAGACGCAATTCCCACCATTCCTTATCTGACCGATAACCTGCATGTTCACCATGGAATTAACCGGACAGTCAGCAACACCATTCTTCCCATCAGCATTTCTCTGTTTAATTATGATGGGGTGATCCTGCTTGCGCTGAGTTTTATCGGCGCCGCATCAATTTATGATGTTTCGCTGCAGCCCGGCACGGTTGCGGCTGCCTTCCTAATTACATTTTTATTGTCAACCAGTTATTCTGATATTATGACGTCTTCCTATTTAATCGTGCTGCTGCTGGAACCCTTTGGACTGCCTGCGGAAGCGATGGTGGCGATGCTGATTCCGCTCAATCCGGTGCTGGATGCTGTGTTTACGGCAACCAAGGTTTATCCGGTCTGTGTGACGGCGGCCATAATGTCGAAACATATGGATGAGGCGCAGCAATAGACTGGCGGAAGATTTTTTTAGTTTACGCTTAATTCTCCATATTAAAATGTCAGGCTGCCTGTGCAGCACTTTTTAAATGGAGGTAAAAAAGATGAGCAATTATACCCAGGGTATTAATGAAATGTGGGAAGAGGTGGAAGGCAAAAAGACAGGGAAACACACAGGGAAACACACAGGGAAACACACAGAGGAACACACAGAGCATGACAAGTGGAAACGCCTCAAGTCCGACTATTATGGAAAAAAATGCACGGTGCTGTCAGAGTGGGGAGTGATTGATTTTGACCCGGAACAGAGGATGGAAGTGGTGGGCGGCGAAAAGCTGACCTATGATGAGTATCTGGATATCATGAAAGCATCCGGCAGGAAATCGCGGCACTATTTTGAGCAGTGTTATTACAATGGCTGCGGGTGCGGGTTCAAGGGCCGGATTGAAAAGAAGTCCAAAGGCAATATCTGCTTCCAAAGAATATTTGTAAGCGGAATGTACGGAGACGGCACATTTTTTAATGGCAGAGAGGATCATGTCTGGATGCCGGGGGACGGGTTTGAGAAATATGAAACCGGGGACTGCCTGTCATTTGGGGCAGAGGTGTACCGCTACCTCAAAACCGGCAGTGGAAAGGCCATTGATTTCTCTTTAAGGCGGCCGGAAAGAATCAGAAAAATCCAATCCTATGAAATACCCAGTGATGATGAACTGCTGATGCAGAGCATCGACGAAATTGTGTGCGAAGTTTGTATGTTTCGTGAACACTGCTGTCTGGGATTGTGCATTGCAGACCGTAAGTGGCGTGAGAACATGAAGCGTCAGCTTTATAACGCTGTTAAAGGTTGAGCGGCGGGGGGGGATTTCTAAGGAATCGGCCTGCTCTCATGTTTTGATTCCCCAGAGCAGACCTGCTCTGCCAGTTCCGTCTCCTGTTCAAACAGGCAGGTGAGTAAATGACAGGCTTCATCGAAAGCGGCGCTGTTCGTTCTGATAAGCGCCGCTTTATAAAAACCATTTTTAACGGTCATCCATTCATCATAGTAATGCCTGGAGAAAAACAGCGGCGCATTTTCTGACGAACAGTCCCGTTCTTCCAAAAAATGGCGGAATAAATAACGTCCGGCCAACAGGCAGTCAACGTATTTTGCAGGAAACAGAGCGTTTTTTTCTGATCCATTTACCCAGATGCGGGCGCGTTCAAGGAAATATCGCAATGTTTCAGGATGCGTTTTCAGCACCTCCTGTGATTGGGCCAGCAGTGGATTGGGAGCAGGGCCGGTATGGGGGGCAGTGACGGGGAGAGCGGACGGATCCATTTTAACGGCAATGAGAGCATAAGCATTGGAAACCAGCTCTTTTGCAGCCATTGTTTGGCCGATTATCCCATAGGTAGGATCAAAACAGTCCTGCTGCATGGATGCCCCCTTTTGGACGATAAAATAATGCGGCCCATGCAGGAGCTGATAGAGCGGGCACCACGGAATGAGACAGGCATCCATGCCGATGATAACCAGGTTTCCTGCCGGAATGTCTGACCATCCTATTTCCCGGTCCTTCTTTTCGGTCAGGGGGAGATCCAGCCTCATACCCATGATTTCAAGCGTTTCTTGTATTCTTCGGGAGAGAAAAACACCGCATATGGGGTCATAACGCAGACGTCCCTCGGACCAAAGGCCGGAAAATGCCGCAGTATAGTCAAGCCCGAACGCATTTGCTAAGGTGATCATGCAGTCATGATAGCAGTTCAGACCTTGAAAATGGATGAGTTTCATCGGATTCCTCCATTCCGGAATGTTTTTTGTGCAGGCGCTGCCTCCTGCTGCGCACGTCTGTTTTTGCCTGTCGCTGTTTTATCCAGCGTTTCCACAAAACGGATATTGCGGGGGCATTTATAATCTGCCAGATGTCCGGCGCACCATTTTTGAATGGATTCAAACTGGATTTGGGACGCTGATGGTACGATGTCGGCGCAGACGCATTCACTGCCCGGCACGTCTGCTTTACCGTATACCATGCAGTCTTTCACCAGCGGACAGGCCAGCAGACATGTTTCCACCTCTTCCGGATATACGTTAAATCCCCGCACGAGCAGCATATTTTTCTTTCGCCCGCAGATATAGAGATAACCGTCGCCGTCAAAATATCCGATATCTCCTGTGTGGAGCCAGCCATTTCTGAGGATCTCTTTTGTGGCATGTTCATCTTCATAATATCCCAGCATGATATTGGGGCCCCGGACTATGATTTCTCCCGGCTGATCCGGTTCGTCTGTTATTCCTGTCTCTGTTTCCAGACAGACTTTTACGCCCGGCAGAGGCAGGCCAACGGAATCCAGTTTATCTTCCGGAAGACTGCGGAAGGGCTGTGCGATGAGAGGGGAGGCCTCGGTCATGCCGTAACCCGACCAAAAACGTATGTTGGGATAGGCGGCGGACAGGCGTCTGAATGTGCCGTCAGGGACTTTGCTCCCTCCGAAACCGAAATAGCGCAGAGAAGTGATGTCATAGGGAATGCCGCGGCCGAGTGTGCGTTCCATCAACAGAGCGGCCGCCGTTCCTCCGTCATAGTGGCTGATTCCCAGCTCCTGCGCGGATTTAAAAAGGGCGTCCAAGGTGAAATTTTCAGACATAGGAAGCATAGGAAAACCCCGCAGGACACAGGAAAAAATGACAAGCAGGCCGTATATAGCTGAAAATGGAGTGCCAAGAGCGTACCGGGGCGAGGGATCCCGGTATTTTTCATACCCCATATGCCTCAAATAGGCGGAGACATTAAATGCCATATTGGTTTCTGAGAGCCGGACGATTTTTGGATGCCCTGTGGTGCCCGATGATGCGAGCAGGAGCATGGGGGCGCCTGGATCGGTCTTTTGTATGTCAGGCGGCTGTTGCGGAAATGACCGTTTGGCGTCAACATAAAGAATGTCCGGCGCAGGCGAACATGCTTTGACAGCGGCCTCACAAAGAGGGCCCATAGCGCTGCTGGTGATGACCGTACATACCGGCGTGCAGCTTAACAGGCTGGTGAGTTCTATTGAAGTCAGGTGTATGTTCAGCGGAAAAGCTGTCCATCCGGCTTGAAGGACGGCGAAGAGGGCGGAGAGGAAATCGCTGCCGTCCGGGAGAAGGATTGCAGCGGCAGACCGTTTGTTTACGTTCGGCAGAGCGGCTTGCAGAGTGAAAGACCGTTGTGCCAGTTCCGCATAGGAAACGGGGGGCTCTTCACCCAGTACTGCGGGCAGATCATATTCCCATTTTGACAGAAGTGCGTCTCTAATCATTTTCCTCCTCCTTCTTTTTCACCTTTTCTTCCACAAGTTTTATCAGCGTTCCAAATATGCGGCAGCCTGCCATTTCCGGAAGGTCAATGGTAATGTGGTATTGTTCTTCTATGTCCATCAGCAGGCATACAAATGAGAGGGAATCTAAGTACAGATCTTTATACAAATCGGTTGTTTCTGTAATCGGAACGGAAATAACGGTTTTTTGATCTATGAGTTGTATAATGGTTTCCTTTACTGGCATGGTCGCTGCTCCTTTTAGAATTGCGTAAATGTGCCCCGGAATTGACCGGAGCCGAATCCGGGGCACATTTAAAATATTGTTATTCGATATAAATCCCGCCGCTTATGGAGGCGGTCATATATTGTGAAGAGGACGCACCTGCCGATATAAATCCAAAAATAATGGTTACGAGAGTTCCGGCTGGCAGCGGGATATTCAGCCCTGTCTGGCTTGCTCTGCGAAGGGTGTATTTTGGAATGGTTTCTCCGCCTGTATAGGGAGGAAAATACACGATGCTGTTTTGAAGCACCCGAAAGGCAAGCCTGTCGGTTTCTCCTATGGCCAGACACATAAACGGCCGCAGGGTCGCGCCTTCTTCCGGGGATATATCCTGCCGGTTGGCGAATACGCCGTAAAAATTACGTACCGTTCCATCATAAGGCATGACAAAGGAGGAGGGGTAGGATTCACTGGTATTGATTGTGATGAGTCCCGACGCCCATTCCCCGGGTTCCAGTACCGAAAAATACCCGGTATCGCCTCCAAAACCGGCATAGGCGATCTGGGACGGCGCGCCTGTGCCGTCGGTGCTGAGAGGAACGCCGGATGCATTTTGATTGGAGTAAGAGAATGGGATGGTAGCGGCAATTGGCCCCGGTTCGCCCTGAGGTCCGGACGGCCCTGGCTCGCCCTGAGGCCCGGACGGCCCTGGTTCACCCTGAGGTCCGGGGACGCCTGGTTCACCCTGAGGCCCGGAAGGCCCTGGCTCACCCTGAGGCCCGGACGGCCCTGGTTCGCCCTGAGGTCCGGCGGCGCCTGGCTCGCCTTGGGGTCCGGA
>NZ_WQPN01000010.1 GCF_018785315.1 Clostridium sp. MCC353 | reverse complement strand
ATAGAAGTAGTATTAACTCTGAACTTACATCTAAACTAATGGAATGTGTTATAGAATATATTGCTGAAGCCATAAAGCGTAGGGACACTTATTTGGAAGCACAGAAAAATTATAATAATGGTATGAAAAAAATCAATGATGATATTTTGAGAAAGAAACAAGAACTAAGTTCACTTGGATTATTTGCTTTCTCAAAGAAAAAAGAATTAAGTGTCTTGATTGCTGGTAAAGAATTAGAATTAGAATTATATAAGAGAGATAACGTTCTTGAAAAATTATTCAATGCTTACGAGAAAATGTATGTATAGACTTTATAAGGATTTGAAAATAAAACTGAGTTCTTGTTTTTTTGTTTATTTTACATGGTATATATCCATATGTTAGGTATTTGAATTTTCATAATGATTATCTACCTGTACACAGATTAATTTTACATTTGATTTTCTTTAATACAATGAGGAATATGGAGTTATAATTATGTGGGCGATAACTTGTAAGGGGAATGAATAAAAGTAGCTATGATCGAGTTGTATATTACTATAGACAGAAAGATAGGGATACGGTGAAATAGGATAGTCTTAGTGTCAAAATATTCGATTTGAGGAAGTGTAAAACCTAATTTAAGAGCGCAAGATTGCGCTGAACTAAATTGGGGGGGAGTGATGCATGAGAAGAACAGATATGGGGGCATCAAGAACAGGCTAGCTAAAAGTGTAAAATACGCTTAGTGACCCTGCTGCCTCTCAGTACTTTAAGTATTATCTTATTTTAAACGTGTATCTGATAGAACCTTATATAAGCCAGTCAAAACTGTAAATTATATACGCTGTGTCGACAGAAGAAACTGCATGAAACAAACTGGAAACATTCTGGGACAAATGGGATTCCAAATACCCCAAAATCTAAAAGTCATAGAAGGATAACTGGGCGACCCTGTCCACGGATTTTAAGTACTCAGGAGTGGTAAGACGCTTGATATATACGACCAACGCTATTGATGATCCAATCGGCAACTACGGAAAGTGACCAAATCCAAGACGATCTTCCCAACCGACGGCAGGCTGCTGGAACTGTTGTATCTTACCATAATGGATATCACGAAAAAATGGACTGTAAGCACCAAATAATAATGCATCCAAATATAAAATCACCCCAACTCACAAAGGTATGGAGTAATTTTATATTTGGATGCATTATTATTTGGTGCTTACGTATTGCACTGATTTTGGCGTTTATACAAAACTTGAAATAGTCTTGATTATATAAAAGAAAGTGTAAAACCTTAAAAATTCAATAGGCTTTACACTTTGAATGCGGTTAATATTATGCGGTCTTTTCTAATTCAGCAATTCGTTTTTCTAATTCTGTAACCTTTTTGATTAATATTTCAACGGTTTCATTGCTGTATCTGGTTGCGTTGATCTCATTTTGCATTATGTCCATGCGTTCTGATAGTCTATCAAATTTTTTTGTGTAGATGTTATGTAAGCGTTCCATTTCGTTGAGTAGTAATTTCTCTGAATTATAGATATCATCTTTGGTGGCCATGTTAGCAATATCGTCTTTGGTAGCCATATTAGCGATATCGTCCTTAGTAGCCATATTTTCAATAATATATTGCAATTGTTGTTCAACAGTCATATCTAATTCCTCCTCTAAACTTGGAATACATAAATATTGTACCATACGCAAAGTGTAAAGTCTATTGAGTTTTCAAGGTTCACAAGAAGCCGTGGAAGCATAATTTATTAAAAATTCCCGCGTCCAAATTATAACCCCACCTATCAATTGAAACATTTGATGAACATGTAAAGTTTTACATATATAACGCCAAAATAATTGCAATTCACAGTTAAAACACTTAACAATCTGATAAAAATGAAAAATAATAATAAATCACATGAAACTGTAAAAAAATACAGGCTTATCACAAAGGCTTTATATCTTCCGCATAAAATCTGATAAAATAGGAAAGTTTTTCAAAAAATAGTCTATGTAGAATTAGAATTATTTTGAATACAATTAAAATGTCACAAAAATAGCGATGCAAACCGTATCTGAATTGTGTGATTTTTTCAAAAGCAATATAACGGTGGCATTCGAGAATTTAAGAAATAAGGAGGGGCTATGTGGAATAGAAAAAGAGTTGCCAGCCTGGTACTTGGAATTGCGGTAACTTCGTCGAGTATGATGCAGGGAATGCCGGTTTATGCTTCAAATGCTGATATGACAAATGGACAGATAGCAGAAGAACTGACAGAAGGTCTGCTGGAGGAAGCACCAGAAAATTTGACAGAGAACGTAACAGACGAATCCACGGAGGAACAGACGGAGGATTCGACAGAGAATTTGACAGAGGAATCTACAGAAGATTCACTGGAAGAATCCACAGAGGGATCGACAGAAGAATCCACAGAGGAATCAAACGAAAACACAACAGAGGTTTCGACGGAAGATTTAACGGAAGAATCCCCAGAGAATTCAACAGAAGATTTAACGGAGGAATCTACAGAAGATTCAACCGAAGATTTAACAGAGGAATCCCGGGAAAATTCAACTGAAGACATAACAGAGAAATCTCCGGAGAATTCAACCGAAGACATAACTAAAGAATCCACGGAAGCTTCAACAGAAGAATCCAAAAATGATACATCAGAAGAAATCAAAAAAACGGAAAATGAGAGCAAGGAAGATCCTACAGAGAAACCAAGGGAAGATCTGATCGATAAAACGATGGAACTTTTGCCGGATCATGTGAAGATACCGGATAAAATTGATGTTGCTACCCCGGCAAATGCGTCGAAACTGCAGAATATAAATAATGGGAAAACCCATATTGCGGTGTTTGCCGGAACTATTCCTGAAATTGATGGGATTACATGGGCAGAGGTTGTAAACGAAGATGATTTCCAGACGCCCTACAGCACTGTGCCGCTGACTGCCGATGATGATACCGAGTTTTTGGTGGAAGTGGTTCCGGAGAACCTGGTATATTTTGTCGACTGTGCCGCAAACAATGATTCGCCGGCTTATGATGCAATTGCAGATTTGACAGGCAGTACATTAAAAAATAAAACAGCGGATGCGCCTTGGGCCGATGGCAGTGTTTGGGGCTATACAGGCGTAAAGTCAGCCAAATCAGGAACCGATGCCTCAGATAAAGATGATACCGGTTTTTATGGGAATGATGGGGCGGGCCATCCCATTTCTTATCAATTTACGCTGGATCCCGGCACATATACGATCACTTCATCCCACAACGACTGGTGGAAAAAAGACCGCCCAATGAGCATGCGTTTGAGCTATGACGGAAAAGTGTTAAATGCAGGTACGGTTAATTCAAGCGGAACCAATGAATTCACCTTTACATTGGATGAGAAGCAGACCGTAGCTTATGCTATAAACAATACTGCATGGGAAGCAGCCGTGGTGAGCTGGATTGCAATAGAGGAATCGGATGCAGGGGACGTGCCGCCCGTCATTTCTTCAGAGGCATTGGAAGATATCGGCGAAGTGACCGCGAGAACAGGCGCCAGCCTTCTGCCGGATTATGGGGAAGGCGATATGCTGGTGGTTTCCTCAGAATGGATAGACGGCGGCAACAGCGCTGTAAACGGCGGCGGCGTGATCACTGATGCGCCATCCTATTTGAAAAAGCCCCAGTTTACATTTTTTACTGATTTTACATTTAACAGTTCCCATGACAATACATCAGCATTGCTGATCGGAAATGCGGATAATCATTTCAGGCTGATCCCCAGAAAAAGTGATGGGAAGGCCCTGTTACGGTCAGCGAAAGATGGAAAAGATACTGATTTTACCATAAAAGCAGACATTGCAGCAGGCGCCTGGCATTCAATCGCAGTGCTGTATGAAGAGGATGGTGACCAGGGCTATGTGACCCTTTGTCTGGACGGAGCGCAGATTCTCGATTCCGCCGGCCTGGGATATAAGCTCAGCGAACAGGACGACTTGACTGCCGGCTTTGGAATTACATATAAGACCGGATTTATGAGATCCGGAAAATACGATAACATTACGGTAGTTGACGGATTTGATGTGGAAGCGGCCAAGGAAGAGACAAAGGAAAGAGCAGATTTTAAGAATTCCAATTCCGCTGAACGAATCGTAATTGACGGAAAAGCGGTGGAAAAAGCCGCGGAAAACATGAACGGCCTGACCTTTAAAGGCTTTGGAGTGCTGGACTGCAACAGCACCAACGCCCTTCTCCTGGATTACAAGGCCCAACAGCCCGAAAAATACTGGGAGATGATGGAAGTTCTCTTTGGCGGGGAAAACCCCATCATGCAGCATATCAAGGTAGAGATGGGCAATGATAAAAACAATTCCACCGGATCCCAGGCATGTACCATGCGCACCTCCGATGAATATCCTGATGTGACCCGCGTTACCGGATTCCAATTGGCAGCGGACGCCAAGAAAATCAATCCAAACGTGAAAGTCAGCCTTTTGTATTGGCGTTCACCGGGCTGGGTGGGCAGCAATCGGAACAACATCTATAAATGGATGAAAAACACCTCCATTGCCGCTTATCGAGAGTATGGTTATATGGTTGATATGATCAGTCCCGGAGTGAATGAGGAAAAGGATGATCCCAACTGGATGAAGCAGTTTAACCAGTGGGTGGAAAATGATACCGAAGGTATGATCAGCAATGACCCGTCAGTGGCCGGTTTCCGTGATGAAGAAGCGGATCTGTTCCATAAGATTCAGATTATTATGTCTGATGAAGTGGGAATTGCCTCCTGCGGCCCCCAGTTGACCGGTGATGCGGCTTTGCGGGACGCAGTTGAAATCATTGGTTACCATTATAACACAAATGACGATAGTGCGGGCAGTTTTACAAGGCTGGCAGAAGAATTTGATAAGGAAATCTGGAACAGTGAAGCCCAGGCTACATTTGGATCCACTGCCGACCGGCCCAATAATAACATGGAGGATAATGCTGATCCGGGCACCGGCATCGGAGGAAACGGAAGCGCCCTGGAGATGGCCAATACGGTCATCAAAGGTTTCGTGAATTCACGCCGTACTCATTTTGTATACCAGCCTACCTTTGGCGCTTTTTATGAAGGGACACAATATAATTATAAAGATGTTATGGCAGCCCGGGACCCATGGTCCGGTTATGTGAACTTCGATGGAGCATTAAATATCATGCAGCATTTCACAAAATTTGCTGTAACAGGATGGGAATACGATACACCAGATGAGAACGTGGTATGGCGTGCTATCCCCAGCGCCAGCAAAAGCACTGCCACGGGAACGAATCCGGTAAACGGGCGTAACGGCGAAGATAACTATATGACGCTGGCAGCGCCGGATAAATCCGGTTTTTCAGTTATCATCAATAATGACAGCGGAAGAACCAAGACATTTACCATCTACCCAAGAGATATGGAATTGGGAGTAGACGCCCAATTGGAAGTTTGGGAAACCAGGGAAGCGGATGAGGGACAGGTATATAATGAAAATTATATGAAATGTGTGGATACGTTATCGCCCGCAGAAGACGGCACCTATGTTGTTACTGTGAAACCCTGGTCGATTGTTACCGTTACCAGCCTGGATATGGATGGCAGACAGGAGGAACTGGCTCTTCCCACAGCATCTGAAGACGGAAGATATGTTCTGGATACGGATGAAACCGGGAAAGTGCAGAATACGGAAGACGGTTATCTCTACGTTGATGATTTCGATTATGAAACCATGGGAAATGTATCCGATTACGAAGACGGCCAGATCATAGAAGATGGCGGAAAAAGCTTTATAGAGAGCCGCGGCGGCAGAAACGGATTCTATCCTCTGTATACCCAGGATACAAACGGTACATTTGAAGTGGTTATGGATGAAAGCGGCAACGGGGTACTGCGGATGAACGGACAGACCGGCGGAAGCTGCTGGAACGGCGGCGAACCGGCCACAATCCTGGGTGACTACCGCTGGACGAACTATAAAGTGAGTGTGGACTTTAATTTGAATTCCACATCGGAATATCTGCTGCTGGGAGCCCGCCAGAGAGGTTCGGCAGGAGGCGGAGATAACAAGGTGTCCATGTCCGCCTATAACGTGGCGATGAACCGGAACGGAAACTGGATTCTCCGCAGACACAGCGCTGAAATTGCCAAAGGCACGGTACAGGTGAAGAATCCGGGAGCCTGCAATGCAGCCCTTAAATTAGCCGGTGATACCATAACCCTCTACATTGAAGGTGAAGAAATCTACACTTATACAGATCCTAACCCGCAGTTGGAAGGACGTATTATGCTGGGGGTAGGCCTTCCGGGCGGCAATTGGGGGGCAGGTGAATTTGATAACCTGAAAGTAGAGACAATTCCCGGTTATACCCCTTATTTTACAATGATACACGACAATCTCCACATGAAGGAATGGGGCGGTGACAACGCCGGAGGAGATGCCCTTGTATATGACGGAAATTGGAGCCACAGAAACCAGGTTGGTTCCAATGTATCCCAGCGGACCCTTTCCAGCACCAGTGAAACAGGGGCTGGAATCAGCTATACGTTTAACGGAACCGGACTGGCTCTGATCGGGCCTAACGGCGGTTCGGCAAAAGTTAATGTGGAAGCAGACGGCAAAACCATATATATGGATGCACCTACAATCGCTACTAATTCCCATCAGCCATTCTTTATATTGCGTGGTCTGGAAAATGGTGAGCACACAGTCAGGATCTCTCTGGCAAGCGGCAGGCTGGAAGTGGATTCCGTAGGTTATATAACCCCTAATGAAAGTACCGGCAGACAGGTGGATCTGAGCGGGCTGCAGGAAACAATGGCAGCTATGGATAATCTTAATGAAAGCGATTATGACGCGGATTCCTGGAAAGCGTTCCAGGATGCTTTAGACGCAGCTCATGGAAACAGATGGAATTTGGAAGTTGTTAACCGCATTATCAGCGATCCCGCAGGATACGGGGCGGATCAGGAAACTGTAAATGAAATTGCCGGACATTACCGTGAAATTCTGGACAAGCTTTTAAGAAATGACGCGCCCGTAGAAATTATATCTACGGAAGGCATCCCTCAGTTTTTAGCGGTTCCTGTCAACGGAACCCTGGCGGATATTAAGGGCGGCACCCTTCCAGATACGGTTTCTGTCAGAAACTTAAACGGCACTACAAATGACGCGGCAAAGATAACATGGACCCTTTCCGGCGATACGGGCGTTGCATACGGTTCTGCAAAAATTATCGGAACGGTTGTGGGCGGCAAGAATCTTACGGTAACGGTCAATGCGGAAGTTGTCCCTTCCGGAATGGTGTATTTCATTGATCCGGGTACGGATGACCAGACCATTTATAACTTATATAAGGCAGCCAGCCCTGAACTGAAAAATGATACAAATGATAAGATTTCGGAAAACGGAAGCTGGGGACGCAATGTGGCGAATTTGAAGGGCGACAATAGAAATCCGTTTGATAAGTTGGATACCGGTATTTTCAGCAGTGAGGACATTGTGTATACATTGCCGCTGGGGGCGGGAATTTATACCGTGACGGCAGGATTTACCGAATGGTGGGGTTACGGCCGGGATATGAGCCAGACAATTTCTTATAAACTGGCGGATGGAACCACAAAGACCGTAAAGGGAGAGGCAGTGAGCTTTGGAGCAAAAGGAAGCGCTGTCAGTTCAACCACATTTATGCTTCCTGAGGACGCGGCCGTAACTTATACATTATCCAAGACAAAGAGCCAGGATTCCGTAATTAGCTGGCTGGCGGTTACAAAGACCGGCATCGGTGAAGAGACTAGCTGGGGCCCTGTATTTGAATCCAATGAAAGCAATCAATGGGCCGGCCTCCTTACCAGCGGAACCGTAGTGACACGGGAAGACGATGAGCAGGGCCAGGTACTGCATATGAATGCAGCCGGAACCACTTATGTTCAGTTCGACCCGCAAGCCATTGATTTCACCAGCCGTGAAACAATGACTATGGGCTTTGATCTCAAGTCGGAAACTGCGGACGGCAATTTCTTTACCTTGGCAATCGGACAGGATAACAATAAATATTTTTATATGCGTACCCGTAAAGATTCCACCTACACTGCCATTACAAAAGAAAGTTACGACAAAGAACAGGGCGCTGAGGCTCAGGTTGAAACTTATAATAAATGGGTGAGGGTAGATCTTGTCTTCACTCCGGAACAGATTATCCTTTATATGGACGGCGTGCCGGCCAGCACAATCGACAAGGATATCCTTATGACGGATCTGGGCAAAAACCCGTCTGCTTATCTGGGCAAGTCCTTCTATAGCGGAGATAAGTACTTTGCAGGAGCGTTTGATAACATTGAAGTATACAACCGCGCCCGCAGCGCCGGGGAACTTTCATTGTCCTATCTGGCAGGAAAAGCAGGCAGGCTGAAAAAAGAGGAATATACTTCGGCAACCTGGAACGTATTTGAGACGGCATTTAAAGAAGCAGGAACCGTTCTGGCGGATGCGTCTGCATCGGCAGAGCAGAGGACTGCGGCCCAAACCAAGCTTCAGTCAGCCATGGATGGGCTTGTAAAAGGCACAAATATGGGTGATCTGGAAGAACTGGTGAACAAGGCAGAGGGGCTGAAAGAGGCGGAATATACCCAGGCGAGCTGGACCGCATTTGCAGATGCTCTGACAGAGGCGAAAGAGGTTCTTACAAATGCCTCCGCAACAAAAGAAGAAAAAGACGGGGCCAAGGCTAAGCTTCAGAAAGCCATGGATGAACTTAAAAAAGCGGCAGATACTGCCGGTTTAGCCGGTCTGGTGGAACTGGCGGAAAAGCTGAAAGAAAAAGATTATACCACAGTGACCTGGAAGGCACTTGAAAAGGCTCTGGCAGAGGCCAAGGCCGTGCTTGCAGATGCTTCTGCAGCAGAAGAGGAACTTTCGGCAGCACAAGATAAGCTTCAGGCAGCCGTGGACAGCCTCATAAAAGCGGACAGCGGATCCGATAATGGCTCCGGCAGCGAAGATTCTAATGGAGACGGCTGGGATGAAGATTCGGATGATGGCGGCTCGGGAAGCAGCAGTTCTTCAGGCAGCAGCGCCGCTGGAAGCAGGAACCGTGCAAAGACGTCTGCATCCTCAATCACGGAAGTGACGGGTTCCATCCCATCGACCACCAAATCCGGAACCTGGAAGCCTATGACAGACGGCACGTGGAAGCTGGTTAAGAAAGATGGAACCACTGCGAAAAATGAATGGGCCCAGATTGATAACAAGTGGTATCTCTTTGATGCCAATTCCCAGATGGCTCAGGGATGGGCCAAGGCCAATGACATATGGTATTATTTTGACCCTGTCAACGGTGATATGAGAACCGGATGGCAGATGGTAAATAACAACTGGTATTATTTTGATCCCGCAGTTGGAAACATGGAAACCGGATGGCGTCTAATAGAAGGAAAATGGTATTACATGGATCCGGTTAATGGGGATATGAAAAAAGGACGTATTCAGGTGAACGGACTCTGGTTTACGTTGGGAGAAGATGGGAGCTGGGTGCAGTAAGGTAAAACATTCATTTAATTGATTGGCAAGTGGAACGCCGGAAATCCCGGAAACGAGAGGGGGCGTCAGGCCAAGCCGGAAACATCGGTTTGGCCTGATGCTCTCCCTCATGTTTCCGGAATTTCCGGCTGTAAACCGCCTGGTGGCTGACGGTAGTTTGATTGAACCATGGGGGAATCGGAGGAAATTACCGCACAGCTATGTATTTTTGAAGAATATCGATCAATTGTTTGATATCAATCGGTTTCGCAATGTGTTCGTTCATGCCTACGCTGTAGGATTTGCCCACATCGGTGGTGAATGCGTTGGCGGTAAGAGCCAGGATCGGTATGCTTTGGGCATCCGTCCGATTGCTGTTTCGGATGGCGGCGGCAGCCTCATATCCGTTCATAACCGGCATCTGGATATCCATCAGCACGGCAGAATAATAATTGGGGGATGAGGCATTGAAGGCATCTACGGCGCATTGGCCGTTTACTGCTGTCTCCACTTCCAATCCATGCATCTGAAGGAGTTCCACTGCGATTTCCCGGTTCAGCTCATTGTCTTCTGCCAGCAGGATCCGCTTTCCGCATAGCGGCTGTTTGGCAGGTTTTGCACTGTCTTTGCAGTCAGACGGACTGTCGATTGACAAGAACAACTGAAGCACATGCATCATCTTGGATTTAAAGAGCGGTTTTGTTATGAATGCGTCCGCTCCGGCATTTAAGAATTCTTTTTCTATGTTTGAATAATCATATGCCGATATGATTATGACCGGCACGCTTTCTCCCAGGTTTTTCCGTATCGCTTTTAAAGTCTCCAGACCGTCCATTCCGGGCATTTTCCAATCCAGAATCACTGCAAAGAAATCCTCTCCCCGCTGGTGGGCGGCCGATGTCTGGAGTACGGCTTCCGCACCGGACATAACCCAGGTCCCCCGCATGCCCAATTCGTTTAGAAGGGCTGTGGCGCTTTCACATACGATGCGGTCATCGTCAGCAACCAGAACGGGGAGCCCTTCTAATTCCTTGCTGCAGTTCATTTCCTCATCCAGAAGATCCAACTGTACGGAAACCGTGAACTGGCTGCCTTGGCCTAACCGGCTTTTGACTGCGATAGAACCGTTCATCATATGTACAATATTTTCCGTAATGGTCAGTCCAAGGCCGGTGCCCTGGATTTTGCTGATGCGAAGATCATCGGCCCGGGAAAAGGGTTCAAAGAGGTGGGGTAAAAATTCTTCCGATATGCCGATCCCTTTGTCTGAAATAATAAACTCGAAAATACCTTTTCTTTCAATTGCGGAAGGGATTTCTTTTATCTGCAGGCTGACTTCTCCTCCGGCCGGCGTATATTTTATGGCATTGGAAAGCAGGTTCATGATGACCTGCTGCAGGCGGTCCCCGTCGGCTGTAACTTTTTCATGGTTTACCTGGCTGGCGCTCACTTTAAAGTCCAGGTGTTTTTCAGAAATCAGGGGTTTACACATGTCCATGATGTTCTGAACCAATTCAGGTAGGTGGATTTCTTCCGGCATGAGATCGATTTTCCCGCTTTCGATTTTGGACATATCCAATACCTCATTGATCAGGCTGAGAAGATGGCGGCTGGATACATTGATCTTATTTAAACAGTCGCTGACCTTATCGGGGGCGTCCAGGTTCGCCCTGGCAATGGCCGCCATGCCTATGATGGCATTCATAGGCGTCCGGATATCGTGTGACATGGAGGAAAGAAAGTTGGTTTTGGCCGAATTTGCCACGCGGGCCGTCTGGTAGGCATCTTCCAGCGCTTTCTGCTGCCTTGCCTGTTCTTCCCGCTCCTTTGTCATATTGATGCACATGCTGTAGAAGGAAGGGATTCCGTCCCAGCTATTTTCACCGCTGGCATAGCACAGGGTGAGGGTGAGGATTCTGGTTTCCCCACTGTGGGTGGTTCCCCGCACTTCCAGAACCGCGCTGCTGCCGGTGGCCTGTATTTCGTTCAGTACAGATTCTATGCGCTTTTTGTCCTCCGGGTGAAGATAGGAGCACTGGCTGTGGAGTTCTTTTTCAAACTGATCCTCCGTATATCCGATGACATTGAGGAAATCGGCGCCGTACCACAATATGGTATTCCTGTCCCGGGCGTCCAGCCGCATAAAACCGCCTGGGATGGTCCGCAGAAGGGCATCCCGTTCCCTGTCTTTTTTCGCCAGCTTGTATTCGGTGCTGAACATGTCATGGGACAGTTCGATGCGTGCCTTGTGTCCGTACCAGTCGATCATCCGGTTTTTTATCATAAAAGTCCGGGAGAGAACAGGATTTTCAAATTCCCATTGGTAAAATTCGTCAGATGTCAGCCGGTCATTGGTGCAGAAGGGGCAGGGGGAGGTCCGGCCCTGGATAACTTCATAACATTTGCGCCCGATCATGTTTTTCGTGGTGCACTGCAGGGTTTCCAATGCTACCCGGTTCAGATATAAAAGTTCATAGGTATCCATATCGCTGATATAGACATTTCCCACATATTCATCCATCATCCATTCAAAATATTGGCTTTTCAGGTCTTTTGAATGAACCAGATCGCTGATATCCGTATGGAACGCAGACAGCACCGGGGATCCGTCGGCCGTATGGCCGGTGATGGAGCCGTTTGTCCGCATCCAGATAAAATTCCCGTTTTTTAAAGGCATGCGGCAGTCCACAGAAAAATGGCCGGAGCCGTTATTCGCAGCATTTACCACTGCATTCTGGAATAAGTTAAATTCTTTGGGATGATTTTTAAAGTATTGTAGGAAATTGGGAAAACATCCGGTAAATTCCTCTTTTTCATAACCGACGCTGTTACAGAACGCAGGATTTGTATATAGGAGAGTAAATTCCTGATTCAGTAGAAATATGCTGGCTCCACTGCCTAAAGATTCCATGAAATTGATAGGTCCGCATCCTGCGGCGAAAGGATTTTGAAGCCGGTCTGAGTTTAAATTCTCCTGAAAATCCATAAATACACTCCTTTATTGGTATGAACTTGTTAATTAATATGTTGAAATAAGAATAAACTAGTTCATATTATATCGGATTGGAAGGGCAAAAGCAACATTTTAATATGACAAGGCGCATCACGCTTAATGAGACTGGAAACAGCAACAGAAAAAGAGTTAATCGTGGAATAAAACCGGAAAATCCCTTGACAGATACGGTTAAAATCGGTATGATCATATAAATGGTTATAGATATATATGATGAATATAACGAGTATAATGACTTGAACAACAGGGGATGTGAGGGGATATCATGAATGAAAGCAAAGTTACGCCTCTATACCAGCAGGTAAAAGAGGATATTAAGAATGCCATCGAGCAGGGCAGGTATAAAGCGAAGGAGAAGATTCCGTCGGAACCGGAACTGAGCGCAGAATATTCGGTGAGCCGCATAACGCTCAGGAGAGCTGTGGAAGAGCTGTGCAATGAAGGTTATCTGATCAAACGCCAGGGGCAGGGGACATTTGTCAGCACTCCACGTATCCATCGTAAGATGGCAGGCGGTAACCGGATGGAAAGTTTTACAAAAACCTGCCAAAACTATGGGATGCAGGCGGGAGCCAGGCTTTTGAGCCGCCAGATTGTACCGGTACGCCAGGAAGAACAGGAGTTTTTCGGACTTGGGCCCGATGATCTGCTGGTATATGTGGAACGTCTGAGGACCGCCGACGGCCTTCCGATTTTTTTGGAAAACCAGTTTTTTCCGTACCGGGAGTTTAAACGCCTGATGGAAGAGAATTTGAATGACGTGTCCTTGTTTGAAGTGATAGAACGGATTTCAGGGAGAAAGCCTGTGGACAGCACCAGGCGGACCCTGGAAATTGCCCGGGCCTCTGTGGAGCAGGCACAGAAATTGGGAATTCCTCTGGGTGAGCCCTTAATGTACCTGAACAGCTACTTCATCGATCAGGATGGAAAGCCCTTATGCATCGGGCGTCAGTATTATATTGGAAGCCGCTACATGTTTGATTTATAAAAAACTCAAGAGAAACTCCGGCGTCAGGCGTGGGAAATGCCTGATGCCGGAATTATTTTTGCCGGAAAATCCAATACCCTACACTATAACACCAGGGTTAAAAATTGTGATTTAATGAAAGGGAGACAGGAGGGAAATGGATATGAACACATACAAAACGTCTGACATAGCCAAAATGTTTGGCATACACGTGAACACGGTCCGCCTTTATGAAACATGCGGCCTGATACCGAAACCTGTCCGGCAGAGCAACGGTTACCGGGTTTTTACGGATATTCATGTGGAACAATTTAAACTGGCCCGGGCCGCGCTTAAAGTGGAAGTGCTGCAGAACGGTTTGAGAAAGCAGGCGGTCAATATTATTAAGATATCGGCGGCAGGAGATTATGAAAAGGCGGCAGATCAGGTAAAAAGGTATGCAGCCCAGATTGAGGAAGAGATGGAACATGCGGAAGAAGCCCTTAAAATAACCCGCCGCATCCTTTCGGGAGAAGATAACCACCGCGAAAAACAGCCCCGTGAATTTACGCGAAAAGAGGCGGCGGACCTTCTTCACGTCACAATCGATACTCTGCGGAACTGGGAACTCAACGGACTTTTTACGGCGAAACGGCAGAAAAACGGATACCGGATCTATACGGAAGATGATATGCAGCGTCTGAAAATCATCCGTTCGCTCCGGTGTGCAAATTATTCCCTGGCGTCCATATTGAGGATGCTGAAGGCTGTATCGGCTGACCCGGATACCAATATCAGGGAAATTATCAACACTCCCGGGGAAGACGACGACATTGTGACCGCCTGTGACAAGCTTCTCACCTCTTTGGCGGATGCGAAAGAAAATGCCCAATTTGCCTCCGGCCAAATTGAAAAAATGAAACAGTTAGCGAAAAAGCCTACATTTAACCACCATACCTCCCAACCGTGATATTCTTGATTCACATTAAAAACAGGAGGTAATAATTATGGAATGTGTAATCCAGGTTTCAGGGCTGGCCAAGTCCTATTCCGGTAAACAGATCATTGAAGAGATTGATATTTCTGTGTTAAAAGGGGAGGTCTACGGACTGCTCGGACCTAACGGTGCAGGAAAGAGCACCACGGTGGAGTGCATGCTGGGAACCAGAAAGGCGGACCGCGGAACCGTTACCATTCTGGGTTTAGACCCGGTCAGGGACAGAAAAAAGCTGTTTGAACATGTGGGCGTCCAGTTTCAGGATGCAAATTATGCGGACAAGATCCGGGTAGAAGAGCTTTGTGAGGAAACGGCCTGTTTGTACAGCGATTATGCTGACTATGAATCGCTGCTCCAAAGCTTTGACCTCCAGGATAAAAAAACAACATTTATAAGTGAACTGTCGGGAGGGCAGCGCCAGCGGCTTTTTATTATTCTGGCCCTCATTCCCAACCCGGAGGTGGTATTTTTAGACGAACTGACCAGCGGTCTGGATGTGAAAGCGCGCAGAAGCGTGTGGAAGAGCCTGCTCAAATTAAAACAGCAGGGAATGACTATATTTTTAACTTCTCATTTTATGGATGAAGTGGAAATGCTCTGTGACAGGATCGGGGTGTTAAAGGGCGGCAGAATGGCATACACCGGTACTGTAAAAGAATTTGTAGGACTGAGCCCATACGATAAACTGGAAGATGCCTATCTGTGGTTTACGGGAGAGGAGGAAGCGGATGAGAAATAGATTTTATACCATCTTTAAAACAGAATTGAAATTATCCCTGCGGGGAGTGGATATGATCATCTTTGCCCTTTGCATGCCGGTGGCTGCGGTGGTTCTGCTGGGAATGATTTACGGGAGCGGGCCTGCCTATCCGGGAGCGGAATACTCCTTTCTGGAACAGTCCTTTGGGGCGGTTTCCACGATTGCCATCTGTGCGGGCGGCGTTATGGGTCTCCCGCTGGTGATCTCAGATTACCGTCAGAAAAAGATATTGAAACGCTGCAAGGTGACGCCTGCCGGCCCGGTTCTTTTATTAATGGTCCAGGCAGGGGTTTATGCCGGATATTCCCTGGCCTCCCTCATTTTGGTGGGGCTGGCCTCCGCATTTTTTGGCGTCCGCATGCAGGGTTCCTGGGCGCTCTTTCTGGCCTCTTATATCTTAGTTATGATTTCCATGTTCAGCATTGGTATGCTGGTGGGCGGAGCAGCACCGGATGTGAAGACGGCCGGAATAGCGGCCAGCATACTGTACTTTCCCATGCTGATTCTTTCCGGGGCCACGCTCCCGTATGAAGTGATGCCTCCGGCTTTACAAAAGGCTGCGGACCTGCTTCCTCTGACCCAGGGAATTAAACTTCTAAAAGCCATTTCCCTGGGGCAGCCAGTGGAAAGCGTATGGATGCCGTTTTTCCTCATGATTGCAGTTGCCGTCCTGTGCGGAGGGGCTGCCATAAGATTTTTTAGGTGGGAATGAGTTTTCGCGCTGTGGACAGGGTTATTTCCTTCTGCTTTTTATCAGTCCTGCGATAAAGAGCAGGAGGGAAACTGCAAAGATTACAGCTCCGGTTATGAGTACAATTTTATAATTATGCATCTGCCGGAGCCATATTTCCATGGTCATATCGGTGGACGGGGCTTTGCCGAATAGCTCCACCCCTGTCAGTATGGCGTCATAAGCCTGGGAGGCGCGGCCGTAGTTCCGGTATCCCAAGAGGAACATGACGAAACCGATTATGGTTCCCACCATCCCTATATCCTTTAATAAATGTTTCCCGTTCATGAACAGCCCCCCTAATCATGTTGCTTCTCTTTATTTTGCAGCAGTTTAGACGATTTTTAGACCGGCCTTTTCGGTCAGGAAGATGAAACGTCTGAACTTTTACTCTATTTTAGCATAAACTCAAATATTTGTAACTTCAAATGTTGAATCTGAAGGCTTGGTGTGATATATTGTTCAACAATACAATCATTTGGAGGAAAAACCATGAATCGCATTATTTTGGCATCGGCATCGCCGAGAAGGAAAGAACTTCTCCGCCAGATAAATTTGGAACCGGAAATCGTTCCCAGCACCATTGAAGAAAAGATCACCAAAACGGAGCCAGATCTGGTGGTAATGGAATTGTCAGAACAGAAGGCCATGGATGTGGCGGATACTTACCGGGGAACCAAGGCTGTTGTGATCGGCGCGGATACGGTGGTCGCTTATCAGGGCAGAATTCTGGGAAAACCCCATTCCGAAGAGGAAGCGTTCGAAATGCTCTCCAGCCTTCAGGGGAACACTCATCAGGTGTATACAGGTGTTACGATCATCAACTGTGAAACCGGAGCCAGGGAAACCTTTGCCGAGCGGACGGAGGTGCTGGTTTATCCAATGGAGGAAGAAGAAATCAGGAATTATATCGTCACCAACGAACCCATGGATAAGGCCGGGGCCTATGGGATTCAGGGGCGGTTTGCGGCATATATACGGGGGATTCATGGAGATTATAATAATGTGGTGGGACTGCCGGTGGGGAGGGTTTATCAGGTGTTGAAGGGGATTTATGTAAAGGGCGATGTAAAGGGCGATGTAAAGGGCGATGTAAAGGGTGAGGGCATTTACGAAAATGGCTTGGGGGTTTAATGTAAAGGGCGAAGGCATTTACGAAAATGGCTTGGGGGTTTAATGTAAAGGGTGAAGCCATTTTCAAAAATGGCTTGAGGTATGATGTAAAATACGATGTTAAAAAGGTGACCGGATCCGTTCCTCTCACGGTTCCGATCACCTTTCCTGCTAACGTACACACTTAATTAAAAGTATCATTTCAAAAGATTTGCAATCATATAAGCTGCAATCGCGATTGAAAACACCGCCACCCCCATTTTCAATGGCTTTTGCTTAATCTTATGAGCGTTGGAGCTGCCAATTACCACACCGGCTCCATGTGCTAACACGGTAACGGCGAGCAGCAGGCCCATCTGGGAAATGTCACACTGCATCATATATCCGGCGCAGGCCGGCAGGGCGATGAACACGGAATCGAACAAAGCGACGCCGATGGACATATGAACCGGCATTCCAAGGGCTACCAGCAGGGGCATGACCAGAACAGGCCCGCCGGCCCCGGATAAGGAACAGACTGCGCCGGTTATAAAACCGAAGAGGATGACGAACAGCGAAGAGTCCAAGAGGCTCTTTTTTTCGTTGCCATTTTCAGCTTTGCTGCTGCCTGCAGGTTTATCCTTCCGGCACAGGATGGAGATTCCGGAAAGCAGAACCACCAGGTATAACAGCATTTTTGCCTGAACCGGTGTGATAAGCGCATTTAACTTCACGCCCAGCAGTCCGCCGAAAAAACTTCCTATGCTGATAATAATGGAAAAACGGACGTCCAGATTGCCCTGTTTGTGATAGTTATAGGAACCGATCACGCCGGAGACAAAAAATGCGAGAAAGCTGAGCGCCAGCGACTGCCCCACTGGGAATCCTAAAAGTCCTGCGTACATCATGGGGAGAAGAAAACCTGCTATCCCGCAGATTCCGATAAATCCCCCTACAATAAAGTTGCCAAGAAAAGTTATTAATATGACTGACATAGTGTCCTCCGTTTAACTGCCAGATCCTATGATTCAAAATACCGTCTGGCAGAATTCATGATTTTTTCTTCATCCAGGGTCAGAACCCGGCGTTCTCTCATAATCCATTTTCCGTTTACCATCATGTCGGCAGTATCCCCGGCATTGACGCTCTCAACCAGGGTGTGGGTCATGTTGTTGGTTGGGAACAGGTGAGGCTGGTCGATGTTTATGGAAATCAAATCGGCTTTATAGCCTTCTTTGACAGCGCCAAGGCATTTCTCTTCCCCCATGAGGGCGGCTCCGCCGTTCAGTACCATGGAAAGAATGGTTTCAGCCGGCATGATAACCGGATCGGCTCCTGCGGTTCCCCGGGTCACATTCATCACGGAACGGAAAATTTTCATTTCGTTCCAAAGGCTCATGCCTCCATGGGCGGTCCCGTCCGTTCCAAGGCCCACGGAAATGGACCGGGTGAGGAGAGCCGGGGTGTTCGGGGCTGCCTTTCCACAGTTGCTGAAAGGACAGTGAACGGCTTTTATATGGTGCTTTTTCATCAGGTCCATTTCATTTTCCGACATGAGAAGGCTGTGGGCGCTGACGAAATTGCTGCCCAAAACGCCAAGGGAATCCAGATATTCCATGGGCCGTTTCTGATATCTCTCCAAATGATAATTGATCTCATTGGGATATTCATTCATATGAGCCTGAATGAAAGCCCCCCTGTCTTTGGCGTGGGAAAATGCTTCCGTAATCAGTTTGGGTGTGCAGCTTATCAGTGAGCGGAGAGAATAGTAAATCTTTAAACAACCTCTTCCATTCCATTCTTCATAGAGGCGGTCCGTAGAGGCCACCGCTTCTTCGGCTGTCTGACGGATGGTGTCCGGCAATTTAGGATCATCCATGGTGGAATGGGACAGAGCACCTCTCAGGCCTGATTCCAGATATACTTTGGCGGCCTGCTCCATATGGTAACTGCCCGCGTCCACAAATGATGTGGTTCCCGATTTTATCATCTCCAGCGCTGCCAGCCCGGCGCTGAGTTCCATCATTTCAGGGGTCAAAGTGCTTTCAAAGGGGAGCATAATCCGGGTCCAGATCATGGGAAGGGCATCCAGGATTTTTCCGCGCAATAGCTGTTGTCCGGTGTGCATATGTCCGTCCGTCAGCCCCGGCATCCATAACAAATGTTTCCCATCCACAATTTCGGCCGGCTCATATTGGCTGCCGGCCGAAACTGCATCTGTGATTCCCAGGATCTTTCCGTCAAGAACGGCAATGGATTTTCCTTTTGCCACACTCATGGTCTCATCTAAATAAGCAGTGTTATGTAATAAAATATCACAAAAAGTTTTCTGCATGTTTTCCTCCATTCCGAAGCGTAAAGCGCTGAGGAAGGCGTGCCAAATGTCAGATTTGGCACTGCCATAGTGGAAATTGTGACGCTTCTGCACAATTTCTGTGTTGAAAAAAGCGTCCATCAGGAGCTTTTTTCAACGTTCCTCCATTCCGAAGCGTAAAGCGCTGAGGAAGGCGTGCCAAATGTCAGATTTGGCACTGCCATAGTGGAAATTGTGACGCCTCTGCACAATTTCCGCGTTGAAAAAAGCGTCCATCAGGAGCTTTTTTCAACGTTCCTCCATTCCGCCATATATTAAATAGCATTAGTCAGGCTCAGAACGAGCTGGGAAACAAGGGCCGATCCGATAAAGGTTCCGGTCATTACCAGAAAGCCGATCAGAATCATTTTCCATCCCTGTTTTGCAAAGTCGCGGATCTGGTCGCTGATGGAGATTCCTGCAAATGCGCCCACCATGGTTAACGGCGCTGTAAAGTTGATCTTTCCGGCCGATTCAATCACAAAGTCTTTCACCGGTGAAAATGGGCAGGCGGCCAGAAGTCCGATTATGGAGCAATATGCGATGATAGGCAGCTTTAAAGGAACGATTTTGCTGACGCCCACTGCAGCCAGGGAAATTAAGAGCAGGACGCAGATTCCCGGAAGCGATTCCAGAAGCCCCACTTTAAAACCAACGAAATTAGCCAATGCTATGCCGAGACCGGCTACGATAAACATGACAGCCCATTCAATATAACGCATTTATTTTTCCCCCTTTTTAAACATTTTATCGGATATTGGTCCCAGTTTTGGCTCTAAAATCCTGTACAGCCAGTTACACAGCGGAACTCCTACGAAAATAGCCACATAAATGCCGGTGATGCCGGAAATAGTCTCACTGGTGCTGGCGAGAGCCGCGATCTGGTCGGCAAACTGTGGATAGATTTCCGACAGGCTGGCGGTTGCGGATGCCATCATGATTCCTGCGCCGACGCCTGAGGCCATGCCTAAAGCATATGGATGGAAGAAGTTGAGGGCTGCCACTAAAGTTGCCATAAATCCGAAATAGATTGTACCGATCATACCGCCGACTATGTAAATAGAAAGGCTTCCCCTTGCTTCGGCAGAATCAGGTCCGAACATGTCGGTGATCAGAGCCAGATTGGTTTCCCGGTTGATGGAGTGGGTTGCCCCGATGGCCTCCCGTTTGAGCCCTAAAAGCAATGCGACCGGCAATGCCAGGAAAATGGTTCCCAAGTTCCCCACCTCCTGCAGGATTAAAGCAGGACCGGCTGAAATAACAGCTTCGATATTGGCCCCCGCGTTGATGCCCAGCTTCGCGATAAATGGGCAGATACAGACGATTACCAGCTTGGAAGCCGCCTTTACTTCTTTTTTCTTAAAAATTTTCAGCACTTCAGGACCGGATACAATGCCCAGAAGAATGGAATAAAAGATAGGAAACAGGATCAGGGTTCCAGGGCCCAGCGGAATTTTAATCTGGCCGATAAAGTCAGCAATAATTATGAATAAAAATGCTGCGAGAATAATTCGGTATTCCGTTCTCAGACGCTCTTTTAATCCGGAATATTGATAAGTTTCTTGTTTCACGATGCTTACCTCCTAAAGTGAATATTTTTATTCGTTTCTTTATATTCATTTTACAAAAACCATTGTGCAGAAAAAAGGACAAAAGTACCTTTTTTAGAAATTTTTGTAGTATAATAAAAATGATTCTCCCAACAAATGCGCCTCACTCCTCAAAATGTCTGATTATTTTGCGGATGCAAACCATTTGTGGGAAGAAGCGGAATAAGAATACGAATTTTGGAGGGGTTTCATGACACTGGAGCAGCTGATCGTCAAATATCCGAAAGTTGAACCTTACATAAGGAACATGCCCGAGGAGATTAAGAAGCGCTATACCATTAAAAAGTTTCCTCCCGGCCATATCATTCACCAAAAGCATTTTGCGCTGGATTATTTCGGGATTGTGTGCGATGGGGATCACCGGGTGATCAATGAATTTGAAAATGGAAACATTTTTATGATTGAAAAAAATGAGGCGGTGGATTTTGTGGGAGAGGTGACCATTCTGGCCGGAATGGCGGAAACTTCCGTTACCATTGAGACTATTACGGAATGTACCATTCTCATGATTTCCAGAAAAGACTTTGAAAGCTGGATTGAACAGGATATCCAGTTTTTGAGGCTGGTAGCTCAGAAAGTGGCGTTTAAACTTTACCGGTCTTCCTACACCAACGGGGCAAAACTGTTCTATCCGCCCAATTTCCTGCTGTTGGATTATCTGCTGAAATATGCGAAGGAGAAGGGGATTGAAAAGGAAAAACAGGTGGTTGTAGTTAAGACCAGGCAGGAGCTTAACGAGGAATTGGGTATGACGGTTAAAACGATTAACCGTACCATTGGAAAATTGAAGGAAGACGGACTGGTATCGATCAGGAAGGGGAAGATGGTTATGGATTTGGAACAGTATGAGAGGGGGAAGAGGGAGATCGTTTATTATGTGAAATGATGGGGGACTTTCCGGAGTGTTAATTTATTTTTACATAAAGGGTGTTACAAGAAGGCGTTTACAGGAAGGATTTTACATGAAGGGTGAAGCCATTTTCGAAAATGGCTTCACCCTTCATGTAAAATCCTTCCT
>NZ_WQPN01000085.1:3987-35042 GCF_018785315.1 Clostridium sp. MCC353 | reverse complement strand
TATACAGCTTAAACAATGAGAGGATTAAGTCCCAACTGGCTGTTGGGTACTGAAACCCTACACTTATATATTAGGAGGAGTGAATATGGAAGCAAATCTGAATAAATACGCGTCTATCATTTACCGCCAGGCGCAGCGCTATTTTGATAAAGAATTAGAAAAACACGGTATCGGCTGTGGGCAGCAGTTCTTTTTACTGCATATCAATTCCAACGAAGGCATCAGCATGTACGACCTGGCCCGGCTGGGGCATTTTGATAAGGGGACGGTGACCAAAGCGGTGCAGAAGCTGGAAGAGGAAGGTTTAATCAGGATCGAAGTGGACCCGAAAGACCGGCGGATGCGGCGGCTTTATACCACCCGGAAGGCGGAAGAGGTGGTGAAAGCGGCCTATGACTTGCGGGAAACCTGGTTTGAGATTTTGACGGAAGGATTAACGGATGAAGAGGTCCGGACAATCGGCCTACTGATGTCCAGGATGGCGGAAAACGCATATGACTATATGAACGGAGGAATTTGACTTTGAAGACAGACATCAAGACAGAACAGAATAACGGAAATCCATTGGGATATGAGAAGATCGGAAAACTGCTGCTGAGTTTTGCCATCCCATCCATCATATCCTGCCTGGTGAACTCAATTTATAATATTGTAGACCAGATTTTTATCGGCCAGGGCGTCGGTTATCTGGGAAATGCGGCAACCACCGTGGTTTTCCCCCTGATGACCATCGTCATGGCCTTTGCTACCTTAATCGGCTCCGGCGGCAGCGCTTATGCGTCCATCATGCTGGGAGAAGGGAAATCCAAAGAGGCGAAACTTACATTGAATAACCTGGTAACCCTTTCCCTGGGCCTGGGCCTCATCATTACCGTATTGGGCCTGGCCTTTTTGGAACCCATGCTGATCAAGTTTGGGGCTACAGAAGCAGTGCTGCCCTATGCTGTTGATTATGGCTCCATCGTGCTTTTGGGAGTTCCCTTCAGCATTCTGGGCATTTCCCTTTCCAATATGGCCAGGGTGGATGGCAATCCTATGCTGTCCATGTACGGAATTTTAATCGGAGCGGCTTTGAATACCATATTGGATCCCATTTACATATTCGTTTTCCATTGGGGTGTGAAAGGAGCGGCGGTTGCAACGATCACTTCCCAGATCCTATCCTGTGTGATCCTGGCAGTTTATTTTGCTAAAGGCGGCCATCATATGGGATTCGCCAAATCCATGATGAAGCCAGTGAAGCGGATTTATAATAAAACCTTAACTCTGGGCGCTTCGGCGGGCATCACCTCTTTAGTGGCCTGTATTATGCAGGTGGTTATGAATAATTCCCTTGTTTATTATGGAAACCAAAGCGATGTGGGCGGTGAAGTGGCCCTTTCGGCCATGGGAATTGTGATGAAAATCGTGATGATCCTGGGTTCCTTCTGCATCGGGTTCGGCGTCGGCGCACAGCCGATTTTGGGCTTTAACTACGGAGCGAAAAAATACACCCGGATTAAGAAGACATACCGGCTGGCAGTCGTTGCGGCCACTGTTTCCATTACGGCCGGATGGCTGGTCTGCCAGACCATGCCGGAGCTGATCCTTCGGCTGTTCGGCAGTGAAAATGGACAGTTTATGACATTTGCGGTGAAATGCATGAGAATCTATCTGGGCGGCATTTTCTGCGCCGGATTCCAGATTGTGGCCACCAACTATTTCCAGGCCACCGGACAGCCCATAAAGGCATCTGTACTCTCCATGCTCCGCCAGCTTCTGCTTCTGATCCCGCTTCTGTTAATTCTCCCCGTGTTCTTTGGGCTGGACGGGATTTTATATGCTGGTCCTGCGGCTGATATCGGTTCGGCAGTGATTGTGGCGTGTTTCATTGTGCCTGAGATGAAAAAGCTGAATCAGAAGATTAAAGATCAGCAGTCATAATAATGGGCATAGGCGTCCTTTAACAGGTTCATTAACATCAATTCATCCTGGCTGGGACGCCTGTCTTTCCGCTGGAGACAGAGCATATAGCGGTAATAGGGCTTATCAGGGCGGCAGACTAAGAGGCCCATATCTCTTGGGATGCAGTAGCTGGGAATCACGGAAAGGCAGAGCCCTTGAAGCACCATCCGGCACTGGGCGATGGTGCTGTTCAATTCGCATACGACCCCGGCATTCATATGGTAATCATTGAACATTTTAAATGCAATCTGGTAATCACAGGTATCTCTGGGAGCCAGGGAAAAGCTTTCGCTGGCAAATAATGACATGTCGGCGACGGGAGGATTAGCGTAATCGGTGGAGGCAGCATAAGCGCCTGGGTGGTTTGGCGGAATCAGCAGCCAGACCTCTTCCTTTTTCATCAATTGTATGTAGTAGCGGCTGTCCTGGATGATTTCACTCCGGCCGATGATGGCCACATCCAGTTTGTTTTCGTGCAGTTTGTCTAAAATGGCAACGGCCCGGCCTTCCATGACATTTACATTAAAATTGGGAGCCAGGGGTTTGAATTTAGCGAACACTTTAGCAAAAATTTGGAGCATCATCTCAGAGGAGATGCCGATATTCAATGTATTTTCTTTTTGACGTATTTGGAGCTTTTCATAAAGCTCTTTTTTCATTTCCAGCATCTTTTCAGCAGTTTCTACGTAAAGTTCCCCGGCCGGAGTGATGGAAAGCCGGTTCTTTTCCCGTGCAAACAGAGTGAGCCCCAGATCCTTTTCCAATTTACTGAGAAACAAGCTCAGGGTGGACTGGGACACGAATAACCGCTCTGCCGCCCTGGTAAGGTTTTGCTCTTCTGCGATCACAACAATATAATTCAACTGTTTTAAGTCCATAGTCTCTCCCCTCATTTGTGAGCAGCGTTACAGGTTTTTGGTAACCGTTCAAACCGTTTTGAACGGTTACGTTTTATTATCAGCCGGCGGCGCTGGTATTGGTAGTTCTCTCTCTTTTCTCATTCTAATGGAAACTATTGATTTTTTCAATAGTTTCTATGAACTTTATATATTGGATTTATTTGTGCAAATACTATAAGATTGATTTATAGTTAACAGATAATTAGTGCGAAACTTACAATTATTTGTTGATCTTTGGGGATGGAATAGAATATGGCTCCATCCTTCTGAGCTACAGAAAATCACATGTATAGGAGGAACAAGAGATGAGGAAAATGAAAAAAATGATGTCACTTCTGCTGGCGGTTTCCATGATAGGCGGTTTATGCGCCTGCGGTTCAGCGGATAAGCCTGCGGCATCGTCAGGGCAGAGCACTGCGGCAGCCGGAAATACAGCGGCCGGAAACTCAGCATCAGGGGATGCGGGGGCATCAAAAGATGGGGCCGCTTCAGGTGACCCAGCGGGCAAAAAAGAAGGGGAATCCTCAGAGGCAGTTGGAAAATATAAAATCGGAATCATGACGGACACGGTTTCCTCAACAGAAGAGAACTACCGTGCGGCCATGACCATGAAAGAAAAATACGGAGATTTGATCGTCACAGCCACCTACCCGGATAAATCATCGGAACTGGAAACCACCATTTCCAACGCCCTCAGCCTGGCCTCAGACCCGGATGTTAAGGCCATTGTGTTTTGCCAGGCCATTGAAGGAACCACTGCGGCAATCCAGAAGATCAAGGAAAAACGCCCTGATATGCTCTGCATCGTAGGCGGAATGACAGAAGACCCTGCGGTAATCGGCGCTGAAGGCGTTGCGGATATCTGCCTTCAGAAGGCGACGGAAGAGCTGGGAATCCAGATGGTGGAAGGGGCCAAGGAGCGGGGAGCTGCCAGGCTGATCCACTATTCTTTCCCCCGCCAGATGGCCATGCAGGTAATCCACACCAGATACGAAGCCATTAAGGCCAAATGCGAAGAGCTGGGAATCGAATTTATGGAAGTTATGACGCCGGATACCCAGAGCGACGCCGGAGTTGCTGGAACCCAGCAGTTCGTCCTTGAAGATGTGCGCAGAAAGATCGAAGAATACGGGCCTGACACGGCATTTTACGCAACGGGCGTGGCGATGAACGAACCGATGATCAAAGCAGTTGTAGAAGGCGGAGCTATCTATATCCTTCAGTCCGATCCGTCTCCATTTAACGGCTATCCGGCAGCGTTAGGAATCGAAATACCGGAAGACAAGAAAGGCGATTTCCAGTACGGCCTTCAGCAGATCAAGGAAAAATCAACTGCTCTCGGTATGGAAAAACGCCTCTCCACATGGAGTTTCGCAGTTTATCCCATGTTCATCTGCGCAGGCGTGGAATATGCCAAAGCGTACTGTGAAGGGCAGACAAACGGCAAGTTCGATCCGGACGTATTGAAAGAGAAGATGTCCGAATACGCAAAAGCTGATATCCAGTTCAGCAACTATGTGGACAACAATGGAACAAAGTTCGACAATGTGATCTATGTGACCGGGGAACTGGTAGATTTCAGCACATTTGGCGAGTAATAAAAAACCGGAAAAGGTGATTGGAATGGCAAAGTACGAGTATGTCCTGGAAATGAAAAATATAGGCAAGGAATACTATGGAAACCGGGTTCTGAAAGGAATCAGCTTCCAGTTAAAGCCTGGTGAAATCATGTCCGTAATCGGAGAAAACGGCGCAGGAAAATCCACACTCATGAACGTTTTATTCGGAATGCCTGTGATTCATTCCACAGGCGGATACGAGGGGAACGTTTTATATGAGGGAAAGGAAGTATCCATAAAATCGCCGTACCATGCCATGGAGCTGGGAATTGGAATGGTGCATCAGGAATTTATGCTGCTGCCGGATTTTTCCGTTACGGAGAATATTAAGCTGAACAGGGAACTTACCAAATCAAATCCCGTCAGCCGAGTGTTCGGGAAAAAACTTGAGACATTGGACCGCAGAACCATGAAGCAGGACGCCAGAAGAGCTTTGGATAAAGTGGGACTTGGAATTGACGAGTGGGCCCTTGTGGAAGGAATGCCGGTAGGCTATATGCAGTTTGTGGAAATCGCCAGGGAGATCGATAAAAAGGACATTAAAGTCATTGTTTTCGACGAGCCGACGGCGGTGCTGACGGAAAGCGAATCCCAGCGCCTTCTGGAAGTGATGAAGAAGATCGCAGAAAGCGGCGTGGGAATCATTTTTATCAGTCATAAACTGGACGAGGTCATCCAGATTTCCGATAAAATCATGGTGATGCGGGATGGAGAGCAGGTTACCACCATTCCGGGAAAGAGCGCGTCGGCGGTACGGCTGGCGGAACTGATGGTGGGACGGGGAATCGATGGGGATTCCATCGCCCGGTACAGGGATTTTTCCGGAGGTGAGACATTGATGTCCATCCGGAACCTGAAAGTGATGATGCCTGGGGAAATGGTAAAAGGCATTGATCTGGACATAAAGAAGGGCGAGATTGTAGGATTTGCGGGCCTGGCCGGGTATGGAAAGCTGGGCATTTCAAACGGCATTCTGGGGACCTGCCATGCGGACGGCGAGGTGGTTTATAAAGGGGAACGCCTGAAACTGAACGATCCCCTGTCCGTTTTAAAGAAGCATATCGCCTTCGTTTCCGAAGACAGGAAAGGCGTGGGCCTGATTCTCCAGGATTCCATTGAAGACAACATCGTAAACCCGTCCATGCAGGTACACGGCCATTTCCTGAACCATTATGGGCCCTTCAGCCAGATCGACAGGAAAGGGATCAGCGAACGGGCCAAAAGAATGATCGGAGAACTTCAGATCAAATGCACCGGCCCCAAACAGGCCGTAGGCGCTTTATCCGGCGGAAACCAGCAGAAGGTCTGCATTGCCGCCGCCCTCACCCTGGAACCGGAAATGCTGTTCGTCTCGGAACCTACCAGGGGAATTGACATCGGTGCCAAGAAAATCGTGCTGGACTATCTGAAGAAGCTGAACCGGGAAGACGGGGTTACCATCGTTATCACTTCCAGCGAACTCAAGGAACTGCGGACTGTCTGCGATAGAATTGTGATCATAACCAGAGGGAAAATACAGGGAGTTCTTCTCCCCGACGCGCCGGATGCGGAATATGGGCTCATGATGTCGGGGGCGGGTGAAATGCTGGAATTGCCGGGCGAAGAGCCGCCGGGAGGAGCGCCGCTGGAAGGAGAAATGTTGGAAGCCGAACCGGCAGGAGATGAATCGCCGGAGGGCGAACCGGCAGGAGATGAATCGCCGGAGGGCGAACCGGTAGGAGATGAATCGCCGGAGGGCATGACATCGGGAGATCATGCGCCGGAAGGTGAATCAGCAGGAGGTGAGAAGAATGAGTAAGACAAAATTGAACGTCATCTATCAGTCAATCGGTCTACCAAGGCTGATTATCACAGGCTTTGTGGTGGTTTTATGCCTTCTTCTTCCGATCCTGGGCCTTCAGTCGGACATGCTGTTTTCCCAGTCCCTGACAAGAATTTTTATGAACCTGATCCTGGTGTTAGCTATGGTGCCTTCCATCACTTCCGGGATCGGCATGAACTACGGCCTGCCTCTTGGAATTGTCTGCGGGCTTTTGGGAGGGGCGCTGAGCCTGGAGCTGAGAATCACGGGGCTGGCCGGATTTTTGGCGGCAATTTGTATCTCACTGCCCCTGGCGGCGCTGTTTGGCGTGGGCTATGGAATTCTTCTCAACAAGGTCCGGGGGTCGGAAGGCATGATCGCCACCTATGTGGGATTTTCCGTGGTGGCATTTATGGATATTGTGTGGCTGGTGTCCCCGTTTAAAAATGACGCCATCACATTTCCCATGGGATCGGGCCTGAGAAATATCGTGTCCGTGGAAGGCAGCTATGAAAAAATACTGGATAATTTTTTGAAGATCCGGATCACGAAAAATATCGAAATACCCACCGGTCTGATCCTGTTTTCCCTGCTTTGCTGTCTGCTTATGTGGATCTTTCTGCGAACCAGGCTGGGAATCAAGATGAAGATCGGAGGGGCAAATCCCACTTACGCAAGGGCCATCGGGATCAAAGTGGATAAGACCAGGATTCTTGGAATGGTGATTTCCACCTGCTTAGGAGCCATAGGAATTATCGTCTACGCCCAGAGCTACGGTTTTTACCAGTTCTATAATGCCCCGCTCATGATGGCCTTCAGCTGTGCGGCCGCGATTCTCATCGGCGGCGCCACGGTCAGGAGGGCCACGGTCACCCATGTGATATTCGGAACGGTCTTATTCCAGACCATGCTGACCATCGCACTTCCTATCGCCAATGAAGTGATGCCTGAGGGGAATCTGTCCGAAATTATCCGTATTATCATCAGCAACGGAGTGATCCTCTATGCGCTTACGAAGGCAGGTGACAAGTGATGAAAAAGATAAAAGATCTGTTTTCCAATAATATCGTTACGGTCATGTTCCTTATTCTGTGTACCGCCGCTATCGTGGTCGCGGATCAGACCCCGGCTTTCCTGTTTGAGCAGATTGTTCAGCGGCTTTTCAGAAACGGGGTTCTGGTGCTGTCGTTAATCATCCCCGTTCTGGCCGGGCTGGGACTGAATTTTGGCATTGTTTTAGGGGCCATGAGCGCCCAGACTGCTATGATCATGGTGACATACTGGAAGGTGGAAGGCGTGCCCGGACTGGTTCTGGCCCTGGCGGTCAGTACTCCAATCGCTATCCTTTTAGGCGTGCTCATCGGGCGGCTTTTCAACAAAACCAAAGGCCAGGAAATGATTACGGGCATGATTTTAGGCTTCTTTGCCAACGGAGTTTACCAGTTTATCTTCATGGTGCTGGTGGGCGGCATCATCCCGCTGAATAACCCGGATATGACCATATCAGGCGGCATCGGCCTGTTAAATACCATGAAGCTGTCGGAAAAGACATCGGGCGCATTTGACAAGCTGATCAGGATTTCTCTGGATCAAGCGTTTTTATACGGATTTGTTCTGCTGCTCGCCGTATTCGTCTGGAAACTTTTTGCCGGGATCAGGAAAAGGGAATATCAGTCAGTGAAACGCACCGGAACCGCAGCCCTGGTTTACGGAGCGGTCCTGGCGGCTGTGAGGGGCAATGCAAAGCTGAATATGGCCATGGCCTTTGTGGATGTGCCTGTATTTACGGCCCTTTTGGTCATTCTTGTGGCACTGTTCACCCGTTTTATCATCAATACAAAACTGGGACAGGATTTCCGTTCGGTGGGCCAGAATATGAAAGTGGCGGTGGCGTCCGGCATCAATGTGGACAAAACCAGGATCATTGCCATCGTGATTTCCACCGTGCTGGCCAGTTTCGGCCAGATCATATCGATTCAGAACATCGGAAATTTTGCCACCTATACGGCCCATGAACAGGTTGCCACCTTTGCTATCGCGGCTCTGCTGGTGGGCGGGGCTTCCATAAAGAAGGCCAATGTCAGCCATGCATTTTTAGGAATTTTATTATTCCACACGCTATTTACGGTTGCGCCCATGGCCGGAGCCAATCTTTTCAACGATACCCAGATCGGGGAGTATTTCAGGGTATTCGTATCATACGGGGTGATCGCCCTGGCGCTGCTGCTTCATACGGCAAAAGCGGCCAAGCAGAGGAAACTTCTGCTGGAACAGGAACAACAGGCATAAATAATAAAACATGGAGAAGCAAATAAGATGAGCAATGAATATTTGATAAATGACAGGGAACCCCAGGCTTTATATCATTTTTTTGAGGACATTTCGAGGATTCCCAGAGTTTCCTTCAATGAGAAGGCCGTATCCCAGTACCTGGTGGATTTCGCCGAAAGCCGGGGACTGTGGTGTTACCGGGATGAAATGTACAATGTGCTGATTAAAAAAGAGGGGAGCGGGGGATGTGAAAACCTTCCTCCCGTGCTTTTGGAGGGACATGTGGATATGGTGGCGGCCAAAACCGAGGATTCCGGCCATAATTTTGACACAGACCCCATTGAACTGGTAGTGGAAGGCAGCATGCTCCGCGCCAACAAAACCACCCTGGGGGCGGACAACGGCTGCGCGGTGGCAATGATGCTGACCCTGCTGGACAAGGACGATTTGGTTCATCCGCCGCTGGAGTGTCTGTTTACCGCCCAGGAAGAGACCGGCCTTGACGGGGCAAAATATTTTGATCTCAGCAAAATTGATTCCAGGCGGGTGATCGGCCTGGACGCCGGATCGGAAGGCGTATTCCGCAAAGGGACCACCACGAAAATCCAGATGACGTCGGCGTTAAAAGCGGAACGTGAGAAAGCAGAAGGAAAGATATACGATTTGATCGTGGAAGGCCTGAGAGGCGGAGACCAGGGAGCCAACATACCGAAAGAGAGAATCTGCGCCGTAAAAATGACATCCAGAGCCCTTCATCATTTAAACAAGGAAATGGATGTGCGGGTGATCTCGATTGAGAAACTGGGAAAAGGCATCCCCGAAGACTGCAGGACGAAAATCTGCCTGACGGACGGAAATGAGGAGCGGATGCATGAAATTTTAAAGCAGCAGCAGGACCTGATCCGCCGGGAATATGCGGACAGCGACCCCGATATCAGGATACATGCCATTCCCTGTGAAGCAGAGACGGAAAATGACTTAGGGATGCTGACAAAACCATGCAGTGACAACTTAATCAATACCATCTACCTGATTCCCTACGGAGCCCGGAACCGGAAACCCTGCAAGCTGGACGAGGTGAAATGTTCCGTCATCATGAAAAAGATCTATACAGACCCGGATGCAGTCCGCATTTTCTCCGTGATTTCCACGGAAGAGATGATACTTGGAAATGCGTTGGATGAGGAGATGCGGACCTTTGTCACCACCCTGGGCTGGGACGTGGAATCGGTGGAACTGGACAAGGGCTGGGATTGGGAAGAAGTGTCCCCAATCCGGGATGTCATGGTAAAATCTTATGTGGAACTCTATGGAAAGGAACCTGTGGTCAATATCAGCCATGGGGGAAATGACTGCGTTATCTTAAAACATAAGATTCCGGAGATGGATATGGTGACCACGGCAGCCACTTATGAAGATTATCATACGCCGAATGAACATCTCTATATGGATTCGTTTGAGAAAGTTTATTATCTGCTGGAGCGGACGCTGTTTAATTTGACGTAGTGGGGATATTAAGAATAGCGGTGTGGGAAATGACGGAAAGAAGAGGGGAACCGGAGCAAACGGGAATTTAGACGTTTGCTCCGGTTCCTTCCTTTTTGCTGTTCTCCTCTATGCTAACATGATGGGCGTACGCGCTGTAGACCGTATTGTGGAACTTTGTGAACGGGACATTGCGTTTATCTGGCATAAGTCTGCAATACGGTCAACAGCTCTTACCCCGCGTATGTTTGCGTAGGTAACAACAGAATACAGCATGATTGGGTTAAACCCGGCCCCTCTCTGGGACTATCTATTTTCCGACAGCCCCTTTTATGTCCTTGCAAGTGTTAAAGATGGGATTATACTATATAATTCTGGGGTGTACCACTGGTATTGGCCAAATACTTCCTGAGATGTGCTTCTACACATTCCCTGATATCATTGGCGATTATTTTCGCACGCGTTTTTTTGATCCCGATTTCTCCCGCAATCGCCAATATCTCCCCCATTCCGGGATTTACCCCATTTCCATACACAGTCGTCGCATGTTCTCCCCCGACAGAGCTGCTGTATGTCAGATCATATGCCGGAGCCAAACGCCAGCGGTCTTCTTCCTTGCTGTACAGAAAGGAAAAATTCCTGGAGTGGTCGTCCCTGTTGTGCGCAAATATGTTGAAGCACATCAGGCGGAACAACTTTTCTATTTCCTCAAAATCCTTTGTCAGCTCCAGAGTCAGTCTCATCAAAATACTGTAATCCAGATTGGGAACCCGATGAGAAGTTTCCAGCAAGCCGCTGACTGATATCATGTGAATTCTCTGAATCCCCTCATCTGTTTCAGAAGCGGCCGCTCTGTCAAAACGTTTGGTTCCAAAATATCCGGCACATTGTTTGGAAGGAAACAGCCGGGTCGCAGTCATTTCAATTCCACATTGTTTCGCACAGAGAGAATAATCGTATTCCTGCTTTCCCATTTCCGGATCATCCATACGGGACGGGAATTTAATAATCCATTCCTCGCCGTCTACCTGGGTAAATATTTTTGGTCTGGCGCCTCCTGAAGAGCCTCCCATCATAAACAGATCATCCAGATGGTCCGAGGGTTGTTTTTTCAGGATCTTGGCGCACTCCTGCGCCATTTTGTCCAAATCCTGGCATACAGCAGTATTTTCAAAATGGTAATCCGGTTCATATGACAAAGCCCCCATACCCGTCGCCCCCACAATCGCCAAACGCTCTAAATTCCCCAATGTTTTGGGGTCTACATGATTTTTAAGCATAAGGCGGTCCACCAGCAGCCTTCCCCATCCATCGGGAAGGCTGTCCGCAAATACTCCGAAAATCCCCTCAAACGGATCTATTTTCGGAATAAATACCTTTTGTTCCAGGGGCAGAGAAAATGGGCTGATTGCAAAACCATCAATCAGCCATTCTTTGTCATATTCAAATGCGGCAAACCGCTCCTTGTACAACGCCATGGTTCCCATTTTTCGTCCCTGGCAAAACACATTCAGATGTTTAATCATTTTCACGAATGATCTCCTCAATGGACATCGGCGGAATATCCTCGAACAATGTCTCCAGCTGATCGCTGATATCCAGCGCTATGGCAATTTTGATCAGGGACAGCAGTGATATCTCGCCGCTCTGCTCAAACCGCTTCACAGACCCCAGGCTTACTCCTGATTTTTCGCTCAGTTTTATCTGTGACATTTTCTTTCTCTTGCGGATATCGCGGATTCGGGCGGCCAGGCTGCGCGCGGTCTCTGTGGGTGTTTTTTGTTTAAAGAATGTAATGTTCATAGATTATATATTAGCTCAAATCGGTTAATTTTGCAAGTTTTAGATCATATATTAGCTCGTTTTATGTAACAGTTCAGACCTATCTGAACTGTTACATAAAGTATATCGATTTAAAAGTAAAATATAAACTATTGACTTTTGAATTGAAAAAGTATATTCTTTTATTAAAAAAGTCAATATGGGGGCGGTACAATGAAGATCAATCAGAGAATTTATGAAGAGATAAAAAAGAACAATAATATAATAACCACATCCCAGGTGCTGTCATTAGGATACTCAAAACAGCTGCTGACGAATTATGTAAAAGAAGGTCTTTTGGAACGGTGCAGGCAAGGTGTTTATACTCTGCCCGATACAGTGCATGATGATACGTATACTATGATGCTCCGCTCTGAAAAGATCGTTTTTTCGCATGATACTGCACTGTTTTTGAACGGATTGTCAGAGAGAACTCCTTTTATTCATACAATAACGATTCCGAGTAATACAGCATTGCCGAATTCACTGAAGGGCGAATGTATTTGCTTTTATGTGAAGCCGGATTTGCATGATGTTGGAATTACGGATAAAAACACGACATTGGGAAACAGGGTCAGGTGTTATAATGCTGAAAGAACGATTTGTGATTTCATCAGATGCCGTAACCGATGTGATGAAGAGATGGTCATCAGTGCTATAAAAAATTATGCCTCATATGATAAAAAGGACTTGAACCGTCTGTATGCGTATGCGAGGCAGTTTAAAGTTGCAGAGGATATAAAAAAATATATGGAGGTATTGTTATGAGGAGCGGTGTAATGAGCCTGAAAGCCAAAATAAATAATTATGCTAAAAATAATAAAATTGCCGCACAGGTTGTTCTTCAGAATTATATGTTTGAACGTTTTCTGGAAAGATTATCTAAATCAGTTTACAGGGAAAAATTTGTGATTAAGGGTGGAATGCTCATTGCCGCTATTGTAGGATTAGATACCAGATCTACAATGGATTTAGATACAACCTTATTAAATTTTCCACTAACAGAAGAGAAAGTGAAAGAAGCTGTCAAGAGTATATGCAGCATTAATCTTGAAGATGAAATTGTTTTTGAGTTAGTATCAATCGCGCCGATTCGCAAGGATGATCAATACGGCGGATTTTGTGTGAGATTGAATGCTGTATATGATACGATAATTACTCCGCTTTCTATTGATGTATCTACGGGTGATATAATGACCCCATACGCAGTTCAATACGAATTTGGAGGTCTTTTTGATAATGAGGTGCTTATACGGCTGTGGGGCTATAACATAGAAACTGTTATGGCTGAGAAAGTAGAGACAGTATTAAGGCGTGGCGCATTTAATACAAGGCCAAGAGATTACTATGATATTTACATTCTTGGTACTACACAAAAATATGACGAAGACATGTTTAAAGAAGCGCTCAAAGCTACATCTGTACATAGAGGCAGTGCAGAAAATATTGCAGATACAAAAACAATAATTACACTGATATCAGAAAGTGATGAATTGAGGAAGATGTGGGAAAAATATCAGAAAAAATTTGTATATGCCAGAGATATATCTTTTGAGCAGATAATAAAAGTGTTAAATCGATTGGTACGGTAATAAGCTTTATATCGGTGGAGGTATGCTTCAGTTTAAGATGTGTACCTCCACCGAAAAATATACATTTAGGACAGTCCCTGCCCTTTCCCCAGCGTAAAATAAAGAATTACCGCAATAACCGCCGGAGCCATAAACCGGACTGAAAAGGCCCATATTTTTTTCAGCCCAAAGGGATGACCGGAAGTCTCCAGCTCGCGGGAGGCATTTTTAGTGCCCCAGACCCAGCCGGTGAAGATGCAGAAGCAGAGAGCGCCCAATGGGATCATCAGGTTATCGGTGAATTTCTCCATGGCGGCGTTCATGGGGATTTGATGAAGGCCGTTGGTGAAGTCAAACCATGGCAGGCGGATGTCCATGGCTCCCTGGGACAGGGAGTATCCGGCGCTGAGAACGCTCATGGGAAGCGCCAAAAGGAGGGTGGCTTTTAACCTGGACAGGTGGAATTCCTCTGTCAGCCACGCGATACAGCTCTCCAAAATGCTGATGGCGCTGGTTAAGGCGGCTAAAAACAGCAGAAGGAAAAATGCGAATCCCAGAAATCTGCCTCCGGGCAGACGGCTGAAAATCTCAGGCAGGGCCATGAATGCAAAGCCGCCGCCCATGCCCATCCCTTCCGGCCCCGCGGTCAGATAGACCACAGGAATGATGGCAAGCCCGGAAAGAATGGCAACCAAGCTGTCCAGAATGCAGATGCAGCCCGCGCTTTTTGCTAAACTTTCGGTTTTCGGAACATAGGAACCATAGGTCACCATGATGCCCATTCCCACGCTGAGGGAGAAAAAGGCCTGTCCCAAAGCGGCAACTACAGTATCACCGTTAAACTGTTCCGGGTCCACTTTCAGCATGAACCTGAGCCCTTCCCCGGCGCCTTCCAATGTAAATGCATAGATCACAATGCCTAAGAGAAGGACGAAAAGCCCGGGCATCAGGATTTTGCTGACCCGTTCAATGCCGCCGGACACCCCGTGCACAACTACATAGATGCACATCGCAAAAAATGCGGCTGCCCACAAGAGCGGTTCCACAGGTTCTGAAATAAAACCTGCGAAATATGAGGTGAAACGGTTTCCCCCGTCTGCAACAGCGCCGAAATCAGCTCCCGCCAGATAAACCCAGACGTATTTCATCACCCATCCGCCCACGATAGTATAATAGGAAAGGATGACGAACAAGGTGAGAACCCCGATGCCTCCGGCAAAACTCCAGTGGCGGTCAAGCTGCCTGAAAGCGCCGATCACATTTTTCTGGGTGCTCCGCCCGATGGACAGTTCGGCGAGCATGACCGGAAAACCGATGAGCGCAACGATCAGGATGTAGCAGATTAAAAATGCGCCGCCTCCATAAGCCGCCACCTTTCCCGGGAATTTCCAGATATTCCCCAGCCCCACCGCACTGCCTGCGGCAGCCAGGATGAAGCCGACGTTGCTGGCCCATTGGCTCCTTTTTTGTTTGTGTTCCATTATAACCTCTCATTCTGCCTGATTTCAGGCACATTTTTCTAATATTCGTAACAGTTCAGAACGGCTGATCTTCTTGACCGAAAAAGCTGGCGGGGAAGCATCGGATGTCCATCCGATGTGAAAATTGGTGAAGAAAGGCCCTTACAAGCGAGCTTGACGCGCCTTTCTTCACCGATTTTCCCGCCGTCCTGAACTGTTGCTAATATTCTTATCCGGCCGCATTTTGCCGCCTGCCATAAAATAAGCCGGGAACCCGGCGAAATATCGTGTATATTTTATCATAGTCTTTTTCCTGCGTCTACCTTTCACATTTAATTTTCCTTCCGTCTAACCTGTTGCATTTTTTAGGTAGATATCTTGCAAAGAGCCGGACGGTCCAACTGAAGATATAATCATACTGCTGTCCGGGATACTGCCGTAAGGTTCATATCGGCGGTCCAGGCAGCAGCCTGTTGGTTTAGAGACTTAAATATATCTGCTGTCCAGATAATTCTTTTTGTTTTTACAATGCGCTGTCATCACCTCAATCAGGTGTTCCATTGGCGGACTGAGGGCCAGCGTCTTATGATGGGCGATGATGATCCGGTAAAATGACCGGGGATTAATCGGGATTACAATCAAATCGTCATACGCCCCGGTCATGGTGACGGGCAGAAATGCGATGCCGAATCCATTTTGAACCATGTTCTTAACCGCATAGAAGTTGTTGATTTCACACAGAATGTTGGGAATGATGTGGTTTTGGCCCAGAATCCGGTCCACCAGCATTCGAAAATGGGTGCCCGGCTTGCTGAGGATGAAATCATCATTCTGAAACAGATGAAGATCCAGTTCCGGCGGCCTGCGTTGTTTTGTATAGTGATAAAGCCCTGCCAGGGGATGGGATTTCGGAATAATCATCACTAGCTCTTCGTTATAGAGAAAGGTCTCATCGATCAAAGTGTGTGGGCTGTCCGTTTCTCCCATGAGCGCCAGGTCAATGGAACCGTTCATCAATAGCTGTTTGGCCACAAATGTATCGGATTCGTTGATATTTATCTTTACATCCGGGTATTTTTGCTTGAAAACAGGGAGAAATTCGGAAAGGAGCAGCGATCCGGTCTGCCTGTTTACGGCCAGGGAAATGTATTCCGTATAGTGTTTGGAGAGATTGGCTATTTTTTCATAAGCATGGGCTTTGATTTGTATGATTTCTTTGACCCCTTTTAAAAAGATTTCCCCGGTTTCCGTCAAAACCATCTTGTTATTGGTGTAGATAAAAAGTTTTGTGCCCAATTCCTCCTCTGTTTTGCTCAACTGCTGGCTAAGAGCGGATTGGGTGATGAAAAGTTTTTGAGCAGCCTTCGACAGGCTCTGTTCCTCTGCGATTGCCGCCATATAATGACAAAATCGGATATCCATATCATTCCTCCTTATTCACGATGACAGATCCGCCGCAGGATGGGCTGGGGCGGCAAAGCGGAATTCTTTGTCAGTTTTATAGTGTTCCAGAAATTCATTGATCATCCATTTTTCAAATGGAGAAAGAGTTTTTCCTTTTTGAAAAACCATAATCTTCTTAATGAAATATTTCTGCTTGAGGCAGAAATATACGGCCCTGTTGTCATCGTCCATATAGGACTTGGGTATAAAAGCACATCCAACTCCCTGTTTTACCATATTCAAGAGAGCAGAAGAGTTGTTTGCTTCACAGACAATGTTGAGGGAAAGCCTTTTGGCAGCGAATAGGCTGTCCACAATGGTTCGTACTGCCGTGGATTCATGTGGAAGAATCAGTGGGCAGTTGAAAAGCCGGTTGATATCCATGACAGAAAGACTTTCGCGGTCTGAAGCTTCAAACGCCAGCGGATTCATAGCGGGCACCGCTAAAATGATCTCCTCCGAACACAGGGGAATAAAATCAACGCAGCCGCTGTTGTCGTCCACAACATTTAAAACCGCCAGATTCAGAGCACCGTCGGCAGTCTGTTTTATTAAAACATCGGCGCAGCCTTCTGTGATATGAACGGTTATATTTGGAAATTTTTTCTGCAGTTCGGGCAGCAGCCTGACGAAAAGATCCATATCCCGGTAAGGCGGTATTCCGAAATAAAAATCCACTTTTTTCTCATTGGACATGCTGGCGATTGTCTGGTTAGTGGCATTATAGACGTCCAGAATCTGTCTGGCCGCATCGATATAGACCCGTCCGTAGGCCGTTGGCGTCAGTTTTTTCTGAGTTCTGGCAAACAGGGAGACGCCCAGGCTCTCTTCCAGCACTAAAAGGTATTTGCTCAGAGTGGACTGAGAGATGCCCAGCTTTTTCGCCGCATTACGGGTGCTGCCCTCTTCTTCCAGCGCGATAATATAATATAACTGTTTTACGTTCATAAAGCTCCTTTCGCGCAAGGTATTTATTAATTTCAGTATACAGGCCAGGAAGTATCTTGACAAGGAAAATGTATAAAATGATGAAAAAAACTAATTGATATAGAAAAACTATAATAAAATGAAAAAAACTAATAGAAGCAGCTATTGGAGCGAAATATAGCGATTTTACTAATAATGAGTATGAAAAATACCTGTTTGATTAAAAAATATATCGAATATATAATGCAATTAGAAAGCTTTCTGAGATAAAACGAGAAAAAGACAGTAAGAGGCAGTTAGAAAAATAATTATGAAATGAGGGAAGAAAACTTATATGTATGATCTGATAATCAGAAAGGGTCATGTAATTGATTCCCGGCAGAAAATATCAAAGATTATGGACATTGGGGTGAGGAGAGGGAAAATAGAAGCGCTGAAAAATGAGATCGAAGAGGATGGAATGAACGAAATAGACGCCCTCGGATGTTTCGTTACTCCCGGATTCATCGATTACCACCTGCACATGTTTGCCGGGGGCTCCCGGCACGGCGTCCCGCCGGATATGGCCCTGCTTGCCAACGGCGTCACAACCGGAGTCGACGGCGGCACCTGCGGTTCGGCGAACTATGAAGTGTTCCACAAACACATCGCGCAAAATTCCATTGCCAAAATAAAAGCATGTATCAATATAGCGGAAGAAGGTCTGGTATCATTTTCGTTCAACGAGCATATTGACCCCTGCTATTATAAGCCGGATGCGATTAGAAAGGTCATTGATCGTTATCCGGGAGAAATCGTCGGAATCAAATTGAGAACGTCAAAGGGGATCGCGGCCCCACTCACATCAGAACCCCTGGAACGGACACTGGAAATTGCAGAACAATTAAAGCTTCCGGTGATTGTCCACGTTTCAGATCCCAGTTTTTCCATCGAACGGCTGGCTCTGATGCTCCGCCCGGGAGATGTTTTCTGTCATATGTATCAGGGAAAGGGGGAAACCATTCTCGATGAGAGAGGGCACGTAAAACCGGGAATTAAGAAGGCCAGGGAAAAAGGCGTGATTTTCGATGCCTGCAATGGAAAGGGCAATTATTCGTTCCGTGTTGCCGTGCCTGCTATGAAAGAAGGGTTTTACCCGGATATCCTGAGCACCGATTTGGGCCCTCTCACCTGCTATCAGCACCCTGTCATATCCCTGCCATTTTTGATGTCCAAATATATCAATATGGGGATGGAACTGGAACAGGTGGTGGATATGGTGACGGCTTCACCGGCCAGGCAGATTGGAGAGGAACAGCTGGGAACCCTTGCCTGTGGTACGGCTGCGGATATTGCCGTATTCAGAATGGAGGAGCGGGAGGTCACATTCTATGACTGTGATGGGATGGAAGTGAAAGGGCAACGGATACTCATTCCACAGCTCACGGTGAAAGACGGGACGATTGTATATAGGCAGACCGGATTTTAAAGTGAAGCGTGAAGGCATTTTCGAAAATGCCTTCACGCTTCATATCAAAAAAAGACAATGCCGTAACACGGCAGAACGGAGGAAATCATGAAAAATACGTTGAAAGTATTATCAGTAACCATAATAGCCGCCGCATTATGCGCATGCAGCGGAGAAACCAGACAACCGGAAAAAACGGACGAACCGGTCAGTCTGAAGACCTCAAATGCCGGAGAAACCGGTATTACAGAATATACCGGAAAGGAATATAAGTTCCAGTTGGGCCACCACATGCAGTCGGAGCATTCTACTAATAAGTATGCGGAATATTTTGTGGAGGAACTGGAACGCCTCAGCGGCGGAAAGATTACCGCCGTAATATATCCGGCCGGGCAATTGGGAAACCAGGCTGAGAATACGGAGGCGGTGAGAATGGGCACATTGGAGATGACCATCAGCGATCTTCCGTCCATTGCAGCTTTATATACGCCTGCGGATATCATTGGCCTGCCTTACCTGTTTAAAGACATGGAACATGTGGAGCGTTTTTATGACAGCGGCCGTTTTGGAACATTTAAAGGAGAGGTGGCAGATGCCACGGGAATCAGAATTTTAAGCGACAGCCATTCCGGTATGCGCATGGTCTATTCTCAGAATCCGATCAGCAGCGTGGCAGATATGAAAAATCTGAAAATCAGGGTGCCGGAGATTCCGGTATATGTCAATACATTTGCGGCCCTTGGATGCAGCACAACCCCAATCCCATTTAGCGAAATATACACTTCCTTACAGACCGGAGTGGTGGACGCCCTGGAACTGCCGCCGGAAGGATTTTATACGGCCAGCCTGTATGAGGTGACAAAGTCCATGGCGGTTACCAACCACATTTATTGTGATATGGCTCTTCTTATTAACAATGACCTGTTCAATTCACTGGAACCAGAAGCACAGGCCATCGTGGAAGAGGCGGCCCAGGAGGCGGCTCTGAAACACCGGAGGCTTGTAAAAGATCAGACGGAAGAGCTAATTTCCCAGATCAAAGATAAGGGGCTCACAGTGACAGAACCTCCTTTTGAAGAGTTCCAGCAGGCTACGGCAAAAGTTTGGGAGGATTTTATAGCGAAAAATCCGGAGGGGCAGGAACTGATTGACAGTGTAAAGAGTTTGGAAGAATAGGCTGTACAGGGCAGAAAGGCGGGGAGAAGTTGAAGACTTTAAGGAAAATTTGTGATGGTATTGATTGTTTTTTTGACTGGACTGCCTGTTTTTGCGGGCTTCTGCTATTGCTGTTAATTGGGCTTAGTCTGGCTTCCGTAGTGGGACGCATGGTCAGCCGCCCTATCTTTTGGGCAGATGAGGCCCAGCGGTATCTCATGATTTATATGGCATTTACCGGGGCAGGAGTTTTATCCGCCAGGGCGGATCATCTGATGGTGGATCTTTTGGAATTATTCGTTCCAGTGAAGATCAGAAGATATTTTTATTATTTGAGCGATGCGGTGATCATCGGAGCTATGTTTTGCTTCCTCGGCCCCTCCATCCGCATGGTCACTAAAAACCTGGCGGTGAGGTCTTCTGCCATGCAGATATCCATGGGATATGTCTATTTCTGCATCCCCCTGGGGGTCGTGCTCATTATAATAGGAACAACGAAAGTGCTGTTAGCTAAGATGTTTTTTGAAAATGAGGCGGAAAAGGAGGGGTGACAAATGTATGTGGGCGCGTTGTTTATTATTTTTATGCTTTTGCTGGTCCTCTCCATGCCTGTGGCCTTTGCGATGGCATCGGCAGGCGGATTTACTTTGCTGCTGGAAGGCGTGGACTTGATTGGAGCAGTTCCCAGAGTGTTTTCCGGCATGAATTCCATGTCACTGTTAGCGATTCCCTTCTTTCTGTTGTCGGGATCATTGATGGAATATGGGGGTATTTCCAAACAGCTGGTGGCATTTGCCAAGGCTTTGGTGGGTCATTTGACGGGCGGGCTGGCCCATGTGTGCGTCCTTTCCAGCATGATATTTGCCAGTGTTTCTGGCTCCTCTGTGGCATCCGCAATGGCTTTCGGCAATATTCTGGTGCCAGCGATGAATAAAAGCGGTTATGACAAGGGATTCACTTCCACGATCCAGGCTTGCGGAGGAACGCTGGGCCCTATCATCCCGCCCAGCATTGTGATGATCATGTATTGTTCCATAACCGGAATTTCAGTTGGGGCAATGTTCATGGCCGGTTTTATACCCGGAATTCTCATTGGCATCGGACTGATGATCGTATCTTATGTATATGCAAAAAAAGCGGGAATTCCGAAAGAAGAAAAAGTGCCCGCAGGAGAAGTTTGGAAGGCGTTCAAAGGCGCGGTATGGGCGTTGTTCATGCCGGTTATCATTGTCGGCGGCATTCTCAGCGGATTGTTCACGGCTACGGAATCCGGCATGATCGCTGTTGTGTATGGGATTTTCATCGGTAAAGTGATCTATAAAGAGCTGGAATGGAAGGCCCTTCCCAAAATCTTCGTTAATACGGCTCTGGCATCTGCAAAAGTGCTGTTTGTGAGCGGAATGGCAAACATCCTGGGATGGGAACTGGCCAGGCTCAATTTCCCCACTATGGTCATCCATGGGATCAGCCGGATGACGGAGAATAAATGGATCATTATGCTGCTGATCATCGGCCTGTTTATGCTGGTGGGATGCTTTGTGGAAACGGTGGCTGCGATCGTTATCTTTATTCCGGTTTTATATCCGCTGGCCGCCCAGTTCGGCTTTGAACCTATTCATTTTGCCATCGTTGTCATCCTGACCCTGGTGATGGGCCAGGTGACGCCGCCGGTGGGGGTGATTCTCTTTCTGACCTCATCCATGAATGGAATATCTATAAAGAGGACATTCCGCTATCTGCTCCCCTGCCTGGCAGTTTTCATGGCAGTGATTTTTATCTGTGCATTTGTACCGGATGTTCCCATGCTGCTACCCAGACTGTTTTATGGGGTGTAATGAAAAGGAGAGGAAAGAAGAGGTGGTTTTGGCAGTTTAACATATAATTCTTATAAATACATATAATCCATACTTATTATAAAAATAATATAAGTAATGACACCAAAGGTCATTGAAATGAATATCATTCAAACCGGATAAGTTTAATTTCCGGCAAAAAAATTCCCCCACCCGCCGCCTGTTCAGCGATGTTTTCAGCGGTGTACCGGGGATTGTGCAAAAAAGTGGATGCGCACGAAGCGCCTCCACTTTTTTTGTTGAAAATGTCCATACTGTATTGACATGGGCTATTACTTGTGATATATTTAATACAAGTTAAACATATTATAAAAGTATGATAAGTTGAAAAAAGGGGTTTTTGTTTCTTACACATGAAAGGAGGACGTCGATGAACGATTCACCGATGATTGCAGGAAGAGGGAAAAAGAGACTGTTTAAAAGAGTAGAGCCGTTTTTCTATTTGCTGCCGGCAGCCGCATTTTTTGCCATCTTCACATTTTATCCATTTATAAAAACGATCTACAGCAGTTTCTTTTTAGTGAACGCAAAAGGGGAGATCAGGAGTTTTGTCGGGCTGGAAAATTACATACATGTATTGTCCGATCCCAAGTTTATTAAGTCAATCGGCAATACATTGCTCTATGTGGCCCTGTCCTCGCCGGTTGCTATCGCGATTTCCCTGTTGTTAGCCATGCTTTGCTGCAACAAAACGAAGACATCTTCCATTTACGAAACCATGTTTGCCATAACCATGGCTATGTCTTTGTCCGTAACGGCCATGATTTTTAACCTTCTCTACAATCCTACCATCGGTGCTCTGAACCATTTGGTGGGGCAGAAGATCCGGTGGCTGGGCGACCCGAAGATCGCCATGATATCTTTGAGCATCATCGCGGTGTGGATGAATATCGGCTATAACTTTTTGTTCCTCCTGGCGGCGGTCAGGGGCGTTCCGGCAGAACTTTTGGAAAGCGCCGAAGTGGACGGAGCGGGAACGGTGAAAAAAGTGTTTAAGATCGTGATCCCGCTGATTTCTCCAACCGTATTTTTCCTGATTTGTAATTCGCTGGCTAAGAATATGATGATGTCAGGACTGGTTCTGATCCTGACCGAAGGAGGTCCCCAGGGATCAACCCAGACCATGATTTCTTATATGTTCCAGCAGTCCATTAACAACCAGAATTATAACGACGGTTTTGCGGCGGCGATTATTGCGTTTATTCTCACATTTGCCGCTATGTGCCTGAGCTTTGCGTTTGAGAAGAAAGGAGTGCACTATCAATGAGAAGTAATCCGAGAAAGCGTATATTCAATCTTCTGTTCCAGATGCTTTGCTTAGCAGGCGGGCTCCTCGTTATATCTCCTATTTTATATGCGGTCAGCGTTTCTTTCATGGATTCCGACCAGATTCTGAATACGGAACTGTCTCTGCTGCCGAGGAGAATCCATTTTGAAAACTACAGGATCGCCCTCAACACCACGCCGCTGCTCCGCTATATGTGGAACTCCCTGGTGATCGCAGGCGTTTCCAGCGTTATCCGTGTGCTGACGGCCAGCATGGCGGCATTTGCCTTTGCATTTATGGCATTCAGGGGGAAGAACGTGATCTTCATGCTGTTCATGTCCACCATCATGGTTCCGGCCGACTGCCTTCTGGTAACCAATTACCAGACCGTTTCCAGGCTGGGGCTGGTCAATACCTATATCGGCATGATGATCGTTTTCTGTGCGTCCGCCCTCAATATACTGATGATGAGGCAGAATTTTCTGTCCTTCTCCTCGGAACTCTATGATGCGGCAAATGTGGACGGCTGCGGGAACTTCCGCTTCTTTACCAGGATTCTGCTGCCGCTCAACAAATCCGTTTTGACAACCGTGTTTATCTCCGCGTTTATCGGCACATGGAATACATACCTCTGGCCGATGCTCGTTACGAATAAGAATGAAATGAGAACCGTGCAGGTGGGGATCACCATGCTCAACTTCCCCGACGGTACGGTATACGGCCCCATTATGGCGGCCGCCACAATTGTGTTAGTGCCTACGATTTTAGTATTCATCATCTTTAAGAAGCAGATCGTAAGCGGTATTATGGTAGGTTCTGTTAAGGGATAAGATAACCCAGGATATACAGAAAGAAAAAGGAGGAAATTATTTATGAAGAGAGCAGTTAGTATCTTATTGGCAGCAGCCATGGCAGCCGGTCTGACCGCATGCGGCGGATCAGGAAGCAGCGCACCGGAAACCACAAAAGCCACAGAGGCGGCAAAGAGCAGCGAAGCTCCCGCAGCGGCAGGAAGCGAAGCGGCGTCGGAACAGGCCCCGGCATCTTCGGGCGAAACCGTAAAAGTGGAATATTGGCACACCATGACAGGGGCCAATGAAACAGCCATCAACGCAGTTGTACAGAAGTTCAACGATACGGTGGGAAAAGAAAAAGGCATTACGGTGGAATGCATTTTCCAGGGCGATGATATCAATGAAAAACTGAAAACCTTATATCAGGCGAAAGATACGGCCAATTTCCCGGACTGCGCCATGATCGTTAATGCTGGAATCCCTTCAATCAAGGATTATGAACAGATCGTTCCGGTTGAAGATATGTATGCGTCAGGAAAGGATATCTCTGTTAAAAAAGAAGACCTTCTTCCCAACACAGCCAGAGCATCCAGCTATCAGGATAAGATGATCTCCATGCCGTTTAACGCCTCAGCCATTCTTCTTTACTATAACAAAGATATGTTTAAAGAAGTGGGCCTTGATCCGGAAAATCCGCCTGCAACCATCGCTGAGATGGCCGACTGCATTACAAAACTGATGCAGAAAGACGATAAGGGACAGGTTACCAGATACGGTTTAAATGTAGCTGTCAGACGCTATCAGATGGCAAACTGGATTGGAATGCAGGGCGAATACAACTTCTTCGGAGACAATGAAGGCGGACGCGCCGGCCTGATGAGCAAAGTCACATTCGGCGAGGACGGAACCCTGATGAATTATCTGACCGAGTGGGAAAAAGTAGTGAAAACCGGCGGTTATAAAGAAGTAGAAGACAACATCAACGAAGAATTCTCCATGCAGCTTTTCGGCATGGCGGTTATGTCTTCCGCACGAATCGGCAAGATCACCAGCCTGGTTGGAGACAGCTTTGACTGGGGAACCGCTTATCTTCCTAAGGTAAATGCCGACGATAAAGGCGGAGTGGCCGTAGGCGGCTCCGGTACGGTAATGTTCAACAGAGGCAATCAGGATGTTGTGGACGCGTCCTGGATATTCACCCAGTATTTATCCAGCCCGGAAGCACAGTATGACTTCTGCAGCGCAACCGGTTACATCCCTGTAAACAGCCAGACCTATGAACTGGATCAGATGAAGACCTTCCTGGAAGAGAACGACAAGTTTGCGGTAGCCTGTGATGAACTGAGAAATTCCAATCCAAACGTACAGGAACCATTTGACATCATCAACTGGGAAATCGACGCGATCATCCGCGACAATATGGAATTATTCGGCAGCGGACAGCAGGATATCCAGACCACTCATGACAATATCGTCAATGACTGCAATGACAAACTTTCCAATTATGTAAGAGCAAATCAGTAAAAGAAAAGGAAATCTGTAAAATGGTAAAACTTGTTGTCAGTGATATGGACGGCACCCTCTTAGCCCAGAACTCGGTTCTGGGCGGACGGGCCATCCGGATGGTTCAAAAGCTGAAGGAGAAGGGGATTCTTTTCACTATGGCTACAGGCAGAAGCCAGTGCCTGAGTGAAGAATACGAAAAACTCCTGAATTTGGAGATCCCCTATATCGCCTGCAACGGGGCGGTGATCTTAAAACGGGGAGAGATAATAAAACAGCATCAAATCGCTTTAAAAGGTCTGCGCCCGCTGGTGGAAGAGGCGGACCGTCTGGATATGTCTGTGGTGTTCAGCATCGGCGGCAGCGAGTTTTACTATAAAGAAACTCCATGGATACTGGAAAAAAGAAGAGAAGAAGGCTTCTACCAGAATCCCATGATCCTGACGGATGAGATCTGGGACCGGACGTATCTGGAAAAACTGATGATTATGGATAACTGCCGTACCGGAAGGATCACCCTGATGGAGGATATGTGCAGAAAACTTCCGCCGGAATACGGATTCACCAGATACACCAATATGTCGGTAGAGATCGTAAACTGCCGGGCCACTAAAGCAGAAGGGGTCCGTTTTCTGGCGGACTATCTGGGGATCCCCATGGATGAAGTCATGGCCATCGGAGATCATAAAAATGACTGTGAGATGCTTACAGAAGCGGGAATTGGAGTTGCCGTATCCAATGCGATTCCCGATGCAAAGGAATGCGCAGATTATGTAGCCGCAGGCAGCTACCTGGACGGGGTGGCCGAAGCGGTGCAGATGTTCTGCAGAATTGATACGGAGGAGGCATCATGAGACTATCCACATCAACTTGTATGTATTTTAACCGCCCGGGCGGAATAAAGGCCGGGGTTCAGGATTCCATCCGCCGTCTGGCAGAGGCCGGATACCGGGTGCTGGATATGAATTTTCACGACTTTTCCACATTCCAGACCCCATTCAGAGAAGCGGGATGGGAGAAATGGCTGGAAGAAGCCATAGAGGAAAAGGAGAAATGGGGAATTGAATTTTCCCAGGGCCATTCCCATTTCTATAATTATTGTGATCCGGGGGTAAAGGATAAGGAATACCTGGACGAACTGATCCGCCGGGGAATCGTGTCCGCCGGACGTTTGAACATCAAATGGCTGGTCATCCACGCCGGGACGGATTTTGATTCGGCGACGCTGGTGAAGAGCTCCAAAGAAAAGGCGCTGGAATATTTTAAACCGGTGATTGAACTGGCGGCGGAGCATGGGGTGGGAATTGCCATAGAAAATCTGTGGGATCTGAACATTTCACCGCTGCGGCGCTACACCACAACCGCGGAAGAGCTGGTGGATCTGGTGGATTCCCTGCCCTACGACAATGTGGGGATCTGCTGGGATGTGGAACACGCCAGCATCATGCAGCAGAGCCAGACGAAAGCCCTCAATCTGATCGGCCCCCGTTTAAAGGCCACCCATATTTCTGACCACAACGGGAAAAATGATGACCACATTCTGCCGTTTATGGGGCCTACGGACTGGAACGAGATTATGAATGCCCTTGCCAGGATCGGCTATCAGGGCGATTTTACATATGAAACCCACCGCTATACCCAGGCTGTGCCGGATGGAGCGATACCGGCGGCCCTTAAATACAGCTATGAACTGGGACAGTATCTTCTGTCCCTGGCGAAAGCGGATACAGATAAAACAAATGCCGGTTAAACGGCGGTGCAGGAGGAATCGTTTGAAGAATAAGCCCGATGGCTTATGTTTCAAACCCAAATTTGTGCCGGAGCCCTAAATTTGAATCGCAGCTGAGAATCTGAGATTCTCAGCGCGCGCCTACGCAAAAAACGCTTCGGCAAGGAGGAAGAATATGAGCGTTACATACGACAATGCAATGAGGCGCCAGGTCATGAGCCTGCCGGAACTGATGGATGCGCAGTATGCGGATCTGGAGCCTAAAACAAGAAGTATTTTATCATTTCAGGAGATTTATTCCTGTCAGAGAATCATTTTAACGGGATGCGGGGATTCTTATGCGGCATCCATGGCCATGAAGCCGGTTTTCGAAATTCTGACCGGCATCAAAGTGGATTTAATTCCAGCGTTAGAACTCTGCCGGTATACGCCGGAGAAGCTTTTGACGGGCAATGCATTCAGCCCTCTCGTGATCGTAGTCAGCAATTCCGGCGGAGCCGCCCGGTTGTCGGAAGCGGTTCAGAGATGCAACAAATACGGGGCATTTACCATGGCCATCACCGGAAAACCGGAATCTCCCGTAGGCATGCAGGCGAAAAGAGTGCTGCAGCTGGAAATCCCGCGGTTTGAGAGCGCGCCGGGAACCCGTTCCTATATGGTCTGCCTGATGGCCCTGGAGCTGTTAGCCATCCGCATGGGTGAGGTGAGAGGAAGATATCCTATGGATCAGGCCTCCGTTTACCGTCATGAGGTGAGGGATCAGGGAAAGGCCCTGGCGGAGATGATGCCTCAGATCGACGCCTCCGTTTTAGAGGTGGCTGAGGCTTGGAAAGGTCTGGCCGCATTTGATTATGTGGGAGCCGGATTTGACTATGCGGCCGCCTGGTTCGGCCATGCCAAGATGCTGGAAGCCACAGGAAGATATTCCATGCATATCAATTCGGAAGAGTGGTTCCATCTTAACTGTTTCCTGAAGAATTTAGACCAGATCGGAACGGTAGTGATCGCCAACACCACCAACCCGGGACTGAGCCGCACCAAAGAGATGATAAAAACGGCCGCCGGAATGGGACGGAACATGATGATCGTAACCGACGGCACCAAGGAAGATTTCGGCGTGGACGCTTATTATGTCCAGGTTCCCAAGCCGGGCACTCCTTACAGCATGCCGCTGACCCAGTTTGTGCCTGTATGTCTTCTGGCCGCCTATCTGATGGCCATGGACGATGAAAAACAGTGCCGCGGCTGCACCGGCCCATGGGAATTCTGCCAGGGCGCGGCAGGGCTTAAAAACAGTGAGATCGTAATAATTTAACAGGAGGCCGCTATGCTGAAAAAATATGATTTACAGACCCAGTACAACGATGTGATTAATATAACCGACCAGGTAAAGGAAGCTGTTTCGGAAAGCGGAGTGAAATCCGGCCTCTGCCTGGTATTCAATCCCCATACCACCGCGTCCATGACCGTAACTTCTTTCTGGGACCCAAAGGGATTTGAGGATCTTCAGGATGAAATCTGCCGTCTGATACCGACCAAGGTGGATTTTAAGCACCAGCACGATACGCCCCAGGATGCCGCAGGGCATGTGAAATCTTCTTTGATGGGCGTGGAGATGTGCTTTATCGTGGAGGATGGAAAACTTCTTTTGGGAGGTTCCCAGGGAATCTTTTTCCTGGAATTTGACGGGCCGAGAAAGAGGAAGTTCTACGTAAAAGTGATAGAAGGATAAGAACAGCCGCAATAAAATGCCCTGGCAACCGGCAAACCACAATTCTGCCGGCTGGCAGGGTATTTTTATAATGTTATGCTGTTACGAACGGCTTATCTTCTTGACCGAAAAAGCTGGCGGGGAAGCATCGGATATTCATCCGATGTGAAAATTGGTGAAGAAAGGCGCTTACAAGCGAGCTTGACGCTCCTTTCTTCACCAATTTTCCCGCCGTTCTGAACTGTTACAATATTTTATTATCAATCCGGTAGGTACCGCCGATATTTTTTAAAGTCAGTTTAAAACGCACCGCATTGCCGATCCAGAAGGTACTGGAGAGTTCCAGAGGCGTTTGATCCGCCAGGACGGACAGGCCGTTTACCAGCATCAAAGGGGAATCGGGAGAGATGTCCAAAAGATGGGTTTCCTCCAATGTGGGGCGGGTCACTTCAATGGTATCGTCCACTTCCGCGGCAATCAGGTTATAGTCGTTAGCTAAAGTGGCGGAAAGCTTGTTGTTTGGAATGTCAATTGATTCAATTCCCGGCACGAAATGGGACGGTATCCAGGACTTGCCGAGGGCAACGGGCTTACCGTTGGAACAATACAGCCTTGAAAAATAGAAGACAGGAGAACCCACCGGTATCTGAAGGGGGCCGCAGATTTCAGCCGAAGCTTCTTCAATCACATACTGTTCAATCTTTTCAGCCGTAATATTATAGGACTGGAGCCCGCCGGCGTTAAAGCGTTCGCTGGACACCAGGTTATAGCTGAGATTATGGACAAATGGGGAACGTATCTCATTGACAACAGCCGGTTTTCCCTGCTGGCGTTTAATAAAGCCATCCCGCTCCAGCTCTTTTAAAGCCTGCCGGATGGTGATTCGGCTGACTTTATATTCGTCGTTCAGTTTTGCTTCGGACGGAATCGGCTGTCCAACAGCCCATTCATGGATGGAGATACGTTTTTTCAGATCATTATATACCTGATAATAGGCAGGGATAGGGGAGTTCTTATCAATGGAATGCATAAATTCACCGCACTTTTCTTTTAATCTTAATTGAATTGATTATAAGAGAAAAACATTTAAAAGTCAATGATTACAGGAGGTAGTAAACATGAGTATTACGTTAGAAAACAGGGTTTTAGGTTCCCTTTACGGAATGGCCACAGGAGATGCTTTGGGAGTGCCGTCTTCCACCTATCCGCAGAAGCAGGTAGAGGATACATGGGGGTGGATTGACACCTTTTATCCCCCGGCTCCCGGACACATTTTCCACGACGGACTGAAGGCCGGAGAGTACACAGACGATACGGAACAGGCCCTGGCGCTTCTTCATTCCTTTATCCGCCATAAAAAAGTGGTTCCCCATGATGTGGTGGAAGAGATCATCAAATGGGCGGACCGGGTCAAAGGAAAATACGCCAGCCCTCTTGGGCCAAGCACAGAGCGTGCCTTAAAGGCGATCCGGGCGGGCGCCGACATCCACACTTCTGGTATCAACGGCAATACCAACGGTTCCGCCATGAGGATCAGCCCTGTGGGAATCATCCACGGAATCAGGAAATCCAGTTGTGAAGAACTGGTAAAAGACGTTTACATGACCTGTATGCCAACCCATAATACGGATGTCTGCGTGTCCTCTGCCGCTGCCATTGCCAGAGGGGTGGCAGTGTGCCTGATGGGCGAGACTGACCTGGATAAAATCGTGGCAGAAACGCAGAAAGCCGCGGATCTGGGAGCCGCTTACGGCAATAAAATCTGCGCCCCGTCCATTTCCAAGAGAATCGCCCATGCATGCAGTATTGTTAAAAAAGCGGAGAATCCCAGGCAGGCGTTAAAGGATCTTTACGATATTTACGCAGGCATGGATCTGGCGGCGGATTCCATCCCGGTTGCCGTAGCCCTTTTCGTACTGGGCAAAGGCGATGTGAAACTGGTAAATGAATACTGCGTGAACTTCGGCGGCGACTGTGATACCAATGCGGCCATGGCAGGGGCTATGGCAGGAGCCTATTCAGGGATTGAGACAGTGCCTGCGGACTGGGTTCAGACCATTAATGAGGTCAATCATATCGATCTGTCCATCTATGTGCCCCAGTTGATTGAGCTGGCGGAAGAATGGACCGTAGCTGAAGATTGATGTCGATTCAGGAGCGCCGGGTGTGACAGAAATGATTTATTAACTGGACTTATATATAATTCTTAAAATAAAATATAACTAATTAATGTTTTCCTTCTTGAGAAACTTTATCTTTGTGTTATAATCAAATTAATTGATAAAGTTCTGTAAGTGAATAAAAGGACGGGAAGCCTGATTGTAATTCTAAAATTTCAATTAGGTTTCCTGTCCT
>NZ_WQPN01000085.1:0-3822 GCF_018785315.1 Clostridium sp. MCC353 | reverse complement strand
AAGGCATTTTCGAAAAAGCCTTGACGTTTTACTTTAAAACGTGAAGGCTTTTCTGAAAATGCCTTCACCCTTTATGTAAAAAAATATAATCTTACCAAAGAAAAAAGGAGGAAGCACATGACAGCAAAAGAGTATCTGTCCATCTGGCAGAGGGGCGAAGAAGGGGAAAAAGTATCAAAAGAGGACTGGGATCTGGATTACATCGTAGACGGAGTCCGGGAACTGGTGGAAGACTATGACTTCACCTGGGACAAACAGGTAATCATCCCCACCGACGAAAAACTGTTTGACGACATGTTTGAAGCAGCGAAAAAATTCTTAGCCCAGAACGGCGTCTTCAACATGTCCACCGGCCGCATCATCTCTTTGTCGGAAGAGGAAATTGAAGCGGGCATTAAGAACATGAAAACATCCCTGGTGATGGGGGAAGGAAAGGACGCGGTCACTTTAAATGCCAGAGGGGTGGAAGACCGCCGGGAACCCTTAATCTGGGCGGGAAATCCGGGGTGCCCAACGCCGGAACGCCTCTATTATCCCATCATTTTAAGCTCTGCCAAAGAGCCTGTAATCGACCTTTTAACCTGCGGTTCCCTGGTTGATGTGGACGGATACCAGGTAAAAAGCGGCGCTCCCACGGAACTGATTGCGGTCAGAAGGGAGCTGGAATACCTTCATAAGGCCTTAGCGGAAGTTGGCAGGCCGGGAATGGGCCTTTTGGCGGCGGAAAGCGCGGTTACGGAGATGGGAGACCTGGCGGCAGCCTGTGAAAAACGCCTCCGTCCATGCGACTCCCATCTGACCGCCATGTTCAACGAGCTGATCGTGGACAACGGAAACCTAGTGAGAGCCGCCAATTCCCTGGATTACGGAATGAGAAATGCCTCTTTAGCCTGTACTATGGTGGGAGGCCTGGCCGGAGACGCTCCCGGTGCGACGGTTGTCATGATCGCTTCCATGCTGGCAGCCAATATTGTGTACATGGCGGATTATCATCTCTGCCACCCAATCCACATCCGGGATATTGCCACCACGGCAAGGGGATGCCTCTGGCTTCAGGCAGTGCTCTGCCAGACATTTGCAAAAAAAGCTCCAGCCATCATCGTCTGCGACCTGTGGCCGTCCAGCGGCGCTTATACCAAGGAACTGCTGTATGAAGTGGCAGCCAATTCCATCGTGGTGTCCGTCTGCGGCGGCCATCTGGAAGGGGTTGGTTCTGCCAACGGAAATCTGCCAAATGGAACCGGCCTGGAAGTGCGCCTGATGGGCGAAGTGGGAAAAGCCGTTGCAAGACAGGGCATGACCCGTGAACAGGCCAATGAAATCGTATTAAAACTGCTGGAAAAATACGAGCATGTATTCACCATGGAAGGTGGAAATCCCGGACGCAGCTTTGAAGAATCCTATAATATGGAGACAATTGAGCCGGTAGAGGGATGGCAGAAAATGTATGATGAAGTGAAAATGGAACTGACACAGATGGGGATTGAGTTTTAACACGCTTTGATGACTAAGGAGAAAATGAGATGAAAACAAATAAGGTCAGCCTGTTTAAAAGAGAAGACGTGGGCGGAGTTGTTTATGCATTTGTAGGGAATCTGGTTAACTATATCATTATCATCTATGCTCTTCAGGGGATTGGATGGGGAGATGATATCATTTACGGAAGGGTGGTTCCGGGGCTGTCCATCGGGCTCATGGCCAGCGGAATTGTGTATGCCATAATGGGATGGAATCTGGCGAAGAAGACGGGCAGGACGGATGTGACCGCTCTGCCGTCAGGCGTATCCACTCCGGCTATGTTCGTATACCTGTACGGAGTCATTTACCCACTGTCCTACGCCGGTCTGGCTCCGGAAGAATGCTGGACAGCGGCGGTTGCGGCCTGCTTCCTGGGCGGAGCCATTGAAACTTTAGGCGGCGTGGTAGGCCCGTTTATCAGAAAAATCGTGCCGAGGGCCGCAATGCTGGGAACCGTGGCAGGAATCGGCCTCGTATGGATGGCTACGGTAGGTTTATTTGAAGTATATCATGATCCGGTCCTGGGCCTTCCGGTGCTTCTGATCGCCATTATCGGCCTGATCGGAGGTTATGTATTCAAGAGGAAGATCCCTATGCTTTTAGTTTCCGTTGTGTTCGGAGTTGTCTATGCCATCTGCTTAGGCCGGGTGGATATCGATACCTCCACCATCGGATTTGTGATGCCGTATTTTTCAGGGGCCCATATATTAGCCGGTTTTAAACTGATCGTGCCGTATCTTGGAATCATTGTTCCAATTGAAGTGTATAATTTCATCGAAACCATGGACAACGTGGAATCCTCCATCGCGGCAGGAGATGAATACAATGTGGGACATGCCCAGATCGCCGACGGATGCTGCACCATGCTTTCCGCATTATTCGGCGGCATCATCCCGAATACTGTATGGCTGGGACACCCGGGACTGAAAAAGAGCGGAACCGGTATCGGTTATTCCTGGGTTACAGGACTTTTATTCGGCGCTTCCGCCCTGTTCGGAGTATACGGATTCTTTAACTCCCTGATGCCTGCGGTTATCGCCTCCATCACCTTCTTATGGTGTGCAATGCTGATGATCGTCCAGTCATTTACCGATACGCCCAGAAGACATGGCGCGGCTGTGGCAATAGCCCTGATCCCCCATGTGGCCGACGTGCTCTACACTTATGTCCGGGATGCCCTGGGAAGTTTCGGCATTTTCATCGAAGGCGCGCTGACTATGAACTCCAGCGACGAGTTTTCCCAGGCCATGCTGGACTACGGCGTGACCTGGCATGGGGTCTATGCCATGAGGAGCGGCGCCATTTTAACCAGTATCATGTGGGGGGCAACTGTGGTTTTCATCATTGACAGAAGGCTGGACAAGGCCGCCTATTCGCTGTTGATCGCTTCCGTGCTGTCCTTCTTCGGATTCATGCATGCGGCAGCCCTCGGCTTCGGCCCCGACACCATGAATTTCCCATATGCGGTCGGATATTTAATCAGCGCCGTGATCTGCTTCATCATCCATAAGACCCAGAAAAAGCTGATGGATGTGCCGCGCAGATACGATTACGTATAAGGAGGAAGAGAAAATGGATGCGAAATGTGTGAGAGTGCTGCGCCCCTACGAGGAAGCGGACAACAAAAAACGTGTGATTTACATAGATGAAGACGCCAGATATTCCCTGATGAAACAGTGGGGAGACACCATCATCATCAAAGGACGCCGGGACGTGAAAAATGTGGAGATCCGGCCCTTAAAGGAAATGGACCAGGAAGGCTTTATCGCCAGAATGGGCAGCCAGCTGTTGGATGAGGTGTTTGTGGAATATGGGGAAGAAGTGATGCTGAACCGGGAATAAGATATTCCTACCGGCAGCAGGATGATATAAAAAATAATGCCGTTGGCAGGGGAGAGGAAATTCTGTTAAGAAAAATCCGAGGCGTGAGCCTCGGACTTTGCCGGCAGTTTGAGCAGCTCTGGAAAATTATTTTCCAGAGCTGCTATTTTATTATTTCATGCGTCCGCACATACATCCACACATACATCCGCAAGGTCTTTTCCTGCAGGGGCAATTATTAGAATGGCAGCAGCAGGGAGGTTTAGGCGGCCACGGAGGTTTAGGCGGCCACGGAGGCTTAGGAGGGCACGGAGGCTTAGGAGGTTCCGGAGGGCACGGCGGTTTTGGCGGAAATGGAGGATACGGAGGGTAAGGCGGCTCCGGCGGGAACGGAGGGTAAGGGGGGTAAGGCGGCTCCGGCGGGAACGGAGGATGCGGAGGGTAAGGCGGCTCCGGCGGAAATGGAGGATACGGAGGGTAAGG
>NZ_WQPN01000084.1 GCF_018785315.1 Clostridium sp. MCC353 | reverse complement strand
GCCCGTCTTTTTCCATCCCTGGAGCCTAAGTTTCACTAACGGTTTCCAGACGGCTTTCATCGCCAACGGATTCCGCTCCGTCCGGCGTCAGACCGCCAAGCAGGCCTCCGCCCCCGTCCGTCCCCATTCCCTGGATTCATGGCTGTGTACTGGTCTGATAAAGGATAAATAAAGATTTGGGGAAGGGAAGGAGAAAAAGCAAAGATGTGTTCGATTGAGACGGGGGTTGGTATTTCGTGCAGATTATGGTATAGATATTTTATGTAACTGACGTGGGGATTGACAGTAAAGCGTCAAGGCATTTTTGAAAATGCCTTCAGGGTTGATGTTAAATGGTGTGGGGATTTACATTAAAGGGTGAAGCCATTTTTGAAAATGCCTTGACCCTTTATTTTAAATTTACTTTTAATTACTTTAGCCAGAGAAAACCAGCAGGAAAGCGGGACGAGGGGACGGTGGCCGGGCCGGGGCTTGAAACCTGCGGGGCGGGCCGTGCTCTGACGGTGTGGGAAGTCGTCTGGAAACCGTTAGTGGAACTTAGTCTGCAGGCATCAAAAAAGACGGGCAGAAACTGAA
>NZ_WQPN01000083.1:15946-38953 GCF_018785315.1 Clostridium sp. MCC353 | reverse complement strand
GAAGGGATTTTCGAAAAAGCCTTGAGGGTTTACTTTAAACCCTCAAGGCTTTTTCGAAAATCCCTTCACGCCTGATGTTAAAAATATACACTTACCGCATTCTCATAAAAGATTTTCTCTTTTTCCTCCGCGTTCACCAATTCATTCCCCTCCACAAACTCGATAAAATGCCGGTAACTGTCACGGGTCATGGCGGAGGGCATATCGCTTCCCCACATGAGCCGGTCCGCGCCGGCGATATCCAGGCCGCAGCGGACGTACTTTTGAGCGGTGGGATAGGGAAATGTCTCGGGTTTGCTGTTGAGGCAGAGGGCGGCGATGTCAAACCAAACATTGGGCAGGGCCAGCTTTTCCAAAGAGCGTTTCAGCAGGTCCCCGTCGCCCAGCTGCGGAGCCAGAAGGTGGCAGATGACAAACTTCATCTCCGGGTATTTTAAGACGGCATTTCTCAATGCATTGATCTGCCAGCAGTTGTTCCGGGGACGGCCGATGTCGATGACAAAGGTCAGGCCGTTTTTGGCTGCATGGCTGTAAACGTCGTGCATGACTTCCCCGTCCAGGTCTACGGTGGGGTGATAGCTCATTAGGCCGGAACCGCTGCTGACTTCAAATTTGATGATCTTAAAGCCCAGCTCCCCGAAGAGATGTTCCCGTATTTTGTCCTTTTCAGCGCAGAACGGGTCATAAGTGGCGGCTCCTGTAAAACGGTCCGGGTATTTCTTTATGGCTTCATAGGTATAGAGATTCTGAAAGCCAAAATAATTCCCCTGTAACAGCACGGCTTTTTCCACATCATGGGCGTCCATTACTTTTAAAAGGGCTTCCGGCGTGGCATTGTATTCCCCGATTTCCGGTGGGAACATGGGGAAGGATTCTCCCGTGGCGTAAATGGCCCGTCCGCCGCCGCAGGCCCGGAGTTCCCCCTGGGAACCGGTGCCTGCGATATATTGGACTACATGGGCATGTGCGTCGATAATTTTCATGGCGGCCTCCATGCCGGAATGTATTAGTTCCAGCCCTCAGGCAGATATTTTTTGGTATTTTCGATCATTTCATCAGCCAGCGCTTTCACATCTTCTTCAGATGCACGTCCCTTTACAAGGGGATCATTTAAAAATGCCTTGTAAACCAGCTCTTTATCACAGTCCAAAGCGGCTTTCAGCACAGTTTCATGATTTTCCACATGAGGTGTGATCAGCTCCAGAACTCCGGTTGGAATCTCGCCCGCGATCAGAGGTTTGATGGAATTACGGCTGAAAACTGCGTTGGTTTCCACAACTGCGCTTGATGGAAGGTTAGGAATCTGAAGGCCTGTGTTAGGGATATTTACATTGCTTACAATGCGGGTGAGGCCGCAGAGTGCTTTGATTAAGAGGATTCCCTCTTCTCCTGAAGGTTTCAGCTCGATCTGCTGTTCTCCGCTCACAAGGCGGGCGCTCTTAGCCAGACGCTCTTTTAAGTCGTTCTTTCTCCAGTCCACAGTGGTTAAGCCGAATTTCCAGCTTGTAACGGTCTCAGGATCTTTCAGGTATTCGTCTCCGGGCATGAACTCAGCCAGATGTCTGTCTCCGGCGGCGGCGATCAGGCCGTAGCGGCGGAACAGGTCGAATTTAACCCGGTGAGCGCAGCTGAATGTGCTGTTGGCCCAGTTTTTATCCGGCTCATTATAGCCTTCTTCATAATGGCTGTCTATGTACTCTTTGTAAACAGGGAATAAGTCGATTCCCTTGTAGGACGCCTGGTCAAACCATGTGAAATGGTTGATGCCCAGAACATTTACAAAAATATCGGCGCGGTTTACATCTTTTAAGCCGAAAGTCTCTTCACAGATTCCCTTTAATACTTTCTGGGTTCCGAACACTTCGTGGCAGCAGCCAAATGCCTTGATCTGCGGGAATACATGGTATAAGGTCTTAACGCATAATGTCATCGGGTTTGTATAGTTGATGACCCAGGCTTCAGGAGAATATTCTTTGATTGCGTTCGCGATGTCCACAAACATGGGGATGGTGCGGAGCGCGCGGATGATTCCGCCCGGGCCTGCAGTATCGCCTACGGACTGGTAAATGCCAAGGCGTTCAGGCAGATGCACATCGGACGCCATCTCATCAAATGTTCCCGGAAGGATGGAGATCACCACGAAATCAACCCCTGTCAGAGCTTCTTTGATGGTCTCACAAGTGGTATAGTTCCATTTTCCAGTGGTATCTTCCCTGGCGGTCAGGGCGTTTCCGATGATTTCATTGTGCTTTGCGGCTTCCGGATCGATGTCGTATAAACGGATGGTGCCGCTTAAAGAATCGTCCATGGATAAGTCGGTCATAAAAGTCCATGCCCAACCCCTTGAGCCGCCGCCGATATAGGCGATATTCACATCGGATACTTTGTTGTCTGCGTATTTCATATTAACCTCATTTCCGCCGCTTTGCCTGCGGCTTTTATTTTATTGTGGTGCTGACGGGGTGAATCTTTCCAGCAAATTTTCTCCCAGCACAGATTCTCTAGTAGCTATTTTACTATAATATAGTATAATAATCTTATAAAATATTGACTGCTTTTTATAAAATCGTACTTTTGGCTACAGACACAGGCGGAAGAGGGCATAAGTTGAAAAAGGATGGAGGAAGCTATGATTCAAAAAGTATATCTGGAAGAAATGGAAGGGTTCATGATCGAGCGGGTGACCCGGGACGAGGAATATTCCATGCAGTACCGCCATTTCCATGACAGCTATGAACTGTATTTTTTGATGGAAGGAGAACGGTATTATTTTATAGACAAAGAGACGTACCGGGTGGAAAAGGGGATGGTGGTGCTGGTGAAGAGAAACCAGATCCATAAAACCAGCATGGCCCAAAAATCCTACCACGACAGGATTCTGGTCCATTTGAGAGAAGAGATTTTCGATCCGTTTTTGAAAGCCAACGGCCTGTTCACCTTGGAAGCGCTGTTTGAAACGAATTACGGCGTGCTGGGAATCCGCCCGGAGGACTGGGAGCAGACCGTACAGCTTCTGACACAGATCCACCGGGAGCTGAAACGAAAGATGGGAAATTACCAGATGATGGTGAAAATGAAAATGGCTGAGATCCTGCTCCTCTTATACCGCAACCGGAAAACGGCTAAATTCGTTCAGGAAAGCCAGAAAGTGCTGACTGTAAAACACCAGAAGGTCCATGAAATCGCCGATTATCTGCTGAACCACTGCGAGACCAATGAAAACCTGGAAGAGCTGGCGGCCAGGTTCTATATCAGCAAATCCTATATCAGCCGCATTTTTAAAGAGGTCACAGGTTTTACCATCAATGAGTACCAGAATGTGAGCCGGGTGCAGCAGGCCAAACACCTGCTGCTTCACAGCGAATATTCTGTGACCGAGATTTCAGAGCGGCTGGGCTTTGAAAGCATCACTTATTTTGAACGGGTCTTTAAAAAATATGTGGATATGACCCCATTAAAATACAGGAAAAAAGGGACTTTTTAGGTGCCTCCGTTCATTTTTTTCGCGTAGGCGCTGGGGGTCATGCCCGTATTTTTCTTAAAGATCTGGCTGAAATACTGGGGATTGTTGCCGCAGCCCACCTGCTCGGCCACGTATTGGATTTTTTCCGAATCACAGCCGGTGAGAAGTTCTTTGGCCTTTTGTATCCGCAGTTCTGTCAAAAAATTGGAAAATTTGCTGCCCGTTTCCCGGATGAATTTTTTGCTCACATAGTCCACGTTCATATAGAGGTAATTTTCCGCAATCCATTTCAGGGTGAGATTGGGGTTGGATAAATGGTCGTTGACATAGGCGATGGTTTTGTCGATCAGGTCGCCGTGGCTGGATGGCTGGGCGGCGGCGTCTCTGAGCATTTCCCTCAGTTTTCCGGTCAGCAGGGAGCGGATGGCGGTAACGTCATGCATCTGGTTTAATTCCAGCATCAGTTCTGTGGCGACGATGGGAGAGCAGAGGGCCGAATTGGTGGAAAAACGGATCAGAATGTTGGAAACAAGCTGTTTTAAAAATTCCACATTGGTGATCCCGTTTAAGATATCGGTCAGCTCCCCAAACTCTCTGGTGTGTTCCGCATCCGCGGCTCCGGAAATGCCGACGCAGAGGTCTTCCACAATCTGGATCAGGTTTTTGTAATTGCAGGTGGGTACCGGGCGCGGGCCGTTCATGCAAAAGATCGTGCCGTAACGCCGGACTTTATTGAGAACCGTAGCCAATAAAAGATTCAGATTTTCATAAGAAATCCTCTTGTAAGAGAGGGCGACGGCCTGTTCCTCAAAATTAAGGCTGTCCAGCAGTTCTTCAAAGGCGGAATATTCTCTCTGGTAGCTCTGGAAAAACAGCAGCAGCGTATTGTGGACATAGATGCCGTGAAGAGGGATGCCGGGGGCATTTTTCCGGTGATGGATCTGAAGCTGTTCGAAACATTCGCTCAGGTTCTGTTCTTCCAGAAAATACAGATAATACAGTTCGTATCCCGTGGAAGAGAAATCCAGGAAACGGGAATAAGTATGGAAAATCCCGTCATATTCCCCGTCGGAAGCCACCCCTTCATTGATGATGCTGGTTATGATGCTGGTATGCAGATTGTCCAGCAGAAGCTTTTGCTGCTCCTGCATCCGGTGGGTGGCCCGCTTGTGGTAGCAGTCGTCGATCACTTCCTTTACGCTGGCAATGATCTGCTCTTCATTGCACGGCTTTAAAAGATAATGGCGCAGCCCGTATTTCATGGCCTCTTTGGCATAGCTGAATTCCCCGTAACCGGATAAAAGGATGAACTGGGTGTCCAGATCCGTCTGGGAAATCCTCTGGACCAGTTCCAGGCCGGACAGCCCCGGCATCTTGATGTCGGTCAGCACGATATCCGGGGATTCGTCCAATATCATATTGTAGGCTTCGATGCCGTCTTTGCAGACTCCTGCCAGTTCAATTCCAATGCTGTTCCAATCGATCAGATGGGAAATGGTTTCCCGGATAATCCGTTCATCGTCAGCGATGATTAATTTTAACATGATGTTGACCTCTTTTCTGAATCTTATTCTTTGGGGATCGTTACCATGGCCACTGCCAGGTCATCCTGATTGTACAAAGTCAGCCCGTATTCATCCCCAAATGTGAGCTTTAAGCGCTTATCGATGTTCAAAAGCCCGATTCCAAACCCGTGGGGCAGGATTTCATTGGTTTTCAATTTTTCCAGCAGGTTTTCTTCAAAAAGGGAGCCGCTGTTGGTCACATAGATGCGGAGCCGGTTTCCCTCGCAGGCCGCCGAGACGCAGATGGAGCATTCCTCTGTCATTTCTTCCAGGCCGTAGTGAATCGCATTTTCCACCAGAGGCTGTATGGTCAGCTTGGGGATGGTGGCCGCAAGAAGGCTGTCCGGGACCTGTACGGAAAATTCCAGCCGGTCCTCAAACCTGATTTTCTGTATGGTCATATAGCTTAAAACCAGTTCCAATTCCTGTTTCAGGGTAAAAATGCTCTCTTTTTTGTTTAATGTCACGCGGAGCAGGGCGCCCAGCGCTTCTACCATAGAAGATATCTCCGTCTCTCCGATGGCCTTGGCCCGCCAGTTGACGGATTCCAGGGTGTTGTAGAGAAAATGGGGGTTGATCTGGTTTTCCAGCGCCTTTAGCTGGGCTTCTTTTTTCAGCAGTTCATTGACATAGTTGACCTGGATCAAATGCTGAATCTTGTAGGCCATATGGTCGAACTGCCGGTGGAGCAGGCCCAGCTCGTCATTTCTGGCGCTGTAGTCGTAATCCACATTTGGGATGGTGGTTTCGTCTTTTCCAAAAGCTTTCATCTTATCCAGCAGTGTGTTGAAATGATAGACCACGGAATTGATCAGCCGCCTGGAAAGCAGCAGTGTAAAAATGACGCATAACAAAATGATGGAAATGCAGAGGAACTGGGACAGACGCAGGGCGGACGTCATGGCGTCGTAGGAAACCAGACAGATATAATCCCAGTCATAATCAGGAATCCGGCCTTTTACCGCAAAATAATTGTGGTTATTCAGATTCAGGATTTTATAGGAGCTGTCCAGGGCTGATTGAATGCTTACAGCCTCTTCCTCGGTAAAATTCTTGGAGTGATAGATCAGGTCATCTCCGTCAATCAGCAGATAGGAGGCATTTTCATATTGACTGCTGAACTCTGTGGCGGATTTCACCATGGCGTCGATGTCCACACAGACCAGCAGGGTTCCCAAATGATCCAGCCGGGTCTGTTTGATCCTGCGGATATCGCGGCCCAGGAACAGCCCGTATTGGTCGTTGTACCTGCTGATCCAGCAGACAGCTCCTTCCTTTGCTTCCGATTCCTGCACGAGCTTTTCATGGATCTGATCAGGAACCCGGTCAGAATAATATTTATTGGAATATGAGGTGAAATAATCATTATAGAGGTTTATGTAGGATAGATTATTGGCCTTAAAACTCTGGTAGTAATCGGGAATTACCGCATTCAGTTCCTGAAATGCCTGGGTCCTCTTGATGTAATCGTGGGAATCCTTAATGATGGACAGGTTGGACTGGATTCCGGCGTTGGAGAGGATCATATAAGACATGGTTTCGATGTTGTCCAGCCGGTTGGAGATGTCCGTCGCGGAATAGGACAGGGAACCGGCGATTGTATTATAAAGCAGTTTTTTATTGGAAGAAGATGTGATCTGTATGCCGATCAGCGCGGAGGCCGACAGCAGAATGATGCTGATTAAAGTGATGGAAAATATCTTTTTCTTCAGTGGAAGGTTGGAAACAGAGGTTTTGACGCGCTGCAGCATGAGCGATTCTTCCTTTCTGCCGTTTGGGCGTTTTCCATCTTCCTTCCGCGGGTCCGGTCATCCGCCGGGCGGTAAGGAACTGTGATGTTGTGTTTCAAATTATATATAATTTAAGAAGCAAATACAAGTTCACAGATAAAATGGTCGGTTTTTTCTAATTTGAACTCGGTTTTGTCCGATATACAAATGAAATGGCGGCATCTATAATAAAACTACATTGCAGCGAAACAAAATAACAAAATGGAGGATGTATTTATGAAGAAGAAAATGGCTTTAATCATGGCTGGTTTGATGGCAGTTGGATCATTGACGGCATGCGGCGGCGCGAAAACATCGGAAACACCGGCAGCCAGCCAGGCGGCATCGGCGGACGCAAAAGCTCCGGCAGATACAGGCAGCCAGGCGGCGGACGCAGGATCCCAGGCAGCAGGCGGCGATGCGGTGAACCTGACATTTTCCTGGTGGGGCAACCAGACCAGAAATGAAAGAACCCAGGCAGTTTTGGACATGTACACAGAACAGAATCCTAATGTTACCTTTGACGGACAGTTTGCCGAGTGGGCGGATTACTGGAACAAGCTGGCTACCGCTTCCGCAGGCCATTCCCTTCCTGATATCGTCCAGATGGACTACAAATATCTGGAACAGTATGTGAGCAATAATCTGTTGGTCGATCTGACGCCTTACATAGAGAGCGGAGTGATCGATGTGAGCAATGTGGACGAAGGCATTTTAAATTCAGGAAAAGTAGGAGACGGAATCTATGCTATCTGTAACGGCATTAATGCTCCGGCCCTTTTGTATAATAAAACCCTTTTGGATGAAAATGGAATCACCGTGAAAGACAATATGACAAAAGATGAATTCATCGCTCTTTGCCGTGAAATTAACGAAAAAACAGGATATAAGACAAACGTTGCATATAATAACGGCGACAACTTCATCGAGTACACCATGAGAGCCAACGGGGAAATTCTGTTCGAGAAGGACAAACTGGGTGTGGCGTCACCGGAATCTCTGGAAGCATTTTTCGATTATTATGAAACCGGCATGAAAGAGGGATGGCATGTAGATCCCAGCATCTTTGCTGAAAGAACCATCGGTTCTGTTGAACAGGATCCATTGGTATACGGCACAAGCCCTGAAACCATGTCCTGGTGTGCGCTCTACTATTCCAACCAGCTTACAGCCGTTATGAACGCGGCTCCGGAAGGAATGGAAATCGGCATGACCACATGGCCGTCATCTGACCCTGTAAAATCAGACTATCTGAAACCAAGCCAGTTCTTTGCAGTGACCGTGGACAGCAAGAATCCGGAAGAAGCGGCAAAAGTCCTTGACTTCGTTACCAATTCAGTAGAGTGCAACAATGTACTGTTAGGCGAGCGTGGAGTCCCGATTTCAAACGTGGTAGCCGATGCGATCTCGTCTCAGATGAGCGAAGGCGACCAGGAAGTGATCAGATACATCAATGAAGTGGTTACCCCTAATTCTTCCACCATCAACCCGCCTGCACCGGACGGAGCCAGCGAAGTATATGATCTGATCGACAAGCTGGAAGAGAGATTATGCTACGGTGAAATTACAGCTAAAGAAGCTGCTCAGGAATTATTTGAGCAGGGCAATAAGATTATGGCGCAGTAATTTGGGGCATATCAGAAGCTGACAGTGATAACGGAATCGTGAAAACGGCGAAGTTATAACGGTAAAATTTAAAATAGTTAACACCCTGCCTGGTATGAAGTGAATTTATACCAGGCAGGATTTTAAGAGCCAGTTTATGCGGGGAGAAGGAAAGACCATGAAGAATAAGAAAGAATTTAACCTCAGAAGTTTCCTGAATAAAGAGAGTTCGGCCGGTTTCGTATTTACTCTGCCATTTACCATAGGCTTTCTGTTGTTTATGGTTGTACCTATGGGAATATCGCTCTATTATTCATTTTGTGATTACAACATTCTGTCGCCGCCTGTATTTGCGGGACTGAAAAACTACATAAAGATGTTTACCGATGATAAAACGTTTTTTAAAACCATCGGAGTTACCTTTTATTTTGCATTAGTATCCGTACCGCTCCGCCTTGTTTTCGCACTGCTGGTGGCAATGATCCTTTTGAAAACCACAAAGGCGACCGGATTCTACCGCGCGGCCTACTACCTTCCGTCCATCATCGGCGGTTCCGTGGCCGTATCAATTCTCTGGAAACGAATGTTCGCAACAGACGGCGTTATCAATACTTTGCTGGGAGTGATCGGAATTCAAACCAGTTTTTCCTGGCTGGGCAATAAAAATACCGCCATCTGGACCTTGATTATATTGGCTGTCTGGCAGTTTGGTTCTTCCATGCTCATTTTCCTGTCCTCTTTAAAGCAGATTCCTGTCACCCTTTACGAGGCGGCAAGAGTGGACGGAGCCAACAAATTTTCACAGTTTTTTAAGATTACCCTTCCGCTTTTGACACCGACGATTTTCTTTAATCTGGTTATGCAGATGATTAACGGTTTCCTGGCATTTACCCAGTGTTTCATTATCACACAGGGAAAACCGATGAATTCCACGTTATTCTACACTGTTTATATGTACCAGCAGTCCTTTGAGTTCTACAACACCGGATACGGCGCGGCTCTGGCCTGGGTTATGCTGGCTATCATCGGTATGGTGACGGCAGTTCTGTTTGCAACGAAAAAATTCTGGGTTTATGATGAAGGAGTGTGATGACCGATGAAAGAAAAGAAAGTGGCTGGGAAAGTAATTTATCATATTCTGGTCTGCGGATTTGGAATTATCATGATCTATCCTTTGATCTGGATGATCATGAGCTCCTTTAAAGAGAGCAAAACCATATTTACCACGGCGGGAACCCTGATACCGGAACATTTTACATTGGCTAACTATGCGACGGGCTGGAAGGGATTCGCAAAAATCGGTTTTGGAACATTTTTTAAGAATTCGTTCTTTATCGCGGTTGTGGCCACTGTGGGCACGGTGATTTCTTCCGCGTTTGTGGCTTACGGGTTTGCCAGATGCAAGTTCCCGGGACGGAAAATCCTGTTTGTGGCAATGCTGTTATCCATGATGCTGCCGGCGCAGGTTCTCATGATCCCTCAGTATCTGTGGTATCAGAAATTAGGCTGGGTGGGAAGTTATCTGCCTTTAACCGTACCCTATTTCTTCGCAATCCAGGGATTTTTCGTGTACCTGATGATGAATTTCATCGAAGGGATTCCCAGGGAGCTGGACGAGGCGGCCAAGATCGACGGCTGCTCATATTACAGCATATTTTTGCGGATTATCGTTCCGTTAATCACACCTGCTTTGGTTACGGCGGGCATCTTCTCCTTTATGTGGAGATGGGATGATTTCCTTTCCGCATTGCTGTATATCAACGAATCGGCAAAATATCCGGTCAGCCTGGCGCTGAAACTGTTCTGTGATCCGGGCTCCTCTTCCGATTACGGCGCAATGTTCGCAATGGCTACGCTGTCCATACTTCCGGCAGTGCTGATCTTTATCTTCTTCCAGAAATATCTGGTGGAAGGAATCAGTACCTCTGGGTTAAAAGGGTAAATAGAATGAAAAAAGGTTTCCGGTACGCAGGGGTGCTCCGGGAACCTTTTTTTCTGTGGAGAGGTTTTTCAGCGGATTTTTATTGTTTGAGCTGTCTCAAATGCGCCTCAGGGCCAGTCCGATCAGCCGGTCAGCATGATCCGCCATAAAAAGAGGGATGTTCAGCACGTCGTCATCCAGTTTCAAATTGTCCAGGGAAAACCGGATGCGCAGTTTTACCGTATCGCCGAATAATTCTTTGAATTTTTTCAGGCTTCTGCCTGCGGTATTGGTCTCGGATTTTACTTCCACCGGGAAAATGTCGTTCTCCCGCTGTATCATAAAATCAACTTCATAAGGAGGATTGGTCTGGCTCCAATACCGCGGAGTGACTTCTAACTGGGTAAGCAGCGACTGCAGTACATAATTTTCGCTTAATGCCCCTTTAAATTCCGTAAAAAGGCGGTTGCCTTCGCCAAATGCGGACGGCGCAAGCATTGCCAGACGGCGTAGAAGCCCTACATCCACAAGATACAGTTTGAAAGCGGACAGATCGTCGTAAGCGGAAACCGGAAGTCCGGGTTTGCTGCTGCGGTATATTTTATGCACCAGTCTGGCGTCCACCAGCCATTGCAGAGCATCTCCATATTCTCTTGCCCTTGCCCCTTCTTTGACTGCCTTATAGATGAATTTTTTGTTTTCTCTGGCAAGCTGAGACGGGATTGATTTCCAAAGCATAGAAATCTTAGGAAATTCGCTGATATCGGGATGCTTGGCGAAGTCCCGTTCATAGGCGCCGATAATATTTGACAGGGTTTCCTGCATGGCGTTTATATCCCTCGCTTCTGTCCACATCAATACGGATTCCGGCATGCCGCCAGTCACATAATACATCTTCAGTTTCTCATACAGAGGATTGAAAAATGCATCCGGCAAGGGTTCTATTACATCGACCGTATTCAGATAGGCAGCCAGATTATCATCCCCGTTGGCCATAAGAAATTCCGTAAACGTCATGGGATCGATCTGCATGAAGTTAACCTTCCCAACCGGAAAAGAAGACGGTTTTGATAATGCGATTCCAAGCAGTGATCCTGCGCAGGCTATGTGATATTCCGGGGCGTTCTCACAGAAATATTTCATGGAGTTAATGACCTTGGGGCAGTCCTGCACTTCGTCGAAAATGATGAGGGTCTTTCCGGGGGAGATTTTTTGACCGCCGGCAAACATCAGGTTTTGAAGAATACGGTTCACATCTTTTGTGGTTTCAAAGAACTGCTTGTATTCTTCATGTTCATCGAAATTGAAGTAGGCGGTGTTTTCATAATACCGCCTTCCGAATTCTTTCAGCACCCATGTTTTACCAACCTGCCGGACGCCTTTTAGTATTAATGGTTTCCGATAAGATGAGTTTTTCCATTTTAATAACCGTTCCAGTATGAGCCGTTCCATATGATACAATCCCTCCCTTGTTCACATAATTATATATAAAAACTGTAAAATAATCACACTTTTATTATATACTATGTGAAGTGTGTTATTCAATAATTACTTTTCTGCCGTCTGAACTGTTATAGTATGGTAATACTGTGTTTCTGCAGAAATGGTATATGTCTCGTAACAGTTCAGATAGGTCTGCGCATTTATTGCGCGGACCGTACGAAACCATAGCGGTTGCAAGCATCCAGCCCCTCGCCGCAGGCGACTTTAATGGGCTGGATGCGTAACAGTTCAGACCTGTCTGAACTGTTACTATGTCTCTGCAGAAGAAATGGTAATATGTTTCCGCAGAAATTGACAGTTTTCCCTAAAAATGCTATACTCTGCACAACTTTATTAGTGTATTTGAAAAGCTTGCAACAATTCAAATAGGTCTGCACATTTACTGCGCGGACCGTACGAAACCATAGCGGCTGCAGGCATCCAGCCCCTCGCCGATATGACCATAAGCTTAAAACCGCGCCGCAAAAAGGGGGGAGACTGCCAGGCCATGCCGTCACTATACTTTGGAGAAATCAACGACCCGCAGAACCACACGGTTCTGAAAGAATACATCCATGAGATCAACCGTTTCCGCTTTAACTGGCATCCCCAGATGGAGTTGATGATCGTCACCTCCGGGAAACTGGAAGCCTATGTGGAAGGCAGCATTTATGAGATGGAAGAGGACGATGTGCTGCTCATCAATTCAAACCAGGGCCATGCCACCCTGCTAAAGGAGCCGGGAACCCAGGCCATGGTGCTGCATTTGGACCCCATTATATTTGAAGAGATATTGGAAGAGGATAAGAGCCTGAGGTTTACCTGCATTTCGGACCGCAGCACCAGATACCGGCCGGAATTCACCGAACTGCGCCGCCTGGCGGCCTGCATCATGGAGGAACTTTTAAAAGAAGAGGCGGCCGCGGCCTTCCGGGTGAGGGGATATGCATCGCTTTTGTCGGCCCAGCTTCTGGCCAAATTCCAGCCGGAGCAGGTGTCAAACAAGGGCCTCTCCCAGAATAAAAAGCAGGACAGGGCATTTCAGCAGATGGTCAAATACTCAGAGAAAAACTACAGTAAGAAAATCACCATGGATGATCTGTCGGAGCTGACCGGTTATAATAAAACCTATCTTTCCACTCTGTTTAAAAAGAGGATTGGCATCGGATACTATGAATATCTCACCAGAATCCGGCTGAGGCACGGGATTCATGAGATGAATAAAACGTCCAAAACCATCCTGGATATCGCATTGGATACCGGATTTGCGGATGTTAAGTCCTTTACCCTGGCATTTAAGAAATACTTCTTAAAAACGCCCAACCAATACCGGAGCGAGATCGAAGATGAAAAATCCCCGGTCATTGACGAGCTGGTCCGCCAGTTCATCCCCTGCCGGGACGAGAGGGCGTCGGCGAAGCTGAAGGAATACACAGGCTGTTATTTGGCTGAATCCAAACAGGACGAAGAGGCGGAAAATCGTATTTCGGACGGGAAGAATCAGGCTGTATTGGATCAGGTGGAAGAGTTTTACCGCCAGATCAAAAAAATTTTAAACTAGAAATCCAAGTATTTGTCCATGGGTAAATGCTTGGATTTTTTTGATGCTGAAAAAAGGACAAAATAACGAATTAGTCGAATTTATTATATATTATAATGGTAAAATACTTAGATATTAAAATAATAGTGAATAAAAATTACGGAATTATTTTACATAACCTATATAGAACGCACAAATAAAAGAATAGATGGAATTTCCGCCTTTTGCTATACTCAAGAAAAGTTGAAAGGAGAAATGTGAGGATGAAGATAACGGATCTGGAGCTGATTCCCGCGGACAAATATCTGTTCCTTAAAATCCATACGGACGAAGGAATAACGGGAATCGGCGAAGTGGGAATCTGGGGATATCTGGACGCCGCGGCAGCGGTTATAGAAAAAGTGAAAAAATATCTGATCGGTGAAAATCCCATGAAAACCGAACATATCTGGCAGTTTTTATACCGCTGTCTTTATTTCCGGGGGTCTGTAATCATGAGCGCTCTGTCTGCTGTGGACATCGCCCTGTGGGATATCAAAGGAAAATACTTAAATGTGCCGGTATATGAGCTGTTAGGGGGACAATGCAGGGACCGGGTGAGAACCTACGCCCCGGTTTTCCGCTACACGGCGGATGAAATGGCTGAGGGGTGCAGGGAACTGAAAGAAAAAGGCTTTACGGCCGCCCGTCTGATCATACCCGATCTGTCGGCGCCGATGACCATGAAAGAGCCTGTGATCTATGCAAAAAAGGTGGAAACGGAGATCGAAAAGGTGAGACGGTGCCGTGAGGCGGTGGGCAGCGGATTTGACCTCTGCATAGAGGTACACCGTTCTATGACAGCGGCGGAGGCGGTTTCATTTGTAAAAGGCGTGGAACCCTGTTTTCCGTATTTTGTGGAAGATCCCATTGCGCCGGACAATGCAAAAGCGATGGCTCAGGTGGCCGGAGCCGCTTCCGTACCCATCACTACCGGGGAAAGGGCGGTCAATCTTCAGGAGATGGAGGAATTGATCACCGTCGGCGGGGCCAGGTATGTGCGGCCGGATGTGTGCGCTTTGGGCGGCTTGACTGTGGCTAAGAAGGCCGCGGCCATAGCAGAAATGCATTATGTGGGAATCGTTCCCCACAATCCGCTGGGGCCTGTTTCAACTGCGGCCTGTCTCCAGTTAGACGCATGTATCCCGAATTTTGCAATTCAGGAATTTCCGTCATTTAACATGGACGGAAAAGAAGACGGCATGATAAAAGAACCGCTTTTGGTGGAAGACGGGCATATCCTGATTCCGGACAGGCCGGGGATCGGAATCGAACTTGTGGACGATATCCGTCAAAGATTTCCGGCGAAGCCCAGGGATCTGACCGCAGTGATCGCTTATGACGGTTCGGTTTTGGACCGTTAGGTATTTAGACTATTAGGTTTTTAGAATGTTAGGGGTAAATTACATATATTTAAGGGGGTAAAGATTTATGAATCCAATGACGATTACATTGATTATACTGGTGCTGGCGATTGTTCTGTATGCAAGTGAGAAAATACCTTTGGCGTTGACGTCTGTTTTAATTGTGGTATCTTTGTCTCTGACCAAAGTTTTGAGCGCATCGGAGGCCCTGGGTGGATTTTCCAATACGACGGTGGTGCTGTTTGCGGCTATTTTTGTGCTGGGCGGAGCGTTGGAAAAGACCAGCGTGTCTAAGAAAATCGGAGATATTTTGTACAAATACAGCAATAACGAAAGAATGCTCATTACGGCGACCATAGGGGTTACAGCAGTATTTTCCGCATTTTTGTCCAATACGGCTGTAGCGGCGATTCTGCTCCCCATTATTCTCAGCATTTGCAGCAGCGTGAACATAAGCAGGAGTAAACTCCTTCTTCCCATGGCCACAGGAGCCGTGATCGGAGGCGGAATCACCCTGATCGGAGGGCCGGGCAATGCGTTTGTGGTGACTTCTTTAGAAGACCTGGGAACGGGACAGACCTATACATTCTTTGATTTTACGGTTGTAGGCCTGCCCATAGCAATTTTGGCCGTGCTCTATGTATTTTTTATCGGCTGGAAACTGCTGCCGGACTATAAACTGGATGAAATGGAGATCAAGGCGGAGAAAGGCAAAGCCGGTTCTCTGACGGCAGGAAAGGAAAAACTGGCCTATTTGATTATCGTGCTCACAATTCTGGGCCTGATCTTCAGTGCTCAAATCGGCTACGCCACATGGCTGATTGCCATGGTGGGAGCGGTGCTCTTAGTGCTGACCGGAGTTCTGAGCGAAAAAGAAGCCCTGGATTCCATCAGCTGGAAAACTTTAATCATGTTTGCAGGTGTTCTTCCGCTGACAACTGCCCTTAAAAATACGGGCGGAGCCGATCTGATCGCATCGGGCATTACTGCGGTCCTGGGAGATTCTACCAATGTGTTCCTGATTACGGCTGTTATGTTTGGATTGTCGGCCGTAGTGACACAGTTTATGTCCAATACAGCTACTTTGGCTCTCTTATGTCCGCTGGCCGGTATCATCGCCCAGTCAATCGGGGCCGATCCCAGGTCGCTGATAATGGCTGCGGCTTCCGGTGCGGCACTGTCTATCTGTACTCCGATTGGGGCTCCGCCTCAGGCTTTGATTTACGGGCCGGGCGGGTATAAATTCATGGACTACATTAAATTCGCGGCGCCGATTGTGGTGATCTGTTTCCTGTTCGCCACATTCTATCTTCCGGTGGTGTGGCCTTATTATTAAAATAGGGGGAATCTTTATTTGATGAATTGGCGGGAGTTACGCCGTGAAGAAGGGGAATCCGGTCCCGGGGCCCGGGCGTCAGAGAACAGGAGATCGGGTTCTGCCCCTAAGAGATACTAAAGCCTTCAAGGGCGAAAAAAGACAGGGCGGTGCCCATTCGATGCGAACTCTTTATGGACTTCACATCTCAGCGGGCACCTCAGAAACTGATTCGGTTATCAGTTTCTGCCTGTCTTTTTTCGTCCTTGAAGGCTAAGTATCTCTAAGGGGCTCCACACGACCTCCTGTTCCCTGACACCCGGGCCTTGGGACCGGATTCCATTGGCTGGATAAAATAATTTTAGGAACAGATTTATAATTCCTCTGACTGCCTTCATAAACTTTCAGCTTTTTATACAGTAGTACCCCTCCTTGTCAATAGATAGTTAAATGCTACATTTGTGTGTCTGTTTTATTGCTGTCTCACTTTTACAACCGATAAGCCATCAGTTTTGGGATAAACTAAAGTGCATATTATGATACAAAAGGTAGGGAAATCATATGCCAAAGCCACGAACCAAAACAGGCGAGAAAAATCTAATCAGTTCGCGCTTGAAAGAACTTAGAGAATTGCATGGGCTGTCACAACGGGATTTAGCCCGTGCATTACAGTTATCTGGTACTGATATGGATAAGAATGTCATTACCCGTATCGAAACCAACAAAAGATATGTCACAGATTTAGAACTGAAAGCATTATCAGAATTATTCCATGTCAGCTATGATTACTTGATTGACGGAGAGGAAAAGAAAACGCCATAGTCGTACATTTTCATTGATAAATGTTTGCCTATATCTATTAAGTTACTGATAATAAATTCCACGTCTTTGTCCTCATCAACGCCCAGACGTTCACAAATTCTACGGTTGGCATTATAGACTTCCTCATATGCCTTGTCGCAAAATTTTCCTTCTTCATATTCGTTTGCTACAAATTGGCTTTCTTGAATTGGGTAATGTTCTAAATCGAAAGCTCCAATCATTAGGTGATAAATCTTTTCTTTGAATTTTTCAGTGTCGTTACTCATGCTATCTCCTCTTTGTCTCACTTTTAAAATCGATTATAGTTCATTCTCATTATAAAATCAATAGAGTTGGTGCAAAATGTGATACACACTTTCCGGTGATAGAGGGAGAGAATTAGATGGCAAAGATACTTGGCTGATATAGAGCTAAAAGGAATCTGTGAAGTGCTCAAAGTCAGTTCTGATGTTCTAATTGATATCCAGAGGTGAGTTTTATGTTTGCTGCAATAAACATGGGCTTATAAAAAAAATAGGGCGTGATTTTCAGCAGATAGAGATACAAACGCAGTTTCTCCTCCATTTTCCTGCGTAACGTTCTCAGTTTATTCAGTTATCCCGGTCCACAGTGAAAATAACAGCGAATCGTAATTAAAAAGTAAAGTAAGTGACATGAAGATATGGTATTGTTTGTATACGGAGATAAAAGAAACGGAAACCTGTTTATGTGATTGCCCAACGCTTAAAAATGGAGGTTTTGCACATGAAAAAAAGCTGGAAAAAAATGATGCTGTGTATGGTAATGACTACTGCTTTTCTGACAGGATGCGGTGAGCCCAGCGGCACGGGGGTGTCGGAAACTCCGACTGCATCAATGGAAGAAGCCCGGACGGATTCCGTAAAATTTGAGGAAACTCAAAAACCGGAACCGGAAAAAGGAACAGCTTATGAAGCGGATGAAAAGCTGGAAAATAACGAAAAGACGGAAAATAATGAAATGCTGGAAAATGATGAAATTGCGGAAAATGATGTACCATATAAAACCTATTATCTGCAGTCCGGTGAGCAAAGTGCGCCGGTGCCCGGATTGACCCTTTATGAGGACGGCCATTTCAGCTTTTCTTATGATATCCTCAGCTCTTACCTCAATTACGGCACCTACCAGATGGAAGACGGAATACTGACGGCTGTTACGAATGACGGCCTTTATCATTTTGTTTTCAAAGAAGAGGACGGACAGTATCTCTTTGTGAAGGGGGAATCCTCAGAAGTTACTCTCACAGACCCCAGAGTCGGCATTGAAGTGACGGACGGGGCGGTATTTGCGTGGAAGGAACAGAAGATGACTGCAGTTGTAAAGGAAGTAGGAGAGGATTATTTTCTGGTATCTTCCCGAACGGATGAAATGCCGGGAGTTTATGAGGTCTACTTCGGAGAAACAGATGAGAGCAGCGTGAAAGGCGGCGATGAAATTGAAATTGTATGGGACCGGCCGTTAGCAGAAGGGAATCATATCTATGCAAAAAGTGTAACCCTGGTTCCGGAACATAGTGAAAGTTCAAACGGCTCATCCTCTTGACCCCAAAAAAACGGTCAAGAAGCTGCCAAATTGATGTAACAGTTCAGATAGGTCTGCGCATTTACTGCGCGGACCGTACGAAAATATAGTGGTTGCAGGCATCCAGCCCCTCGCCGAAGGCGACTTTAATGGGCTGGATGCGTAACAGTTCAGACAGGTCTGAACTGTTACCTATTGTTGTAAAAATGGATCCGTTACCATTTACTTCCCTTGAGTTTCCTTCCTGTCTGCGGTATACTTGGAAAGAAAAATTGATATAATAAAGCTGTTTCAGGAAGGATTAACATGGAATTTGAATACGAAGAATCCGGCGGACAGATACGGATCATAAAGTGTCTGACAGAGGACACTGTTGTGACAATTCCTGAGACGATAGACGGAAAAATCGTCAGTGAACTTGGAAAATACGCGCTGTCCGGCCATAAATTAAAGACGCTGCAGCTTCCGGCCGGGATCAGAAAGATCGGGGCCTATGCGTTGTATAACTGCGGCAATTTGAAAAATATATCATTTTACAGCACCATAGAAGATATCGGGGCAGGGGTATTTACCGGATGTACAGCGGTGGAAGTTCTGGACGTGACAGTGGTGCCCGGCCAGAAATCCTGTTTGAAAGAGGTGCTGTTTGAACTCAGACAGACCTTATATGTGAGATATCACGGCCAGCAGGAGGCCCGCCTGATATTCACTGAATTTTACGAAGAATCCATAGAAAATACGCCTGCCAGGATTACGGGAAACCAGACCCATGGCTGCGGACACCGTTACCGCTACTGTTTTCAGAATACGGAATTCCAGTTCCGGGATTACGATTCCCTGTTCCCTCATTTGAAGGTGCAGGAGGCGGAGGAACTGACGGTGGATGTGGTGATGGGGCGTCTTATGTACCCTTTGGGCCTGACGATGGAACACAAAGGGGCATATGAGGCTTATCTTTCTGAGCACATGGTAACCGCCGGCAGGATTGCGGCCAGGCGGGAGTGGCCGGGCGATTCTCTGATGGAGCGGCTCATTTGGTTTACACAAAACTATGTCAGGGACGTTAAAATTGCCGAAATGATGACAGAAGAAGCCAGGCGGACGGGAAATGCCGGGGCCACCAGTTATTTGATGGATTTTAGCCACACCAGATTCGCCGGTAAAAGAACTGTGAGAAGGAAGTTTGAATTATGATCGATCCAACCAGACACAGACAGCTTGAGGAACTGAATGAAGTGGAACTGTGCACTCAGATTTTGAGCGCAGCGAGGAATGAACTGTATTTGAATATGCGCTTTTTGGATGTATCCCTCAGTTCTCTGGGATTTGAAGCAGATCCGGGGTGCAGGGGGATGGGAACGGACGGCTGGGTTATTTACTACAATCCGGCGTATTTGTTTGAGTTGTTCAGGAAGGGACGGGTGCAGGTCAACAGAACTTACCTGCATTTGGTGCTTCACTGCCTCTTCTGCCATATGTACCATGCCCGGTTGATTGCAGGCGCTGAAAATCAGGAGGAACAACCGGATGAAACAAAGCCGGGCAGGATGGATTACTGGGATCTGGCATGTGACATTGCCATGGAATCGGTGATCGATGATCTATATAAGAAATGCATCCATGTGCCGCCGTCTCCCCTGCGGAGAGAGACTTATCTCAGGTTTCGGAAGCGGTTAAAAGTACTGACGGCCGAAGGCATTTATAAGGAACTTTTAAAAATGAATCCGCCGGAAAAGTATTACAAAAGCCTGGTGAAGGAATTTCGCTTCGACGACCATTCCTACTGGCTGGAGGAAGAACCGCCCCAAAGCCGGATTCAGAGACAGAACCAGTGGAACGATAACCGTGAAAAAATGCAGACGGAAATGGAGACGCTGGGAAACCAGGAGGCGGAAGATTCCAGAAGCCTTATGGACCAGGTTCAGGTGGAAAACAGGGAACGGTATGATTATAAGCAGTTTCTCAGGAAATTTTCGGTGCTGAAGGAAGAAATGCAGGTGGATGAGGATTCCTTTGACTATGTATTTTACACTTACGGCCTTTCCATGTACGGAAATATGCCTTTAATCGAGCCCCTAGAGTCTAAGGAAGTCTACAGAATTGAAGATTTTGTGATCGTGATTGATACATCCATGTCCTGTTCCGGGGAGCTGGTGTTAAAGTTTCTGGAGGAAACCTATTCTGTTTTGTGTGAATCGGAAAGCTACTTCAGGAAGATCAACATCCACATCATCCAGTGCGACGACAAGATCCAGTCCGACCAGGTGATAACCAGCAGGGAAGAGATGGATGCATATAGAAAAGAGTTCACGGTCAAGGGAAAGGGCGGAACTGATTTCAGGCCGGCCTTTGAATATGTGAACCGGCTGATGGCGCTTGGAAGGTTTAAAAGCCTTAGAGGGCTGATCTATTTTACAGACGGACAGGGCATTTATCCGGTGAAAAAGCCGGTTTATGATACGGCGTTTGTATTTGTCCAGGATCATTACTCCGATGTTTCGGTGCCCGCATGGGCCATTAAGCTGATTCTGGATATTGACGATATTGGAAGGATTGAAAAGGATAAATGAACATAAAGCGTGCGAAAGCAGAAATAAAAAACACCATAGAAGCATATCTGTTAAAGGATGAATACGGAGAATACGCAATTCCGTCCATCCGCCAGCGTCCGGTGCTGTTAATCGGGCCGCCGGGGGTGGGAAAGACCCAGATCATGGAGCAGATCGCCCAGGAGTGCCAGATCGGCCTGGTGGCCTATACCATTACCCATCATACCAGGCAGAGCGCCATTGGCCTGCCCATGATTGAAAAAAAGACCTATGGCGGCAGGGAATATGCCGTTACGGAATACACCATGAGTGAAATTGTGGCTTCCATTTATGATATGATTGAAAGAACCGGCTTGCAGGAAGGAATCCTGTTTATTGATGAGATCAACTGCGTGTCTGAAACCTTAGCGCCCACCATGCTTCAGTTTTTACAGTGCAAGACATTTGGAAATCACGCCATTCCTGAGGGATGGATGATTGTGGCGGCAGGAAATCCGCCGGAATTTAATAAATCTGTGCGGGATTTTGACATTGTCACCCTGGACCGGATCAAGATGATCCATGTAGAAGCGGATTTTGAGGTTTGGAAGGAATACGCTTACCAAGTGAAAATACATCCCGCGGTCATTTCCTATTTAGCGGTGAAGAAGCAGTATTTCTGCCAGATTGAAACCACAGTGGACGGGCCGGTATTTGCCACGCCCAGAGGCTGGGAAGATTTGTCGCGGCTGATCGAAGTATATGAGAAGATAAAGAAACCTGTGGACCGGGATGTGGTGTTCCAATACATCCAGCATGGAAAGATCGCCCGTGATTTTGCCAATTACCTGGAACTCTATTATAAATACCAGAATGATTATCAGGTGGACGAAATCCTCTCGGGAGTGATCAATGAAGCGGTCTGCGATAAACTGGCAAAAGCGCCCTTTGATGAACGGCTGAGTGTAATCGGGCTTCTGCTGTCCAGGCTGGGTCGGCAGTTCTATGAAATCCAGGAAAAGGAACAGTTTATGGAGCTTCTCATGAAATATCTGCGAAAGTTCAGCCAACTGCCGGATATTCTTACCGGGTCGGACGGGGCCCAAACGCTGTTTGAAACCTTAACCGTGGAATTGAAAGAAAAACGCCGGGAAAAGAAGGCGGCAAAGCTTTTATCCCGGAAGGAAGATCACAAGTATCTTTCTGTGATTGACAAGATGGAAGAGTATCTGCAGCTTTTTCGGGCCGAACATATTGACGGCGGAAAAGAGGCATGGGAAAGGCTGCGCCAGGCATTTGGGCAGGAGAGCGACCGGTATGAAGAGATGTCCGCAGAAGGCGGACAGATGCTTGAAAATGCCTTTAACTTTATGGAAGCGGCTTTTGGGGAAAGCCAGGAAATGGTGATCTTCATTACGGAGCTGAACACCAATTATTACAGTGTGCATTTCCTCCAGTCCTATGACTGTGAACGCTATTACCAGTACAATAAAAACCTGCTGTTCGACCGGCAGGAGGCGGAAATTCTGAATAAAATAGGGAATTAATCTCCGATTTATGTATAAATCTCCATTTCTGGTTCATAATAGCCATATGAACTCCATAACTCCAAACCATGTTATGGGTCGCTCATGAAAAGGAGGCAGAAATATATGGGAAACAGAGCAATTGATTGTACAGCATTGACAATTGCAATTATCGGAGCGATTAACTGGGGCTTAATAGGCCTGTTCCGTTTCAACCTGGTATCATTCCTTTTAGGAGACATGACCTGGCTGTCCAGAATTGTCTATGGCCTGGTAGGACTGAGTGGTCTGTATCTTATCACGTTTTACAGCCAGGCTCACCAGCCGTCAACACCAGTATAATTGTAAAAATGTGCAGAAACCGGTTTTTGAGGAAATGTCCTTTGAAACCGGTTTTTTCTAATTTATTGGGGGAGAGCGTGGGGGGATTTTACATAGGGGGGTGACCTAGGGGGTGAAGGGATTTTCGAAAAAGCCTTGGCGTTTTACATTAAAGGGCGAAGGGATTTTGGAAAAAGCCTTGGCGGTT
>NZ_WQPN01000083.1:0-15786 GCF_018785315.1 Clostridium sp. MCC353 | reverse complement strand
CGCTTTAAATTAAAGGGCGAAGGGATTTTGTAAAAAGCCTTGGCGGTTCACATTAAAGGGTGAAGGGATTTTGGAAAAAGCCTTGGCGCCTTACATTAAAGGGTGAAGGGATTTCTGAAAAAGCCTTGGCGCCTTACTTTAAAACGTGAGGGGGTAAGATTGTACACCGCCCCTTTTTATGATATACTAAGTAGCAGAGTTTTTCAGACAAACCCCAGGGACAAGCGGAGGCAGCTATGATTTTTATTGGAGGAATCAGTTCAGGTACAAAAGCAATCGAATATATAAAGACCGTAATATGCAGCCACTGCGGCAGTTACGGGCGGTATCAGGTCTTTATGACCTACATGTATTTCAGTTTTTTCTTCATACCGCTGTTTAAATGGAATAAACGTTTTTACGTGAAAATGTCCTGCTGCGGTACGGTCTATGAGCTGGACAGCGAGGTGGGAAGACGCCTTCTTCGGGGAGAGCAGGCGGAGATCACGGAACGGGATCTGACGCTGGTTCAGGCGGGAAATAAACCTTACTATGGAACGGTTGGGGCCAAGGCATGTGAAAACTGCGGATACGAAACTGAGGAAGATTTTGAATTCTGCCCCAAATGCGGGCGACGGTTTTAAAGCGTGTAAAGGAGTATATAAAAGAACGAATAAAGGAGGTATATTATGAGGGTTACTTACATTTTTCACAGTTCTTTTTTAGTGGAGACGGAGAAGAATTACCTGTTGTTTGATTATTTCAAAGGGGAGATCCCTGAGATGGATCCGGAAAAACAACTGGTGGTATTTGTAAGCCACCGGCATGAAGATCATTTTTCGCCGGATATTTTTAAACTGTCTGAGAAATATCCTAAGACGGAGTATGTAATTTCGGATGATATCTGGGAAAAACGGGTGCCTCAGGAGCTGTTTTCCAAGATACAGTTTATCGGGCCCGGGGAGGAGCTGGAGGCCGCGGGGCTGAAGGTGAAGGCGTATAAATCCACCGATGAAGGAGTGGCATTTTTGATCTGGGAAGGGGATACCTGCATCTATCACGCCGGTGATTTGAACAACTGGACCTGGATCGGCGAGGATGAAAACTGGAATAAACAGATGGTGATTAACTACCACGAGGAGCTTGATAAGATGGCCGGAACTAAGATCGATCTGGCATTTGTTCCCCTCGATCCCAGGCTGGCGGAGATGTTCTGTCTGGGAGTGGATGATTTCATGAAAAAAGTGGGGGCCGAAAAGGTATTCCCAATGCATTTCTGGGAAGATTATACGGTGATGAAACAGCTGAAAGAACTTCCCTGCGCCCAGGATTATAAAGAGGCAGTAATCGACATCCATGAGCAGGGCGAATGTTTTGAAATTTGAGGAAAAGGAGATTCTTTGGAATGATTTTAATTAAAAATGGCCGGGTAACCGATCCCAAAAGCAAAATGGACAGCGTGATGGACATTTTGATTGACGGGAACCAGATCCGCAATGTGAGGGCCGGACTTTCTGAGGATGGCTGTGACACGGTGATCGACGCATCCGGCATGGTGGTGGCTCCGGGGCTGATCGATGTACATGTGCATTTCCGTGATCCGGGGCTGACCTATAAAGAGGATATCCAGACCGGGGCTGCGGCTGCGGCCAAAGGCGGGTTCACCAGCGTGGTCTGCATGGCCAATACAAAGCCCCCTGTGGACAATGAAGAGACGCTCCGCTATGTGATCGAAGAAGGAAAAAAGGCTCCAATTCATGTGCTGACCGCGGCCTGTGTTTCGGTTGGAATGAAGGGGAAAGAGCTGACGGACATGGCGGCTCTGAAAGCGGCCGGAGCGGTGGGATTTACGGATGACGGAATTCCTCTTATGGACGGCGATCTGGTGAAACGGGCTATGGAAGAGGCGGAAAAGCTTAATGTGCCTCTGAGTTTCCATGAAGAGGACCCGGAATTTATCGTGAATAACGGGATAAATGCGGGTGAGGCGGCGGCTAAACTTGGCATCACCGGTTCCCCTGCCCTGGCCGAAGATTCCCTGGTGGCCCGGGACTGCATGATCGCGCTTCACACGAAGGCGTCGGTAAATATCCAGCATATGAGTTCGAAAAATGCGGTAAAGATGATAAAGCTGGCCAAAGAGCTGGGGGCCAATGTGGTGGCGGAGGTGACGCCCCACCACTTCACTCTGACGGAGCAGGCAGTGTTGGAACATGGCTCTCTGGCTAAGATGAATCCGCCTCTCAGAACGGAAGCGGACCGGCAGGCGATTCTGGAAGGAATCCAGGACGGAACCATCGATATCATAGCCACGGACCATGCGCCCCACAGTGCGGAGGAAAAAGGGAAAGAGCTGACCCAGGCTCCCAGCGGCATTATCGGGCTGGAGACTGCTCTGGCTCTTGGCATTACCGAATTGGTGAAAAAAGGATATATTACCACGCTGCAGCTGATGGAAAAGATGAGTTTTAATCCGGCGAAACTGTATCATTTGGACCGGGGGTATATCAGGGCCGGAGCTGCGGCTGATCTGGTGATTTTCGATGAAAATGAGGAATGGACGGTGCCGGAGACATTTGCATCCAAGTCCTCCAATACGCCGTTTGCAGGCAGAACCCTTCAGGGTAAGGTGAAATATACCATCTGTGACGGGCGTATTGTATACAGGGACCAGGAATAAAATGATGGACATCCGATGTATCAGTTCAGACCTGTCTGAACTGTTGCCATCCGATGCTTCTTGGACGGCTTTTTCGGTCAGGAAGATGAGCCGTCTGAACAGTTATGATAAAAAATAGGATATGGCCGTTTTAAGCGGCAGATAGGAGACTGGAATGAAAGATCAGAATTGTGCATATTGTATGCAGGGAGAGTTGGCGGCGAAATTCGCTTATCCGGTATGTGAAATGGATACGGGATTTTTGTATATTTTCAAGGAGCAGAGCAAGCCGGGACGGGTGATTCTGGCGTATAAAGATCATGTGAGCGAGATGATTGATATCAGCGACGAGGAGCGGGCGGCATTTTTTAATGATGTGGCTAAGGCTGCCAGAGCTGTACACAAGGTATTTCACCCGGATAAAGTGAATTACGGGGCTTACGGCGATACGGGATGCCATCTTCATATGCATATCGTGCCCAAATACAATGGCGGCGACGAATGGGGCGGCACGTTCCAGATGAACCCGGATAAGGTTTATCTGACCGATGAAGAATATGAGACAATGGCTGAGCAGTTAAGAGCGGCGTTGTAGAAGGAGTATAGATGATGAAGACAATGCTGCGGCGCGGCGCCGGCCTTTTGATGCCGGTGTCAAGTTTGCCATCCCCTTACGGGATCGGAACATTTGGGCGGGCGGCTTATGAGTTCGTGGATATTTTGAAGCGGGCCAGACAGCAGTACTGGCAGGTGCTTCCCCTGGGGCCCACCAGCTATGGTGACAGCCCCTATCAGTCTTTTTCGGCCTTTGCGGGAAATCCTTATTTTATCGATCTGGATACTTTGAAGGAAGAAGGGCTTTTGACACAGGAGGAGATTAACGCCTGTCATTGGAGCAACCAGGACGACCAGGTACTTTATGACGCAATTTTTTACTATCGTTTTCCACTTTTGAGAAAGGCATTTGAGAGAAGCAGATGTTCAGAAGACAGGGATTTTTTGAAATTCTGTCAGGATGAGAAGAACTGGCTGGAGGATTACAGCCTTTATATGGCCTGCAAATATCATTTTGAGAATCAGGAATGGCAGGCGTGGGAAGACGATATCAAGTTCCGTAAGCCGGAGGCGGTTAAGAGATATGCAGAAGAGCTGGCCCGGGACATCGAATACTGGAAATATTTACAGTATAAATTTTTTGAGCAATGGAACAAATTAAAGGAATATGCCCATGAACAGGGAATCAGCATTATCGGGGATATTCCGATCTATGTGGCTTTAGACAGCGCGGACGTGTGGACCCATCCGGAGCTGTTCCAGCTGGATCAGGAGACATTGGAGCCGTTAAAGGTGGCCGGCGTGCCGCCGGATGCATTTTCCGACGACGGGCAGTTGTGGGGGAATCCTCTTTATAACTGGGACGCCATCGAAAAGCAGGATTTTGCGTGGTGGAAAGACCGGATGAAATCATCGGCGAGGCTGTATGACGTGGTGCGGATCGATCATTTTATCGGCGTGGTGGAGTATTATGCCATTCCGGGAGGCGCAAAGGACGGGAAGACCGGGGAATGGCTGAAAGGGCCGGGCAGAAAGCTGACCGACGCCATTGACAGCGTGATCGGAGATACCAAGATCATTGCGGAAGATCTGGGGGTATTTAACCCGGATGTGAAGAAACTTTTGGAGGAAACCGGGTATCCGGGCATGAAGATTCTGGAATTTGCGTTCAGCGGGGACCGGAAGAATGAACATCTGCCCTATAATTACTCGCCGAATTCGGTTGTCTATGGCGGAACCCATGACAATGAGACTTTGGTGGGGTATTTTAACGAGAGTAAGAGAGAATGGTGGGAACTCCAGTACATAGTGGATTATATGGGAGTCCAGCATAAAGAGGAGCTGGTTGACCGGGCTTTGTTTACGGCTTATGCGTCGGTGGCCAGCGTGGTGCTTTTCCAGGTTCAGGATGTGCTGAAGTTTGGCAACTGGGCCAGGATGAATACGCCGGGAACCGTGGGAAATAACTGGAAATGGCGGATGAGGCCGGGGCAGCTGGGAGACAGCCAGATTGGACATTTGTCATGGCTGGTGGATACGTTTGGACGGTTTTAAAGTAAAGGGCGAAGGGATTTTTGAAAATGGCTTGAGGGTTTACAGTAAAGGGCGAAGGCATTTTTCAAAATGGCTTGAGGGGTTGATGTTAAGAGGCTGTGTTAAGGGTTTTAGAGCAGGGTATCCGCATATTAATTAAAACCTGCCGGAAACTGGGAAGAACCAGAGAAGAGACGCAAAACGAGCTGGAAGAGAGCTATGCGCTGAGCAGTAAAGATGCAAAAAAATATTTGGATCAATGCTGGGACTAAAGCAAAGAAACTTAGAGCTGATCCGGGATAATAGGGGGGACCATCTGATATCAAAGTCAGATGGCCTCCCCTTATTGCATTATACATTATCAGTTGACAAGAACACTTTACTATGCTACCATGGTAACGTGATTCGCATAACAATACGCGGAATCACGGAAAATGTACGTATGGCCTATAAAATAAACAATAAACCACACAGCCATACAAGATGGAGGATATTATGAAAAAATCATTGGTAAGCATATTATTTACTGCCGGAATGGTGTTAAGCCTGACTGCCTGCGGTTCCAAACCGGAAGAAGCAAAGGCGCCTGAAACAACTGCCCCAAAGGCGGAAACAACAGCAGAAGCAGGGACTAAAACGGAAACAGGAGCTGAAACAACGGCGGCGAAATCTGCGGAAAATGCAGCGTCACAGGCAGATAAAAAAGACGCGGACGCGAAAACGGAAACTGTAAAAGCCGCTGATCCCCAGTTAAAAGACACCTTTACAGTCGGTTTCGACCAGGATTTCCCGCCTATGGGATTTGTGGATGAAAATGGAGATTATACGGGATTTGATCTGGAACTGGCCCAGGAGGTGGCAAAACGCCTCGGCATGGAGTATGTTCCCCAGCCCATTCCGTGGGATTCTAAGGACATGGAACTGAATTCGGAAACTATTGACTGCATTTGGAACGGATTCACCATGAACGGCAGGGAAGATGGCTATACATGGTCAGAGCCGTATATGAAGAACAGCCAGGTATTTGTAGTTGCCAAAGATTCCGGAATTACAGATATGGCCGGACTGGCAGGAAAGATTGTAACCGTCCAGGCCGATTCCTCTGCGGAAGCCGCGTTAAAGGATCTCCCTGATCTGGCCGGAACTTTTGGAACCTTGCAGACAACACCTGATTATAACACAGCTTTCCGCGATCTGGAGATGGGAGCGGTTGACGCCATCGCCATGGATGTTATCGTTGCCGGTTATCAGATTGAAAAGAAGAAGACCGGTGAATTTGTGATTCTGGACGACCAGCTGTCGGAAGAAGAGTACGCAATCGGCTTTAAAAAGGGAAATACGGCGTTGAGAGACGCTGTACAGGCGGAGCTGGAAGCCATGGCCGAAGACGGAACGTTAAAGGCGATTTCTGAGAAATGGTTCGGCAGAGACATCACAACGATTGGCAGATAAATAAATCGTGGCTGCCGACGATTGGCAGATAAAAGAATCGGGGCTGCCGACGATTGACAGATAAAAGAATCGGAGCCGCCGACAATTGGCAGATAAATGAAGCAGGGCTGCTGCAGAATGGGATTCACAGACGGATCGCCGGCCCGGCCGGTTCCGGCATTTTGCAGCAGCTTTTTTGCGCCCGGGTGAGAGGGCCTGACCGATTGTCAAGTTTTTATGCCAAAGAAAACACATGAATGGAGGAGATTCAAATGGAGTTGGCATCGCAGCTATTGAGTACGGGGGGACAACTGGTGTCCGGGATGTGGGTCAGCATCCAGATTTTTGCGGTGACGCTGGTATTTTCCCTGCCGCTGGGATTAATTGTGGCTTTTGGGCGCATGTCTAAAAATAAGCTTGTGTCCATGCTGGTTAAATTTTATATTTCCGTCATGAGGGGGACGCCGCTGATGCTTCAGCTCATGGTTGTCTATTACGGCCCTTATTATCTGTTTGGGATTAAAATCAGCAACAGCTACCGTTTATGGGCCGCGTTTATCGGATTTGTGATCAATTACGCGGCTTATTTCGCTGAAATTTACCGGAGCGGCATCCAGTCCATGCCGGTGGGGCAGTATGAGGCGGCAAAACTTCTGGGATATGGGAAATCGATGACATTTTTCAGGATCATCCTTCCACAGGTGATCAAAAGAATCCTTCCTTCGGTAACAAATGAAGTGATCACGCTGGTGAAGGACACGTCACTGGCATTTACCATCAGTGTGCTGGAAATGTTCACCATCGCGAAATCCCTGGCATCCTCCCAGGTCAGCCTTGTTCCATTTGTGGCGGCAGGTCTTTTTTACTACCTGTTCAACCTGATCGTGGCGGCTGTCATGGAATTGGCTGAAAAGAAACTGTCATATTATCAGTAGGAGGGAAAACGGGATGTATTTATTGCAGATGAACCATATTAAGAAATCATTTGACGGCCTGGGCGTGCTGCGGGACATTTCCCTGGGCGTTCAGGAAGGGGAAATCGTATCGGTCATAGGCCCGTCCGGTTCCGGCAAATCCACCCTTTTGCGCTGTGCCACCATGCTGGAGGAAATGGACAGCGGGGAAATCATTTATCTGGGAGAAAAGGCGGCGTGGACCGGAACTGACGGGAAAGCCGTCTATGCGAAGAAAAGCCAGTTAAAGAAAATACAGAGCCAGTACGGGCTGGTATTTCAAAATTTCAACCTGTTTCCCCACTATTCCGTGATGAAAAATATTACGGACGCTCCCATAGCCGTACAGAAGCGGAAAAAGGAAGAGGTTTATGAAGAAGCCCGGGCGCTGCTTAAAAAAATGGGGCTGGAGGACAAGGAAAATGCCTATCCCTGCCAGCTTTCAGGAGGCCAGTGCCAGCGTGTGGCCATCGCCCGCGCTCTGGCTTTAAATCCGAAAATCCTGTTTTTCGACGAGCCCACATCGGCCCTTGACCCGGAACTGACCGGAGAGGTTTTAAAGGTAATAAAATCTCTGGCGGACCTGGATATCGCCATGGTGATCGTGACCCATGAAATGGCGTTCGCGAAAGAGATTTCCGACCGGGTGATTTTCATGTCCGACGGGGTGATTGTGGAAGAGGGAAAACCGGAGGAAGTCTTTGCGTCGGATAACGAGAGAACCAAGAGCTTTTTGGGACGTTATTTGCAGCAGTAAAAAAGCAAAAACGAGCGGGGACGGGAGTATGGCGGCAAAGGCCAGGAAGAGGCCTGGCGGAAGTGGAAATGAAAAGGACAACTAAGCGCAAGCTTGGAATAAGCCGGAAGGGATGTCTGCATATGCGGCCGTCTGCCCGGCTTATTTTTATGTATCCGCAAATTTTTGTGATGAAAAACTGTAACTGTGAGCTGTCTTAACATGGCCTTCTTAACCAATTCTCTGCCGCATGAACGGCTGCAAAAAAATAATATTTAGTATAGAAAGAAAAATAGTTGTGTTTATTTCTCCAATTTGTTACAATGATGTAGTGAATAACCGAAAATTTAGCTTAAATAACGCACAGAAGGAGAAAAGGCCATGATTTGGATCTGCATTGGCTGCATTAGTTTCCCATTGTTTATTCTTTATGATATGAATCAGATCAAATCCAACCGCACTTATATGAAACCTTTGTTTCTCATTGGTGTTGTTGTGTTGTTCTCTGTGACGTTAAAACTTTCAGTGACAGTTTTTGAAAGCGACTATCCGGTCGGTTTCCTTACTGTTGCTGTTTTTTATTTGCTGGCAGGGCTTCATTTGTTTCTGTTGGTGTACACGTTGTTTTTTGCAATTCCGTTTCAGGAAGCTTATATAGAAGGTTCCGGACAAAAGATCTGCAAAGACGGGGTATATGCGTTGTGCCGCCATCCGGGAGTGGTTTTCCTGGCAGGTTTCTACCTGTTTTGGGGGCTGGCGCTGGGGCGTCCGGTGATGCTTATTGCAGGCCTGTGTTTTACGGCGCTGAACCTGATCTATGTATGGCTTCAGGATGTTTACATCTTTCCTGCCTTATTTGAGGGATATGCGGAATACAGAGAGGAGGCGCCTTTCCTGATTCCCAGCCGGGACAGTGTGAGGAAGTGTGTAAATGATCTGAAGACCAGGTACGGAAGAAAATAGTGGGGGGAAGAACCGTGTTGACATACGGACAGAAGGTAAAAAAACAGTTACATAAAGAAATATGGCAGGAGTACTGCGGTTTTCTGGATTTGTCGATGGACGAATATATGGGAATCCAGTACCGGCTGATGGAGGAACAGATTCAAGTATGGACCGCCAGCGGGCTGGGGCAGAAGTTTTTGAACGGAAAAAAGCCTCAGACCGTGGAGGATTTCAGACGGGTGGTTCCGCTTACCACATATGGGGATTATGCCGATATTTTATTGAGTAAGCAGAGCGATATGCTGCCGGGGGAACCGGTGATCTGGCTTCAGACCACCTGGGAAGGCGGGAAACATCCGATAAAAGTGGCGCCCTATACCAGGGCCATGCTGGATGTGTTCAAGAACAACCTGTTTGCGGTGACGGTGCTGGGGGCCTGCGGAGACACCCAGAAGGCCAGGCAGCAGAATGGGGACAGGGTGTTGTTCGGGCTGGCGCCCCTTCCCTATGTGACAGGGCTGTTTCCGGTGATATTTGCGGAGGAAGTGGATTTTAAATTCCTGCCGCCGGTTAAGGAGGCCCTCAGCATGTCCTTCGGGGAGAGGAACCGGAAAGGGTTTTCCCTGGCAATGCAGCAGGGGATCGACCTCTTTTTCGGCCTCAGCAGTGTAATCTATTACGTAACCGAGAATTTTTCCGAATCCATTAAAAGCGGTTCCTCGGGAAGTGTGCTGAAGAAAGCCATTCATATGAGGCCTAAGATGATTTACCGTTATCTGAGGGCCAAATTCCAATGCAGTAAGGAAGGGCGTGAGATCAAGCCCAAGGATTTATTTAAACTGAAATCCCTGGTGTGCGCCGGGACGGACACGGCCTCTTACAAAGAGGCGCTGAAGGAGGCGTGGGGGCTGAAACCCCTTGAAATCTTCGCGGGAACCGAGGTGTCCATGGCGGCGACGGAAACCCAGACCCGCAATGGAATGGTATTTTTCCCGGATAACTGCTTTTACGAATTCATACCGGAAGATGAATTTTATAAGGAACAGGCCGATCCTTCCTACCGGCCGGCCACAGTGCTCATGAATGAACTGACAGCGGATCACAATTATGAGCTTGTGATCACTGTGTTAAAGGGCGGCGCATTTGCCCGTTACAGGATAGGCGACATGTTCCGGTGCATCAGCACAGGCGGGGATAAGAGCACCTCCCTTCCCCAACTGGTATTTTTAGACCGTGTGCCGACGGTGATCGATATTGCGGGATTTACCAGAATTACGGAACATTCCATTGAAGAGGTGGTGAAACTTTCCGGGCTGGCGGTGAAACATTGGATTGCCAAAAAGGAATTTGACGGCAAAAGGAGGCCCTATCTCCATCTTTACGTGGAAATGGATCCCAAAGAGCTGGATCACATCGCCGTCAGCAAACAGATCCTGAAGGAACATTTGGAGGTGTATTTTACATACTTTGATACGGATTACAGGGATTTGAAGAAAATGCTGGGAATTGAACCGCTGCAGATCACCATATTGAAATGCGGTATGGTGGATGAATATGCGAAAAAGACGGGAAAGAAATTGAGAAGGGTGAACCCGTCGGCATTTGAGCTGTCGGAATTTTTGAAATTTGACAGCCGGCCGGACGGCGCTGAATGGAGGTACGGCCAATGAATGTGAATATCCCGTTTATCTGGGTGCCGATCCTTGCGGTTGCCTGTTATCTCTTTCTGATGATAGCGCTGCTTTCGGCTAAGAAAAATAATATAATACAGTCATTTATACGGCTTCTGGCCTGCTGTCTCCTTTGGACCGGCGGTTCTATGCTGATGAGATTACAGGTTTATCCCGGGTATGAATTTTGGTACGAAGTCTCGATCCTGGCCCTGTTTGCGATCCCTCTGATGGCATATCAGTTCGTCTATCATCTGGTGGATTCCAGTGACAAATACGCGAAGAAACTTTGGATGCTGGGAACGGTGGTCATGCTGGTGCTGACCCATTTCCAACTGTTTTTAAAAGTGCCTGAACTGGTGCATCTTCCCAATGGAAATGCCATCTTCGTTTACCATACCACGTGGACCATCGGCATTCCCACCGTATTTCTGGTGCTGATGATGATTCATGGCATCGGCATGGTGTCTTACGGCGTTAAGGAACGGGATGTTCCGTTAAACAGCCTGATGCCTGTGATGATCGGGCTTCCCATCATGGTGGTGGGCAATCTGGTTTCCATCATTCCAGGCAATTATTTCCCGTGGGATACGCTGTCCGGGATCGTCAACGCCTGTCTGATGTTCTATGCGCTTTACAGGAAACGGCTGTTTCGGATGACGCTTTTGGTGTCCCGGGGAGTTGTGATGGCGGAGGCCATGCTTCTGTGTTCCGTGATGGGCGCTTACCTGATTAATCCGATGGAGAGTGTTCTGCTGCGGTATTATCCGCAGGTGGAACATTATTCCATCCTGATCATAGCGATTCTCTTTGCGGTCTTCATGATGTCTGTCTACCAGATCATGCAGATGATATTTAACAATCTGTTTTTAAAAGAAGAACAGGTTCAGAATGATCTCTTAAAGGAGTTTACCATGGCAGTGTCAAACAGCCTGGAGATCAAGGAAGTTTTGGCCCTGCTCGTGGATGTGATCTGTTCGGCCATCCATGTGAAAAAGGCTTATGTGTGCCTGCTGGATGATACGAAGCGCCATTATAAGCCGGTTCAGTCTGCGGCTCCGCTGGATATCAGGGGATTTTCCATTTCTGCGGATAACCCGTGTATCACCTGGTTTAAGGACAGGGACCATGCGCTGATGGTGAAGGAGTTCAAACGGTCGGCTACCTATAAATCCATGTGGGAAGAGGAAAAACGGCTGATTTACGAACTCAGGGCAAGCTGCATTCTGCCGCTGAAAAGCGACGGGGTGCTGGCGGGAGTGGTGCTCCTGGGAGAAAAACAGAGGGGAAGCGATTTTACCTTTGACGATATCTCTTTTCTGGAATCGGTCCAGTCCATCGCCTCCGTGGCTGTGAAAAATGCAAGCCTCTATGAGAGGGCCAAGCGGGAAGCCACGACGGACCAGCTTACCGGCCTGCTGAACCGGAAATCATTCATGCAGGCGCTTCAGGAGGAATACGATGCCAAGAGGCAGGATTCCCTGGCCCTGCTGATACTGAATGTGGATGATTTTAAGCTGTTTAACCAGTTGTACGGCACTTATGAAGGGGACAAAGCCCTTCAGCGGATTGCGCAGATTATCGACAGCACTGTGGGGAGCAACGGGACGTCCTGCCGCTACGGAGGCAAGGAATTCGCGGTGAGCCTGCCGGGCTATAATGCGCTTCAGACCATGAATCTGGCTGAAAATATCCGCAGCCAGATCGGGAAGATCGACAAGAATTCCGATGGGGCAAGGCTCAAAAAACTGACGGTCTGCGGCGGAATCTGTGTGGCCCCTTACTGCGCGTCCACAGTAAAGGAACTGCTGGAAAATACGGATATGGCGGTGTACAATGCCAAGAGAAGCGGCAAAAATAAGATCTGCCAATACACCATGGGAGAGCGGAGCGGGGACGATATAAACACCGCTTCCAACATCCTGGAAAGCAATTACGAGGAATATGCGGCCACCATCTACGCGCTGACGGCGGCCATTGACGCCAAAGACCACTACACCTTCCAGCACAGCCAAAATGTGGCCGATTACGCCTCAGCGCTGGCCAAAGCGGCCGGGTTAAATGACGAACACGTCCGCATTATCCACGAAGCCGCCCTGCTTCACGACATCGGTAAGATCGCCGTTCCGGAGCACATTCTTAGAAAGCCGGGCAGGCTGGATGAGGAAGAATACGACATCATGAAAAGCCATGTGGAACATTCCATCGCGATTATCCGTCACCTGCCCAGCCTGGACTATGTGATACCGGCGGTTGTAGGCCATCACGAACGCTGGGACGGCCGGGGGTATCCCAGGGGAATTGCCGGGGAAGACCTGCCCATCGGGGCCAGATGCCTGGCCATTGCGGATGCGTTTGACGCCATGACATCAGCCAGAAGTTATAAGAAAGCGTACACGGTGGAATTCGCCTGCGAAGAGCTGATAAGTCAGTCGGGCCGCCAGTTTGATCCCATGCTGGTTCCTGTATTCCTGGAATTAATTAAGAATGGGACGGTCAAAGTGAATGATACAGAACAGAAATAGAAAAAATAAAAAGAGAAAACAAAAAGACCAGCCGGGGTAGCTGGTCTTTTTAGGAGAAGGTATTTCGTTTCTTATGGGGTGTAGCAAAAACTATATAATGTATTGGGGGGGTTTACGTTAATTATAATATCACACCCACAAAAAGAAGTCGATTATGAGTGTGCACAAAGATTTTTGGGAATTGGCATTTTTTTTATGAAAAATACGCAAAGACGTTGAAAAACACTTGCAAAATCAGGATTTTCCTGTACAATGATAGTGATACTACAGATGGGGCCAGATACTGACCCTTCTTTTTTATGAAAACTATTTTGTGAAAGCAGAGGGATAGAAAGGTATAGGATATGATTAGCGCAAATAATGTCACACTGAGAGTTGGTAAAAAAGCATTATTCGAAGATGTAAATATCAAATTTACAGAAGGTAACTGTTATGGTCTGATCGGTGCCAACGGCGCCGGGAAGTCAACATTTTTAAAAATTTTATCCGGGCAGCTGGAGTCAACTACGGGCGACATTGTTATCACCGCCGGCCAGAGACTTTCTTTCCTGCAGCAGGATCATTTTAAATACGATGAATATCAGGTTTTGGACACCGTCATTATGGGAAATGCCAGGCTGTACGAAATCATGAAGGAAAAAGACGCCATCTACATGAAGGAAGATTTTACTGACGAAGACGGCATCAAAGCGGCGGAACTGGAAAGTGAATTCGCGGAAATGAACGGATGGGAGGCGGAATCCGATGCGGCCAACCTGTTAAATGGCCTCGGTATCGAAAGCGATCTCCATTACAGCCTTTTAAAAGATTTAACCGGCGCCCAGAAGGTCAAAGTCCTGCTGGCCCAGGCTTTGTTTGGCAACCCGGACATCCTGCTTCTGGACGAGCCGACCAACCATTTGGATCTGGACGCCATCGCATGGCTGGAAGAGTTTTTGATCAATTTTGAAAATACGGTAATTGTGGTATCCCATGACCGTTATTTCCTGAATAAAGTTTGTACGCATACTGCGGACATCGATTACGGCAAGATCCAGCTGTATGCCGGAAACTATGATTTCTGGTATGAATCCAGCCAGTTGATGGTGAAACAGATGAAGGAACAGAACCGCAAGAAAGAGGAGAAGATCAAGGAATTACAGGAATTCATCCAGAGATTCTCCGCCAACGCATCCAAATCAAAGCAGGCGACATCCCGTAAGCGCGCCCTTGAAAAAATCGAACTGGACGATATCAAACCGTCCAGCCGTAAGTACCCATATATCGATTTCCGTCCGTCCCGTGAGATCGGCAACGAAGTCCTGACTGTTGAAGGACTTACAAAGACCATTGACGGAGTGAAGGTGCTGGATAATATTTCATTTACGCTCAACAGAGATGATAAAGTGGCTTTGGTGGGACCCAATGAACATGCCAAAACCATTTTATTCCAGATCCTGGCAGGGGAGATGGAGCCGGATTCCGGCAGCTATAAGTGGGGCCTTACCACAACCCAGTCTTATTTCCCCAAGGACAACACAGCGGAATTCGACAATGACGATACGATTGTGGACTGGCTGACCCAGTATTCGCCGGAAAAAGATGTGACGTATGTCCGCGGTTTCCTGGGCCGCATGCTGTTTGCCGGTGAAGACGGCGTGAAAAAAGTGCGCATTCTTTCCGGTGGTGAGAAAGTGCGCTGTATGCTTTCCAAGCTGATGATTTCAGGCGCCAATGTGCTGATGCTGGATGAGCCTACCGACCATTTGGATATGGAGGCTATCACAGCGTTAAACAACGGTCTTGTGAAGTTCCCGGGCGTGCTGATTTTCTCCTCCAGAGACCATCAGATCGTGCAGACAACGGCTAACCGGATTATGGAAATTGTCAATGGACAGTTGATTGATAAGATCACCACTTATGATGAGTATCTGGAGAGCGATGAGATGGCGCGTAAGAGACAGGTGTTTACGTTGTCTGAGGCTCAGGAGAATTGCGATTGAGGTGATTATTTTTAGTTTCATAGATTGTCAGGAGTAACGCCGGGAATCCTGGAAACACGGAGCAGGCGGATGATCTAAACGTTGGTATGTGAATGCCCCGAACTGTGATTGGTTCGGGGCATTCGTTTACCTATCGCCATAATGAGAACGGCATTGAGCGATTTCAATTATACCATTATTAATCCGGTAAATAAGCCGGTTGGTATCGTCAATTCGACGGCTCCACCATCCTGATAAAACGCCTTTTAATGGTTCTGGTTTTCCAATTCCGTCATAGCCGTTCCGTGAAATATCTTGTAATAGCTGATTTATGCGTTTAAGCGTTTTTTTGTCCTGTTTTTTCCAGTACAAATAATCTTCCCATGCTTCATCCTGCCATAGCTTATTCATCGTCTGCCTCAATCAATTCGTGAAATTGTCCTTTCCCAGCTTCAAGGTCTGCGATTGCTTTCCGCAGATGCAGTTGATTGGATTCACTGTAAAACGGATCGGCAGCAATTTCAAAGGGAATTTTGTTTTGTCGGACAACAGCCTTGGCAAATATTGTAATAGCGGTTGTCATATTTAAGCCCATTTCATCAAACAGCATTTCCGCTTGTTTTTTGAGGTTTTCGTCCATACGAATAGTTACAGTAGTAGTTGCCATAATATCATCTCCTTTTGTATTTACATTATAACGAAATAAATGCAATTTGTCAATACAATGTATGTATGGATGCCGTCGCATTATTCAATATAGCTGAGTTGTAGCCCGAGAATCCCGTTTGTACTACAAAAGTCCCGTGTTGTAAATAACAGCCCATTTTTGTAACCAAAAG
>NZ_WQPN01000082.1 GCF_018785315.1 Clostridium sp. MCC353 | reverse complement strand
ACGGAACAATTCAAGACATCCGAGGTGAATTTATTAGAGATAATAGATTCCAAACAACTCGTTATGGAAACATAACAAACAAACCTAAGACCAGAGATTCAACGCTATGAATCTTAGACTATTAGCCCGCACCCGCAGGCGAACGTCAAACTGGTTAAGCTAAAAAGAGCGCAGGGTGGATGCCTTGGCACTAAGAGCCGATGAAAGACGTGATAAGCTGCGATAAGCTTCGGGGAGGGGCAAATACCCTTTGATCCGGAGATTTCTGAATGGGGAAACCTGCTTGAGCAAACCTCAAGCGACGTATGGTGAATCCATAGCCATACGCCGGGAACCCGGGGAACTGAAACATCTAAGTACCCGGAGGAAAAGAAAGAAAACTCGATTTCCAAAGTAGCGGCGAGCGAAATGGAAGGAGCCTAAACCGGAGCGCGTGCGTTCCGGGGTTACGGACCTCAGTAAGTGAGCTGATTTGTTACCAGAACGGTCCTGGAAAGACCGGCCAGAGAAGGTGAAAGCCCGGTATGGGAAAACAATAGGCAGCGAGAGGGATCCAAAGTACCGCGAGACACGAGAAACCTTGCGGGAAGTCGGGGGGACCACCCCCCAAGGCTAAATACTCCTTAGTGACCGATAGCGCATAGTACTGTGAAGGAAAGGTGAAAAGAACCCCGGGAGGGGAGTGAAAAAGAACCTGAAACCCTGTGTTTACAAACTGTGGAAGTACATTATAGGTACAACCGCGTACTTTTTGTAGAACGGTCCGGCGAGTTGCTTTTACTGGCAAGGTTAAGCACTACAGGTGCGGAGCCGAAGAGAAATCAAGTCTTAACAGGGCCATAGTCAGTAAGAGCAGACCCGAAACCGGGTGATCTATCCATGTCCAGGTTGAAGCTGCCGTAAAAGGCGGTGGAGGACCGAACGCACATCCGTTGAAAAGGGTGGCGATGAGGTGTGGATAGGGGAGAAATTCCAATCGAACCCGGAGATAGCTGGTTCTCCTCGAAATAGCTTTAGGGCTAGCCTCGTATTAGTCTGGCGGAGGTAGAGCACTGAATTCCTAAGGGGGCGTCAAAGCTTACCAAGGGATATCAAACTCCGAATGCCGCAAAGATGATGTACGGGAGTCAGACTGCACGAGATAAGTTGGGCAGTCAAAAGGGAAAGAGCCCAGACCTACAGCTAAGGTCCCAAAGTGTGTGTTAAGTGGAAAAGGATGTGGGATTTCAAAGACAACTAGGATGTTGGCTCAGAAGCAGCCATTCATTCAAAGAGTGCGTAATAGCTCACTAGTCGAGAGGTCCTGCGCCGAAAATGTCCGGGGCTGAAACACAACACCGAAGCTTAGGAATTGTCGTAAGACAATTGGTAGAGGAGCATTCTTAATGCGCCGAAGCAGTACCGGAAGGAGCTGTGGAGCGTTAAGAAGAGAGAATGCCGGAATGAGTAGCGAGATGGAGGTGGGAATCCTCCAGGCCGAATATCTAAGGTTTCCAGAGTAAAGCTGATCTGCTCTGGGTAAGTCGGGGCCTAAGGCGAGGTCGAAAGACGTAGCCGATGGACAACAGGTGGAAATTCCTGTACCGCGTATTATCAGAACTGTGGGGACACAGAACCGAAGCCAAACCCGGGAATGAAAAGACCGGGGCAAGCATTGGACCGGCATGGCTGGAAAAACCGCCATGCAACGGGAAGGTGTGATGCGTACCGAACTAAAGTAGGGAAGTTGGCGTAGGGGCTGTCAAGAAAAGCCGCTATTGTGTAATACGTGCCCGTACCGTAAACCGACACAGGTGGATGAGGAGAGAATCCTAAGGCCGGCGGGAGAAGCATTGTTAAGGAACTCGGCAAAATGACCCTGTAACTTCGGGATAAAGGGTGCCCATGAAAGTGGGCCGCAGAGAATAGGCTCAAGCAACTGTTTAGCAAAAACACAGGTCTATGCAAAACCGAAAGGTGAGGTATATGGGCTGACGCCTGCCCGGTGCTGGAAGGTTAAGAGGAGAGGTTAGCGCAAGCGAAGCTTTGAATTTAAGCCCCAGTAAACGGCGGCCGTAACTATAACGGTCCTAAGGTAGCGAAATTCCTTGTCGGGTAAGTTCCGACCCGCACGAAAGGCGTAATGATTTGAGCGCTGTCTCGACAATGCACCCGGTGAAATTGAAGTACCAGTGAAGATGCTGGTTACCTGCGCCAGGACGGAAAGACCCCATGGAGCTTTACTCCAGCTTGATACTGGGATTCGGTTATGCATGTACAGGATAGGTGGGAGGCAATGAAGTGAGGACGCCAGTCTTCACGGAGCCGCTGTTGGGATACCACCCTTGTGTGACTGGGTTTCTAACCTGCAGCCGTGACCCGGCTGGGGGACAATGTCAGGCGGGGAGTTTGACTGGGGCGGTCGCCTCCGAAAGAGTATCGGAGGCGCTCAAAGGTTCCCTCAGAATGGTTGGAAACCATTCGAAGAGTGCAAAGGCATAAGGGAGCTTGACTGCGAGACTGACGGGTCGAGCAGGTACGAAAGTAGGACTTAGTGATCCGGTGGTATAAAGTGGGATTGCCATCGCTCAACGGATAAAAGCTACCCTGGGGATAACAGGCTTATCACTCCCAAGAGTTCACATCGACGGAGTGGTTTGGCACCTCGATGTCGGCTCATCGCATCCTGGGGCTGAAGTAGGTCCCAAGGGTTGGGCTGTTCGCCCATTAAAGCGGTACGCGAGCTGGGTTCAGAACGTCGTGAGACAGTTCGGTCCCTATCCGGCGTGGGCGTAAGATATTTGAGAGGAGCTGTCCTTAGTACGAGAGGACCGGGATGGACTGACCGCTGGTGTATCTGTTAGGGATCAACCCTATGGCAGAGTAGCCAAGTCGGGAAGGGATAAACGCTGAAGGCATCTAAGCGTGAAGCCCCCCTCAAGATGAGATATCTCATACGCAAGTAGTAAGACCCCTTGAAGACGACGAGGTAGATAGGGCAGAGGTGGAAGCATGGCAACATGTG
>NZ_WQPN01000081.1 GCF_018785315.1 Clostridium sp. MCC353 | reverse complement strand
CTGTTGCTTTTCCCTAATAAATAAAACGTTTACTCTATAACTGAAATCACAGGTATGGAATTTCAGTTTACAACTGACGCTATAAAGTCTATTAAAAAATGACAAACTGTCACTTTTAATGTATAAGAGAAGGCGACAATAGTGTCGCCTTCCCCTGTTTGTTGGCAATTAGAATTTCTTATCAGAAGTTATAAATTAGCCTTCAAGTAATACGCTAACGATCTTTCTGTTCTTAACTTCGAACTTATAATCATTACCATCTTTGCAGTTTGACTTGCTGTCGATAACTTTACCTGATGTATTAACTAAGTAGAACTTAGCATCAACAAAGTCGTTCTTACCAGCCTTAAATGTCCACTGTTTATCGCCATCTTCCTGCTTGCTTGTAGATAAGGATGTTGTTGTATCATCACAGAAAGTCAAGAAATCTTCAACATCCATCTTAACTACTGTATCATCTGCCTTAATAGCATAGATCTGATACTTATCATCTTTGTCAGCTTTTACAGTTTTACCAGCTAAGTACAGTTTATCATCTTTCTCAACTAAACCATTCTTACCAGCGCCTTTTCTAGAACCAGATTTTTCAAATTCAAATGCGAAAGTATCACCATCGATAACTACGTTCTGTTTGCCAGTCTTCATAGATCCGTCACTGCCATCGCCTAAGAAGTAACATCTGATTTCGCCTGAATTAATTTCATCCATATAGTGATTTACAAATGCATCAAATCCATCTTCTGTATCATATGGATAGTTGTCTGCATCATCAGCATAAATAGTTGAAACCTCTGTACTTGAAATTACATTATTTGCTGTTTTTGCCATATGAACAAAACGAAGTCCACTCTTCATACGTCCATAGTTATCAAATAAGTATTTCTTACCATTAATATTTTTAATAACGTTAGCATATAAGTTACCGTTACCATCTGCATAATACCAGTAAGAATCACCATCTTCATATTTACCCTGCTGTAAATAGTAACCAGGAGTTACTTTGAACCAGCCCTTAGTATAACGAGCGCCACTCTCCGGTGAATTGAAATACATAAATCCTTCGGTATAAGAAGAGTTACCCTGTTTAACGGAAAGGCTACCGTCAGATGCTGTTGCTGTAGTATCTTTATCTACATAAGTAGTTTCTGTATACCATTCAGCGATCATACGGCCATATTCATCAAAACCATATTTTTTACCATTGATATTTTTGTTAACACTATCAGTCTGCTTCTTACCTGAAGACTTGAACCAGAACCAACGATCCTGATCTTCATCCCAAATATCATCGTTAGGCTGACTTCCTTCATAGTTCTCATCAACAATATGAATTTCTCTCCAGCCCACTGTCATGGCACCGTCATTCTCATCACCAAAGTAGTAATCACAATTCTGCCAAGCATCATCATCGGTCTGTCTTTCACCGTCAGCTACCCAGCCAAACTGCATCTTTCCTTCTTCATCAAAAGTATACTTCTTGCCATTAATAGTTTTTAAAGAAACGTCGTTAGAAGCGCTGTCAGATCTCTTGTATGCTTTACCATTACTTCCAAAATAATACCACCAGTTGTCTGGATCATCATCATCATCTTTTTCTTCATTCTCGATAGATACCCATAAGTTGGTTACCATAACGCCGTTCTCATCTACATAGTAGTAGTCGTCGTCATCTTCGATCAGAACGTCAGTAGCCATATATCCATCTTCATCCAGATAGAACCAGTTGCTACCTGATTTCTTCCACTCGTCTGTTACTCTCTCGCCGTCTCTGTCATAATAAACCCATGTGCCATCTTCTTCTGCCCAGCCTGTAGCTGCGAAAGATGTCATGGATGCACCGATAGCGAGTAAAGCAGCTGCAGATAAAACTGCAACTAATTTAGTTTGCTTTCTCATAATTAATGCACTCTCCTTTTTCCTTTTTTGAATACTTTTTGAAATTCCTAATTGCATTACGAGGTAATTATACTTCCTAATCGGGAATTTAGCAATACTTTTTTAACATTTTTTGATATGTTATGCAAAAAATAAAAGAATTACCAGTTCCTCTAAGATACGGAAAATATACCATTTCCTCCATCACACAGATAGTATAATACACAATTTTCCAGAATACCATAGACATTCTCTGTACATTTTCTTACGTAAAGCTTACGAAAGCTCTTTTTTTACAAAATATTGTATTAATTTTAATACAAGGCAGTAATTGTTGCCAAATCAGAAGTATTTTCAATCTCAGGACATTTCTCATAAGAGTATATATTTATGTAAAGTCGTTAAACGAGATGTACATATATATTCTGAAATCCAAAACTCCCACCCTCTCCAAAGAAAAATCTATTATTAATACGCAGCAGTTCAGACGGCGGGAAGATGCTGCAGAAGCCAGCGTCAAGCCCGCTTATCAGCAAATTTAAGTATCATTTTCACATTGAATGAACCTGCGATGCTTCCTGGCCCGCTTTTTCAGCCAAAAAGATAATCTGTCTGAACCCTTACATAAATACAAATAACTTTTTACATCCCCCGCCATCCCTCTTGTAATTTCCCTTCAAACCATATATAATGTTCATATATTTATTTTTCAACCACAAATTGAACACGGAGGTTTAAATATATGGACAGACTTGGATTAATCTGCCGCTGCGTCTGGGAACGCCCGGAGATCACTCAGCGGGAGCTGGCTTCACAGCTTGATGTCTCACTGGGAACAATAAATAATCTGGTTAAAGAATGCATAGCCAATGATTACATCTCCCTTTCTCCCGATAACAAATATCATTATATCTTATTAGAAAAAGGAAAAGAGTTGCTGGAATCCTATAAAGTGGACGGTGCAGTTATCATAGCCGCCGGTTTTGGGTCCCGTTTTGTTCCCTTAACCTATGAAACTCCCAAAGGGCTTTTAGAGGTTTTTGGCGAACGGATGATTGAGCGTCAGATCAAGCAGCTCCATGAAGCCGGCATCTATAATATCACCATTGTAGTGGGATATTTAAAGGAAAAATTCGAATATCTTATCGATAAATATGGTGTAAAGCTTCTATATAATAGCGAATATTCTCATAAAAATACATTGGCAACCATTTGGCATGCCAGGGAAATCCTCAGGGGGCATAACATGTATGTGCTCTCCTCGGATAACTGGATGAGGAACAACATGTACCATACCTATGAATGCGGTACCTGGTATTCCGCAATATATGGTGATGGAGACACTTCTGAATGGTGTCTTAATTTTAATAAGAAGGGACGGATTACGGAAGTTTGTATCGGCGGGCACAACTCCTGGTTTATGTACGGGCCTGTATTCTGGTCTAAGGATTTCTCCCAACAGTTTCTCGATGTGCTGGAGGAATATTATAAAGAGCCGGGGACAGAACAGTTCTATTGGGAGCAGGTTCTGCTTGATCTGATTGATAAATTTGAGATTTATATCAATAAGCAGTCCGCCCAGCAGGTATATGAATTTGAGAATCTGGAAGAATTGAGGCTGTTTGACCCTAAATATCAAACCCGGTCGGATAATGCCGCCATGGAGCTGGTTGCGAGTGTATTTCAAGTGCCGGAATCTGAGATTACGGAAATACGGTGTTTGAAAGCCGGCATGACAAATAAATCATTTTTATTCTGTGTCAATCAAAAACACTATATCTGCCGAATTCCAGGACCGGGGACTGAACTATTAATTAACCGGGAGCAGGAAAAAAATGTCTATGATGCGGTAAGCGGGTTGGGTTTGACAGAACATATTGTATATTTCGATGGAGAGACGGGATATAAAATATCAGAATATTACGAAGGGGCTGTGAATTCCAATGCCCGGGACTGGAATGAGGTGGCATCGTGCATGAAAGCCCTTCACTCCCTTCACGATGCCGCAATTCAGGTGGATCACCGCTTTGACGTCAGGGAGCGGATCATTTTCTATGAAAAGCTGTGTAAAAGCCAGCTCAGCCATGAAGCGGGGGAAAATCTCTTATTCGAGGATTATAAGCAGGTCCGGGCCAACATGATTCAGCTATTGGATGAGCTGGACCGGTTGAACAGGCCGGAAAAACTGTCCCATATCGACAGCGTTGCCGACAATTTCCTGTTTTTGCCTGATGGAAGTATCCGGCTGATCGACTGGGAATATTCGGGAATGTGCGATCCGCTGATCGACGTTGCCATGTGTGCTATTTATTCCTATTATGATGAAGAAGAAACGGAGCGGCTGATTCAAATTTATTTTGGGCGCAATGCCAGTGAAGAAGAATCTTTTGTCATTTACTCCTACATGGCCCTGGGGGGATTCCTCTGGACCTTATGGGCCATCTATAAAAGCACCGTTGGGGAGGAATTTGGCGAATATACACTGATCATGTACCGGTATGCAAAAAAATATTACCGCAAAGCGTTGACGAAATTGTAATAAAATTGTTATTAATTATGGCAGACGTTGTGATATAATGAAATAAATTCTATGTCGAATTTATTGGATTTTGGATTTACTGAGAGGAGGATTTTTGATGATACGGAGTAAATGGATGACCGCGTGTGTATTGGCTGGGCTGATCACCGCGATGTCAGGCGCCGGTGCATTTTCCGCATTGGCGGCCGGCTGGACTCAGGAGGGCAGCAATTGGGCCTATTATGATACGGACGGCAGCAAACATAAGGGGTGGATTCAGACTAACGACGGTTATTATTATCTGGATCTGTCCACCGGGCTCATGAGCATTGGGTGGAAGCAGATTAACAATAATTGGTATTATTTCAAATCCAATGGAATAATGGCAACCCGATGGGTTCAGGATAATGGGAAATGGTACTTTATGCTGGATGACGGCACTATGGTTAAAGGCTGGCTCAGGATTGGAGAGGATTATTTCTTCCTCAAGGGTGACGGTTCCATGGTTACCGGATGGCGGGATATGGACAATGCCTGGTATTATTTTAAAGAGAACGGCACTGTGGTTATTGGGTGGAAAAACATAGAAGGCTCTTGGTATTATTTCGGTTCAGACGCTAAGATGATGACCGGCTGGCAGAAAATCGGCAATGATTATTTTTACCTGAATTCGGATGGCAAGATGCTGACCGGCTGGCTGAGCGACGGCACCAATAAATATTACATGGATTTGAATAACGGAAGCATGGCCAACAGTTGGAAGCAGATCGACAATAACTGGTACTATTTCAACAGCGCGGGCCATATGCAGACCGGATGGCTGAACCTGAATGGCAAATATTATTATTTAGACCCATCTACCGGCAAGATGGCTGTCAACCAAACCTTGACAATCGATGGATCAAGCTACACCTTTGATTCCAACGGCGTTTACACCGGATCGTCCAATAATAACTCCCCTGGCGGTAACTCAGGCGGATCCACACCGGGAGGCTCAGGCGGCGCCAATAATGTAATCAATAATTCTTCACCTGGTTCAAATTCCGGCTCTAACTCGAATGCACCCGGCTCCTCAAATTCCAATCCGAATTTCAATGCACCAGGGTCTTCGAACTCAGGATCTAATTCCAATGCACCGGGGTCTTCGAATTCTAATCCGAATTCGAATTACAACTCTCCGGGCTCTTCAAATTCCGGTACTACCAGCGTTGGACTGCAGCCTGGCAGAACGGACGGACCTCATTAATTCATTTTTAACATCAAGGGTGAAGGCATTTTCGAAAAAGCCTTCACCCTTTGTGTTAAACGGCTAGTTTAATTACTCAAAGGAGGACTAATTAAAATGCACAATTATAAGAGACTGGCAGTTTTAGCGCTGGCAGGCATCATTGGAATCGGCGGCCCTGCGGCCTCTATTCCGGGCATGGGATTTGACGCTTATGCTGATTATAAAAAAGTAAATGGTGAATACCAGATGCTGGATGGCACAGTCATTGAAGATGTTCATGCCCGCGGTATTGACGTATCACATTGGCAGGGTGTCATAGACTGGAACGCGGTTGCGGCTGATGATATTCAGTTTGTGATGCTGGGAACCAGATATTCAGGAAATGTAGATCCTTATTTCGATATCAATGCTAAAAATGCGGCGGCAGCCGGGCTGGACGTGGGAGTTTACATTTATTCTTATGCCACAACCGTCGAGATGGCGGAAGATGAAGCGGATTTTGTGCTGAAATTAATTAAAGATTATAAGATCTCTTATCCGGTGGCATTTGACATCGAAGCGGAGGTTCAGAGCACCATGTCCCCCTCCGAATTGAGTGCTTTGGCAAATGCCTTCTGCACCAAGATCAAAGACGCCGGATATTATCCAATTCTCTATGCCAACGACTATTGGCTGGCCAATAAACTGGATATGTCCCAGTTGGATTATGACGTATGGGTTGCGCGCTATGAGAAGAAGCACGTTTTTGAGAATCCGGTTATGTGGCAGGCTACCAGCACCGGGAGGGTGAACGGCGTCAACGGCAATGTGGATATTGATTTCCAGTATGTTGACCTTTCTGAACATTTACCAGCTGATCTGTGGCGTACAATCGATGGAATTACTTATTACTATAAGGACCATCAGATGGCAAAAAATGTGTGGATTAACGACGGACCTGACCGGTACTATATCCAATCCGACGGCACGGCATATAAAGGATGGAAAAAGGATGATGGGAAACACTACCTGTTGGATGCCGACAGCGGGAAGATGGTGACCGGATGGCACCAGGAAGATAACAAGTGGTATTATCTGCTTCCGGATTCGGGACAGATGAGTACCGGATGGCAGAATGTCAGTGATAAATGGTACTTTATGAATCAGTCCGACGGCGTTATGAGAACCGGATGGTTCGATGATAACTCTAACCGGTATTATTTAGATCAGAGTGGGGCTATGGTCAGCGGATGGAAATCGCTGGACGGCAGTTGGTATTACTTTAAACCGGGCAGCGGCTCTATGGCTTCGGGATGGCTGAACGATGGCGGCAGCTGGTATTATCTGGAGCAGGGCAATGGAAATAATGCCGGAAAAATGAAGACCGGATGGCATGATGAGAACGGCAAACGCTATTTCCTAAGTGAAAACAGCGGACGTATGACGACTGGCTGGCGGCTGTGGAATAATAACTGGTATTATTTTGGCGGCGACGGCTCTATGAATACCGGGCTGATAAATGTGAACGAAGTTCTTTACTATATGGATCCGGCGACGGGAACCATGGTATCCAATACTACAGTTAATATTAACGGAGTGGATTATAACGCCGCGTCTGATGGTTCATTGTCACCAGCAGAGGTTCCGGCTGATCCCGCTGATGTACCCGCTGAAGGATCTGGTGATGGAACAAGTGGTGTGACGAATGGAACTCCGAATCAGGCTCCGCCCGGCGGGAACGGTGTTGGAGGCGACGGCACAGTTTCTGCCGGAGATGCTCCGGGGGGAAATGGATCTGAAGGCGGAACATCGACAGAGCACAGACCGAAAGGGCCTGGTGAACCGTAATTTTACATGATACCTCAAGGGATTTTCGAAAAAGGGGCTGTAAAATAACTCCATAATGAAGAATCGCCAGTTCCGGTAAATGCCGGTTCTGGCGATTCTTCATTTT
>NZ_WQPN01000080.1:47000-64870 GCF_018785315.1 Clostridium sp. MCC353 | reverse complement strand
AGTTCACCGTGAATGGGCACCGCACTGTCTTTTTTCGCCCTTGAAGGCCTTAGTATTTCTTAGGGTCGGAATCCGCCCCCAATTCCTCTCATCCACGGCCGCCTGCCCCAGATTCCCCGTCTTCATGGCGTTACTCCCGCCAATTCGTTAAATAAAGATTTACTCCATATCAGCTAAAAGTTTATCAATGCTCACAATTTTAACGCACAGCGCAAACAATTCCATCGCCACAATCAAATCCCCCAGCGGCGGATAAGAAGGCGCAATACGGATATTGCTGTCATGAGGGTCTTTACCATATGGATAAGTTGCCCCTGCGCCGGTCATAATCAGGCCGGCTTTTTTACATCTTGCAACGATTGCCTTGGCGCAGCCGTCCAAAGAATCGAAGGAGATAAAATATCCGCCCTTTGGTGTGAGCCAGCTTCCGATTCCAAGTCCGCCCAGTTCCCTGTCTAATATAGAAGTAACCGCTTCAAATTTAGGTCTCATGATATCGGCGTGTTTTCTCATATGTTCAACCATGCCATGGATATTTCCGAAGAAACGCACATGACGGAGCTGGTTCACTTTATCATGGCCGATGGTCTGGATTTTTAACTGTTTTTTAATGTCCACCAGGTTGTTGTGAGAGGTCGCGATTGCCGCAATGCCGGAACCCGGGAAGCTGACTTTTGAAGTCGATGAAAATTTGTAAACCAGATCAGGGTTGCCCGCGCGTTTGCACTCTGCAAGGATTTCGATCAAATGATCCTGGTCATGGTCGTATAAATGGTGGATGCCATAGGCATTGTCCCAATAAATCCTGAAATCAGGAGCTGCCGGTTTTAAGCGGGCAAAACGGCGGACCGTTTCATCCGAGTAAGAAATCCCCTGTGGATTTGAGTATTTCGGAACACACCAGATACCTTTGATGGTTTCGTCGTTAGCTACCAGTTCTTCTACCATATCCATATCCGGGCCGGTAGGAGTCATAGGCACATTGATCATCTCGATGCCGAAATATTCGGTAATTGCGAAATGTCTGTCATATCCGGGTACAGGGCAGAGGAATTTTACCTTATCCAGTTTGCACCAAGGAGTATTTCCCATAACACCGTGGGTCATGGAACGTGAAATGGTGTCATACATAACATTCAGGCTGGAATTTCCATAAATGATGATGTTATCGGGATGTACTTCGATCATATCCCCGATCAGTTCCTTGGCCTCTTTAATGCCATCCAGCACACCATAGTTACGGCAGTCCGTTCCGTCTTCACAGGTAAGATCGTCATCGCTGCTTAAAACATCCATCATTCCCATGGATAAATCCAACTGCTCCGCACTTGGTTTGCCGCGGGACATATCCAGTTTCAGATCCTTTGCCTGGAACTCCTTGTACTGGACCGACAGTTGTTTTCTAAGTGACTGTAATTCTTCTTTGGTCATTTCTGCATATGGCTTCATTTTCTTCCTCCTCATTTTTACCTCTCATTCTGCCGCTGACAGCGGCTTTTTCATCTAAGGGCACAACGGCATTGATACCATTCTCTCTTAATCTGCCGCCACTTTACGGCAATATAATCGAAACCTCCATCAGGAGAGCGATTACCTGGTTAGTATTTCCCTTACAATCCGGTTTACCATGGACGGATCCGCCTTGCCTTTCATGGCGCGCATGGTCTGGCCCACTAAAAAGCCCATGGCCTTTTCTTTTCCGTTGCGGTAATCCTGGACGGACTGGGGATTGGCCGCCACGATTTCTTCTATGGTTTTGCGGAGCGCGCCTTCATCGCTTACGACTTTCAGGCCATTTTCCTCCACATACCTTTCAGGATCTGTGTCATTTTTAAATATCTCTTCGAACACAGTTTTGGCTACCGTGCGGTTTATTATATTAGTATCTACCAATTTTATTAACTTTGCAAGGTTTTCCGGTGAAAATGTGATATCTTCCGGATCTTTTTCTGCTTCTTTCAGCAAACGCATGGTCTCAACCATCAGCCAGTTGGACACTTCTTTCGGTTTTTGACACAGCTTTACCGTTTCTTCAAACAAATCAGCCATGTGTTTCGAGGAGGTCAGAATACCGGCGTCATACTCCGGAAGCTGGTATTCCTTCTGGTAACGCTCCATTTTCTCCGTCCTCAGCTCCGGCTGCCTTTTTCTTATCTCATCCAGCCATTCATCGCTTATCACCACCGGCGTCAGGTCAGGATCCGGGAAATAACGGTAGTCCTGGGCATCCTCTTTCGACCGCATGGCATGGGATGTTTCTTTGTTGTCATCCCATCGCCTGGTCTCCTGAACCACTTTCTTCCCTTCCTCAATCAGCTCAATCTGGCGTTTTCTCTCCCCTTCAATGGCCCGGGCTATCGCCTTAAAGGAGTTTAAGTTCTTCATTTCCGTCCTCGTGCCAAATTCAGGTGCTCCCATCTCGCGGACAGACAGGTTAACGTCCGCCCTCATGGAACCTTCCTGGAGCTTGCAGTCAGAAGCTCCCAAATACTGGATGATCAGCCTCAGTTTTTCCAAATAGGCGATGACTTCGTCCGCATTTCTCATATCAGGTTCGGAAACGATTTCGATCAACGGAACGCCGCTCCGGTTATAATCCACCAGAGAACAGTCTTCCCATTCGTCATGAATCAATTTTCCGGCGTCCTCTTCCATGTGGATCTCATGGATTCCTATCCTTTTTTTCCCTGCGCCGGTATCGATTTCAATCCATCCGTCATGACAGATCGGCAGATAAAGCTGTGAAATCTGATAGTTTTGAGGGTTATCCGGATAGAAATAATTCTTCCTGTCAAACTTGCAGTACTGGTTGATGCTGCAGTTAGCCGCAAGCCCCACAGCCAGAGCGTATTCCACCACCTGCTTGTTCAGTACCGGCAGCGTCCCCGGCATCCCCGTGCACACCGGGCAGGTATGGGTGTTTGGGGCGCCTCCGAACTCAGTGGAGCAGGAGCAGAATATCTTGGTCTTGGTGGCCAGTTCCACATGCACTTCCAGGCCGATCACCGTCTCATACTGTTTACTCATGGCGCATCACCCCCTGTTCCCCTCTCTTCGCCAGTTCCGGCGCCTCATAAGCTCTTGTTTTTTCAAATGCAAACCCGGCACGGATGATATTTTTCTCCTTAAAGCAGTCACCGATCATCTGCAGGCCGATAGGAAGCCCTTTGGAATCCTTTCCGCATGGCACTGTCATAGCCGGAAGCCCGGCCAGGTTCACAGAAACGGTATAAATATCGCCCAGATACATTTTCAGCGGATCGCTCAATGATTCTCCCAGTTTCGGCGCTGTAGAAGGGGCCGCAGGCCCCAGAATCACGTCGTAAGCCTCAAATGCCCGGTCAAATGCCTTCTTAATCAGCGCCTTGGTCTTCAGAGCCTTCAGATAGTAAGCGTCATAATAACCGCTGCTCAGTACAAATGATCCCAGCATAATCCTTCTTTTCACTTCCGCCCCAAAGCCCTCGGACCGGCTCTTCTTATACATGCTGTGAAGGCCTTCGTATTCCTTGGCCCGGTAACCGTATTTTACGCCGTCAAACCTGGATAAGTTGGAACTGGCTTCCGCGGACGCGATTACATAATAAGCAGGAATCGCGTATTCCACCAGGCTCAAATCGAATTCCTCCACAACAGCCCCTTTTTCTTTCAGGACATTGGCCGCATTAAGCACCGCTTCCCTCACCTCCGTATCCAGGCCGTCGCCCAGATAATCCCTGGGAATTCCGATTTTCATACCTTTTACATCGTCCACCAGGGCAGAGGAGAAATCACAGTCCTCCCGCTTCACGGATGTGCTGTCCATTTTATCATGTGAAGCTATTGCTTCTAATATAATAGCGCAGTCCGTGACGTCTTTTGCAACCGGGCCGATCTGATCCAAGGAGGAACCATATGCGATCAGCCCGTATCGTGATACCGTGCCATAGGTCGGCTTCAGCCCTGTCACGCCGCAAAATGAACTGGGTTGCCGGATGGAGCCGCCCGTATCGGACCCCAGGGCGAAAAAGCATTCATTTGCAGCCACTGCCCCGCAGGAACCGCCGGAAGAACCGCCCGGAACGTGTTCCGTATTCCAGGGATTTTTCGTCTCTCCATATGCAGAAGTCTCCGTTGTGCTGCCCATGGCAAATTCATCCATATTGGTCTTTCCAAGAACCACCGCTCCGGCCTGTTCCAGATTCCTCACCGCCCGGGCCGTGTAGGTGGGTTTAAAATTATATAAGATTTTAGAGCTGCATGTTGTCAACATGCCTTCTATGCACATATTGTCTTTGATTGCTGCCGGAACGCCGGCCAATGGGCCGGTCAAAATTCCGTCACAGATCATTTTCTGGACCTCTGCGGCCCGTTTTAATGCCCTCTCCTCATCAACCGTAACAAAACAGTTTAATTCCGGCTCCAGGGCTTTGATCTGCTTTATGGCAGCTTCTACTGCTTCTACTGAGGTGATTTCTTTGGACTTTATTTTTTGTCCTAACTGAACGGCTGTTAAATCCAATATACTCAAGTTGTGTCTCCTTTCTGCCGGATTTTATTCTACGGTCTTAGGCACTTTGAACGCTCCGTCTTTGTATTCGGGGGCATTTTTCAGAATTTTTACGCGGTCATCTCCATTTGTTACCACATCCTCACGGAATACATTGCTGATTGGGAAAATGTGGGACAGGGGTTCGGTGCCGTCCGTGTCCAGTTCGTTTAATTTATCGATGTAGTCCAGCATGCGGCCCATGTCTTTTTTGGCGGCCTGCTTTTCGGTATCGGAAAGTTCCAGTTTTGCAAGTATGCTGACGTAATCGATTGTTTCATCGCTGATTTTATTTGCCATGGTTTTGCTCCTTTTTTAAGGGTGAAGGCTTTTTTGAAAATCCCTTCACCTTTTAATGTAAAGCGTCAAGGCTTTTTTAGAAATCCCTTCACCCTTTAATATAAAGCGTCAAGGCTTTTTTAGAAATCCCTTCACCCTTTAATGTAAAGCGTCAAGGCTTTTTCGAAAATGCCTTCACCCTTCATGTCACCCTTCATGTAAAAAAACTCCTCCTCAAGGTTCCAATCTAGTCACATCCCGCGGAAACAACGCCGTTTCCCTCACATTCTGTTCATCCAGCAGCCTCATTGTCAGCCGCTCCAACCCGATTCCAAGCCCTCCATGAGGCGGCATCCCATATTTAAAAATCATCAGATAGGCTTCAATATCCGCCGGATCCATCCCTCTCTTCTCCATCTTCTTCAAAATCTCATCATAATCATGGATCCTCTGCCCGCCGGTAGTCACTTCCAGCCCTTTAAACAGCAGGTCAAAGCTGAGGGTGAATCTGTTGTCCGCCGGGTCATCCATCGCATAGAACGGGCGTTTCTTTGAAGGATAATGAGTGACAAATACGAAATCACTGTCAAACTCCTCTTTAAAATATCTCCCGATCAGAACCTCTTCCTCCGGTTCCAGATCATACGGGTTTTTGATTTTCCTGCCATATTTTTCGGAAACCAGCTCCTTAGCCCGGTCAAACCGCACCGCCGGAATCCGGCTGGTTTTTGGAAGGGTGACGCCGAGTATTTCCAGCTCCTTTTTATATTCCCTTTCCAGAAGTTCCATGGTGTACTGAAGAAAACCCGTTTCCATTGCCATAATGTCTTCGAATCCGTCTATATAGCCCATCTCAAAATCAAGGCTGACATATTCATTTAAATGGCGGGTGGTGTTGTGCTTTTCCGCCCGGAACACCGGAGCGGCCTCGAAAACCCTGTCGTACACTCCCACCATGGTCTGTTTATAAAACTGGGGGCTCTGCCCCAGCTCCGCTTTTTTATTAAAATAATCCAGTTTAAACACATTGGAACCGCCTTCCGCTCCCCTGGCTACAATCTTAGGCGTGCGGATTTCCGTAAAACCCTGGGAATGAAGATAATCCCGAAACCCACGTACAATCCCCTCCTGGATCTTGAATTTAGCACGCTCCCGGATGTTTCTCAGAGTTACCGGACGCAATGCCAGCTTTGTTTCAAGAGAAGCGCCCATTTTCCATTTATTGACTGCCACCGGCAGCACCTCTGCCGGCTGGGAAAGCACCCTGACCGTTTGAAGGCGGATCTCAAATCCCTGAGGCGCCCGCTCTTCCGGCGCGGCAATCCCAGTTACTTCAACTGCCGATTCCTCTTTTAAATCCTTTAATTCAAATTCCGTAACCCCTTTTTCGTACACACATTGTACCAGGCCTTCCGCCTTGCGGAGTATTACAAATGCAACGTCTCCCATATCGCGGATATTGTGCACGGCTCCGTGCATTTTAATGGTTTTTCCCATATAATCCCCGTCAAGCACTGCCCCGATTCCCAATGTTTCCTTCTCCACTACTCCACTGATAAATTCCATGTTTCATTTCTCCTTACCATAGGTGCAATTGATCTGCGCAATTGATTTACGGTTACCGGCATGATATGCCGCGCAGCATTTTGGTACGCCTGCCGCAGGCGCCGCAGCCAGATATTCCGGAATGGGTATTTGTATAAAACAAAAAGTCCCGGAATACTGTTACGTATTCCGGGACGGACAATCTTTCTTTATCCGCGGTACCACCCGCATTGAGATCCGCTTGGGTTACTGAATCTCCTCTCTTACACGTAACGTGTGCATACGGACATACCTACTTTGCCAAACCCAAATTGGCAGTGTTCAATATGTCAGCTCCAGAGTGTTCCCTTTGCCGGTTCCTACGTGACGGTGCTCTCAGTCGGTGACACCCTCTTCCTGTTGAAGTCCCGCTGGCAAGAGTCTCTTTCTTCGCTTTTCTCGTGGGAAAAAGCCTGAAATCAATGATTTGATGCTTTCTCTCACTAAATTGTTTATTATGATAGCATAACCGTTTTCCCATTGCAATACCCAATTTTAAAAAAACATTGCTGTTCACAGCCCCGCAAAGCGGCACGGCCGACAGGCCGGGTCCGCCTGAGGGGCTGTGAACCGTAATAAAAAAATAGCAAACATAAAACGGCAAAAAATATAATAAGTTGACAATTTCCGGCATTGCCGTTACAATAGTTAACATGCTAACTAATACAGGAGGTCTTTTTTTATGTCTGTTAACAATCCACCGGCAGAAAATAAGATGGGAACCATGCCCGTCAACCGTCTGCTCCTTTCCATGTCCCTGCCCATGGTCATTTCCATGCTGGTACAGGCCATGTACAATATTATAGACAGTGTCTTTGTGGCCCAGATCGGAGAAGAGGCCCTGACCGCAGTGTCCCTGGCCTTCCCGGTGCAAAACCTGATGATCGCTGTTTCCGTAGGTACCTGCGTCGGCGTAAATGCCCTGCTGTCCCGCTCCCTGGGCGAAAAAAATCAGACAGCCGCCAATAACGCCGCTGTCAACGGCATTTTCCTGGCGTTTTTAAGCTATCTGGCATTTGCCGTTTTCGGGCTTTTCGGCGCCCGTCATTTCTTCGCCGGACAAACCGACAATCCCCTCATCGTGGAATACGGCACCCAGTATTTAACCATCTGCTGCGTCTTCTGCTTCGGCCTCTTTATGGAAATGATGCTGGAAAGGATCATGCAGTCCACAGGCCGGACCATTTACAACATGCTGACCCAGGGTGCTGGAGCCATCATCAACATTATTCTGGACCCAATCATGATCTTCGGCCTTTTCGGCTTCCCTGCCCTGGGAATCCGCGGAGCCGCCATTGCCACCGTAACCGGGCAGATCATCGCCATGCTGCTTTCCGTCTTCTTTAACAAAACAAAGAACCCGGATGTGGTGATCCGTTTAAAGGGATTTTCCCCTCATAAAAAAACCATCGCCACCATTTATGAGGTGGGCATCCCGTCCATCATCATGCAGTCCATTGCCTCTGTCATGACCTTCGGAATGAACAAAATCCTGATCATGTTTTCAGAAACTGCCGTTTCCGTATTCGGAATTTACTTCAAACTCCAGAGCTTCATCTTCATGCCCGTATTCGGCTTGAATAACGGCATGATTCCGATTATCGCTTACAATTACGGAGCCAGAAAAAAGAAGCGGATCATGGCTACTGTTAAATTGAGTATTTTTACAGCAGTGGGAATCATGCTGATTGGCCTTATGATCTTCCAGCTCATGCCAGTCCAGCTTCTCAAAATGTTCAACGCCTCTTCCTACATGCTGGAAATCGGCGTGCCCGCCCTGCGTTTAATCAGCATCAGCTTTTTATTCGCCGGTTACTGCATCATTGTAGGCTCTGTATTCCAGGCCCTTGGAAATGGGGTTTACAGCCTGATCGTATCCGTGGCAAGGCAGTTGGTGTGCATCCTGCCCCTGGCCTATCTGTTTGCCAATAGCTTAGGATTAAACAGCGTGTGGTATGCCTTCCCTCTGGCGGAAATCATCGCCGCAGTGCTCAGTACAATGCTGTTCCGCCTGATTTACAGAGAAAAAATCAAAAAGCTCCCGGATAATTAATGAGAATTTTTCTTGACATAAGCGTTAAAATGCCTTAGAATTGTGCAGAGATGAGGGAGTAGTCAGCACGTGTCCCGCGTGTAGTAAGGTCAACATACTGATATTTATATATCTGGCTTTATTTTGAATGATGAGACTTATCTGCAGTGTTTACGCTGCAGATAGGTCTTTTTTTGTTGAAAAACGTTCTACTCCCACAAGAAAACCGATACATTTTAAAGTCGGTATAACAATCACACAGGAGGAATTTTCACATGTCATTAGTTGAGTTGTTTATCATCGCCGTAGGGCTCTCCATGGACGCATTTGCCGTCTCCATCTGCAAGGGGTTGAGCCTTGCCCGGATGAGCTGGAAAAATGCAGCAGTTGTAGGGATTTATTTCGGCGGGTTCCAGGCTGTAATGCCTTTTTTCGGCTATCTCCTCGGTTCCCAGTTCAAAAACTCCATCACATCCATCGATCACTGGATCGCTTTTATCCTGCTGGGGATCATCGGCATCAACATGATCCGGGAAGCCATGAACAAAGAAGAGGAAAGCTGTGACGCCTCCCTGGCTCCGGGAACCATGATCCTGCTTGCCATCGCAACCAGCATCGATGCCCTTGCCGTGGGAGTCACCTTCGCTTTCCTCCAGGTACGTATTATACCGGCCGTCACCTTCATCGGAATCACCACATTTACCCTTGCCCTTGCAGGCGTAAAAGTGGGAAATGTCTTCGGCTGCAAGTATAAGTCAAAAGCCGAATACGCAGGGGGCCTGATCCTCATCCTGATGGGGATCAACATCCTCATTGAACATATTTTCTTCGACTGATCCAGGGGCGACCAAACGTTTATTTCCGCCATCCGGGCGCCCCAATTCACAGCATATTCAGACCCGGTTCCGGCTGCACACTTTAGTCCGCTGTTACTGCACCGTCACCTTCATAAAGTTCTTTTTGCCCCGTTTTACCACGATGCCGTCAGCCCCGATCTCTTCGGCAGTAAATGTCTTTTTGAAATCCTTGATCTGCTGGCCGTCCACGGAAACCCCGCCCTGCTCCACATTGCGTCTGGCTTCCGAACGGGACGCTGCCAGACCGGATTTTTGCAGAATGGACAAAATGTCAATGGTTCCTTCTGTAAAATCATCGGCTGTAAGCTGGTGAGACGGCATATTTTCTGAATTGCCAGCCCCAGAAAAGAGCGCCCGGGACGCTTCCTGGGCTTTTTTCGCTTCCTCTTCGTCGTGAACCAGTTTGGTCAGTTCAAATGCCAGGATTTCCTTGGCCGTGTTCAACTGGCTGCCTTCCCATTTGTCCATCTCGTCGATCTGTTCGATGGGCAGGAATGTGAGCATGCGCAGGCATTTTAACACGTCGGCGTCAGCGATATTTCTCCAGTACTGGTAGAATTCAAACGGCGATGTTTTATTCGGGTCAAGCCATACGGCGCCTGACTGGGTTTTTCCCATCTTCTTTCCTTCTGAGTTGAGAAGCAGGGTGATGGTCATGGCATGGGCGTCTTTTCCCAGCTTGCGGCGGATCAGTTCAGTTCCGCCCAGCATATTGCTCCACTGGTCGTCTCCGCCAAACTGCATGTTGCAGCCGTATTTGCGGAATAACTCATAGAAGTCGTAGCTCTGCATGATCATGTAGTTGAACTCTAAGAAGCTGAGGCCCTTTTCCATACGCTGTTTGTAGCATTCGGCTGTCAGCATGCGGTTAACGCTGAAGCAGGAGCCCACTTCTCTAAGCAGATCCACATAATTTAATTTCAAAAGCCAGTCCGCATTGTTCACCATAAGCGCTTTGTCATCGGAAAAATCGATGAATTTGCTCATCTGGACTTTGAAGCAGTCACAGTTGTGCTGAATCATTTCCGGCGTCATCATCTGGCGCATGTCGCTCCTTCCAGACGGATCGCCGATCATGCCCGTACCGCCGCCGATTAACGCGATCGGCTTATTTCCCGCCATTTGAAGGCGTTTCATCAGGCACAGAGCCATAAAATGCCCCACATGAAGGCTGTCTGCAGTCGGGTCAAAGCCGATGTAAAAGGTGGCCTTTCCGTTGTTAATCATCTCTTTGATCTCTTCTTCATTGGTAACCTGGGCGATCAGCCCGCGGGCCACCAGTTCTTCATAACATGTCATCTTTCTAATCTCCTTTTCTTTTGAGCCATATTTTCATGCTGTCATTCCCACATCCTCAAACAAACTCCAAAGTCAGCAACAAAAAAGACCCGTCCCTATAATTAACTATAAGGACGGGCCGAACCCGCGTTACCACCTTAATTTATAAACGGCTCACGCCGCTTACCTCCTCAAGTACAGTCCCCACAGGGAATCTATACTCCAGCACTATAACGTGTGCATATCTGCCGTCTGGCCGATACCGGATCCGTCACAGCCTACTCGGTATCTGTATACCGTTCGGTGTGAAGCTCAAAGATGTATTCATAATGGGCTTTCCACGCGCCTCTCATCAACCGGCTGCTTTCTGTTGTGCTTCTGCCAATTACTACTTCTTCTTGTCATCGCTTTTCATCATGAAATTTTGCTCATTACTGATAAACCACATTATACGGGGTGAAATCCCAAATGTCAAGCCCTTTGTTTTCTCCAGCGTACCGTCACCCGGAACAGATCCGCTTCCACTTCCACGTCCATTTCTCCGCCCTGTACTTCCGTAAAACTCTTGGCAATGGCCATTCCCAGCCCTGATCCTTCCGTGTTTCTGGATTCGTCGCCGCGCACAAACCGCTCCATCAGTTCCTGAGGCGTTGCGGTGATCTCAGTGGCCGAAATATTGCGCAGGGTCACAGTCACCCACTCATCTTCCGTAAGATCCACATAGGCCCGGGTCCCCGGAAGGGCATATTTTGTGATATTCACCAGCAGGTTTTCAAAAATCCTGTAGGTTTTCTGGCTGTCCAGTGAGAGGGTTACTTTCTCCTCCGGCAGATTCCATCTGAAGTCGATGCCCGACGCTTCTATTCTGTCGGAAAGTTCCAGCCGCACCTGTTTAATCAGATTCACCAGATCCACATCAACCAGATTTAAAGGCATGTTCCTGCTGGTGGCCTTGCTGATATCAAACAGGTCTTCAATGAGGACTTTTAACCGCATGGATTTCTGCTCCAGCACCTCGATATAATTCTTTTTCTCCTCTTCCGTCACATCATCCTGTTTGAGAAGGTTTACATAGGTGATGATGGCGGTCAGCGGTGTCTTCAAATCGTGGGAAACATTGGTAACAAGCTCTGTTTTCATCCGCTGGCTCATCACTTCTTTATTCACCGCATTCTTAAATCCGTCCTGAATGACGGACAGTTCTTCTTTTATCGGTTCAAACACGCCCAGATCCTCTTCAATCTGCGTATTCAGGTTTCCATCGGCTATCTGGCTGATAGAATTCAGAAGAATCTGATATTTTTTCTGCATGTCCTCGTAATATCTCCTGAGCCAGAAAAACAGGACCGCAGAATAAATCAGCAGTGCAGGAATTCCGAAAAACCAGAAGCAGATAATAATCCCTAAAAGGATACCATTTAGCAGAACCAGCTTGCCGATCTGCCTGGTAGCCGTGCTTTTCCAGTCGATTGTAGTCATCTGTTTCACAAAATGTTTCCAGTGTCTCCAGCCCCAGGCAAGAATCCGGCCTGTTATGGTGCGTTCTTTAAAATATCTCACCGGGCCGATCACAAAGACGGATCTGAGACAGGTGATTCCCCAGTACAGCAGGCCAAAGCCGATTGCCCAAGCCGCGAAATTGATCAGCCATACCAAAAATCCGGCGGCTCCCGGAAGGAAATCGGCTTTAATCAGTTCGTTCCGTATGACGCCGTTTAAGGTGAGCGCAACCACCTGAGCCGGCAGGGAGGAACCCAAAACGCTGAAACATGCGCTTGCCACAATCATAACCAGCTCAAAGGGAGCTCTAAATATTTTCTCCTGCCCTATCTGGAGAGAGCGAAAGCAGGGAAAAAAAAGTGCCAGCAGAGTTACCAGCCCCATAATTACCATTGCGATCGAAATAATCGTTCCATCGTGATAATAAGGCAGCACACTGCTCCAATGCCCCGGAACCTGATCCACCGGCATGATGGCCGACTGGTTGACCGTAAACTCATATGTTACATTCTTAGGGCCGGAAAAACGGATATCATGTCCCGGAATGCCGTAACCGACGGAACCGTATATGGATTCCATGGGATCATAAAAATAATAATTACCCAGAGTGTCTCCGATGGCGTTGGCAATCTCTTCCTGATATTTCGCCGTATCCGCCTGAACCCGTTCCACCATCAGGCGGCCGAGATTGTCAAATTTCATCCGTACCGTAACGCTTCCATTGGCAGGAGCGAACTCATTGCCCGTATTGCTCATCAGTTCATTTCCGCTCTCATCCAAAAGACGGTAGCTCATCTTGGGGCGGAGCTGTCTGTAATGTTCTTTCCACCTGTCTCCACGCTCATTCATATTATACTGAAGGTCCCTAAGGCGTTCGCTTATCTCGGCTGCATCAGACATTTCCACATAATAGGACGCGCTATCCGAGTCCTGAACCGTCTCTTCCTGCAGTGTCATGCTCTCCTTATCATATGTCTCAATCATGGAATCCGTAATCTGCGGGAAAAATACCTGTGCAGGCGTCATGATATATCCCGCCTGGTCCTGCATATACTCCTGCCATACCGCATAACTGCTGTTCATAAATTCCACTGAGAATTCCTTTGCCAGGTTCACTTCACGGCTTTCCGTGGAAGATCTTCTGGCCTCATATTCCCTCGCATTCTTTTCTATATAGGGATACATCCCTATCATGGACGCCGCTGCGATAATCACAGTGACAATCATCAATAACACACCTAAACTATGCCTGTTTTTCAATTTTGTATCCAACTCCCCACACCACCTTTAAATATTTCGGGTCTTTGGGATTCACTTCGATCTTTTCCCGGATATTTCTCACGTGTACCATGACCGTATCCGTGTTGACCGCCCGCTCATTCCAAACCCGTTCATAGATTTCCTCGGCCGAGAATACCCGGCCCGGATTTTTAATCAACAGCAGCAATATCTTATATTCCATAGGGGTCATCCTGACGGGATTTCCGTCCACCAGAACCTCTACGGTATCTTCATTTAATTCCAATCCGCCAATCCTGTAAATTCTTCCATTTTCCGGCTGGCTGCTCTCCAGCCGTTCCATAAACCGTTTGTACCGTCTTAACTGGGAATTTACACGGGCCAATAATTCCATAGGGGTAAATGGCTTGGTAATGTAATCATCCGCCCCCATATTCAGCCCCATGATTTTATCCACTTCCTCTGATTTTGCCGAGAGAAATATCACCGGAAAGTCGTATTTTTCCCTCAGTTTAATTGTCATGGTAATTCCGTCCATCCGGGGCATCATCACATCCACCACGGCAAGATGAATCTCTTCTTTCTCAATTAACTCCAATCCTTCCACGCCGTCTGCCGCCTGGAACACCTGATACCCCTGGGCCTTTAAAAATATTTCAATTCCTTCCCTGATTTCCTTGTCGTCTTCCACTAGTAAAATTCGGTTCGCTTCCATCACTCACAAATCCCTTTCCACTCATATACTTATCTGCTGATAAGTAGTATATCACTTCTTCCGGTCCAGCACCTCCTCTTTTTCATGTCATAAGTATAAGATTGAAATCTAAAGGGGCAGCGCAGAAAAAACGAAAGAATTTCTAAAGATTATAAAGTTCCCGCCTGACCGGTTACAAAAATCCGTTCATCTGGCAAATATCACCAAAAAAGTAATGTCATAACCAATTTATCATGATATAATAACATTAAAATGACATATTACTCCTGAATCTACTATAAAAAATCACAAAAGGTAAAAATCCGGTGAACTCATGATAAAAACATTGCATAAAATATCTTTAAAACTCGCTCCTGTCCTGCTGATTATCCTTTTTTCCTTTATCAGCATTAATTCTTTCCTGTCAATCAGCCATCTCCAGGGAAATGGCCGCGTTATCAACTATGCGGGCATTGTACGGGGAGCCAGCCAGCGCCTTGTAAAACAGGAATTGAATCACATTCCCAACGATCCCCTCATCCTGTATTTGGACGGCATCATCCGGGAACTGTCTGAGGGCAATGGCGACAATAATCTGATCCATCTGCCCGACCCCACATTTCAAAATCTCATTCATACCATGTCGGAATCCTGGGAGGCCGTAAAAGCGGAAATCCAACAGGTCCGCAATGGCGCGGACGGAGGGCCGCTTTTCACTGTCAGCGAAGATTTTTTCGTTTTGGCCGACACCACAGTGTCCGCCGCGGAAATTTATTCCGAAAATTGTGTTAAGAACGCGGTGTCCCGCTTGCTTTTCCTGAACTTCATATTCATCATTCTGGTTGCCCTGTTCTGGTTCTATAATGAACAGCGGCGAAAGATGAATCACGCCCTTTTAGCGGCTGAAAACGCCAGCAAAGCCAAAAGTGACTTTCTCTCCCGGATGTCTCACGAAATCCGGACGCCGATGAACGGGATCATAGGCATGACGGCCGTTGCCCGCATGTCAGTGGACAACAAACATAAGCTTCTGGACTGTCTGGACAAAATCGACATGTCCTCCAATTACCTCATGAACCTGATTAACGACATTCTGGATATGTCCCGCATTGAGAGCGGAAAAATAGAATTATACGAAGAGGAATTCCGGCTTTCCATTCTTTTGGAACGGATCAGTCTGATGTTCAAGCAAAAGGCTGAGGACGCGGGAATCCTGTTCAGCGTCAATGACAGCGGCCTGTCCGTGGATTGGGTGATCGGGGATGAACTGAGAATCAGCCAGGTTCTTATAAACATTATTTCCAATGCTTTAAAATTTACCCAGGCCGGAGGATATGTCCGCCTTGACGTAACGGAAAAAAGCATCAGCAATGAAGAAATATCACTGGAATTTATGATCAAAGACAATGGGATCGGCATGAGCGAGGACTTCCAGAAACGCATATTCGATCCATTTGAACAGGCCAAAGCGGCCACCTCTCATCAATACGGCGGAACCGGCCTCGGCCTTTCAATCAGCTATAACTTTATAAAATTAATGAACGGTGACATCTCAGTAGCCAGCAGACCCGGACAGGGAACCTGTTTTACAGTCTGTCTCAGCCTGAAACGTCCTCTGAAACCGGAAGAGAACTTCCATGCCCAAACCGCTGCTTCCCTGGATCACGGGATCTTTCGCATGGATGGAATCTCCATTATGCTGGCGGAAGACAACGAGATCAATTCAGAAATCGCAGCCGCCATATTAGAGGACAGCGGCGCCTCTGTAACTCCTGTATGGAACGGAAAAGAAGCTGTCGATACATTCGCAGCTTCTCTTCCCGGACAATATAGTCTGATTCTTATGGATATTCAAATGCCTGTCATGGACGGGCTGGAGGCCAGCCGTGCCATCCGTTCCCTGAACCGCCCGGACGCCAAAACAATTCCCATTCTGGGACTTTCCGCCAATGCCTTCCGACACGATATGGAAGCGGCCCGGCAAAACGGTATGAACGGCTATATATCCAAACCGCTTGATATTACTAAGATGTTTGAAACCATCCGGCCTTACCTTTAGGAACTGTATTTATCTTCCCCATGGTAGGTGACCACTCCGCTCTTGTCGGTGCAGTAGTATGTATCATTTCCATCTTTCAGATTTTTCTTATTCTTCATGATCCTGCCTGAAGTATTGACCAGATATTCTTTTCCGTCATATTCTACCGGTTCGTACTTCAGGTCGGAATCCGCTTCCAATTTCCGGCCTTTTTTATAAACATTGCCGTCAGAAATCCCATTCATGCCGATTCCGCTGGATTTAAAGGTAAAGCTGTATTTTTCTCCATCCAGCCGTACCGTCTGGTTTCCTGTCTGAACCGTACCATAATGAGAATCTTCGCTGAAATAATAAACATCCCAGTCGTCATCATTTTCCGGCAGATCATCTTCTTCCAGAATCTTTTCCGCCCCTTCAATCCTGCTTCCGCTGGTTTTCAGCTTATAGAGCCCCCGAAGCATCTCTCCTTCCTCATTAAATCCATACTTCTTGCCGTTTATGGTTCTGAATACCCCGGTGATCTTCTTGCCGTTGCTGCCCAGATACAGCCACTGAACCAGGGTATCCCCATTCTCATCCACTTCATCTTCCAATATCACCCTGGCCCAGGTGTTGGAGGCCACTGATCCGTCCCCATTATCACCGCAGTAATAGACAGCCTCTTTATAGGCATCATCTTCAGGAACGTGCTCCCCATTCTCATTCACCCAGCCGAACTGCATCCGTCCTTCGTCGTCAAAAATATATCTTCCTATGGTTCCATCCGCTTTTTTGATGGATTTTAAACTGACATTCGACCCGGTATTTTTCCACGCCTTACCGTTATCCCGGAAATAGTACCACCAGTATTCCGGTTCGTCTTCCTCCCGGTCTTCATTCAGAATCGTCTTCCACTGGCTTTTTACCATCATTCCTGAAGAATTGACATAGTAGTAATCGTCATCTTCTTCAATTAAAGTATTCTTGAGCATATAGCCGTCCCCGCCCAGATAATACCATCCTCCATTGGATTCTTTCCACTCGTCCGTCACTCTATTTCCCGAATTATCATAATAGCACCAGTTGCCGTTTTCCATCGCCCACCCGCTCTGAGCCGCGGTGGATACGCTGTTTCCATGGACAATAAGAACAACTGCCGTAAGCGCGGCCGCCATGCTGCAGATTCTCTTCTTCATAATATCAACTCCCAATTCAAATGTATCTGTTCCAAATCCTGGAGAAAAAACAATCCACTGCCTTTCCCTCCACTATCTATAGTAAAGCATAGAGCAACTCCAGACTCAACCGATGTCCGGTAATTGTAATAATTTGTAATATTTTCTAAAGTTTTTCTGACGCAGATGAAGATTTTTTGCATCAACTTGGCGGAAGTTACGCCGGGAAGAAGGGGGCGCCGGGGCGGAGGGGCTGGGGAACACGGGATTGGGGATCAGGTTCCGCTCCCTAAGAGATACTAGGCCTTCAAGGACGGAAAAAGACAGGGCGGTGCCCATTCGAGGTGAACTTTTGATAACTTCACCTCTCAGCGGGCACCTCAGAAACTGACTCGGTATTCAGTTTCTGCCTGTCTTTTTCCGCCCTTGAAGGCCAAGTATCTCTAAGGGGCTCCACATGCCCCCCAATCCCGTGTTCCCCAGCCCCTCCGCCCCGGCGCCCCCTTCTTCCCGGCTGTGTACTGGCTAATAAGAGATTAAAAACATCATATTATAACTGTATACCCGCTTTATAAAAGATAAATCACCATTATATTACAACTTAATAATCGCTTTACAAAAGCTAAAATACCATTATATTACAACTGTATACCCGCTTTATAAAAGATAAATTACCATTATATTACG
>NZ_WQPN01000080.1:0-46833 GCF_018785315.1 Clostridium sp. MCC353 | reverse complement strand
TATTACGACTGCATACCCGCTTTACAAAAGATAAAATACCATTATATTACGACTGCATACCCGCTTTATAAAAGATAAATTACCATTATATTACAACTTCATACCCGCTTTACAAAAGATAAATTACCATTTTATTACGACTGCCCACCTGCTTTATAAAAGATAAAATACCAGCATATTACAACGTCATACCAACTTAATAAAGACAAAAACCATCATAATACAAAACAATCTTTATACCACAACCGCCCTCTATAAAAGTATTCAAAATTAATTTTTTATCCTCACTCCAGCGAAAACCAGCAGGAAATAGGGCGTGAGGCAGGCCGGGAGACGGTGGAAGCCGCCGGGAGCGCAAACGGCCGGGGCGCGGTTCGCGGTGACAGCGATTTGTTCCGGCCGTCGGCAGCTCTTGGGCTGAAAGAACGGGAAATGGAGGGGAAATCGCTGACCTCAAAGTCAGCGATTTAGGGAGCCTGAATTGAGAATTTCTTCAGAAATTCTCGATGAATGCTCCCGGTACCCTCCATTTCCCGTTCTTTCAGCCCTAGAGCTGCCCCGGCCGGAACCATGAGCTGCCGCCGCGAACCGCGCCCCGGCCGTTTGCGCTCCCGGCGGCTTCCACCGTCTCCCGGCCTGCCTCACGCCCTATTTCCTGCGTCTCTTCTGCCAACAAAAATTAATCCAGCTTCGCCTTAAATTCCGTCCAGATTTCTTCATGCAGCGACGTAGCATCCGCCCCCACATCCTGGATAAATTCCCCATTTGGAATATCGTCTGCGCTGATAATCAAACTCTTTTTAAACTCTTCCGGCAGGAATTCATAAGACGCCTTATTGGGGCAGAGGTAATAGGTCTGCTGTGAAATCTTCGCTCCCACTTCTCCGTCCAGAATATAGTTTAAGAACGCGAACGCATTATCGCTGTTAGGCGCCTGCGACGGGATGAATGCCGCGTCCACACCAAATCCCAGACCTTCTTTCGGATACACCACTTTTAAATCAGGGTTCTGCTGCAGGGCCAGGACAACCTGCGAGGTGAACAGGTATGCCGCGCTGACTTCGCCGCTGAGAAGGAAATCCTGGGTCTGGTTCTGGCTCAGGACGCGCACGTTGGGGGCCAGCTCCATCAGTTTTTCCCCTGCCTGTTTAATCACCGCCTGGTCTTCCGTATTGAACGATTCTCCCATGGTTTTTAACACCATGCCCATAACAACCCGCTCGCTGTCCATCAGGGCTAAACTGTCTTTTAAAGACGGATCCCATAAGGATTCATACCCTGTGATCTCCGCGCTCACTGCCTCAGGGTTATATACAATCAGGGGGATGCCAGGGCCATAGGGCACGGTCAGTTTGTTGTCCGGATCATAGAAAAAGTTCTGGAACACCGGGTCGATGTTCTGGTAATTGGGAACTTTTTCTTTGTCGATTTCTTTTACAAGCCCTTCATCTGCTGCGATCTTGATGATATAATCGGACGCGATGATGATGTCATAATCCCCGCCTTTGCTGGTCTCCAACTTCGCAAGCATCTCTTCATTGGCCTCAAAGTTGGTATAATTCACCTTGATGCCCGTTTTTTCTTCGAAACCGTCAATCACATCCTGGGGCACATATTCGGCCCATGTGTAGATATTCAGTTCTTCACTCTTCTTTCCGCCACAGCCCTGTAAAAGTCCGGCCGCCATGATACCGGTCAGCGTAACCGCTGCAAAGCGTTTCCATTTTTTCATAATCTTCCTCCATTCCGTTCTGCCGTCCCACGGCATTCACATGTTACATTTTTATCTCAATTCCGGTCCATCTTCCGCCCAATCACCTGTGACGCGATTACGATCACAAATGTCACAACCAGCATGATGCTGCACAGAGCATTGATCTCCGGCGTCACCCCTGATTTCAACTGGGTATAAATGCGGATCGGAAGAGTGTTCGTCTTCGCCCCGGTAACAAAAATGCTGATCACCACATCATCCAGCGACATGGCGAATGCCAAAAGCATCCCAGACACCACCGCAGGCATAATTAAAGGCAGGGTAATATCCCAAAATGCCCTCGGCTCCGAAGCGCCCAAATCCTTGGCCGCTTCCGCCAGCGATTTATCAATTCCAACCAGACTGGCTTTCACCATCATAAATACATAGGGAACGCAGAATGTGGTGTGTCCCAGCACAAGGGTCAGCATTCCGAAAGGCAGACTGAGCATGGCAAAAAACGCCATAAAAACCATACCTAAAATAATCTCAGGGATCATAATCGGAAGCGTGGATATATATTCCACCGCCCCTTTGCTCTTAAAGCTGACCCGGGCCATGCCCACAGCTCCCAGCGTGCCGATAATTCCGGCAGCCGAACTGCTCAGAGCCGCCAGGACCACGCTGTTTCTCAAAGCTTCCAGAAGCCCTCTGTTGCGGAACATTTTCAGATACCAGTCCAGGGTCACGCCGCTCCATACGGTTGTGTTCTTGGAAACATTAAAGGAATATATCACCACCACTGCAATCGGCAGATACATTAACAGCAAAAGAACGGTCTGGTAAACCGCCGATATACGGATTCTCTTCTTTTTCATAGCAGCCCCTCCAGATCCTTTACCCGGGTCACTTTACGGTACAGCCATATCATGACCGAAGTAAATATCATGAGGATGACCGAAAGAGCCGCCGCAAACGGCCAGTCCCTTCCGCTCTGAAGCTGGTTCTGGATCAGGTTTCCCACCAGCATCACCTTTCCGCCGCCCAGGATATCGGCGATGAAAAAGAGCCCCATGGACGGGATAAATACTAATACCACTCCGGACATAATGCCCGGCAGAGTCATTTTAACAGTGACCGTAAGAAATGCCTCTAATCTGGTAGCTCCCAAATCCCTTGCCGCCTCCACTAAGGACCAGTCCATCTTATCCGTGCTCGAATACACGGACAAAATCATGAATGGGAGCAGGGAATATACCATTCCCACCAGCACCGCCGGATAGGAATACAATAATTTCAGCGGGTCTTCCGTTATCCCTAACGTCATCAGCAGCTTATCCAAAAGGCCGTTGCTCCTGAATATGATGATCCAGCCATACATACGCATTAAAGCGCTGGTCCAGAATGGGATCACCACAAACAGCATCATCATGCTCTTCGCTTTTTTCTCCAGCCGGGCCATGAAATAACCGAAGGGATAACCGATAACCAGAGTGACCAGAGTGGTTGAGACTGCCAGCTGAAAGGATTCCTTAAATGTATTCAAATAAACCGGTTTCAGGATCTTGGCATAATTGTCAAGTGTAAATTCATTCACCACGCCCCATGTCTGCGCCCGGGTCATGAAGCTGAGGGCAATCAGATAAACGATGGGCAGAGCCACGAATATAATCGTAAAAATGTAAAGAGGCGCGACTGTCATCCACCAGTGATTCCCCGGCTTTTTCCCTGTCTTTTCAGCCATCTTCTTCCCCCTCCACATCTACCAGCACCGCATGTTCCGGCTCCCATCCGGCATATACCACATCCCCCGGGGCCACGGAACTGTTAATTCCCTGCCTGCTGGAAACCAGCTCTCCCAGACTGCCGCCGTCCAGGCTGATCCGCAGCATTCCTCCCGCAAAATTCTTCTCCGTCACAGCCAGTTTCATGCATTCCGCCCGGCTTTCCGGATACAACGTCACATTTTCGCTTCGGACAGCCGCAGTCACCGGCTGGCCGGCCTTTAAAAGCCCTTTCTGCTTCTTTGTCACAGCCGCCCGCACAACTCCCGCCGGCGTCAGGATTACAGCCGTTTCACCTGTCAGTTCCTTCAACATGCCTTTGATGATGTTGGCAGTCCCTACGAAACTGGCCACATAGCTGGTCTTGGGATGATCATAAATCTCATCCGGCGTTCCCACCTGTTCAAATAATCCGTCTTTCATCACCACGATCCGGTCGGACATATTGATGGCTTCCTCCTGGTCATGGGTTATGTATATGAAGGTGATACCAAGCTGTTTCTGCAGCCTTTTCAGCTCCGTCTGCATCTGGCGCCTCAACTGCAGATCCAGAGCGCCCAGAGGTTCGTCCAAAAGCAGCACTTCCGGATTATTGACAACCGCCCTTGCTATGGCCACACGCTGTCTCTGGCCGCCGCTCAGTTCAGACGGCATCCTCTTTTCAAAGCCCGAAAGCTGAACCAGCTCCAGGACCTTTAACGCCCGCTCTGCAATCTCCTGTTTGGGCACCTTTTTCAATTTCAGCCCATAGGAAATGTTGGTGATGACGTCCATATGGGGGAACAGGGCATAATTTTGAAATACCGTATTCACATTGCGCTGGTTCGGTTCCAGACCGGTCACATCCCGTCCGTTTAAACGCACTTGTCCGCTGTCCGGGCTTTCCAGACCTGCGATGATTCTCAGCGTCGTGGTCTTGCCGCAGCCGGACGCTCCCAGCAGGGTTATAAACTCGCCCTTTTCTATTGAGAGACTGATGCCTTTTAGCACCCCCGTCTCTCCAAAGCTCTTTTTTATCTGGTCTAATTCTAATATAATATCAGCCACATTAAGCCTCCTTATCTTCCTACCAATTGTATCATAAATACCATAGGATGCAACAGTATCTTGAGTTTCACGACCCCCATCACTTTACTTTCAAGACTTTATTTGCTATGATAAAGCTACTATATAAATGGAGAAGAGATATGAACAAGGAAAAAAACAGTCTAAAATCAATCGTCTATCAGGAAACTCTGGACGGTATCATCAAAGGTGAATACAAAGCAAATCAGATCATCAACGAACAGGAGCTGGTAGCCAAATTCGGCTTCAGCAAATCTCCGGTCCGGGAAGCTCTCATCTCCTTATGCAACGAAGGTGTTCTCCGCAACATTCCAAGATATGGATACGAAGTTATCCGGCTCACCAGCAAGGATGCCAACGAGATCCTCCGCTTCCGTTTTATCCTGGAAGGCGGCATGCTGAGGGAATGCTACGATAAAATAACTTCAGATCAGATAGACGAATTATACCGTCTGGATGACCTCTGCAATGCCTCTGTAGACGATATGTGGGTACATTGGGAGCATAATATCAACTTTCACCTGAAACTTTTGTCCTACTCAGGCAATTCCTATTCCTACGCACAGCTGGAGAGATCCATGGACATTTTAAAACGCGCCTATGCCCAGTTTTACTGGGATAAATGGGACGCCGCCTATAATCCCATCGACATGCGCTACCACAGGGCCATCCTATCCTGCATCAAGGTAAAGGACATCCACGGAGCGCTTAAAAACCTGGAATTGGATCTGAAAGACTTCCGCAGCATTTGATCTCACCGGTTACGCAGGACAGCGGTTCCTGTGTAACCAGAATAAAGTCCCGGCCCCCCGGCTTTCCACATGATTGTGGAGAACCGGGGCGGCCGGGACTTTTTTACAGCAGTTTCCTGCCGATGGAATTAATTTTTGCTCTCTTCGTATTTCTCACGGACAGCGATAGCAAGCTGGTCTGCGCAGGATGTGGTGTTTTTGCCGCAGGTATTGCCCTTTAAGAAAGTCTCTACCTGTTCTACCGTCATACCGTCAACTAATTTGCTGATGGCCTTTAAATTGCCGTTGCAGCCGTCAACGAACTCTATGTTTTTCACAACATCCCCGTCTAAATCAAAGGAAAGGGAAGAAGGGCAGACTCTCTGTGGTTTTACTGTATATCTCATGATTTCCTCCATTCTGCCTGATTCCAGGCATGTATATTATTTATTTTTTCAGGTTCAGGCTCATGTCATTATAAGCGCTTTCATTTAAAGTACCCATATGTTTGTCCACAACTAATGCGTTTGTAAGGGATCCTGTAACATTTAACATGGTTCTCGGCATATCGATGATCGGGTCAATGGCAAGGATCGGGCTCACCATAGCGAACTGAGAAGCCATACCAACGCCGGAAAGGCCTACGGAAGCTGCCATAGTAGCTGTTCCGGGGATACCTGCGATTCCTAAGGAACCGATGGTTACTACGATTACAGTCATTACAAGCATGGTAACGTCAAGGGGTGTGCCTGTCACATGGCAGACATAAACGATGAGCAGTGACGGGAATACGCCTGCGCATCCCTGCATTCCTGCCGTCGTACCGAAGCCTGCAACGAAACTTGCAGTACCCTGGTCCACGCCCAGCCTCTTTGTCAGTGTCTCAATGGTCATCGGCAGACATCCAACGCTGGAACGGGAAGTAAATGCCATCAGCATGGTTGCAAATGATTTCTTCATATAAGTTACCGGATTCAATCCGTGAACAGCCAGCAGAACCAGCTGGATAATAAACTGAATTGCAACCGCCAGATAAAGCGCAATAATAAATTTACCAACTTCCAGGATTGAGGAAAGGCCTCTCTGAGCGATTGTGTTGGCAAGCAGAGCCATAACAGCCCATGGCATATAATCCAGGATTAAAAGGGCCATATTGATCATGGCTTTGTGAGCTGCATTGATACCGTCATATAATGGTTTTGCCGCTTCCGGGCTTTCATAATTGATCCACCATACTGCCAGACCAAAAAATGCCGAGAAGATAACAAGTCCGATGATGTTGCTTTCAACCATAGATCCAACGATATTGGAAGGAATCAGGTTTTTCAGTGTGTTCGCCACTGAAGTGATGGCTTTTGCTTCTGCCGTTCCGTCGGTCACAATTGCAGAACCTTTGCCAACTCCTAACAAAAGGCCCACGCAGATGCCGATAACAGCAGAAACCGCAACCATTCCCATGGTAACAAAAATCGTCTTCTTAACCAGAGCGCCCATGGAGCTTCCCTGCTGCATGTTGATAATAACCTGCATAATGGAAACCATAACAAGCGGCACAACGATCATCTTGATCAGGTTGATATAACCATTTCCGAATAAGCCAAACCATGTGGTCGTCTCTTTAACAAATGTAACTTCCATCGGCGCGTCCGGAAAACCGCCCACGAACTGCATCGCCAGTCCGAGAAGAAGGCCAAGACCTGTGCCGATCATAACAACAACTGCAAAATCCATATGTTTTTTATGGTACAAAACATGGATCAGATAAAATAACCCCGCCAAAATTGCAAGAAATACGATAGTCTTAATATCGCTGATCATCAGAAACTCTTGTAAAAATACATTTTCCATCTCCATACTCTCCTAATCATTTGTACTATGCTTCGTCTACATTAACACGGTCGATCATAATATTCAATATCTCCGTATCTGTAATTTTCATACCAACACGGCCGATGTAACCCATGCTCTTAATGGTTCCCTCAACATCATCCTGTACGATTCCCTCGCCCGGCTGGAAACAATGGTGCTTGCTGGCCATATAGTGCGCCAGGATCGCGGCTTCCACTGCGGATGCGATCTTAGCCGCGCAGGAGGATTTCGCCCCGTCGCAGACAATTCCGCCCACATTGCCGATGGTATTCGTAATGGTAAGCCCAACTTCTTCTTCACTGCCGCCATAGAGATATGTAATCGCCGCACCTGCCCCACAGGCCGCGCTGACAGCTCCGCAGTATGCAGAAAGGCTTCCGATATACTTTTTCTGGTGGATTGCAATCAGGTTGCTCACTACCAGGGCCCGGTATAACTTCTCTTCCGAAGCGTTCACCTCTTTGGCAAATTCGATGACCGGAAGGGATACGGTCATACCCTGGTTTCCGCTTCCTGAGTTGATGACAACAGGAAGAGAACATCCGCCCATCCTGGCATCGGAACCTGCCGCTGCCCTGGCTCTGGCCCTCACTCTCACATCATCTCCGTACACGTCCAGAAGGGTCCGTCCCACTTCAGCCCCATAATGATTTTTCATTCCTTCATCTGAAATGGCGGAATTCAGCGCAATCTGGTTTCCGATGGCTTCGCGGATATCATCGATCTTCACCTCATCCGCAAATATCAGGATATCTTTTACATTCAGAAGGGATTTGTCCACATACTCCGGTGATTCCTCACTGACCTTATGCTCAAACAAGATCTCCCCATCCTTTACAATCTTGGTAATCAGTGTATGGCGGTTGATGATGGTAACTTCCGCAAAGTGTTCCCCTTTGATTACCTTTGCCACGATGTACAGGTTTTCCACGCCTTCCTGAAGCTTACACTGGCAGAACCCCTCTTCAACCAATTGTTTGGTCTTATCAATGTCTTCCTGTGTAATCTCCTCCAGGACTTCCAGTTCCCTGTCAGCATCACCGCCTACTATTCCCAGGGTTGCCGCCACGTCTATGCCGCGCAGGCCCCCGGAATTCGGTACGGTCACGCCCATTACGTTTTTGATAATGTTTCCGCTGCAGCGCATCTCCACACGCTCCGGAAATGTTCCCAAAGTAGCACGCGCTTTCGCCGCTGCATAGGCAATTGCTATGGGCTCTGTGCACCCTAGTGCGGGAACAAGCTCATTATTCAAAATTTTTACATAATTTTGATACAGGCTTTGATCCATATCGCTCCTCCTTGTTGGTAATATTACTAATCTTGTTATTAATAATATCATTGATATTATCAGTTGTCAACAATATAACGCAATTTTTTCTCAATAAGATTTTCATTCATTTACGATTTTGAATTTCCCCTTTTCCGCCTCCAAAAAAAACGGCTGATCCATGAGTTCCAGCCGGCAAATGGGGAGTTTCCAGGCGGTTATTTACAAAAAGAAAAGGCGCAAAAGCCTCTCCGCTCTCACGCCTGATCAACACAAACTCCTCTTCTATCTCTGTTTCTATCTCCGTTTCTATGAAAAACACTTGATGCCGTCCGCAAGCGCCGGTTTCTCCCCTCCCGGCAGTGCCGCCTTCTCCACATCTAATGCCTTTTGGGCAGAATTGTTTAATTCCAATACCTGGTTCTGAACAGCTTCCAGCATTCCTGCGGTGATCTGCCCGGTCTGTTCAATAATGTGCTCCTTGCTCTGTAAGAATCCGTCGATGATCTGTGACTGTCTCCTGGAAACAGCCTCAATCTGCATGGCATAATGTTTCGCCTGGAGCGCCATATCCTCTTCAATCCTTTTCATATAGATTTTATGGGACGGCGAACCTTCCTCATACTTTTCCAAGATCGAAAGCAGTTCCGGCAGTTTCTCCGTATTATACCGGTCGTCGTCTTCCTGTATTTTCGTCCCCAGTTCATCATAAAAAGTTTCAATATCCTTGATGATCTGCAGCGATCCCTTTTCTATGATCAGAAGCCGTTTCTCCGCCACTTCGTTCAGCTTTTCCTGTAATGTAAGGATGGTCTGGGCCATCACCGTCAGCCCCTGGGCCTTAGCCTGCTCCAACGCGATCCGGCTTTCCGTCTCAAATTGGAGCATATCCATTCTGGCCTGCTTCATCAGTTCAATGCGGTCATTTTCCATATGCGCCAGCCGGATCTTGGTATCGCTTTCAATCTCCGCTATCTTTACCTTGTCCGGCTCATATGTGGATACAGAACGGCTTCCACCTGAACTTCCGCCCCCAAAAAAATTCTTAATTGCATTACCGATTTTCTCTAAAAATCCCAATTCTTTCCCCTCCTCATTTGGCAGTTTACCAGACAGCACCCGTTCCACCTGGTTGCTCCGGAAACGGCCTAATGTACATACATTTGCAAAATGTTCACAGTTATTAAATGCTAAGTGATACCCTTTGTCCCCAAGACACGCTCTGGCATATAAGACAATCTGTTCCGGGGAGTATAAATCATTAAATTCATCCTCTGTATACTCCTTAACCTCAAGCGTGCCTCCCTTTAAAAAATAATCCAGGTCCGACCTTATCACTTCCGGTTTTGACCAGTCCAGAATGCTGTCGTCTTCCGCCCCGGTAAAATGGATGATCTCATCATCCGACACATAAACTCCATGATGGGCATACAGGCCCCCGGCGCGCATAACGCGGATATGGTCGCCCATTTCAGGTCTGCGCCGCACCCATATCTCCGGTTCTGAAAAATCAACATTGATTACAGGCGGTCTGGCTATAATGCTGTCCATAAATTCCCTCCATTACTTCATCAGATCCTTGCGCATCTTGTAAATCAAAGAATTATACTGTTTTTCCCTGGCAGCCTTTTCCATCCCGTATGCCTTTGCATCCGCCAGATAGACATCGTAATTCTTCAGTTTCAAAGCGGCAAACTCCTGCAAAATGCTTTTAGATATCTTCTGTAAGTCATGATCAGCCACAAATCCGAGGATTTCATCGATCTGGATATCCAAAAGGCTGCTGCTCCAGTTCAAAATAAAGATCCTGTCCTCAGCATTTTTACAGTTGAAAATGATCTCCTGGAGATTCGATTGAAATTCCGCCGCATAACGGTACAGGCTGGCTTCTGTTTCGAATTTATCCTGCAGCTCCCCTCCGCTCTGAAACGCATATTTCTGGTAAATGCCTTTGCGCTCTTCTAAATAGAATTTGTCCACCGAATCCCTGTAGCTTTTTAACACCTGAATGATGTTTCCAACAATTCCGCATCCGCCCTGTTCACCGGCGTCTCCGGCACAGTCGATGTCACCCTTTAATCCACGCTCAATCATGGGCTGGACCTTCTGTTCCACCGCAAACCTGAGCTGCTGCCAGTCAAGGTACCACTGAAGCCACAATTCCTCTTCAATTCCGTCTTCCTCACAAACCTTCTTAAAATCTTCCCTGTAAACGGTTTTGAAAATCCTGTAATCCTCAGACCATTTTTCCCATATATCAACCGCGCTCATCACAAACTGGTGATGGGATTCAAAATATTCAATCTTTTGCAGGGCATTGCGGATCATCTTAGCCGTATTTTCAGCAATAAAAGAAAATCCCGCCCTCTCTTCCCGCTCCAAAACTGCCAGTTCATGAATCGCATCGCTCCCATTATCGATTTCATCGATGCGGTTTTCCAGTTCATCGGCCTGTTTTTTTACGGCCAGTATCTTGGATTTCACACGGTTCATACCCAGGGAAAGCTTCTTCCTGAAAAATGCCTGGCGCTCTTCCAGCAAAGAATTTTCTCTGTCTGTCAGGTTTGCATCAGGTTCGTATTTTTTGGCCAGTTTTAAGCCTATCATATTGAAGTCGTTGATGACAGCCTCTTTTTCATGTTCATATGTATCCAGCTTTTCCATCAGCTCATCCGTCCACTTCTGAACTGCCTGATAATATTGAATGACAGAATGATCAATGGCCTTTAAATCGTATTTCTCCAAAAGCAGAGTGTAATCGAACTCAGAGGAAAGCAGGCTGACCGTCTGAAGGCTTTCGATCTGGGCCTGCACTTCCTCCAGTTGTCTTAAAAGCATCGGTTTTTCAAAATAAATTTTATGGTATAACTGTGTAATCTCATCATCATTGAAAACAGGCCATAATTTATTTTGAACAAAGAGATCCAGGGTGAACTGAAGGCGTTCTTTTTCAGAATAGACGGAATTATTGGCCGATACATTTTTTTCATAATCAGAACCTTTAACCAGTACTCCGGAACAGGGCAGGATGGAAACATCTCTTGATGAAGATATGTCGCTCAAAGCCCCGGCGTCATCCAGATCTTTTGAATAATTCAATCCGTTATGATTTACTGCCCAGTAATCAATGTCTTTGATTCTCTCACAATTTTTATTTGAAAATGGAAAATCTTTAGCGAAAGCCATATTCCATAATTCATAACAATCTGGAACCCCAAATCCAGCTATTCCGTCAAAATCAAAGCCCGAAATCACCTTGGTGGCATCAGAAAGTGAGTATGGAGTTATTAGATTATTCTCTCTATAAGGAAAGTAATCTAAATTTGCCCATAACAGACCCGTACTCTTATCCATCAGTACTTTTGGCTTGTTCTTAAAATAAAACCACTTCTGATTTTTTATGGCATCCAGAATCCGGTCAATTCCCGTCCCGGACAATTTGCTGATCTCGGAATTTATCACGGATAACCGATGATCCAATTCCGTCAGTTTCCTGACCAGTTCTGAGCGCTGCGCCGCTAGTTTAACCTGCTCTAAGTTCAGCGCCTGCACCCTAGAAGCGTTATGTTCGTTTTCAATCCCTTCACAATTTTCTTCAATACCACGGATTTTTCGAAGCAGTTCATCACGCTGTGATGTTAAAATGCTTAATTCGGACATTATTTACCCCCTATCCCCTATTTTGGAGCCCATTTGCCTATAAAACGAAAAAAACATCACCACTTGCGGCAATGCTTCTATAAAGTTGCAACTGGCTGCCATGTTAAAGGCCCTATAGTTTTGCGTCATAACCTTTCGGCTATTTTGCCCTGATACTATAATACAGTATATTATTTGCCGCAAAATTTGTCAATCTTTCTGCTTTTTTAGGCTTATTGCTGAGACTATATTAAAAACTCAGAAAATAATGCCCGGATTATGATTTTATCCATTGTTGAAACCGGATAAAACCGATATAATTTTAAGCAGAGTATAACTCAGTATTTATGCCAAAACCGCATTGTCATGGAGGATTATGATGAGGATAGATAAAATTGAAGACAACAGCAAACAGAATTTTATGGACCTTCTTCTGCTCGCAGATGAAGATGTGAACATGATAGAAAAATACCTGTACCGAGGGGAACTGTTCGCATTGTATGATGATGATTTAAAAAGTGTTTGTGTAGTCACCCGGGAAAGCGCCGGCGTCTGTGAACTGAAAAATATAGCCACCTATGAAAAATGGCATAAAAAAGGCTATGGAAGCCTTCTTTTAAACCATGTGTTTTCATATTATAAGGGCAAATATCAAACAATGCTTGTGGGAACCGGAGACGTTCCATGGATCATGAACTTTTACCAGAATAACGGTTTCCGGATTTCCCACAGGATTAAAAACTTTTTCACAGACAACTACGATCATCCCATGTATGATGGGGACGTTCAGTTGGCGGACATGGTCTACTTGAGCAAAGACTTATAAACCCGGCCTTTCCTTCTTCTATTTCAGAATAAAGGCAGTGAAAACCTGCCTTTTTAAGGTTTTATAATCTTATCGCACGCTTCCATAGCTTCAGCAATATTGTACATATTGGTCACTTCGCCCACCAGCAGCTTTTCCGACAAACCGTAATAATTCAGACAGGTTCCGCAGGATAATATCTCAACGCCCTGGGCTTCCATGGATTTTAAATCCTCTATGGAATCGGAACCTTCCGTGGTCAGCGTCACCCCGCCGTTGTAGAAGATCACTTTGGACGGCAGACGGTCCAACTGGCTGACCGCATAGATAAATCCCTTCATCAAAACTCTTCCCAGTTCTTCATTTCCTGTGCCCATTGTGGCGGAATCGATGACTACGATCGTATTCTTCCTGGAATCGGGACAGCAGACCGGCATCTCCGGACGCTCCAATATGCCGCCTTTTCCGGGCACAGCCGCTCCGTTTCCTCCCTGAATTGTCACCACAAAATGCTTCTCTCCTACTTTTTCCGATGTGCATCCAAAATCCTGGTTTTTTGCCATCTTAGTCAGGTTCTGCACAGCGATTTCATTGTCCACCTGAACCTGGATCACATCTCCTGCTCCGGCCTGGTCCAACGCCCTTTTCGCCTTGACAACAGGAATCGGGCACTGGTCGCCCATCGCATTTACGTCAATAATTTTTGCCATCAGATAATGTCCTTTCTGTATGCTTCCTGACCGGCTTTTTCGTTCAAGAAGATAAGCCGTTCTGAACAATTACAAATAAATATAAATTATCCGTGAGACAAGACAGCAGTCTGCTTCTCCATACCTTTTGTTATCGTAATCGAATTTCCCGCATAGTTCACAACATTGCCGCACAATTTGGTATACTCCTCCAGCGTTCCGATCACCGGATAGCCAAATGTCTCGCTGCGGTAATGCATGGGCACAGTAACAGCCGCATCCAGCAAATCCGATATTTCCTTTGCCTTAGCCGCGTCAATCGTATAAAATCCGCCCACCGGGATCAAAAGCACATCCGGCTTTCCGATCTGCCCAATCTGTTCCGCCGTCAGGTCACAGCCTAGATCCCCCATATGCACCAGCCGGATTCCATTGTGATCCAGGATATGGATGCGGTTTTTCCCCCGCAGTTCCCCTTGTTTGTCGTCATGATAGGTATCGATCCAGGAAATCTCCCAGGGATTTTCACCTGTCCAGGGCGCGGTTTCCACACCTGCGGTAAAATTGTGATCCCCATGGCCGTGGCTGCACAGCGTCTGATTCGCCGTTACACGAAGTTTTGGAAGCCCGGGCACATTGTCGTCTGCGTAGGGATCCATCACAACGGAATATCCTTCTGCCTCTGCTTTAAAACACGAATGTCCATACCAGGTAACTGTTATCTTATCTGCCATTCTATTCCCTCCATGCCGGAGCGTTTTTTGTGCAAATATTGCGCTGCGTGGGCACGCGCTGAGAATTTCAGATTCTCAGCTGCGATTCAAATTTGTGGCTCCGTCACAAATTTGGGTGTGAAACATAAACCATCAGGATTATTTTTCACACCAAACCTCCATTTCTGAGCTGTTTTTTCTGCATAGTTTTATTATAAAGGATATTTGATGGAAAAACAATGATTCAATGGCCCGCTTCCTTTCCCCAGATTCAAACCCGTGCTCAACGCCTCAGATAAATACTGTTTCGCCCGTTTTACGCTGTCCTCCATGGACAAACCTTCGGCAAGCCCGCAGGCAATCGCTGACGACAGGGTGCACCCGGTGCCGTGGGTGTTGGAATTATCAATCCGTTTGCCATAAAACCAGGTGGCAAGCCCATCCCTGTAAAGAACGTCGTTGGCATCATTCAGCTGATGGCCGCCCTTTATCAATACGGCCGTGTGATATTTCTGCGCCAGCAGACAGGCCGTTTCTTCCATATCCCCGGCCTCCTGGATTTTACCGCCGGAAAGCAGTTCCGCCTCAGGAATATTGGGGGTTATGAGGTCTGCCAGAGGAAGCAGTTCCTCTCTCAGGGCACACAACGCATCTTCCTCCAAAAGTCGGCTTCCGCTGGTGGAAACCATAACCGGGTCAAGGACAATATTTTCCGCCTGATACTGGGAAAGTTTGTTTCCAATCACCCTGATCAGCTCTTTTTTCGATACCATTCCAATCTTGACCGCATCGGGCCGTATATCCGTAAAAATGCAGTCCAGCTGGTTTTCCAAAAATTCCGGCGTGCTGTCCAGAATCCCATACACGCCTGTAGTATTCTGGGCTGTCAAAGCCGTTATGGCGCTCATCCCATATACCCCAAAAGAGGTCATGGTCTTCAAATCCGCCTGTATCCCTGCCCCGCCGCTGCAGTCGGAACCGGCAATCGTTAAAACCGTCTTCATAATAAATCCCTCCATACCAGAGCGTTATTCCGCAAATACTGCGCTGCTCCGGATCAGCCTTCGCCTTGTCCTGTTACTATTTTTATCTTTCCCAACAAATTAAGGGCTGCCGCCCTGATGTCTCCGGCCGCAAAAATCCCGGAAACAACCGCTGCCCCCGCAATCCCGCTGCCTTTGAGCTCCAATACATTTTCCCCTGAAATGCCTCCGATGGCCACAATGGGGATGGAAACGGCTCCCGCAATCGCCTTCAGCCGTTCAACCGTCATGGGCACCGCATCTTTTTTCGTCTTGGACCCGAAAACGGCGCCGACTCCCAGATAATCGGCTCCATTTTTCTCTGCCAGGACAGCCTGTTCCACGGTTTTTGCCGTAACTCCCAGGATTTTATCCGGGCCGATCAGACTGCGGGCCTTTCCCGCCTCCATATCCCCCTGTCCTACATGAACGCCGTCTGCGTCACAGGCCAAAGCGATTTTAATGCTGTCATTGATGATGAGGGGCACATGGTACGCCTTAGTCAGCGATCTCATTTTCACCGCTTCTTCCAAAAAATCCCCATCTCCCAGCTCCTTTTCCCGGAGCTGCACCATGGTGACGCCCCCCTGTAAGGCCGCTTCCACCTGCTGTTCCAATGTCATTTTCCCCGTCCATGTCCGGTCAGTCACCGCATATAAAAGAAGCATTGATCTATCGAATTTCAATTTCAGCACCTCCCATCAGCCTTTCATCCGTCAGACGGCTCATGGCATCGATCAAATACATCCGGAAACTTCCTGTGCCCGCTCCGGCTTCAGCCATTTTTTCCGCCGCTGTTTCACCGCATATCCCTTCCGCCGCTATAGCCAGCGCGGTCAGCTCTGTGGCGGAACATCCCTCTTCCCCACAGGCGCAGAACGCGGCAATGATCCCGTCCAGCATACACCCGCTGCCCGTTATACGGCCCATGGCGGGATCGCCATTTCTGATAATAAACGATTGTGTTCCATCCGTAACAAGATCCGCCGCGCCTGTTATAGCGGTGACCGCACCTGTTTTTCTGCTCAGTTGTTTTCCCAATTCCAGAAAATAGTCCAGGTTCTCTTCCTCCAGCCGGTCCTTTTTCTCCGCGTCCACACCGCCTGTGCTGGCAGTGCCGCAGACCAGCGCCTTTATTTCCGACGCATTTCCCCGTATCACGCGGCAGGGGAATTCATTCAGGATTCTTAAAGCGGCTTTCGTCCGGAATTTTCCAGCTCCCGCCCCAACCGGGTCGAATACCACCGGAAGGCCCAGTTCACCGGCTTTTTTACCAGCCTTCACCATGGATTCCAGCTTATTTTCATTCAGGGTTCCGATATTTACCATCAGCCCCCGGCTGATGCCCACGATCTCCTCAACCTCCATCATTCCATCAGCCATAATGGGGGAGCCGCCGACGGCCAGCAGCATGTTTGCCACGTCATTTGCGGTCACATAATTGGTGATGCAGTGAATGAGGGGGGATTCCCTGCGGATATTTGATATTATTTGTGTATGGGATTGTATGCTCATATGTATTTTCTTCCCTTCTAATTCTCCGCCAGCATGTGGTTCAAATAAGCAAATGCCCCGGATTTATAAAGCGCCCCTACCAGCACTGCCGCAATCACCGTTCCGCAAAGGGTGCTCATCAAAAATGGCAGCACATAGGCAAAAACAGCAGCTTCCTTTCCCATGATCATGGTCGCCACCGGATAACAGAGCATTCCGCCCAAAATCCCGGTGCCGAATACTTCGCCGATATACGCCATTGCCAGCTTATTGCTGTATTTAAACATCACCGCCCCCAGCCATGCGCCCACCATGCTTCCCGGGAATGCCAAAAGGCTTCCGGTTCCCATGAGGTTGCGGATCAAAGAGGTACAGAATGCCATGGAAACGCCGTATACAGGGCCTAAAAATATTCCGGCAACCACGTTCACCAGATGCTGGATCGGGAAACATTTGGATGCTCCGATGGGGATGGAGAAGCTGGATAAGGATACTGCCACCGCTATCAGCATACCGCTCACTACAATTTTCTTTACATTTACTTTCATAGTCTTTTTCTCTCCTTTTTTACATGACTGACTTGGGGGTTTAGTGTAAAGCGTGAAGCCATTTTCGAAAATGCCTTCACGCTTTAGTGTGGCACGCTTTAGTGTGGCACGCTTTAGTGTGGCACGCTTTAGTCTGGCACGCTTTAGTGTGGCACGCTTTAGTCTGGCACGCTTTAGTGTGGCACGCTTTAGTCTGGCACGCTTTAGTCTGGCACGCTTTAGTGTGGGGATGGTAGTGTTAACCCCACCGCCTCACTCATCATAAATGCTCACAATCTCCCCCTCCAGAATCCGGTTCATATTCTTCACCGCACAGAAATTCCCGCACATGGAGCAGGTATCTTCCTTCTCAGGCTTCGCAGACGCCCTGTAGCTTCTGGCCTTATCAGGGTCGACAGCCAGTTCAAACATCCCTTCCCAGTCCAGGTTCTTCCTGGCAGTGCTCATCCTGTAATCCCAGTCCCTGGCGCCTTTCACCCCTTTTGCGATATCCGCCGCATGAGCCGCTATTTTACAGGCTATAATCCCTTCTTTCACATCCTGCTCATCCGGCAGACGCAGATGTTCGGCAGGAGTGACGTAACAGAGAAACGAGGCCCCGGCCGACGCAGCAACCGCCCCGCCGATGGCCGCCGTGATATGGTCATATCCCGGCGCGATATCCGTCACAAGCGGCCCCAGCACGTAAAATGGCGCGCCCTTGCAGACCGTCTGCTGGATCTTCATATTGGCTTCAATCTGGCTGAGAGGCATATGCCCCGGCCCCTCGATAATCACCTGCACATCCTTCTCCCAAGCCCTCCTGGTAAGCTCACCCAAAGTGACCAGTTCTTCAATCTGGGAAATGTCCGTGGCATCCTCAATGCACCCCGGCCTGCATGCATCGCCCAGACTCAGGGTCACATCGTACTCCCGGCAGATATCCAGAATCCTGTCATAATGCTCATAAAACGGATTTTCCTGCCCTGTCATCTCCATCCACGCGAAAATGATGGAGCCGCCACGGGAAACAATGTTGGTCAGCCTCCTGTTCTCCTTAAACCGCCGGGCAGTGCTCCTGTTAATGCCCACATGAATGGTCTGAAAATCCACACCGTCCTCCGCATGCATTTCCACGATCTTAATCCATTCTTCCGATGTGATCTCCTTCAAAGGTTTGTGGTAATATACCACTGCGTCATAAATCGGCACCGTACCGATCATCGCCGGGCATTCCGCTGTCAGCTTCCGTCTGAACGCCTGAGTATCCCCGAAAGAACTGAGATCCATGATGGACTCGGCTCCCATTAAAACCGCGTCATTGACCTTTCTCAGCTCCATATCCAGATCACGGCAGTCCCTGGAGGTTCCCAGGTTCACGTTGATCTTGGTTTTCAGCATGGAGCCGATTCCATTGGGCTCCAGACACCTGTGCAGCCTGTTGGCCGGGATCACCACCTTTCCCTCCCCCACCAGTTTCATCAGTTCCCGGGGATCATACTGCTCTTTCTCAGCCACCGCCTTCATTTCCTTCGTTAAAATGCCTTTTCTGGCCGCATCCATCTGCGTTGAGTAATTCATATCATTTCCTCCTCTGCACCTGTCTGGGATCTGCTCATGATTCGTTCCATAGGCCCAAATTGTTCTTTACGCAGCAGCACAATAAAGAATCCCGCTTGCGGGATTCTCCGCCTGCGGCGGGCCGCTTCAGCGGCATAATTCCCTACCGCCGCATTATATGCGTTACGCAGTGCGATCCCATAGCCAGCAAAGCTGGCATAGGAGGGCTTTTTTATTTCATAGGACGCACTTTCCAATGAAAAAAAGCCTGTGCCACGCACGGCACAGGCTTCTATCTCCATCCTCATCCAAATCCGGAATCTAAGATATATCACTATTTCCCTACGTTGGCATTACCCAAATCAGGTTATATAGGTCGAAGTTCGATTACTTCCTCTCAGCCCGCTCACGAGCTCCCTGTTTATGTCAGTAAGTTTAGCACCGGACACTATTCCTGTCAAGAAAAATAATAAGCGGCTTTTTCATTCAAAAAGACAGGCCGTGTAAACGGTTGCTATTTATCCAGATACATATCCTTTATCAGCCGGACCACTTCATCCTCTCCCAGAAGGCTCACATTGAAGAGGGCCTGATGGGATTCGATGCTGCCCCAGTTGTTGTCCGTATAAGTTTCGTAATAATATTTCCTCTTCCGGTCCACCTTTTTAATGGCGTCCACGGCATCCCGTTCCGACAGTTCATACCGTTCCATAATCCGCTTTTTCCGGTCCTCTCTGGATGCGCAGATAAATACATTGATGCAGCCCGGATGATCGCGGAGCACATAATCGGCACAGCGGCCGATTATCACACAGTCCTCCTTCAGCGCCAGTTTCATGATGATCTGGCTCTGGATCAGAAACATGTTGTCATTCAGCGGCAGGCCGTAATCCATGGCCGACTGCGTGTAGCTCGGGGACTTGTGTAGGGAAAAGAAGCGGCTGACCGCACTTTCGTCCACCCGTTCCAGATCGTATTCATCCACCCCCATCTCTTTGGATGCCATCTCGATCAATGCCCGGTCATAGCAAGGGATTCCCAGTTCTTTCGCAACCCGTTCCCCGATACACCGTCCCCCGCTGCCAAATTGCCTGCCAATCGTTATAATTCTAGTACCCATATACACTTCTCCTTTCTTGCAGCCTTTTTTGCATCTGCCGTAAAACCGGCAACATTCTTATACCAGATTGAGCAGCATACAAGCCAGCTGAAAATATATGATCAGGCTGAACGCGTCCACAATCGTTGTGATCAGGGGGGCCGCCATAATGGCCGGATCCATCTTTACCACTTTTGCCGCGATAGGCAGCATACACCCGATTGTTTTTGCCAGCACAACCGTACCAAATAAGCTGAGGACAACCGTAAGACAGAGCATCTCATTGCCCGGAAACATGATCACAAGGCGGATATAGTTAACAAAACCCAGAATCACGCCCACAACCACTCCGACCCGCAGTTCCTTCCACAGCACCTTCAGAATATCCGTGACCTCAATCTCCCCTACTGCCATACCGCGGATGATCAGAGTGCTGCTCTGGCTTCCCGCATTGCCCCCCGTATCCGTGAGCATGGGGATAAATGTAACCAGCAGAGGGATGACCGTAAACGCATTTTCATACTTTGCCAAAATCCCGCCTGTGACCATGCTGCTGACCATGAGGATTAAAAGCCACATAATCCTGTTTTTCGCCAGCTGGAACACCCCGGTTTTCAGATAGGGCTTCTCACTGGGCGCCATAGCGGCCATTTTCTCAAAGTCTTCCGTGGCCTCCTGTTCCATAACATCCACAATATCGTCAACGGTTATAATTCCCACCAGACGGTTTTCCTGATCCACAACCGGTAAACTCAAAAGGTCGTATCTCTGGAAACTGTCCATCACGTCTTCCTGGTCGTCTGTGGTCACCGCTTTTATCACATGGGTATCCATGATATCCCGGATCACCGTATCATAGGGATTCATCAGAAGATCCTTCACCGTCACCACGCCCTCCAGAAGCCGTTTGGCGTCCATGACATAGCAGGTATAAATGGTTTCCTTATCCACCCCATGCTTACGGATATAGGCAAATGCCTCCTCCACAGTCATGGTCTGCTTTAACCCCACATATTCGGCAGTCATAATGCTGCCCGCGCTGTTTTCCGGATAGTTCAAAAACTGGTTGATCAGGTTTCTGGTCTCCGGGGTCGCGATCTTCAGCACGCGCTTCACCACGCTGGCCGGAAGTTCCTCCAGCATATCCACCGCATCGTCCACATACAAATCTTCAATGATCGCTCCCAATTCATAATCCCCGATGCTGTTGATAATATGCTGCTGCGTCTCCGGCGCCAGGCAGGCAAATACATCGCTGCTCAGTTCCTTGGAGAGCATGCGGAAAACCACAACCTTCTTCTCCGAATCCAGTTCCTCGATAAAATCGGCGATATCCGCCTCGTTCATCTCATTTAAAATCTCTTTCAGCCTCCGAAACTGACGCTCCTCCACCAGATTCAAAAGCTCATCCATATCAAAAATTTCCTGCATCATGATCTCCTTTCAACTCCATCTTTTTATGTAGATCCTCCATCGATATCGGTTGAAAGCAAGACAAAAAAGCAGCCACGGCGACGCGTTTCCCTCAACGTGTACCTGAAAATTCATTTCCGCCATCTGCGCGTACGCACATCTGACGGAAAGCAGTTTTCAGACACACTCCTGAAAAGCAGACCATGGCTGTCATAAGCAATACAATTCCGGCAATGCAAAGCAGAAGTCGGTTCCGTCTGGTTCAGGTTCCGGCTCCGGCGTCCACATTGCCATCCGCCCATGATAATTGCTGTCTGCCTTCTTACTGTGACTTCGACCTTCCACTCTGCTTCACATCCTTTCCTCTTTTATACCATCAGCATATCAGCTTTCCGGACCAAACGCAACCTAAAAATAACGTAACAGTTCAGACAGGTCTGAACTGTTACGCATCCAGCCCATTAAAGTCGCCTGCGGCGAGGGGCTGGATGCCTGCAGCCGCTATGTTTTCGTACGGTCCGCGCAGTAAATGCGCAAACCTATCTGAACTGTTGCAAAATAACACCTTTACATTTGTTCCGCCCGGTCTTTCACATTCTTCTTAAAATTTATCACCTCATGGTCATAGGTGGTCTGCATATACTGGGACTTTATCATAAAATCCGCCGTAGCCTTGTTGATGGCCATGGGAATATCATAAACCTGGGCGATTCTCATAAGCGCCTTTACATCCGGGTCATGAGGCTGGGCAGTCAGGGGATCGGAAAAGAATATTACAAAATCGATCACACCTTCTACGATCTTTGCGCCGATCTGCTGGTCGCCGCCCAGGGGGCCGCTGTTGTATCCCTTTACGGTCAGCCCCGTCTTTTCCGTGATCAGCCTGGCCGTTGTCCCCGTGCCGTAAAGCTTGTGGTTTTTCAGGATTTCGCTGTGTTCTTTACACCATTCGATCAGCTTTGGCTTCTCATTGTCATGGGCAATGAGAGCGATATTTTTCTTTTCCTTAATAGTAAATGTAATGTAATCCGAATTCATAACAAATCCTCCTCGCTCCAGTCCTATTTCTCATCCAGTTTGATCTTGGCAAATGCCGCCGCAAATGCATTGTTCACCGGTTCCTGGGCCTCTTTTTTCTGCTTGTTCAGGTAGGCGGCCACATCCCGCTTTGTAACCCCTGCCCCTTCCTTTTTCCTCCGCTCCTGGAAAGAAGCCAGCTTCTCCTTATAGCCGCATTTACACACAAAGATCTGGCTGTCCCCTTTTCCCCGCAGTTCCATCTTCTTATGGCAGTTTGGACACCTGGCGTTGCTGGTCCGGGCAACCGTTTCCCGGTAGCCGCATTCCCGGTCCTGGCAGACCAGCATTTCACTGTTTTTACCCTTGACGGAAAGCATCCGTTTTCCGCACTGGGGGCATTTTGTGTTGGTGAGATTATCGTGGCGGAAGGTTCCGTCCCCGGTCTTTATCTGCCCGATCAGCTCCGCCGAATAGCCCCGGATATCCTTCATAAAGGTATCCCGCCTCAGGCTTCCCTTGGCGATTTTGGACAGACGCATCTCCCAGTCCGCAGTCATTTCCGGCTTCTTTAAATCCTCGGGAACCAGTTCCAGAAGCTGCCTGGCCTTTCCTGTCAGATAGATGTCCTTTCCCCTCTTTTCCAGCAGGAAACTGGAAAATAACTTCTCTATAATATCCGCCCTGGTAGCCACCGTCCCAAGCCCTCCGGTTTCCCCCAAGGTTCTTGCCATGGCCTTATCCTGGGTTTCCAGATAGGCGCTGGGATTTTCCATAGCTGATAAAAGGGCCGCTTCCGTAAATGGAGCCGGCGGCTTGGTTTTCCCTTCCGTCAGACGGAGCTGGAGCCCGGATATCTTCTGCCCCTGTTTCAAATCGGGAAGGGTCTGGCTCTTCACCTCTTCTTCCTCATCCTCATCGTCCTCGTCTTCCCCTTCATAGACCGCCTTCCAGCCCATGCTCTTCACAATCGCGCCCCGGGCCGTAAAGTCCTCCCCGCCGATTGTGCAGGTCAAAGTCGTCTGCTCATATTCATAAGCCGGATATAAAACGGCCAGAAAACGCCGCACCACCAGATCGTAGATCCGCCGCTCGTCGATGGTCATATGATCAAGCTGTACAAACTGCTCCGTAGGGATAATGGCGTGATGGTCGGTCACTTTGCTGTCATTGACAAAAGAGGCTTTCGTGGAAAAGGAAGCCGACATCAGTTTCCCGGCCAGTTTCCTGTAAGGCCCCACGCCGCAGGCGTCCAGCCTCTCCTTTAAAGTGGGCACAATATCGCTGCTCAGATACCTGGAATCCGTTCTCGGATAGGTGAGCACCTTATGGTTTTCATAGAGACGCTGCATGATGTTAAGCGTTTCTTTGGCCGAATAATTAAACCGCTTGCTGGCGTCCCTCTGAAGCTCGGTCAGATCGTAAAGCAAGGGCGCAAATGATTTTTTCGGCACCTTTTTGATGTCTGCCACAACCGCGCTCTCTCCCTGAAGGGACCGGAATAGCGTTTCCATCCTCTCCTTGTCAAAAGACCGGCTGCTTTTCGTCTTCTTATCCTGCCAGGTCAGAGAAATGGCGGGATTCACGCTTTTCGCCGCGATTCCATAATAGGGCTGGGGTTTGAATTCCCTGATCTGGGCTTCCCGTTTGGCGATCATGGCCAGGGTTGGCGTCTGGACGCGCCCGCAGGATAACTGGGCGTTGTATTTACAGGTTAAAGCCCTGGTAGCGTTGATGCCCACCAGCCAGTCCGCCTCCGCCCTGCACATGGCGGCGTCATACAGGTTTTCATATTCCTTTCCGTCCTTTAAATGGGCGAAGCCTTCCCGGATCGCCTTATCCGTAACCGAAGAAATCCAGAGCCGCTTTAAAGGCTTTTGGCTGCCCGCCTTTTTGAGGATCAAACGGGCCACCAGTTCCCCTTCCCGCCCCGCATCCGTAGCGATGATGATCTGTCCCACATCTTTTCTGTGTATCTGGGTTTTCACCGCCTGATACTGCTTTCCGGTCTGCTTGATCACTTCCAGCTTAAATACATCGGGTATCATGGGAAGATGCTCCATCTTCCATTCTTTATATTTTTTATCGTAATCCTCCGGATCGGCCAGTGTAACCAGATGGCCCAGTCCCCAGGTCACAATGTACTGGTTTCCTTCTATATATCCGTTTCCCTTCTGGCTGCATTTGAGCACCCGGGCAATGTCACGGGCGACGGACGGTTTTTCTGCAATAACCAATGATTTCATGTGTTACCTCCTCACTATCCAGTCCATTCTACCATAGATTTCCTGAAATGTTAACCCTGCCACAGCAGCTTGCTCACTGTGGTTTCCGTAGAAAATCCGGGAATCTGGTACAGGACCAGCAAATCCGTCACCCCGTTTTCTTCCATAAATTCCTCAATTCCCATATTAAAATATCTCAAATCCACCATATAAACCGTATCAAAATGATTGGCCGCAAATGGAGCGAAACTGTGGGCGAAAGAATCCTTTACGATCAGAAGCTTCCGGCCGCTGTTTTCTGAAGATTTGCTGTTTTCTGAATCTTCCCTGCTCCCTGAAGTTTCCCCACTTCCTGAAGCTTCCCTGTTTATGACCGTCAGCCCATGGTTCCCGTCCAGATAGACCCCATACTTGTCTTTTCCCTCAAGAGCCTTAAAGTTATATAAGCTGTCATACACCTTCGGAAGCCCGTCGTACTCCACCTGATACCGCTCTTCCTTTTTCGGCAGAAAAAGCCGGATGCTGTCCGGCCGGACCTTAACATTCACTTTGGAATACACCGTTCCAAGAAAGTCTTCCGAAACAATTTCCTCCGTAAACATCTCCCTGCTCCACGGCTCAATGCCCATGGATTCTGCCCATATCTCATATCCATAATATGCGCCTGCCGCCGTCCAGTGATGATCCGTCCTGTAATAAATGTCCTCCTGGCTGTGTTCCTTCATCTGTTCCAGAACCGGAACCATCATTTCAGTACCCGCCCCGGTTTCAGCCAGTTTTTCCCGGATGCGGCGGGTGACCTGTTCCTGGTCATATGGTGCTGCAAAAGCCGGCAGTTTATCCGTTAATACCTGGGAGGCGGACGGCACCATCATCACCCGCACATGTTCCTGTCCCAGCTTTTTTCCCATACGTGCGGCAAACTGAGCCGCCGCATCGATATTCTTGTCAAGCTGGGGCCCTTCTAAATCCTCCCTCTCAAACTTCTCGATCAGGTATCCGTCTTTTGCCAGATAGACCCCGTTCACATCCTTTTTTAACTGGGCCTGTTCCGCTTTCACTTTAAGCCCCACCCAGCCGTCCCTCAAAGGGAACTGGTCCCCCAGAAAGGCTTCATAAGCCGTTCCATAGCTTCCATTTATCAGGTCTTTCATTACAAATTCCGGTTTTGTCTGCAAATACCGGTTTTCCGATTCAGAAAATCCCTTCTCAGGCCATAAGACGCCCGCTGCCGATACGCCGAACAAAAAGGCCAAAAAGACGCCTGTCACCACTCTGCTGCCGCTCTTTCTCATCTGATCCACCTCCCTTAAAACCGGAAATACAGGAACGGATTGTACCCTGCATTCACCAGATAAGCAGTTGTCACCACCAGGACCGCCGCCGCAAACAGTGCGGCCGCCACCCCTTTTCCCAGGGTCAGCCCTTCTTCAATCTCTTCTTCCCCTTTGATTCCAAATACCTTCCCGGCCAGCACGCTCACATATCCCGAAGCCCCGGCGGCGCAGCATATCATCAGCGGAAAGTTGTACACAAAGAGATACCAGGTGCGGCCCGTCATTTCCATAGAAGCGCCGAAACCGAACAGTTCCCCGAGGAAGCGGATTCCCTGCCCCATGTCCTCATGCACGAACAGCACCCAGCCCAGATATACCAGAACCATGGCATACCCATGGCGCAGAAGAGAGGGCCATTTTTTAATAAAACGGCCTAAATACAGCTTTTCAATCAAAAGCAGCACGCCGAAATAGACGCCCCAGAGAAGATAGTTGAGCCCTGCCCCATGCCAGATCCCCGTCAGGGTCCAGACAACCATGATATTGAAAACCTGTCTCATTTTCCCCTTTTTATTGCCCCCTAAGGGGATATACACATATTCCTTAAACCAGGTGCCGAGAGAGATATGCCATCTTCTCCAAAAATCCGTGATGCTTTCCGCCATATAGGGATAATGGAAATTCTCAGGAAAATGAAAACCGAACATGTGGCCCAGCCCCACCGCCATATCCGAATATCCTGAAAAATCATAATAAATCTGCATTCCGAAGGCAAAAATCCCCATCCAGGCCATGAAAACCGACCGGTCCGGCTGCATGATCCCCTGGATTTCCGTCCATAAGGCTCCCATCTGGTTGGCTAACAGCACCTTTTTCCCCAGACCTATGACAAAATACCTGACCCCCAGCGCGAATTGGGATTCACTTTCCCTTCTGCCCGTCAGCTCCTCTTCAATGGTGCTGTAACGCACGATGGGCCCGGCGATCAACTGGGGAAACATGGACACATAGGCGCCGAATGCCACAATATTATTCTGCACTCTGGCATTTCCACGGTATACATCGATGGTATAGGACATGGTCTGGAAGGTGTAAAATGAAATCCCCACCGGCAGGGGCAGCCCGGAAAAATACTTAAAAAAGCCTAACAGCCCCAAATTAATGACCATGGAGGAGATTAACGCTGCCCTGGCCCCGGCTTCCTTTCCCTCTTCTCTAAAACGGCCGATCAGTTTTCCGTGAGTATAATCCACTGCTGTTGAAAACAACAGCAGCACAATATAAACCGGCTCGCCCCATCCATAAAAAAAGAGGCTTCCAAGGAATAAAATCCCATTGCGAAGCCTCCTTGGCGCAGCGAAATATATGATTAACATTACCGGCAGAAACCGGAATAAAAACAATAAGCTGCTGAATACCATATGATCTCCTGATTATTGAAAGAATCCATCGATAATATCAATGGCAATCTGATTATTCTCCCTGGCTGATTCCAAAGCCTCTTCTTCACCCTTTAATTCCGCTTCTTCATCCGGTGTTCCCAGCATGACGAAAAACACATAATCACCGTGGCGCACCACCTGGGAGGAAGAAACTTTCGGCAGATTCATCGGATACTGAACAGAATCATTGACCTGTTTGTCACGGTATGCGTTAAGCGCCTCTTCCACTGCGTCCGCCTTGCCTTCCGCCGCCTTTACGGCAATAAATGTATCCACATGAACGCTGATCATCGGCCCCTGGGCGATAAATTCCTCATACATATCCTTACTGATGCCGAACAGGTCTTCCATGGCCTGAGCGTCATAATCCATGCTGGGTATATAGCCTTCGCCGTATGCTTCCTGTACCTTTTTCTGTATCTCGTTTAAATCCACATCCACCACGGCTTCCTCTGTTGTGGCCTCAGCCGTCGTCTCCTGCGTATTGGAATTCTGGTTTTGACTGTTCTTTGGCTGACAGGCGGTAACTGATAACGCGATGAAACCCGCCATAATAATTAAATAAGATTTTTTCATTCTTTTCTCCATTCCATTCGTTTCCAGCAGTTCAGACGGCTCATCTTCCTGACCGAAAAGGCCGGTCAAGAAGCACCGGATGTTCATCCGATGTGAAAATTGGTTAAAAAAGCAGCTTACAAGCAAGCTTGACGCTGCTTTTTCAACCAACTTTCCCGCCGTCTAAACTGTTACGAAAAAATTATTGATGAATCAACACTTTTATATTATAATGGGTTGTTAGACACCAGTCAATTTACGATTCGCTTACATTGACCGTAAGATTTGCCCATATGAGTATGGCTTTTAACCAAATTACGGAAGCGCAGCGAAAGAATGAGAGGGAAAAATGGGATTCCAATTCGTTAATAAATTACCTACCCCGGACGAAATCCGGGAACAGTTTCCAGTGCCGCCGGCAGTGGCTGCCGCTAAAAAGATAAGGGATGAAGAGATAAAAAAAGTATTCACAGGGGAAAGCAATAAATTTATTGTGGTAATCGGCCCCTGTTCCGCGGACAATGAGGATTCCGTCTGCGACTATACCAGCCGTCTGGCGCCGGTTCAGGAAAAGGTGAAAGACAAAGTCATCATCATTCCAAGGGTATACACCAACAAACCCAGAACCACCGGAGAAGGCTATAAGGGCATGGTTCACCAGCCCGATCCTGAGAAAAAGCCCGATATGTATGAAGGTATTTTAGCCATCCGAAGGATGCATATGCGCGTGATCGAAGAAACCGGCCTGACCACCGCGGACGAGATGCTCTATCCGGAGAATTTAAATTATCTGTCGGATTTAATGTCATACATAGCCGTAGGCGCCCGTTCCGTTGAAAACCAGCAGCACCGCTTGACCGCCAGCGGCTGTGAGGTTCCCGTGGGCATGAAAAACCCTACCAGCGGGGATCTTTCCGTCATGCTCAACTCCGTTGTGGCAGCCCAGCAGGGCCACGACTTCATCTTCCGCGGCTGGGAAGTGAAAACGGAAGGCAATCCGCTGACCCACACCATTTTAAGGGGCGCGGTGAACAAACACGGACAGAGCCTGCCTAACTATCACTATGAAGACCTGATTCTGCTTCACCACCTTTACAGTGAACGGAATTTGAAAAACCAGGCCTGCATCGTGGACGCCAACCACTCCAATTCCAACAAGCAGTATCAGGAACAGATCCGTATCGTGAAAGAAGTACTTCACAGCAGACGCCACTCCTCAGAACTCTGTAACTTCGTAAAGGGAGTGATGATTGAAAGCTATATCGAATCAGGCTGCCAGAAGGTAGGCGAGCACTGCTACGGAAAATCGATCACCGATCCATGCCTTGGCTGGGAAGATTCCGAGCGGCTGATCTATGAGATTGCGGAAGGCCTTGTGTAAGGTATCCGCTCAGGTAACAAAAATTTTTTGAACTTGGCGGATATAATAACATTTGTAATTATGCGGGGAAAGTGATTTTTTATGCGAATTTTGCATATATTTCACTTTCTCTTTTCTTATGCCTGAATTTACCAATACATTTTTAGTTTATCATTTACAGTTTCGAATATTTCTCGTATTTTTGCCTAATTTTATTAAGTTTTTATGAATTTTGTAATATATTACCCCTAAATACTTGTACATTTTCCACAAAAGTGATAGAATTGACATATAAGTAGTTATAAATACTACGTTACTACTTTAAAGCGCTGTTACTTGTTAACGGATAGTTTGCTATCCCCGGTTAAAAGGAGGTTGGGGTATGGTAAAAAGACGGGTAGACACGTTGCAGAGATACAATCCGGTGCCGATTTCAATGCTGATCAATACAGCCAATTCATTTGTATGCGACATATTTGTTGAATGCGGTACCAAGAAAGTCAATGCAAAAAGTTATGATGAGATGAAACGGAGCCTGGTAACTCAATACGGACATTTATTATTTTATTTCAATGGAGTAGACGAAGATGACGCAGGAAAAAAGATTGAGCAGATGTTCCTGCCGTAAGCAGGCGGGGGGAAAGTAAAAAAGAAGGAAACATTCGGTTAACCGGTTCCTTCTTTTTTATTTGTATTTTTATGCGACAACTGATGTGATGCCAAAATAGATCAGCACAATCACTCCCAATACAATTCTGTAATATCCAAAAAACTTAAAATCATTCTTTCTGATATACCCCATTAAAAACTTGATGGAATAAATGGAGACAACAAACGCGATCACCATGCCCAGCAGCAGATAAAACAGTTCCGCCCCTGAAAAGTGTATCCCATGTTTCAGAAGTTTCAATAAGCTGGCCCCAAACATAACCGGTATTCCAAGGAAAAATGAAAATTCTGCCGCAACGCTGCGGGAGCATCCCAACAGCATGGCGCCTAATATCGTAGCCCCTGACCTGGAGGTTCCGGGCACCAGAGCCAGCACCTGAAACAATCCGATGTACAACGCGGTCTGATAAGTCAAATGGGTGGTTCTCGTTATCAGCGGCTCCTTATACTGGTTTCTCATCTCTATCACAATGAAAAGCGCTCCGTACAGAATCAGCATCGCAGCCACCACATAAGAGTTCATCAGATGGGCTTCCATCCAATCATCGATTAAAAATCCGAATATGGCGGCGGGAATACAGGCCACCACAATCTTCAGCCACAAAATCAAGGTCGCCCTCTTCTGTGCGGGCTTTTTTGATGAAGAAAACGGATTCAGTTTTTTAAAATATAAAACAACTACCGCCAGAATGGCACCCAGCTGGATCACCACCATGAATACATTCCGGAATTCTTCCGTTATATTGAACTGTATGATCTCGTCCACAAGAATCATATGGCCGGTGCTGCTTATGGGAAGCCATTCGGTAAACCCTTCCACGATTCCGAGCACGATCACCTTTAGTATCTCAATCACTGACATATGCTATCTCCTGTTCTTCTCATATATTTTCAATCTGCCAGTCAATCGGATCCGCTCCGTTAGCCTTCAAAAATTCATTGGCCTGACTGAAATGCTTACATCCGAAGAATCCGCGGAAAGCGGATAGCGGGCTTGGATGCGGCGCTTTCAAAATCAAATGTTTTGGATTCGTCAGCATCGGTATCTTGGATTGGGCCGGCCTTCCCCACAGCATGTAAACGATGGGCCTGTCCTGTTCGTTCACAGCATGGATCACTGCGTCGGTAAACTGCTCCCATCCTCTTCCCTGGTGGGAATTGGCCTGATGGGCCCGCACGGTCAAAACCGTGTTCAGCATCAGCACTCCCTGATCCGCCCATTTTTTCAAATAACCGTTATTGGGGATATAGCAGCCCAGATCGTCTTTTAATTCCTGATAAATATTAACCAGGGACGGAGGAATCTCCTTCTGTTCAGGCATAACGGAAAAGCTGAGGCCATGGGCCTGATTCACATTGTGGTAAGGATCCTGCCCCAGGATCACAACCTTAACTTCGCTCAATGGGGTAAAATGAAACGCATTAAATATGTCTTCTGCGGGGGGATAAATCACCCGCGTACTGTATTCGTTCTTTATAAACTTGTAGAGCTGTGCATAATATGGTTTTCTGAATTCGCCGCCGATCTCTGTAAGCCAGTCATTCTGTATCATTCCCATGGTGGTTTTTCTCCTCTGCAAATTAATTCAGTTCCATTATATGCTATTTTGCGGCACATTTCAACAGGGCAAACCTAAAACCTCACCTCACCCTCCACTTCTTTCTCAATCCTCAGCTCTTCAATTGTCACTGTCATCTGATCCCCGGTCTGATATGGGAATTGATGAACGGTTTCCTTTACTGTTTTTTGGTCATCCGCCATCACATAATAGGTATATCCCACGGATAACGAAAACTCATCTCCCCCGGCCCCGCATCCGTGGGAAGTCTGCTTTTCTGCCCTCATGCTTCCGCCCATCAGCGTGCCCAGTTCCGTCTCCGGTTCAAAAGACAGTTTAATATGGTCTTCTTCACTTCTCGTCACCCTTTTGACCCTGAGTTCCAGGCCGTCCAGAACCAGCACATCATCAACCTCTGTAGAACTGCCGCGTTCAGGAACCTGAAACGTGTAAGAGAGAAGCCCTTCATCAAAATCATGGATTTCATATCTCACTCCCCTGGTTTCAAAACCGATGACCGGCTCCTCAGCCTTCTCAGATATCTTCCAAACCTGAGTATCCTCTCCCACGCTCTCCGCCTCATATTTTCTTTCATCTGCGCCGATGAAAACAGGATTTAAAAGTTTCAGGCTGTACTGATATTTACCGGATCCCCACACAGATTCTTCCTCCATGCTGACTCCCACCATGCTGCGGTCAGGCGCCAGAGGGAAAACCGTCCACCTGATCCCTGCCGTTTCCATGCTCATGTTCTGGTTCAGAGCAAATCTTAGAGGGGATTCCAAACTGACGGCAACGCTCTGCCCCTCCACCTGAAATGTCATATGATTCTTCATTTCCACCCCGGTAAAATGACACTGTATCTCGCTCTTTCCTTTTATGGAGGTACTTCCCCCCTCCTCCCCGGGAGCTGTTTCAGCAACCGTAAGGCCTTTGTTTCCCCCATACAAATCTTCATAAACGTTCCCGTCCACCATCAGTCTGACAGGCCCCAGGCCGTCCGCATTGTTCTTGGTTATCACAGCATACACATCATTTCCATCCCTATATGCCAGTTCCAGACAGTACCCGCCGTTTTCTCCAAATGCCGCAGCCTCTCTCAGCACATAGTATCCGTCAGTTTCCCCTTCCGTAACCGTCCCACCGAACAAAAATGCCGCCAGCCCTTTCGCCGCTGCCGTAATGCTGCTGAAATTCCAAACTGCAAACACCAGCAGAAGGCAGGCAGCCGCCGCCAGCCATTCTCCCGCCATAGTCCTCCGGACCGGTTTTCTCCGTTTTTCCGATGGAGATGAGGGCAGTTCCGTGAAGAGATCCTTTGAAAGCTGCATCATCAAATGGTCGTCTATGTAATTTTCCAACTCGTCAAATTGTTTCATTTCACACCTCCTGTGTCGTTGTTTTCCCGAATGATAATCCCTTCTTCGGAAAAAATATGCTCCAGCTTTTTTCTCAGGCGGCAGATCCTGATATCCACAGCGGCCCGCGACAGACCGCCCTGTTCTGCGATTTCCGTAATGGTCATATGGTATAAAAACCTCATGGTGAACAGTTTTTGTTCCTTGGGTTTCAGTGCTTTCAGCGTGCGGCTTATGAGATCCTTCAGTTCTTCCCGCTCCATCACCCGGTTGTCTTCCAATCCGATTTCTAACATTCCTTCCATTGGAACCGTCTGTTCCCTGGACAGTTTTCTACGCAGATTTAAAGCCCTGCTCCGCGCCAAAACAGCCACATAGGTCTTTAAACCGGCCCGGTCCTGGTCATATTTTTCCGGACAGGTCAAAAGGCAGCACATCACATCCTGCACCACTTCCTCCACATCTTCCCTGGTTCCCAGGGGATACAGTATTCTCCGGCTCACAAGGCGGGCCACAGGCTCACAGGCGCGGTACAGTTCTTCCTGGCTGGTATTTGGTATCTCAGAGCTGTTTTCCATTCCATTTCGTCCCTGTTGATTGTGTTTGTTTTTATTCGTTTTCATATGGTTGTGATTCCCTTTCGAGAGTTTGTTTTCAGCTGAATGTATTCTGTGCTTCTTAATAAAGATCTTTATATAGTAATATACCAGCAAAATGGGGGGAATCTTTCACTTTTTTCAAAAAATATGGCGGGAGGGAATTTTATTCTGAACGTTACGCAGGAAAGCGGGAGGAGGCGGAGGCCGGAGGGCCAGGGATGCCCAGGGGCCGGGGGGAGCGTCCGCCAGCGGTGCAGCAAGCCGGCTTCCAACCGTAAGTGGAACTAAAGTCCGCAGGCATCAAAAAAGACGGTCCGATGCCCATTCACGGTGAACCCTTTATGGGTGTTCACCGTTCAGTGGGCATCTCAGAAACTGATTCGGTTTTCAGTTTCTGCCCGTCTTTTTTGATGCCTGCAGACTAAGTTCCACTAACGGTTTCCAGATGGCTTCCTGCACCGCTGGCGGACGCTCCCCCCGGCCCCTGGGCATCCCTGGCCCTCCGGCCTCCGCCTCCTCCCGCTTTCCTGCTGGTTTTCTCTATATAAAGCAACAAAAATAGGATGGGAGTTTTTAATCTTTTACTCTTTTTATCTTTTTATCTTTTTATCTTTTTATTTTTCGTGCAGCCAGTACACAGCCATGAAGAAGGGGAAGCTGCGGCGGGAGACTGCAGATGATAGGAAGCGGGGGGCATATGCAGACCCTTAGAAATACTTGGTCTTCAAGGGTGGAAAAAGACAGGCAGAAACTGAAAACCAAATCAGTTTCTGAGGTGCCCACTGAACGGTGAAGTCCCATAAAGAGTTCACCGTGAATGGGCACCGCCCTGTCTTTTTCCGCCCTTGAAGACCAAGTATTTCTTAGGGTCGGAATCCGCCCCCCGCTTCCTATCATCTGCGGTCTCCCGCCGCAGCTTCCCCTTCTTTATGGCGTTACATCCGCCATCATCTCCTGGCTCCGTCTGATATCCAGGAGACAGATCATTTTGTCTTCTTTGCAGTAGACCGCTTTCGAAGCCCAGCAGCCAGGTATCACGGCCCCTGAATAGTCTTCCACAAGATTGCTGCCGCTGACGCTCTCCATCCACGGAGAACCGGTCAACAGGATTCCGTATAAATCCGGGACGCCGTTAACGACTAAAACGGCAGCATTCTCTTCTGCCCCGGTCCGGCCGGTGGAGGCAATCTCCACAACAGGAACAATACTTCCTTTGTAATAAAATACACCGCAAAAATAATCCGGCTGGCGGGGTACGGCCTGCAGTCTGACATGGGTGCAGATTTCTGCGATATCCGAAAACTCCACGGCGTAGATTTCTCCATCAGAGGAAAAGCACAGCAGTTTCCGCTCTGTCTCATTTACCATTTGGGGTCACTCCCTTCCCAGCCTCATAGGATGCAAGTGAAATTAAAGTTTCCACGTCAACTGCCATACAGATGTTTCCATCTCCCAGCACGCTGCATCCGTTCATGGCAGTCTGCCTTTGAAATTTATTCCCGAATAGGGACGGCAGCGGCTTCTGTACCAGTTTTTCTTCCCCGTAAACCCGGTCCACCAGCAGGCACGCCTGTTTTTCGATCCCTTTTACATGAATCAGGATTCTGTTGGCGCCCGGCGTTTTATTTAGACCGTAAAAATCAGCGATGTCAATCACCGGGAATATCTGATTCTCATACAGGAGAACCCGGCGGCCGTGCTCCTCATGAACCGGCGTCTCCTCCGGCCGGCATTCGGTAAAGCGGCAGACTTGGTGGGAAAGCACGCTGAACATGCAGCCATCCACTTCAAAACGGACAGCTTCCACGATGGTGTGGGCCAGGGGGAGGTCCATAATAATGGATGTGCCCTTTCCCCTTTTGCTCTCAATCCGCAAATGGCCTCCGTTGTCTTCCGTTATCTTTCTCACGATATCCATCCCGACCCCCCGGCCTGAGTATTCATCCGCCTTTTTTCTGGTGGACAGGCCCGGAAGGGTGCAGAGTTCATAGATTTCTTCCAGAGAATATTCTTTCTCCGGTTTGGTAAAAAGATTTTTTTCTCTGGCCTTTTTTCTCAGTTTTTCTTCATCGATGCCCCGGCCGTCGTCGCTGATTCTCACAATCATATCTCCCCCGGAACTCTCCACCTCAAATGAAATGGTGCCGTACTCCTCTTTCCCGGCCCTTCTCCTCATTTCCGCAGGTTCAATTCCATGATCGGCCGCATTGCGGATGATATGCATGCTGGCTTCATATAGCTGCTCTACAATGTATTTATCCGCTTCCACTTCCTGGCCGGAAGCCACAAATTCAATCATTTTCCCCTGTTTCCGCCCCAAATCCCGGACTATGCGTTTCAGTTTTGGAATGATCTGGGCTACTGGGACCATTCTCATATTCATCACGGTTTTTTCCAAATCATTCAGAATCTGCCCTGCCGAATAGCCATAACGCTCTTCCAGTTCCGCATAACGGGGAAGTTTCAGCTCATTGCGGAATGCCGACATCAAAATAATCAGTTCCCCGGTCAGATTCTGCAGTTCGTCCAGGCGGTCCAGCCTCACATTTACGTAATCCATATCCACTCTGGAAGCCGGTTCCCCGTTGTCTTTTAAAGGATTCCTGACTGTTTTTTCCTGACCGGCCGGGGGCTTCTCCGCCTCGGTTCCGGGTGACGGCTTGGCCGGGCCGGTCATGGGCGTTTCCTTCTCCAAAGGCTCCTCCCGCATACCAGCTCCTGAATTTCCCGTTTCCTGCGCCGCTTCAGAAAGCCCTGATAAAGACTTCCCCATTCCCGGCTCAGACTTTCCTGAATCCGCCCACGCCCTGCCGGACATTTCCGGCCTTATAGACCCTTCCGGCGTTCCAGACATTTCCGCTCCCGCAACCCCATCCGGCCTTCCAGGCGCTTCCGCCTCTCCAGACCCTTCCGGCTTTCCGGACATTTCCGCCCCCCCGCCTCCTGCCAATTCGCACCGGAGGACAAATAATCCTCTTCCTATTATTTCCAAAGCCTGGCTGGTCAAATCCGGGGGAACCTGTATGAGGAACCCCTTTTCCCTGATGTAATCCTCCGCTCCCTCATCCCTTTCCGGGCTTTTTGGGATGCTGACGGCGTCAGGGATCACTTCTTTGATTTGGCGCATCAGCATATAGGCCCGTAAGTGTTCCATACAACAGTCGCTTTCAAAAAAGACTTTGATCCAGCAGGCGTCTGTTTCGTGGTTTTCAGGCGTTTTGTCCTGTCCCGGAACAGGTTCCCGGGAATCCAGCTTCGCTTTCAGCCGGGTTAACGCCTGGGCGATTTCTTGTTTCATCCCTTCCGGGTCTGATGGTTTATATTCCTCATGCACCATCAGTTCCAACTCTCTTTGAATAAAGTCGGAGGCCCCAAACAGCAGATTCAACAGCCCTTTCTGCCTGCCTTCCGACAAAACGGCATGATCCCGCAGCATGGCAAACACGTCCTCCAGGCTATGGGCGATTTCCGACAGTTCTGTCAGGCCCATCATCGCCGATGAACTCTTTATGGTATGCATGATGCGGAATATTTGATTTATATCTTCCTCCGAAAATGTCTCCGATTTCTCCCCGTCCATCAAAATTACATCCAGTTTTTCCATAAGCTGGCTTGTTTCGAGCAGATAGATATCCAACATCTCCAGCGTATCGCTGTCAAAATATCCCATATCCACCTACTCCTCTAATCCTTCTCTATACCAGACACTGCAGTTTTTCTGATGTTTTTTACCGTAATACAGAGCTTTGTCCGTCCGGGCTATATTCTCATCCATGCTCACGCTTTTGTCATAAGTGTTGAGCCCCAGGGTGATGGTGCACCGGAATCCCACCCCATTATGTACGAATGGGAATCCTGCAATCTCCAGCCTCACCCTTTCACTGATTTCATACGCTTCTTCCTCAGTCACGGAGAACAGCACAATTAAAAATTCCTCTCCGCCCCACCTGACCACCTTATGGCGTCTGCAGACGGATTCCATGATATTGGAGATGCAGACCAGTACCATGTCGCCTGCCTCATGCCCGTATTGGTCATTAATCCGTTTGAAATTATCCACATCCCCCATGATAATTACATCGCTGACATTGTTCCGGCTCTCATCAGCCATCTGATCCAACAGGTCATCCTGTACATAACGGCGGTTGTATAAACCGGTCAGCCCGTCTCTGAAAGCCATATAATTCAATTTCTCCATGTTCATCTGGAGTTCCCTGTTCATCCTGTCCAGCTCATCCTTCTGTTTCTTCATCTTCAAATGGGCCAGGACCCTGGAGCGCAGTTCATCTTTTTTAAACGGCTTTTTGATATAATCACAGGCGCCCATGGAAAATCCCCTGACCACATCTTCGTCGCTGTCCTTAGACGTTATGAAAATAATGGATGCCTGATTCTGATCCTGCGCCTTTATCTTCTGGCACAGCTCGTACCCTTCCGTATCCGGAAGCACAACGTCCAAAAGAATTAAATCCGGCCTGCAGCGTTTCAGCTCCAGAATCGCCTCTTCCCCTGAATGCGCTTCAGCCAGTATCAGATTTTCATCTTTCAAAATCATCTTTATCTGTCCGCATATAAATATGCTGTCATCCACTATCAAAACCGTTTGCTTATCCGTTATATCCATAACCACTCCTCCATTAAAAGGGTATATTTATAATATCATTGTCCTTCCGCCAACCCGTCTCACTTCCAGCTCTCCCGTTTCAGCAGAAAACCAGATGGTGCGTCCGTGATTCTCGCCTGTATCTTCCGCAGAAATTTTGATACCTGCCTGTCTGAGGGCTTCTTTCGCGGCCTGTACATTGCGCATGCCGATCTTGGTTCCGGCTCCGGCATACTGGAACATCTCCGCGCCTCCCGCCAGTTTAGCCGTCATCCTGGATCTCAGAGCGCCCATTTTTTCCATCTCACGGATCAGAAGCAGCACTCCCGCATCCGCGAATTTATAGGAATTCTTCGCGTTCACCGCCTCTTTCTGATACGGCAGGAGGATATGAACCATTCCTGCTACTTTGGCCAGCGGATCATATAAACAGATGCCCACGCAGGACCCCAGCGCATATGTCACCAGTTTTCCCGGGTGTTTTACTGTTTTACCATCTGCAATTCCCACCACAACCGCGTCCATATCACACCCCAAGCACTTTCAATATCTTGCTGAGCGACTCCAGTTCCGGCAAAAACAGCACATGGCTGGTAAAGGAAAGCTGTTCGGCGCTGAACCTGTTTTTTATCATCAGAAGTTCCTCACCCACATTGGCAAAATGGATCATGGGCACGCTTAAAATAGCCCCGGCCATATCGCTGCAGATGTCGGGAACCGACACATGTATCTTAACATTCATCAGTTTCGCCAGCGCATTGATATAGGAACAGCAGACCACATTTCCGATCTCACAGACAGCGGACCGGCACATCTCATCCATTGCCGTCAAATCCCGGTCTTCCTCTCCCAAAAGGGAATTCAGCACGCTCTTTGTAAACGCTTCATCCAGCAGAAACATGAAAATGCCGGACAAATCCCCGCTGATATGAAGCATGATTCCCGTTTCAAATACTTCCGCCCCTCCCAGCAGATCGGGGACTTCCCTGTATTCCACGATCTCCACTTCTGGAAGTTCCACGCTGAAAGAATACCCAATCATATTTGATAAAGAGGTTATGGCATTGCCGGTCCCTATATTTCCCAGCTCACGCAGGATATCATGTGACATCTCATCCAATTCTGAATAATGTTTCATATTCTCACTCCTCCCCGATTCCCAGCGCTGCCTTTACAGGCTTTAGTATATGCTCCGGTTTAAACGGTTTTATGATAAATTCAAGGGCTCCGGCTTCCAGCGCTTCCACAATCATCGCCTCCTGTCCCACTGCCGAACACATGATGACCAATGCCTGGGGATTCATCTCCCGGATCCGTTTCAGCGCCTCGATTCCATTCAACTTAGGCATGGAAATATCCATGAGCACCAGATCCGGCCTTTCCTCTTCATAGATACTGCACGCTTCGTCTCCGTCCAGGGCCTCCAGTATATGATTAAAACCGCCTTCCTTTAATATCTTTTTCAGCATTGCCCTCATGAACAACGCATCGTCCACCACCAATATCTTCTTATCCATAATCCCTTCTCCCTCAATCATCAATTTCAAAACGTTCTACCAGATCCTTCAGAAGATGGGCCTGGGCAGATAACTCTTCACTGGCCGCAGCACTCTCTTCCGATGTGGCGGAATTGCCCTGTACAATGTCTGAAATCTGTTCTATGCTCTTTCTGATCTGGACAATGGCCTCGGCCTGCTGCACCGACGCGTCGGAAATCCGGTCTGTCATAATTGTGACCCCCTGCATTCCGTCCACTACCTTCATCAAGGACTGGGCCGTGTCGCCGGCTTCCTGCATCCCCTCTTCCACCGTCACCGTGTTCTTCTGCGCCAGTTGGGCCGTCAGTTTGGAGGCGCTGGACGTCTTAGCCGCAAGCCTGCGGATCTCATTCGCCACCACGGAAAAACCGCGGCCCGCTTCCCCTGCCCTGGCTGCTTCCACCGACGCGTTCAGAGCCAGAATATTGGTCTGGAACGCGATATCTTCGATCTCTTTTACAATTCCGCCGATTTCTCCGGAATTTTTCTTTATTTCCTCGATTGCCGCCATCATGCGTTTCATCTGCTGGTTGCTGTCCAGGACCTGATTTCCCACCTGATCCGCCAACTGGCTGGATTTCACCGCATTTTCAGCGTTGCTGCTGACGCTTTCGGATATCTCGTTAATGCTGGCGGCCAGCTCTTCGATGGAACTGGCCTGTTCAGACGCTCCCTGGGATAAAACCTGGGCTCCGTTCGAAAGCTGTTCGGCTCCAACGGATAACTGCTCCGCGCTGCTGCTGATCTGCTGCATGGACCCTTGAAGGAGCTGGGTTATCTTATCCATGGCCTGGTTCACCGTGGCAAATTCTCCCTTAAAAACCAGTTCTGATTTATATTTAAGCTGTCCGTTGCCCACCGCAACCATAGCTTTTTCTATCTCCGATACATATTCGTGGAGGTTGCTCACCGTCATGCGGATATTATCCGCCAGCTCACCCAGCTCATCGTTTGCAGCATATGTAAGGTCAGGGTGAAGATTCCCTTCCGCCACCTGCTGCGCCGCCTTTTGAATCTCATTGACCGGAACGGTTATGCCTCTGGTAGTTATGAGCCACACAGCCGTGGACAGCAGCACAACAACAGCGGCCAGAACCAAAATGAACGTTATCATCATCTTCTCAACATTTTTTGCCGTTTTGAGATAATCATCCGCCTCTTTGGTGGCACTCTCCACAAGACTGCTGAGGGCAGTTCTTGCCTCCATGGCCTTGGGTTCATACTGGCTGCGGTAGACCTCCAGGGCCTGTTCATTTTCCCCTGCTTCTAAATGCTGGATCACAAGATCCCTGTGCGGCCTTAACTCATCCAGCTTGTCTCCCACCTTGTTTATGATCGTATTGTCTCCAGCCTCGTTATTCAGCAGTTCAGGGACGCCGGATTCAATATATTCTATAAATGTTTTCATCTCCTCCAGATATTCATGTTTCTTCTCTTCGTCATCCACAACAGCGACACAGAGCAGATCCCTTCCCACCCCCTGTATCGATGCCTGCATCTTCATCGCCGTTCCAACCACTTCATAAGGTTTATTGTAAAAGTCCTCCAGAGCAGCCGAAATACTGCGCACTGCCATCAGGGCGCCGGCAATCGTAACCGCGTACAGCAGCAGAATACCCGCAAATGATATTAACAGCTTCTTTCCAACTTTCATATCCCTGTATTTATTTTTCATCCCTTTATCCCTCGCACTTTTTTAATTTCAATTCTATTCAAGATATTTACCGGCAAGCGCCGCTATGCGTTCTCTCTGAAACGGTTTGACGATAAAATCAGCCGCGCCTGCCAGAAACGCCTTCCGTATCGTTTCTTCCTGTCCGATGGAAGAACACATTATCACTTTCAAATCGGGTTTTATATGCAAAAGCTCCTTTAATACCTCCATCCCGGATTTTCCCGGCATGGTAATATCTAAAAATACGAGGTCCGGATTCTCCTTTTTACAGATCCTTACCGCCTCATCTCCGTCTCTGGCCTCTAAAAGATTTTTAAAGCCTCCATCCTGCAGGCTCTCTTTGATAATACGTCTCATGAACATGGCGTCATCCACAATCAATATTTCTTTTTCCATAATCCTCTATTCCTCTCTCCCGGAAAACCTGATAATTTGTTCCACGATTTGTTCCGGTGTGCATTCTATTATAACTGCTCCCGCTTTTTTTGCCTCATAGGGCATTCCATAAACAGGGCTGCTGGCCTTATTCTGCCCGACAGTCAGGGCCCCGGCCCTGCGCATCTGCAAAAGCCCCTCTGCTCCGTCTTTTCCCATACCGCTTAAAATGATTCCCATCCCCATTTTTCCAGCGCATGCGGCCGATGCAAACAGCACATCCGCCGACGGACAGACGCCGTTATACAGTTTTTTCCCCGAATATCTCAGGTAAAATCCTGTTTTTCCTTTCATAACCTTCAGATGGCTTCCTGCCGCCGCTAAATATACGGTTCCGTCACATACGGGTTCTAAATCAGCGGCTTCCTTCACCTTCATCCGGCACTGTTCGTCCATAATCTTCACTAAATGGGGCGTAAACCCCTGACAGAGATGCTGGACCACCACAATCCCGGAGGTGGTGTCCGGCAGTTTTTTTAATATATCCAGCAAAATGCCCGGGCCCCCTGCGGATGCCCCCATCACAATCACCCGGCCGCTGAAGCCGGATTCCAAACCTTCATCCCGATCCATAGGCTACTCCTTTTTATAAACGGCCGGCCCTGCGCATTCAAGAGTCGTGTTGCCTCTGGAAAGCAGTTCCGAATGCCCCACAAGCAGATATCCTCCCTTTCTCAAACTGTCCTCCAAACTCCTGACAATTTTCTGCCTCACATCCGCGTCGAAATAGATCATAACATTCCGGCACAGAACCAGGTCGTATTTTCTCACCGGATGGGGGGCTTCCTGCAGATTTTGATTTCTGAACTGGATCTTCTCCCTCAGGCTTCCATCCAGCCGGAATGTGCCGTCCCCCAGCACCGTACAGTATTTTTTCTGCCAGGAAACAGGAAACCCCTTCATCTCCTTTACCGGATAGCAGCCTTTTCTGGCCTGTTCCAGCACCTTCTCCGATATATCGGTGGCCACAATCTGATAAGGAGGCAGACGGCCTCCGCTGCTCTCATAATCCTTTAAAACCATGGCCAGGGTATAGCATTCTTCCCCTGTGGCGCAGCCTGCGCACCAGATATAATAACACTCTCGCGGCCCGTTTTTCTCCACCTCCGGAAGTATCTTATCCCGGATAAAATCAAAATGCTGGGGTTCCCTCAAAAAATATGTATAATGGGTGGTAAGGCGGTGTATCATCTCCTCCCCCATCTTTCCGCTCTTATCTCTCTCCACCATGCGGAAATAGGCGCTGAAAGAATCCGCTCCACATTTATCCAGTTCTCTGTTCAGCCTGCATTCAATGAGGACCCTTTTTTTCTCCAGGGCAATTCCATAAATTTCTTTCACATAGTGAACAATGTATTCAAATTCCCTGTCCGATAGTCTTATCAACCCAGTATTTCCCTCCAAATCTGATATTTCAGACCTTCAGCCTGTTCTTTCAGCTCCTGCCGTGAAATCTCGCACATATCACCGATTTCATCAACCGCCATGCCGATTCTTCTGCCGTCCCCGTATTTCAGAAGAATTCCGCATTTTACCGCCGAAGACAGCGTCCGCTCCTCATCCAGCCTCAGGTAGGCCACGGTCTGGCCCTCATATACGGTGATTCCGATCACCTCCTTTGAGGAATCCGGCACAGGGATCACCACGGGCGTTTCCTGAATCGCATCGATGCGCTCAAAGGGAACCAAATAAATCCGTTCTCCGATGCCGACGGAAATACCGGGAACTTTCTCTTCTTCTGTCTCCGCTCTGCTCATATTTCCCTCCGTTGAACCAACCTTCTGTTTTTCCATGGTTTCTATATTCTTTTACCATCTGTCTCCACTTTAAATCCAATAATCCGGTTCCTGGCCCAATGCCTTTTCGTATAGTTCCGCCACATTCAGACCATATGCCCCAGGGCATAGTTCCCGTTCCACAGGAACCACCCAGTCCAGATACCGGTTTTCCCGCCGTATGGCCTCTTCGGCAACCGGCATTTTATCCTCTTCCTTCACATATTCCAAGCCTTCGGCCAGATGGACGGCAACGCCGAACCGGCCTCCGCCGCTGTTGAGGATCAAAACGTAGCCGCTCTTTTCCCCCTGCCCGTCCAGACCGCACAGACGGTTTAGCAGGAATACGGGGATATCCCCATCCTCTTTTGGCTGCCGCGGCACCACGGTTTCCAACCGTTCCATCTCTATCAGGAAATAAATGCCGCCTGATAATATTAACATATACGGAGTTTCCATCTCTCTCCCCTGTCCCAGATCAGGCTTTTACCGCCCATCTCATCTTCGTGGATTTGGCCCGGCTGTTCACGGCGCATTCTTCCGCAGACGGCCTTACCACATCCTTTGCGATCTCACTGTACACGCCTTCCCGGTAAAACCGTTTGAAGAACTGTTTCACAAGCCGGTCCTCCCCCGAATGGAAGGTCAATATGGCCACCCGGCCTCCGGGAGCCAGTACGCCCGGCAGTTTCTCCAGAAATGCTTCCAGCACCTCGAATTCGCTGTTGACATCGATCCGCAATGCCTGAAATGTCCTCTGGCACGACTTTTTAACCGCTTCTTTCCTCTTATCTTCCGGAATGAATGACAACGCCTCCTCTATAATCTGCCTGAGCCTGGTGGTGGTGGAAATCTCATTCCCCTTTTTCAGTTCACGGATCACAGCTTTTGATATCTCTTTGGCATAGGGTTCGTCGGAATTCTCCATCAGCATCCCTTCCAGTTCTTCCCGGTCCATCTCTTTTAATCGTTCTGCCGCGGAAATCCCCTTTTCAGGATTCAGCCTGAGATCCAGAGGGCCTTCGTGTTTATAGGAAAATCCTCTGTCCGGATTGTCAATCTGCATGGACGATACGCCCAAATCCGCCAATACGAAATCAAAAAGCCCGGCTTCTTCGGCCACCTGGTCGATATCGGCAAAATTGATCTGCCGGATGGTGAGGATCTCAGGGCCGTAACCCAGATCAGCCAAACGGTTTCTGGTCTTTGCAAGTTCGATAGGGTCTACGTCCAGGGCATAAAGATGTCCCTGGTTTTCCAGGCATTTTAACATCTCCAGGGTATGGCCTCCATATCCCAGGGTGGCGTCCAGGCCGGTCTGCCCCGGTTTTATCTGAAGAAATTCCAGAATCTCCTTCACGCAAATGGAGATATGCATGCCCGCCGGGGTGCTGCCCTTTTTTATCACTTTTTCGATGGTATCCGCGTATTTCTGCGGCTGTAATTCTTTATATTTTTCCTGGTATTTTTTAGGATGGGTTCCTTTATAGCGGACCCGTCTCTTATGCTGCGGTTCCTGCTGCATGTTGTCCATGGTTTACCTCGCTGATTTTCAATGTATTTAATCTTATGAATACTATTATAGGCCAAACTGCGAAATTTTCCAAACACTTTAAATATGAAAAATATTTGGTTTTATGCGGTCGGCAACTGTAACTGAAAATCGATTCTTGACGTCATATCAATTCTGCATTATGGTTATATTACAGAATCATGATTTTAAAATGGGAGTTTAAAGGAGGGCTTACTTTACATGGAACAGACATTCAACGCAATTTTAATCCATCCCAGCGACAATGTTGCCACCGTCACGGCAGAACTGCGCAATGGGGATCAGGTACGTTACCGGAACGGCGACGAAATCTGCACATTTATCACCAGCGGAGTTCCCATCTACCACAAAGTTGCGGTAACAGATATCCCCCAGGGGCAGCCGGTCCGTAAATACGGGGAAATTATGGCGGTTGCAACACAGGATATCGCCAAAGGCGGTCATGTACATACCCACAACGCAACCAGCGCCGTACAGTAAACGCTAACCGGGGAATTTATAGTTAAGAAAGGATGGAATTTATATGAAATTTATGGGATACCGCCGGCCTGACGGCACGGTGGGAATACGGAATCACGTGTTAATTATGGCCACCGTCGGCTGCGCAGCGGAAGTCGCCCGGAAAACGGCGGACGGCCTGTATGGAGCCGTGTCATTTATTAACCAAAACGGCTGCGGAGAAACAGCGAAAAACCTTCAGCGCACCAGAGACATCATCGTCGGCCTCTGCGCCAATCCAAATATATACGGAGTTGTAGCCATCGGTTTGGGATGTGAACTGAACAAAATGGACGATTTCCTGGCCCTGGTAAGGCAGAGGACCAACAAGCCCATCGAAGGCCTGCTGATCCAGCAGGAGGGCGGAACCATTAACACCATCGCCAAAGCCACCCACATCGCCCAAAAGATGATCACCGAGGCGTCCACCTGTATGCGGGAAGAATGCGACATTTCCGAACTGATGCTGGGCGTGGAATGCGGCGGTTCCGACGCCACCTCCGGCCTGGTTGCCAATCCGGTCATGGGCCTTGTCAGCGACCGCCTCATCGAAATGGGCGGAATCTCCATGTTCAGTGAAACCGTGGAAATGATCGGCGCCGAACACCTCCTGGCCAAGCGCGCCGCCACCCCGGAACTGGGCCAGAGGATTCTGGACATCGTCCATGGCCGGGAGCAGGAACAGATCGACGCTGGAGAGGACATCCGCAAAACCCAGCCATCCCCGGGAAACCAGGACGGCGGGATCACAACTCTGGAAGAAAAATCTTTAGGCTGTATCCACAAAGGCGGCCACAGCCCCATCATGGAGATGGTGGACTACGCCCAGCCGCCCACCAAAAAAGGGCTGATCCTCATGGACACCCCATGCTATGACATGATCTCCACCACCGCCAAAATAGCCGCCGGCTGCCAGTTGGTAGTCTTCACCACAGGCCGGGGCAACTCCATCGGCAATCCGGTTGCCCCCGTATTAAAAGTGACCGGAAACGGAGAAACCTACCGCCGGATGGAAGATAATCACGACATCAACATGGGTGATGTGCTGGAAAAACACGTGTCTTTGGAAGAGATGGCGGATTTCACCATGAAGGAAATTGTGGCCACTTTGAACGGGAAACTGACGAAGGCCGAAATTTATGGATTTGGATATTCCGATGTAATCATCAGCCGGGCATGTGAGTATTGCTGATTTGGGGAATCTTTATTTAACATATTCGCAAAAGTAACGCCATTGAATCCTGGGAATGGGGACGGACGGGGGCGGAGGGCTGCTTGGAGGCTTGACGCCGGGCGGAGCGGAATCCGTTGGCGATGAAAACC